>JBNGCW010000042.1:33275-35669 GCA_049975525.1 Anaerolineae bacterium
GGCGGGGAAGGTGGCGTGGGCCATACCCACGGAGAAAATCTGGCGTGGGTGGGCATCCGCGCTCAGGAGGACGAATCGCGCCGTGGCGGCATGCGTCTCTTCCAGAACCCCCTCAAGAATGAGAGGCACCCCCTCGTCCAAATCCAACGTCGCAGAGACGGAACGGGAGATGCGTAGCAAGAGGGAAAGGTCGTTCAGACGGTCGCGCAAGCGCACGCGCATCTGCTCAAAGGCCCGCCCCAAACGCGCGACCTCGTCCTCACCGGAGATGTGGACGGGGATCTCCAGATTCCCCTGTGCGATCTGGTGTGCTGCCTGAGCCAACATATGCAGCGGACGCGTGATGCGCGTCGCCGTGATAGGCACGATAAGAGCCAACATCAAACCAATGACGAGCTGAACGTAGACCAGGGGATTGGAAATAAAAGTCGCCGCTTCCAGCACAGCGGAAAAGGGCAACTGAATGACGAGGGAGCCTCCCTCCACCACCCCCTGAACGTAGGTCAACATGCGGTCTCCCTCCGGCGAGATGGTCTCATAGGCCCGACCCGTCCCCACCGCGTAGGACTTCTCCTCATCGCTGATCTGCCACGGGCGAAGCAGATAGTTGGGGTCAGGATGGGCGATGATCAAGCCACGAGCGTCGAGGATGAAGCCGGTGCCCACGCCACGTGTGGACTGCAGCGTATCCAAAGCGCGCCGCAAATTGGGATTGACGTTGATCTGCACCCGACCCAGCAACGCCGCGCGCGGAGAAGTCGCATCCTCGACCCGCAAAGGTTGGACAAAGGTGAGTCGTCGCATCCCTCCCCCCACGTCCATCAGGTGGGTGGTGAAAGACATCTGGAAATCCAACGCCTGCTGCACCAGATCCTCTTCCTCCTCGGTCAACGCGAGGTCCGTCAGATCGGCCGGGGCCTGCGCAAGGATCTTCCCGCTCTCATCAACCAGGAACAGCTCCTGGAAGAAAGGCACCACCTGACGGTCATTTTCCAACACCTGCTGCTGCAACGCCGGATCCAAAAAAGCCGGATTCGCTGCGAATTGTTTCAAAAGGTTGGCCCCGGTGTAGTAGAAGTTTGCGATGCCCTCCGCCGCGTTCTCGGCGCTCCGCGCCATCTCTCCCAGAGCCTGGTCGCGCGCCAGACGTATCGCCTGGCGGGTCACCGCCAGAATGGATAACCCCATCCCCAGAATGAGAATGGGCAGAAAAACGATCATAAAGCGGGCGCGAAGCGAGCGGCTAAAAAGCGAAGGCCTGCGGGGCCCTTGGGGAGGACGCAAGCGGGGGAAGAGCAGAAAGAGCCCTGTGAACGCGAAGCCGGCCACACCGGCAGGCAGCAGCCAGACCAACCAGGCCGCTTGAAAGAGCGTGAAAGCGTGGTCGATGGCGACCAGACCGCCGGAAGGGAAAGACTCGATCAGACGATTAAAACTCAGAAGCATCAAACCGGGGAGGGTAGCCACCAGGGCGGCGAAAAGCGGGCGGCGCAACCAAGCGAAGATGCGCTCGTCGTAACATTGGTGCACGGCCCAACCGACGACGAACCCCCAGAGGGCCAGCGCCATCACGTCGTTGAGCGCCTGGGTCGTCACCCATCCCCGCGCCACACCGGCCCAAAGGCCCGCCACCAGTCCAGGACCAGCTCCCAGAAACACAGCGACGCCCGCAACGAGCAGCATCATCGGGAGAGAAAGCGAGGGCGGCGCGTGCAGCGTGCCCGCGACGGCGGGAAGCAGGATCCCTTCCCAGGAACGACCGACCACCAGAGTGGAGCTGGCCGGGATGATGAGGAGCAGAGCGAGGAGCAATCCCAGCCACCCCCGAAGTCCCAGAGTCCGAAAATCGTCGCGCAATCGGAATAACAAGAGCCCACAGGCAACTGCATACAAACCCAGAACGATCACGCCCAGCAGGGTTTGCGGAAGCGTCAAAGAGAAGCCGGTGAACTCGTGCCACAGATCCAGTTCGATGCCCATTCGCACTCTCTCTATCCGCAGAAAAAGAGGGCAGTTGCCGCAGAAAAGTAAACTTCGATTATACCCATGAATTGTATCATCTCAATCAACCGGGGCAACTCGCTCGGGCCACTCTCCCCCACCGAGCTCCAGCTCCCTAACTTATTGAGAAGATCCCATGAATTCTAACTTTAATTTTACAATGGCATGTTATCCGTTGAAATTAGCGTCTTTCAAAATACAAGAAAGCGGCTATGCTAACAGAAACCCAGTCTTAGGAGGTGACTGTTATGCACAACCGCTTCTGGTCTATTATACTCCTGTTTGTTTGGATAAGCCAACTGCTGTTGTTGAATGTCTTGCTCGTTGCGCTGGAGGCAGATATCAGGACCCTGTCTGGCAGACGCGAGGTACGCAGATTATATCTGTTAGGCC
>JBNGCW010000043.1:0-32492 GCA_049975525.1 Anaerolineae bacterium
ACAACATATACCCCATATTTTTCTTTGGCTGCCCCTTTTTTCAGGGCAGCCAACAGATGACTTCACTGAAAAAAAGTGGGACTCTACTGAAAAAAGGTCCTAAAATCGGATTTTTAGCAAAACACCCCCTATATCTAGTGGTTTTGACCGCGAATTTTCCCGCATGTAGTGGCGGGTTTCGGAAAAATCCGATTTTTTCAGTGGTGTCAAGTGGGAAAAATCGGATGTCTGGTCGGTCATCCCCTTGTCATCCCGAACCCTGAGCGCGGCGAAGGGTGAGGGATCTCGTGGTTTTGACCGCGAATTCTCCTGCAGGTAGCGGTGAGTTTCAGAGAAATCCGATTTTTATGAGTTAACTCAGTGCAGCCAACAGTTTTCCCGGGACCTCGGAGGTTTTGCCAAGCCTTCGAGGTCCTTTTCGTGCAGCTGAAAGGGAGCCTCACCAAAACAACACCCCTTGCGGCAACACCAGCCAGTAGAGCAGGACGGCCTCGAAAAGGGCCGTCACCCAGGGACGGCCCGCAACACGTTGGATCAACGCCCCGCTGACCAACACCAGCGCCAGAATGATCAACCCCTGGACCCCACCCACCAGCCCGGAGAGGGAGCCGATGGCCAGTTGAAAGCCCGACCAGAGGAAGAAGGGCAGCAACCCACTGAGTGTCAACAGCCAACGCGCTGTGCTCTCATTTGGTGCGGCTTGAGCCAACATCGCCTGCTCCCAGCGGCCGATGCGGAAGCCCAACGCCGTCAAGGGCGTGAAGAGCGCCAACCAAAGCAGACGTGTATCCGTGGGCGGCGCCGCGCACCAGCCGGAGCGCGCATAGAGCGTCACGGCCAGCAACAGCACAGCCATCACGCCGAGCGCTGCCAACGGGCGCCGAGGCGAGCCCGCTTGCGGCCGGGCAGGCCGCAACGACCACCGCCCTTCTGTCCCCGGTACCCACCCCAGCGCGTAGAGCGCGCGCATCAGCAGCCCGTAACCGCCGATGAAACCCACATAGATAAGATTGAAGACGGGCACCCCCCACGGCAGGACGTAAAAGAGCGCCAAGACCAGCGCGCTGAGCGGCAGCGCCGCCAACCAGAGCAGATACTTGGCTCGTAGAAAACGGCCCACGTCCACCAGCTGCACCGGCAAAGCCGACGACGGCAACGTCGAGAGCGCCACGCGCACCCAACGCTCACCACTCACCACGGCGACGAAAAGTCCCACCAGCGCCACAAACCATCCCACAAGGCGCAGCGTCACCAGCGATGCAGACGGCGTGATCGGCACCCCCAGGGTCTCACCGACCCAAGTCTTCGCCAAGGATAGCACCCGCGGGGAGAAGACCTCGTAGTTATGCAGCAGCCTCGGTAGGATGCGCAGCGTGCGTGGAGACGCGCTTGCATCGCCGCCCAATTTGCGGAAGAGCACGCGAGCCGCATCGGGGGTAAGAATATCGTCCCACGTTCCGCTGATCAGCAGCACGGGCGTCTCCGGCATCTCAGGCCCCAATGCCTGTACCCACGCCAGGTCAACGTCACGCACACCGGTGAAGACCTCCGACTGCACGTTGGTCCCCAGGTTGACCTGCGTACCCAGCAGGACCAGGCCCGCCGGCTGATCTACCACCAACGTCGTAGCCTGCAGCGCCACGCGCGCGCCCATGCTGTGTCCCAACCAGACGATCTGACCATCCGCCAGACCCGATGTCCCTCTGAAGAGGCGTTGCGCCGCAAGCACCTGACGCGCCAGCCGGTCGGTAGCGGCATTATCGAACGTAAGCGCCCCTGGCGACCGTCCGTGCCCTGAAAAGTCGAAGGTAAAGACATGCCACCCGGCCTGCGCGAATTGACCGGCCGCACTGCGCATCGTCACCTGATCGCTGCCGAAGCCCTCCAGCAGCAATATCCCCGCCGGGCGCGAACCCGGATAGTACGTGCCCACCAGCGTGTCATCGCCGGCAACAGGGATTCTCATATGCTCCGCGCCACTCAGCACCCCATCACTGGCGTACATTGCTCCGAGGCCCACCGCGACCATCAACAGCCCGGTGACCATGCTGCTCAATCTCGCCTTTCGTCTGATCATCGTCCTCGTACCTCCCCGATACAATGCTCTTCGCACATTACGCCGATTCTATCAAACGCTGACAAGGCTGCAAACTCGCCTATAATACTGGAGGCTACCTGTTTCTAGGCGGTCACCCCCTATATCCGGTGGTTTTGACCGCGAATTCTCCTGCAGGTAGCGGTGAGTCTCGGAGAAATCCGATTTTTCTGAGGTATTTCAGTGGAGTCAACGCTTTTCATCGCCAGAGCGAAAGGAGTTAAAACTATGAAGATCCGCTCCATTACCGTCTTTGCCGACCTCGACCTGGCCCTGGACGGTACGCACCTCGCGGCGCTGAGCGCCTTTGCACACGCCGCCCGGGATGCCTACACAAACGCAGGCTTCGATGTGCAGACGCTGCGCCTGGCCACCAACGTGGCTTCCGCGCCGCAGGCAAGCACCTGGGCTAACCGTCCTGTGGATCTCGCCATCGCGCTGGAGCATCTGGCCGTCGAACACGGCTTTGCCTACGTCGCGCTGGGACCCGTCCCCACGGCACTGTTGCCCCGCCTGCCGGAGGTTTTCGCCGCAACGGCGCGCGTGTTCGCCGCCGCGCCCCTCGTCGAGATCCAAAGCGGCACCATCGACGGGTCCGCCATCCGCGGCTGCGCCGAGGTGATCCACCGCTGCGCCGCTATCGAGGACGGTTTCGGCAATCTGCGCTTCGCCGCGCTGGCCCACGTCGGCCCGGGGACGCCCTTCTTCCCCGCCGCCTACCACGCCGGCGGCCCGCCGGCCTTCGCCATCGCCACCCAGGCCGCCGACCTCGCCGTGGATGCCTGCCGGGAGGCGGAGAACGCGGCTGTCGCCCACCGCCGCCTCGTCGCGGCGCTGGAACACGAGGGCGCACGGCTCGTCGCTGTAGCCGAGCGCCTCGCAGACACCCATGGGCTGCGCTTCGACGGCATCGACTTCTCTCTGGCTCCCTACCCCGATCCGGCGGTCAGCGTCGGCGCAGCGCTGGAGCGGCTGAGCGGACAGCTGCTGGGCGCCCCGGGTACCCTCACCGCCGCGGCAACGCTCGCCGCCGCCCTCGACGAGGCCGCCTTCCCTCACGCAGGCTTCTGCGGCCTGATGATGCCCGTGCTGGAGGACCCCGTCCTCGCGCAACGCGCTGCCGAGGGCCACTACGGTGTCGGCGAGATGCTGCAGTGGTCCGCCGTCTGCGGGACCGGCCTGGATACCGTCCCCCTCCCCGGTGACGCCACTCCCGGCGCGCTGGCTCACGTCCTCTTCGACGTGGCCGCTCTCTCCGTCCGCCTGCGCAAACCGCTGACGGCGCGCCTGATGCCGCTGCCGGGCAAAGCCGCCGGCGATCCCGTCCACTTCGACTTCGCCTACTTCGCCGATGGGGGGGTGTTGCCGCTGCCTGTGAGTGAGACGGAGGGAAAACGCGGGCTGTTGGCGAGAACCGAGAAACTTGCGCTGGCGGAGAAAGGACACAGAAACCGCAAGGGATAAGACGACCCAGGTGCGCAAGGTCCTGTACCTGGACCTCAACGCCGCCCTCTGCACCGAGGCAAGCCGGTGCAGAACCGGCACCCCGTCCACCCGGTGAGGAGAGCATGGAGGGGACGAGGCCACAGAAAAAAAAAGACCGCAGATCGGCTCAAGCCGATCTGCGGTCAACGTAGGGGGATTACGCGGCTGCAGCGAAGGGTTTAGCTATCGCTTCCGTCTCCTGCTGCTGCACGTTCTTGCCCACATCGCGCTTGTGGCGTTCCGGCAGGGGACGGCCCTCAAAGGCGGCGACGAACTCATCACCGTAAAGCGTCTCCCGCTCCAAGAGAACTCTGACAACGCGGTCCAGCGCCTCACGGTGCTCGACCAGGAGAGCCTTGACCTTTTCGTAGGCTTCGCGGATGATACGACGCACCTCGTTGTCGATCTCCTCGGCCAGCGCCTCGCTGTAGTCGCGCTGCTCGCCGATGTCCTTCCCCAGAAAGACCAGTTCTTCTTTCTTGCCGTAGACCAACGGCCCCAGTTTTTTGCTCATGCCGTAGCGCATGACCATGGCGCGAGCGGTCTTGGTGACCTGTTCTAAGTCGTTGGCGGCGCCGGTGCTCACCTCGTTGAAGACGATCTCCTCGGCGGCGCGCCCACCTAACATGGCCGCCAAGTCGTCTTCCATCTTACTGCGCTGACGGACGTAACGATCCTCTTCCGGCAGGATCAGCGTGTAGCCGCCGGCCATGCCACGCGAGATGATGGAGATTTTGCGCACCGGATCGCACTTGGGCAGCAGGTGCGCGGCGAGAGCATGCCCGGCTTCGTGGTAGGCGAAGATCTCGCGCTCCTCTTCGGAGATGACACGACTGCGGTGTTCCGGCCCGGCGATGACGCGCTCGATGGCCTCGTGGAACTCAGCCATGCCGATGCGTTTCTTACCCTGTCGCGCCGCCAGGATGGCGGCCTCGTTGACGGTGTTCTCAATGTCCGCGCCGACGAATCCGGGAGTAGATTGCGCCAGCAGCTCCAGATCGATGCCCGCCGCCAGAGGCTTGCCGCGCACGTGTACCCGGAAGATCTCCTCGCGCCCTTTGATATCCGGTTTATCCAGCACCACGCGCCGGTCGAAGCGTCCCGGACGCAGCAGCGCCGGGTCCAGGATGTCGGGGCGGTTGGTCGCCGCCATGACGATGACGTTGGTATCCGTGTCGAAGCCGTCCATCTCCACCAGAATCTGGTTGAGCGTCTGCTCGCGTTCATCGTGGGAACCGCCCAGCCCGGCGCCCCGGTAGCGGCCCACAGCGTCGATCTCGTCGACGAAGACGATGCATGGGCTGTGGCGCTTGGCCTGGTCGAAGAGATCGCGCACGCGGCTGGCGCCCACGCCCACGAACATCTCCACGAACTCTGAACCGGAGATGTTGAAGAAGGGCACCCCAGCCTCCCCAGCAACGGCCTTTGCCATCAGCGTCTTGCCTGTGCCGGGCGCGCCAACCAACAACACCCCCTTAGGGATGCGGGCGCCCAGGTTGATGAACTTCTGGGGTTCCTCCAGAAATTCCACCACCTCTTCCAGCTCCATCTTGGCTTCGTCTACCCCGGCGACGTCGTCAAAGGTTACCGAAGGACGATCCCCGGAGAACATGCGTGCCTTGCTCTTGCCGAAGGACATGGCCTGGTTGTTCACGCCCTGGAACTGGCGGATGAAAAGGTAGGCGACCACGCCCATGGCCACGATACCCAACAACGTCCCACCGATGCTGAACAGCGACGTCCAATCCGTAGGCTCTTCGACGTTGAAAGACTCCAGGCTCTGGAGTGCCTTTTCGCTGACGCCGAAAGCCTGCAGCTGCTCGACGGCCGTCGACCCCGGTTCCTTGCGGGTCAGCACCACTCCCCCCGTCTTGTAGGTGACTTCAATATCATTGCCCCGGACCGAAAGACTTCTGACTTCACCGGCGTTGATATCGCGCGCCAGCTCCTGAATGGGCAACCCTGCTTTGTTACCACCTTCGCTCATATAGCTGTAGATGAGAAAGATAACGGCGGCGATGAGGATGACGTAGACGAAGGTGCTGTTATTTCCTTTCCTGTTCATTCAACCTCCTGCATACCCATGCTTTGGGTAGCAAATTTGTTATCGCGTAGCGGTTTAGTCTCGCAACCAGCCAGGTGCCAACGGACGTGCGCTGTATCTCTCAGAAACCTAAACGGCTACGTCTGGTTTTTTGCCTCTTCCCACAATATGGATTCCTTAACGATCTCCAAAAAGATTATACCACAATAGCATAAGAATCACATTTGAGAGAGAAGTCGAGCAAACGAAGCAGTTCCAGGGTGGCTCAAGCGGCATCGGCGGCTTCCCATCATGTTTCTTGAAATTACGGTATAAGGTGCAACGCACCTGCGATTACCCGATCATGCTGGTTAAAAGATCATGTTGGCTAAAAGACCATGTCAACGTGCACGCAATGGCTATTTTCAAACACTCGAAGGGGCGTCGCACCTGGCTACGGTCTAATACCGTAATTTAAAATGTTTCCTTCCCGCATCAACCCCAGCTGCATTTGCCTTGCTTTCGTCTGCGCAGTTTCTACGGTGCAGAGGGCGTTTTCACCAGCGGACTTGCTTCAAAATCCCGGTCAACGCAGCAACTCCCCCGGAGTTCAAGCTCACCGACGGCCTCTGGATCCCCCTTTGCCGGATACGGTCATCGAGCTCGATTGAGCGGGTTTTGGCGCGCCGGGGCCTCTCCACCCAGCGGGGCACTTTGGGATGCCAGGACAGAGGTGAGGAAAAGAGGGCTCGGGGACGATCAGGGACGTACTTCAACGGTGGTGATCAGCACGCTGTTATCTCGTACCTCTATTTCGCCGGCGTTGGCGACGGGCAGTCGTCCCTCCGCTGTGTAAAGCCCCACCCAGACCTGATACACGCCGGCCGGCGAGTCCGAGGGCAGGGTGACCTGATGTGGGTCAATGACGATCTCGCCCGGCTCCCAAGTGTTAGTGGGATGGGTGCCTCGGGCGGGTTCGCTGTCATCCTGCGCGATGGGCATCGTCCCACCCTCGGGAATCAGGTGCACGAAGACGGTGTAGGCGCGCTCTATAGAGGTCATGGCACGCCAGTAGAGGATCACCGACACACTGTCGCCGGCGTGGAACTCGCCCTGCGGCGCCAGCGCCTCTTCAAGCATAATGCGTTGGTCGAAGTTGATGTCCAGACGGCGGCGGACATCCGTGCCTCCACTGACCGTCAAGGTTAAAGTCGTCCCGGAGCGGACCTCTGTACCGGCAGCGGGATCCTGTGCCAGAATCTTCCCCTGCGGCTCGGTACTCCAGACTTCTTCGACGTTGAGCATCAACCCCAGGTCTTCGAGGGGAGCTTGGACCTGATCGAGGTGCAAACCCTCGACGTTCTGCAGGATGAAGGGTCGTCCCACGGCTTTGACGACGTAGACGGTCGTGCTGACAAGGACGCGGGCGCCTGGCGCCGGTTCCTGCTGGAGGACGGTGCCGGGTAAGGCGTCGGTCTCGATACGTTCACTCTCCACGGCGAACTGCAGCTCGTACCCTTGGGCCAACCGCTCTGCGTCGGCAACGTCAAGCCCAATCAGGTTGGGCACACTCACAGTCCGTCCGGCGGGGGTAGCGGTGGGCGTGATCACGGTCGCGGGCGAGGGCGACGGGGTAGCGTTGTAAACCTGGTACACGTATCCCCAAAGGGGGATCAGGCCCAACACCGCCAGCGCGGCGACGATCCACAGGACCCACAGCAGCCAGTCAGAGCCTTCGTCTTCTTCGACCCTCTCCTGCGCTGCGGCGTCGGCCGCCTCTTGAGGCTCAGGGACCCGGCCTTTGGGCGATGTCGAGGGGGCGGAAGGCACCGCCGCTTGGGGGATGGTAGCTTCCTGGTTCCCCTTAAGATATTCGGTCAGGGCCAGGTAGAGCTGATGAGCGTTGCGATACCGTCCGGCTTTGTCTTTGGCCAACACCTTGTTGACCAACCAGTTTAGCCTGGGAGGGATCTTGGGGTTGAGCGCCTGGAGCGGCGGGGGCGTCTCCTCCAGATGCTTGATGAGGAGAGCCGTCGTATCCTGATCGTGGAAAGGAGGGACTCCGCTCAGCATCTCGTACAGCATCACGCCGATACTGTAGACATCCGAGGCCGGAGTGGGTCGTTCACCTCTGGCCTGCTCTGGAGAGAGATAGTGCGGGCTTCCCCAGATAACCTGCTCCTTCTCTTGGGAGGCGAAGGCACTTTCGCCCTGGAAAGCGCGGGCAATGCCGAAATCGGTGACTTTAGCGGTGTGGTCAGGGGTGACCAACACGTTCTGAGGTTTGAGGTCGCAGTGGATCAGGCCGGCCTGATGGGCGCTCCCCACGCCGTCGGCGATCTGGCACGCCAGATCCAACGCCTCGGGGATGGAAAAGGGGGCCCGTCGTCGGATCAGGGTTTTGAGATCCTCGCCTTCAACCAACTCCATGACGAGATACGGCTGCTCCTCGTGGATACCGACATCGTAAATCTTGACAATGTTGGGATGATCGAGTTGAGCCGCAGCCCGCGCCTCTTCCAAAAAACGGTTGCGGAAAGCCGGATCTCCGGCGTAGGGCTCGCGTAGCACCTTGATGGCGACCGGACGATCCAACAGGACATCGTGCCCCCGGTAGACGGTCGCCATACCACCCGTACCTACGGTTTCGATCAGACGATAGCGGTCGTTCAGAATTTTGGATGCCAGCATACGCCTCCACTCACTCCTCCACACGTTCCTGCTATTGTACCGCAATCAAGGGAGAGATCAAAAGCGCCAGCACATTGGAGGGGCGGTTGTCTTGTTGTAAAGCCGAGGTACACTGAACTGTAAGGCAACCTCGCCCAGGTAGTGTCCGCGATGAAACGAATATCATTAGGCTGACACTACGGTATTAGCGTTTAATCAAGTGCGACGCACCTGGGATTCAGTCGGCTGCAGCGCACCTGCGGATAGCCCGCTTGTGCACTCCCGGATGCATGTTGATCCGGTATCATCAGACAGATAAGCGTAGGTGCACCGCGCCTTACACCGTAATTTTAGACGAATATCAAGGAGATCATATGTCGCCCCTCCCCATCACCGAGCAGATCACATTTCTTTACACCCGCGACCTGGCGAGCACGGCACACTTTTATGAAGAAGTCATGGCCCTGCCGTTGGTACTGGATCAGGGCGCGTGTCGCATCTACCGGGTCACGGGCGAGGCCTACCTCGGCTTCTGCGAGCGAGGGGATGCGCCAACCCGCCCCCACGGTGTGCTCTTCACGCTCGTAACCCCCGATGTCGACGGGTGGGCCGAGTATCTACGGGCCCAGGGGGTTCCCTTTGAAAAGCCGCCCGCTTTCAACCCCGACTACGACATCTACCATTGTTTTGTCCGCGATCCCAACGGATACATTATCGAGATCCAGCGTTTCTTGGACGACGATTGGAAAACACCGTTTTGACGCCAAAGCGGGCTGGGATATACTGAGAGTATTCAAGTTCCAGCCGGGGGAGTTGAACATGGATTATCTACGCTTTTTGAAGGACACCGATATTTTCTACGGGATGCGTACGGACCATTTGAACGCAATCTGTAACATCTGCACGGAGGTTGAGTACGAAGAAGGACAAATCATTGTACGAGAGAACGCACCCAGTGATGAGCTCTACGTCATCGTAGAGGGGCGGGTGGACATTATCATCGATCCCAGCATCATCGGCGCGAAGGGGCAGCGCACAGCACGCCCCACAGGCATCGTGACGCTGCGCTCCGGGCAGACTTTTGGTGAGATCGGTCTCGTGGATCACGGCTTGCGCTCCGCCTCGGCCCGGGCGGCGGCGACGCCGACGCGGCTGTTGGCCATCTATCGGAAGAATCTCACAGCGCTCTGCGAGAGCAATTATGAACTCGGCTATCATCTCATGCGCAACATCGCCAGCGAGTTGGCCTTCAAAATCCGCAACACCGATCTGATGTTGCGCGAGCGGTTGCTCTGGGAAGCGCCGCCGTCCTCGATAAGTTAGGGCGAGCTGCATGGAACGGGCGGAACTGTTTTATCGCTTCGGCGCCGCTCTGGCTATCGGCGCGCTGATCGGCCTGGAACGCGAACATTCACACCGGCGGGCGAACGAGGAGCTCTTCGCCGGCGTGCGTACCTTCCCCCTCATCGCGCTGATGGGCTGTGTGACCGCGCTGTTAAGCGAGCAGTTGGGCGTCTGGTCTTTCGTCGGCATTACCATCGTCTTTGGAGCGCTGGTGACCGTGGCGTATTTTGTGGAGTCCAAGTACGGTGACACCGGTTTGACCACCGAGGTCTCGGCTTTGGTGACCTTTCTGGTGGGTGCGCTCTGCTATTGGGATTACCTGCCTCTGGCGGCCGCCATCTCCGTGGTGATGACGTTGTTACTTTCGCTCAAACCGGAGATCCGCTCGTTGGCCTACAATCTCAGCCAGGAGGATATCTACGCCACCCTCAAGTTCGCCGTCGTCTCCGCCATCGTTCTGCCCGTCCTGCCCAATCGCTCCTTTGGGCCTTTCGCCGTGCTCAACCCTTACAAAATCTGGCTCATGGTGGTCTTTATCTCCGGGATCAGCTTTCTGGGCTATCTGCTGATGAAGATCATCGGGCCGGAACAGGGCATCGGGTTGACCGGCCTGCTGGGTGGCATCGCCTCCAGCACGGCGACGACGGTAAGTTTCGCCCGTCGCAGCCATCGGGATCAAGATTTAGCCAAGCCCTTTGCCATGGCAATCATGATCTCCTGGACGGTGATGTTCGTGCGGGTGTTGATCATCGTGGGCACGCTCAATTTCCAGCTGTTGCGCGGCCTGTGGATGCCTATGGCGGCCTCTATCCTGGCGGGCGTTGCTTACTGCACCTATCTTTATCTCACCCAACGTACCAATGAAAAAAGTACTTTCGATTATTCGAACCCCTTTGAGCTAGGGCCGGCCCTGACCTTCGGTCTGCTCTACGGCATCATCCTGGTGGTCTCGAAAACTATGGAACGCCACCTGGGCGATACCGGCCTCTATCTCTCCAGCGTTGTCGCCGGGCTGACCGACGTCAACGCTATTTCGCTTTCCGTGGTGGATTTCTTCAGCGCCCCCAAAGGCATCAATCTGATGACGGCCTCGCGGGCTATCGTGCTGGCGACCACCTCGAACACCCTCGTCAAAGGCGGAATTGTCTTTTCTACCGGTACCTCGGAGTTGCGCCGCGCGCTCTGGCCCGGTTTCTTGTTGATGATCGGCAGCGGGTTGGGGGTTGCGTTCCTGTCTTAGGATCCGACGCCACTGAAAGAACTCACCCTAAACATCCGATTTATTGGACCTTTTTCAGTGGTGTCAAGATCTACACTCAAAAGTACATTGTGTTGACTGCAGAGGAGAAAACCTTTATGGCACCCAAACCCAAAACTGCACCCTATGGCTCGTGGAAATCTCCCATCACCTCTGACGTGATCGTCGCCGATACCCTCCGCCTGGGTACGCCCGTCTGGGACGGCGGCGATCTCTACTGGCTGGAGGGACGCCCTTCTGAAGGCGGACGCCAAACGCTGGTACGGCGCACCCCCAACGGGGACCTCTACAATGTCCTTCCCCCGCCGTACAACGCCCGTACCCGCGTGCACGAATACGGCGGCGGCTCCTTTACTGTCCATCAAGGGACGGTGTACTTCTCCAATTACGACGATCAGCGACTTTATCGCCTGGAACCCGACGCGCTGCCCCACCCCATCACGCCGGACACGGCGCTGCGTTACGCCGACGGCATCGTCGACGCCAAACATGAGCGGATGATCTGCGTGCGTGAGGATCACCGCATCCGCATACGGGAGGCGATGAACACCCTCGTCACTGTCAACTTGCAGGGCGATCCCGACGGTGGGCAGGTGTTGACCTCCGGACACGATTTCTACGCTGCACCCCGGCTCAGTCCCGACGGCCAGCGGCTGGCATGGCTGACCTGGGATCATCCCAATATGCCCTGGGATGGCACGGAGCTCTGGGTGGCCGAGATTTTGGAGGACGGGACACTGGGTGAGGCGCAGAAAGTCGCCGGTGGCAAGACCGAGTCGATCTTCCAGCCAGCCTGGTCACCCGATGGGATGCTGTATTTCATCTCCGACCGCACCGGTTGGTGGAACCTCTACCGCCGGCGCCAGGGTGAGGTCGAGCCGCTGCTGCTCATGGAGGCGGAGTTTGGACTGCCGCAGTGGGTCTTCGGCATGTCGACGTACGATTTTGAATCGCCGACGAGCATCATCTGCACATACACCCAGGACGGCATCTGGCGCCTGGCGCGTCTGAACACCGAGGCCCGGACGCTGACGCCCATTGAGATCCCCTACGCGGACATCAGCGGCCCGCAGGTGGGGCCGGGGGGCGTAGCCATGCGCGTCGGCTCGGCCACCGAACCCACGTCCATCGCGCTTCTCGATCCCGCGACCGCCGAGGTCGAGATCTTGCGGAGCAGCAGTCGGCGCGTGCCGCGCCCGGCCTATCTCTCGGAGCCGGAGCCGGTGGAGTTCCCCACAGAGCATGGTGAGACGGCCCATGGACTTTTCTACGCGCCCAAGAATGACGCCTACGAAGCGCCTGAAGATGAACGCCCACCGCTGCTGGTCTTCATCCACGGTGGGCCGACGGCTGCAGCGTCCAGCACGCTGGATCTCAAGCTGCAGTACTGGACCAGCCGTGGCTTCGCCGTCCTCGACGTCAACTACGGCGGCAGCACCGGCTACGGACGGCCCTACCGCGAGCGGCTCTATGGCGAATGGGGCGTGGTGGACGTCGCCGATTGCGTCAACGGGGCGCGCTATCTGGTGGAGCGCGGTGACGTTGACGGCGAGCGCCTGGCCATTCGCGGCGGCAGCGCGGGTGGCTACACAACGCTCTGTGCCCTTACCTTCTACGATCTCTTCAAGGCGGGCACCAGCTACTACGGCGTCGCCGATCTTTCGGCGCTGGCCGAAGAGACCCACAAATTCGAGTCGCGCTACCTGGATCGCCTGGTGGGACCGTATCCCGAAGAGGAGAGGCTCTATCAGGAGCGCTCTCCCATCCATCACATCGAGAACATCACCTGTCCCGTGATCTTCTTCCAGGGGCTGGAGGACGAGGTCGTGCCGCCCAACCAGACCGAGCGGATGTTTGAGGCGCTAAAAGCCAAGGGCGTTCCCGTGGCTTACGTGCCTTTCGAAGGCGAGCAGCACGGTTTCCGCCGCGCCGAGAACATCAAGCGCGCGCTGGATGCCGAGCTCTACTTCTACTCGCGGATCTTTGACTTCCCGCTGCCGGACCCCGTTGAGCCGGTGGAGATCGAGAATCTTTAGGGACTTCGGCTGCAACCTTTCTCTCTACGCTTTCGTAATAGAGAGCAGGAGGTGAGCACATGACCGATCGCAATGTACCACTGTTGCTGCGACCTTTTGTGGCGCTCTGGCGCCTTTTGGCGTTTATCATCGAGCTGACCGGGCGTCTGGTGGCCTTGATTCTGGGCCTGGTCTTCATGATGGTGGGCGTGATCTTGACCGTGACCGTCATCGGGGCCATCCTCGGCGTGCCGTTGATCATCTTCGGCTTCTTACTTGTCCTACGCGGCTTTTTCTAGCATCTGCGGCAACGCTGAGCAGTGTCTCAATCACAGGCCGGACGGGCGTGAATGCGCTCGCCCGGCTTTGGGTTGCTGTGCAGGGATGAGGAGGCATGCCACCTTATGACTTCATTATCGCCGGGGATGGGCTGGCGGGGTTGAGTCTGGCCTGTCATCTGGTGCACAGCCCCCTGCGCGACCGGCGCATCTTGATCGTCGATATGGATCCCCAAAAGAGCAACGACCGCACCTGGGGATACTGGTCGGAACGCCCGCTGCTCTTTGACGAGGCAGTCTATCACACCTGGGACCATCTGCAGATCGCCGGAGCGGGCGGCGGGCGGACGCTGCCTCTGGGACGCTACCGTTACCACGTCATCCGAGGCATTGTGGACTCCCTGCTGCTCTACGGACACCCCTTCGACGTCCCTGAGGATCCCGACTTTTACGATCTGCTAGACGCCGTGAGGCTGCAGGTGATGCAGGAACAGGGAGAGCAGGTCAAGGGTGCCTTCACGGCCATGTTTCAACGCAACCGCGTCGAACACATCCTGCGCTTCTCGACGAAAGCGCCACGCCCTGGGAGAACCTGTTGCTTATCTCCTCCCTGCCGCCGCAGCTCTTCCTCCACGCGGCGCTATCCCTTCTGAAAACGCCCCCCGCCGCTCTGCGCGGGATGATGGAAGGATAAGCGCCTCTCTTCTCCTTTCCTCGACCGGATTCGGGGTTCCTTCAAGCCGTTGACTATCCCCGCACCGTGACCAGGTTCCCAGATTCGTAGCGCCCCAGTCCCCACCGAAAGATCAGCCGCGCCAGGAGCATCAGCGCCGCCGTCACACCCACCAACAGCAGCAACCAGACACCGTCGAACGCGGTGACCAGCCGTGCGGGCACCGAACCGACAAAGGCCGCCGGGATCAGGGTATAGAGCAGCAGGCGCACCGCGCCGGGGAAGATATCCACGGGATAGAGGCTGAAGTTGAGCAGCGCCATGCGCAGTTGAGCCGCCAGATTCTCCGCCTGCCCCAGCCAGAAGGCCAGGGATCCTGCGATGACGTTGAAGCTGACGTAGATCAGCCCGACGAGCACGCTCAGCAGCAAGAAGAGCGGCAATGCGCGCCAGGCGCCGGGCACAGCGATGAGGTAGAGCGCGAGGCCGAAGAGCAAGTCGCCCCAGCCGCTGATGGACATGCGCGAGACCAGCACGTGGATCAGCGGATCCGCAGGCAGCGTCAGGTAGTAATCCAGAGCGCCGCCGGCGATGATGCGCGGCACGTGCACGCAGTTGCCGAAGACCACCACCGCCAGTCCAAACCCGGCCGCCACGACGCTGTAGAGCGCCACCACGCTGCTCAATGTCCATCCCTTGATCTCCGGGAACTGCCGGAAGAGCAGCGTCCAGAAGAAGAGTAACATCAGATTGTTGAGCATCATGCCGAAGACCTGCATGAAGAAGGCGCCGCGGTAGGCCATGCCGGACATCAGGTTGTGCCGCAAGTAGCCCCAGATCAGTCGCAGTGTCTTCATGACTCAGCCTCCCTGGACGATAAGGCGGCGCTGCGCCAGCAGCCAGACGCCCCACATCAGCCCGCCCAGTACGACGACGTAGAGCAGCTGGATGCCGATGGTGCGGGCGACTTGCTGCGCGTCGAAAGCGACGAAGGCGCGGGCCGGCGCGTAGGCCATCAGCTGGAAGGGCAGCCGGCGCGCGGCGCTCTCCAACCAGCCGGGGAAGGTCTCCAGCGGCAGGAAGAGACCGCCGACGCTAAAGAGCAGCTTCTGGTAGATGAGATAAACGGGCATCACTTCCTCCAGCCAGAAGGCCAGCAGGCCGATGAGCACGGCGATCAGCGCGTCCATCAGCAGCGCCAGTCCCGCCGTGCCCAGGAAGGCCAGGAAGCCGGGCACGCTGCCCGGGACGCTGCGTGTCGCCAGTGCGACGACCACAATGCCGGTCAGCAGATTGAGCAGGAAGCGCGGCGCGGAGTTACCCAGCGAGTTCGCCACCTGGAAGAGCGGATAGGGCATGGGGCGCGTCAGAGTATGGGCCACGTCACCGGCTTTGACGGCGTCGCTGATCTCGGTGAAGATGCGCGAGGTGGAGAGCGTCACCGCCTCCGCCATGCCCAGATACCAGATGATCTGCGCCAGCGTGTAGCCCGCCAGTGACTCGCGCTGCGTCACGCCGTAGGCCGTGCTCCACAGCGCGATGAAGACAACCATGAAGAGCACCATGGAGATGGCGCGAAAGAAGAGCTCGCTGCGATACGCAGACTGCTGGCGGGCAGAGATGCGCGCAACGAAGAGATAACGTCCGAACATGGTTGACAAGCTCATCCTTGCATAAGCCACACGTTTACGCTGCACCTTTTGCATAAATCTGCGCGATCACGGTCTCCATGGGCGGGTTGTCCACGTTGATGTCCGCGATCTGGTAGCGGGACAGCAGTTGCGCGATCACGTCCTCGATGGGCGCGGCCTCGGTGTCCACCTCCAGCTTGACGCCGTAGCCCTTCAGCTTGAGCAGGCGCACGCCCGGCGCGTCGAAGCCCTGCCAGGCCTCGCCCAGCTTGAGCGAGACGGTCTTGGTGTTGAGATAATGGCGCTTGAGGTGGGAGACCTTGCCGTCGTAGATGATCTCCCCGTGGTTGATGACCATGGCGCGCTTGCAGAGCACCTCCACGTCTCCGGCGTCGTGCGAGGTCAGGAAGATGGTCACGCCCTCCTCCTCGTTGAGCGTCAGAATCAGGTCGCGGATACGCTGCTTGACCACCACGTCCAGCCCGATGGTCGGCTCGTCGAGAAAGAGGATGCGCGGGCGGTGCAGCAGCGACGCGGCGATCTCGCAGCGCATGCGCTGGCCCAGCGACAACTTGCGCACCGGCGTCTGCACGTAGCCCTCGATGTCGAAGAGCTCGGTCAGGTACGCCAGGCGCTCGCGGTAGGCCTGGGGCTGCAGCTCGTAGATCTGGGCCAGCAGATCGAAGGAGTCCGCCGCCGGCAGGTGGTACCAGAGCTGCGACTTCTGCCCGAAGACGGCGCCGATCTCGTAGGCCAGCCGCTCCCGCTGCTTCCAGGGCGTCTTACCCAGCACCGTCGCCTCGCCCGAGGTGGGGTTGAGGATCCCAACGAGCATCTTGATGGTGGTCGATTTGCCCGCGCCGTTGGGACCGATGAAGGCCAGCCGCTCACCCTCCTCGATCTCCAGCGTGAGGTTGCGTACGGCGTGCACCTCGTCCCGCTCCGGTTTGAAGAGCGTGCGCAGACTGCCGCACAGCCCCGCTCGCTTCTTTGTGGTGACGAAGGTCTTGCTCAGTCTCTTCGTTTCGATGATGGGCATCGTAGGCTCCACTTTGTCTGTGTGTTGCAGAAATTCAGTATACAATCTGGGGCACAAAAGTCAATGTGAGCACGTCGCGCGATGCGTGATGATCATTTAACCGAAGAGCGGGGACGATGGCCGATATCTCACCGCGCCAGCTGGAGCCGGTGTCTCACCGCGCCTCCCACCCCGCCCTCCGTTTTCTCTTCTCGTACTTTGTGCTAAGCTAGAGTCTGAAGTCGACCTAACATCAGGAGAGAATCCCATGAAGCTGCAACACTTCCGAAATCCGCCTAATGCGTATCGCGAGGTCCCCTTCTGGTCGTGGAACGACGACCTCGACCCCGAGGAGCTGGTCCGTCAAGTCGCCCTGATGGCCGAAGCCGGTTGGGGCGGCTTCTTCATGCACGCCCGCGTCGGACTGCGTACCCCCTATCTCGGCGAGCGTTGGATGGCGTGCGTGCGCGCCTGCGTCGAGGCGGCCCGCGAGCACAACCTGCAAGCCTGGCTCTACGACGAGGACAAGTGGCCCAGCGGCTTCGCCGGCGGCCTGAGCGTCGCGCCCCATCCCGAATATCGCGCCCAATGCCTCATCTGCAAGGTCGACGATCGGCCCGCGTTGGTTGCCGAGCGCATCGCCACCTTCACCGCGCGCGAGGTGGACGGGCGCCTGCGGGAGTTCCAGGCTGCCGACGCGCCCACCCTCGACGATCCTACCGCGCGCCTCGTCCAGTTCTACCCCCAGACCATGCCCCTGGGCGCGCCATGGTTCAACGACTACGCCTTCATCGACCTGCTCAACCCTGACGCCGTCCGCGCCTTCCTGGAAAGCACCCACGAGCTCTACGCCGCCCACTTCGGCGACGATTTCGGCCATGATCGTGATCACGTCATCCCCGGCATCTTCACCGATGAGCCGGGCGTCTTCTACCGCAGCCACGACGCCGCCCAGCAGCCCGGCATCCCCTGGACCGGCGCCTTTCCCGACCTTTTCGCGACGACCTACGGCTATGATCTGCTCTCACACCTGCCGTCGCTCTTCTTCGACGTAGGCGACTTCCACTGCGTGCGGTATCATTTTTGGCGCATGGTGACCGAGCGTTTCCTAGAAAGCTTCACGCGCCAGCTCAGCGCCTGGTGCGCTGAGCATGGGATCGACGCCACCGGGCATTACAACGCCGAGGATACGTTAGCCTCGCAAATCCCCTTTCTCGGCGCGGCCATGCCCCACTATGCGCAGCTGCAGATCCCCGGCGTCGATAAGTTGGGCCGCGAGATCAACACCGGTGCCGGCACTGTGCTCACCATGAAACAGCTCGACAGCGTCGTCTGCCAGACCGGCAAACCCCGTGCGCTCTGCGAGAACTACGGCTGCTCAGGCCAGGATTTCGCGCACACGGGGCGCAAGTGGCTGGCCGACTGGGCCTACGTGCTGGGCGTCAACCTCAACAACCCGCATCTCTCACTCTACAGCATGCGCGGCGAGCGTAAGCGTGACTATCCGCAAAACCTCTTCTACCAGCAACCCTGGTGGCCCGAAAACCACCTCATCGCCGACTACGTGGCGCGCCTCAGTTACATCCTCAGCCAGGGGCAGCGCGTGGTCGACGTGCTGGTCATCCATCCCATCGGCAGCGCGTGGACGCTCTACCGGCCGGGCGCGACCTATCCCATCGACCGGCTCGACGCGGCGCTAGACGACCTGCTGCTCAGCTTACTACGCGCCCAGCGCGACTTCCACCTGGGCGACGAACTGCTCATGGCGCCCGGTGGCGCATGCGAGGCCCAGGTCGTCGCCGACGCCGACGGTCCCCGGCTGCGCGTGGGCGAGATGGCCTACCGCGTCGTCATCGTGCCACCGGGCGTCACGCTGGCCGAAAGCACCGTCCGGCTGCTGCACGACTTCGCCGCTGCAGGCGGGACAGTGCTGGGGGTCAAACCGCTACCCACGCGACTCGACGGTTGTCGGCCTGAAGGGGCGGTGCTGCCGGAGACAACGCGCGTTGTCACATCGGAGACGCTGCTCGAAGCTCTCGACGCCGTGCTGCCCTACGACGTGTGCGTGCCGGGTCACCCGGAGATCTGGGTACACCACCGCCGCGACGGCGACGCGCACGTCTACTTCCTTGCCAATACTGAACGCGAGTCCGGCAGCGTCGTCGACATGGAGTTACAGGGCGCCGGGCGCCTGGAAACCTGGGATCCGGCGACGGGTGCAGTGCGTCAGATCTCCTGCCAACAACAAGACGGTGTCACCCGCCTCACCCTCGATTTCCCGCCGGCGGGATCGCATCTGCTGGTGCGATACGCAGACCGGCCGCCGGTTCTGTTCCGGCAAGCGCCGGCGGAGCAGGCTGTCTCTCAAATAGCGCTTTCGAATACGTGGGACCTGACGCTGGACGAACCCAACGCGCTGACGCTGGACACGGTGCAGCTGCGCATCGGCGAAGAGGAGAAGTGGCGCGAGCCGCAGCATATCCTGGACGCCCACGACACCGTCGCCGAGAGCGGGCGCGGGACGCCCTTCGCGCTGCGCTACACCTTCGACGCGGCGGTGCGCCCACCTGGACCGCTTTACCTGGTGGTGGAGACGCCGGAGCGTTACACGGTCCTGGTCAACCACCAGCGCGTCATCCGGGATGGAGGATGGTGGCGCGACATCGCCTTCCGCAAGCTCAACGTGACCGCCGCGCTGCAAGCCGGGCGCAACGAGATTTTACTCTCCGGCATCTTCACCCGCGACATGGCGCTGGAGAGCGTCTATCTCGTCGGCCAGTTCGGCGTTGAGGCACACCGCCTGAGCGAGGAAAGGCGCTACAACGGACAGCGGTTCGACCGGTACGCACCCCACTTTCGCATCGTCGCGGCGCCGAAGCGACTCCAGGCGAGTGGTGAAGGTAGAGCCCTGCGCTTCGACCTCACGCAACAGGGCTTGCCCTTTTTCGCAGGCCGTGTGACGCTGCAGCAGCGGGTCCACGTGCCTATGCATGCCGATCACGTGGTCCTGGCGTTCGAAGCACTGCGTGCCGCCGTCGCCCACGTCTACGTGAATGGGGTGCATGTCGACGCCACGGCCTGGCCCCCGCACGAGGTCGACATCACCGAGGCGGTGCGCCAAGGCGAAAACGTCATCGCACTGGAGCTGGTGAGCACCCTGCGCAACCTGCTGGGTCCGCACCACCTGCGCGGCGGTGACCGCGCCTGGACCGGCCCCGACGAGTTTCGCGACAAGACCCGCTGGACCGACGACTACGTCCTCGTCCCCTTCGGCTTCGACGGCATCGCGCTGGAATTTTACGGAGGCTCGTAGTCAGGCACGCAGCGCAGCGGAGTGCCGTTGAACGCGGTTCCGCTGACGCTTGCCCTGGGGTGTTGCATCCCAGGGCTCCGTCGTTAACTACGAACGATCTTGATCAAAGACCATCACGCACTACGCAATCCAGCCACCTTGCTCAGGACAGGCACGCATCATGAAAAAATGATAAGGAGAGCAAATGTCCGATGAAGCCTACCTCCGTTTAGCAGAACGCCTCACCGCGCGCGGTGTCGACATCGACGTAGTCAAAGCGGCGCTCAAGCAGCAGCGTATCGAGACGCCCAGCTGGGGCTACGGCGACAGCGGCACGCGCTT
The DNA here is from genome assembly GCA_049975525.1 of Anaerolineae bacterium. Lineage (GTDB taxonomy): Bacteria > Chloroflexota > Anaerolineae > B4-G1 > SLSP01 > G713. The sequence continues at coordinate 20,125 of JBNGCW010000043.1, forward strand.
CAAGGTCTTTCACTGGCCTGGCGCGGCGCGCACGGTGCAGGAGAAGCTGGCCGATGCGGCCTTCATCCACCGCCTGACAGGGATCGCGCCGTCCGTAGCGCTCCACATCCCCTGGGACCAGGTCGAGGACTGGGCGGCGCTGCGAGACTACGCCGCCGACCTGGGCGTGGAGATCGGCGCCATCAACCCGAACCTGTTCCAGGAGGACATTTACAAATTCGGCTCGCTCTGTCACCCCAATCCGGCGGTGCGCCGGCAGGCCGTGGACCACATGCTGGATTGCATCGAGATTATGAAAGCCACCGGCTCGGATCTTTTGAGCCTCTGGCTGGCGGACGGGACCAACTACGCGGGGCAGGACAGCCTCCGCGCCCGCAAACGACGCCTGGAAGCGGCCCTCGTCGAGGTCTATGCGGCGCTGCCTGCAGGCGCCCGGTTGTTGATCGAGTACAAGCTCTTCGAGCCGGCCTTCTACCACACGGACCTGGCGGATTGGGGCATGGCGGCGACTCTGGCGCGCCATCTCGGGCCGCAGGCGCAGGTGCTGGTCGATACGGGCCACCACGCGCCCGGGACCAACGTGGAGCAGATCGTGGCCTTCTTGCTGGACGAGGCGCTGCTGGGCGGCTTCCACTTCAACGATCGCAACTACGCCGACGACGATCTCATCGTGGGGACAAGTCACCCCTTCCGGCTTTTCCTCATCTACAACGAGCTGGTAAGCGCGGCGCGGTCAGACGACGCGACGGTCGCCGCCTGCGCGCGGAACGTCGCTTATATGATCGATCAATCGCACAACGTCGAACCGAAGTTGGAGGCGATGCTGCTCTCCGTGCTGAACTGCCAGGAGGCCTACGCCAAAGCGCTGCTGATCGATCGCGCGGCGCTGGCGGAGCGCCAGGCGGCGCAGGACATGTTGGGCGCCCACCGCGTGCTGAAAGACGCCTTCACCACGGACGTCCGCCCCTTGTTGGCCCAGGTCCGCCGGGAGATAGGACGGCCTCCCGATCCCATGGCAGCGTATAAAGCGAGCGATTATCCCCGGAAAATTGCCCAAGAACGCAGCGGGGCGAGCCACGACAGCAGCGGCTACCCCGGTGCGTGAGGAAAGGACACCATGATCTCTGACATACGCGGACCGACATTTCTCGCCTTTGATCTGGGCGCGTCCAGCGGGCGGGCGATGCTGGGGCGATTGGAGGACGACCGCCTGACGATTGAGGAGATCCACCGCTTTGCCAACGGCGGCGTGCGGTTGAACGATGGGTTGCACTGGGACGTGCTGCGCCTCTGGGGCGAGGTCAAACAGGGGATCCGGCTGGCCTCTCTACGGGCGGGCGACGCGCTGCGCAGCCTGGGCCTGGACACCTGGGGGGTGGACTTTGGCCTGTTGGACGCGCACGACGCGCTCGTCGGCAACCCCTATCACTACCGCGATGCGCGCACCGATGGCATGATGGAAGCCGCGTTTGAGAGAGTGCCACAAGCGGAGATCTACGCGCGCACGGGCGTGCAGTTCCTCCAGCTCAACACGCTCTACCAGCTGCTGGCCATGGCGCAGGCGCGGTCGCCGCAGCTGGAGATCGCCGAGACGCTGCTCACCATCCCGGATCTCTTCAACTTCTGGCTGACCGGGCGCAAGGTGAGCGAGTTTACGATTGCTACGACGACGCAGTGCTACGACCCGCGCGCCGAAGATTGGGCCACCGAGCTGCTGGAGGCGCTGGACATTCCCCCGCGCCTTTTCCAGGAGATCGTCGCGCCGGGGACGGTGCTGGGCACGCTGCGGGACGAGGTCACCGCCGAGACGGGAGCACCGGCGTTGCGCGTCGTCGCCCCGGGGACGCACGACACGGCCTCGGCGGTGGCGGCGTTGCCCGTCACCGATGACGAGGACGTCATCTACATCAGCTCGGGCACCTGGTCGCTGATGGGCGTGGAAGTCGGCTGCCCCATCATCAACGCGGAAAGCCTGGAGGCCGGGCTGACCAACGAGGGTGGCGTCGGCGGGACCTTCCGCTTCTTGAAGAACGTCACGGGTCTCTGGCTGATACAGGAGTGTCGACGGGTCTGGGCGCAGCAGGGGGACACCTACAGTTACGAGGAGCTCACGGCGATGGCGGAGGCGGCGCCTCCCTTCGGCCCGTTGATCATCCCCGACGATCCGATGTTTCTGGCGCCGCAGAAGATGCCCGCCGCCATCCGCGCGTTCTGCGCGCGCACGGGACAGCGTGTGCCGCAAAGTCGGGGCGCGGTGATCCGCTGCGCGTTGGAGAGCCTGGCGTTGGCTTATCGTGCGCTGGCGGAGCGCCTGGACGCGCTGCTCGGACGGCACCTGGCGACGATCCACGTGATCGGAGGCGGTGCGCAGAACCGACTGCTCAATCAGCTCACGGCCGACGCCACAGGACGCGACGTTTTGACCGGCCCGGTGGAAGCGACGGCTCTCGGCAACGTGCTCGTCCAGGCCATGGCGTTGGGCTACCTCGATTCGTTGGCGGCGGGGCGTGCCCTGGTGCGCCGCTCCTTCGACGTGAGCGGCTATGCTCCCCGCGCGGCGCGGGCTCAGGCGTGGGACGCGGCGTACGAGCGCTACGACACGCTACGTCGGCGCAGTAAGTCTGGATCAACGGTTTAAGTCGTCTGCGGCAAGCAGGCCGAGGGTGCAATTGGACAAGCGCGCAAGATGGGGAGATAATCTCAACATGGACGCGAAGCCTGAAAGACGTTCCTTCTCACGCATACGCCGTATGGCCCGACCCGTCGGCCTGGGACTTCTGGGGCTGATCCTTTTCGTCTACTCTTTGGGCTTGATGAAAGAGGGGGCGGGAGGCCTCACGTCGCTACTGCGCGATGGGTTGCACATCGAAAAGGCGTCGGACGCCCTGGGCTTTAGCTGGCTGATGGCTTACGTCATTCAGAGCGGCTCGCCTGTGGCGGCAGCAGCGATGACCTTGCTCAGTGCAGGCGTCTTCACGCCGGTCCAGTGCTACATGGCGGTGGCCGGATCGCGTATCGGAGCGGGGTTGATGGTATTGCAGTTAGGCGTCATCTACGCGCTGCGGGGCCATGAGATCCGCACGGCGCTTTCCGCCGGTATCCTTTCCCTGCTGCTTACCGGTTCGATCATGATCGTCTCCCTCCCCCTGGGCCTTCTTGTCCTGGAGGCGGGATGGCTGGTGGGGCACTCAATCCCGGGCGTAGAGCACGTGGCGGACGGGCTTGAGCTTCTGTTGGCCCCTCTCGTCGCACCGCCTGCCAGAACGCTACCCGGCTGGGCGCTTTTCATTCTGGGCGTCGGCGTAGTAACGTTGAGCTTTCAACTGATCGACAGAGCGCTGAGCACCCTTGACCTCAAGACCACCACCGTCGGGCAGGCCGGTCGTCTTATCTACCGTCCCCCGGTGATGTTCCTGTTGGGATTGTTCGTCACATTGATAACCATGTCCGTCTCTATCTCCCTGGGCATCCTGGTCCCGCTTTCTGCGCAGGGCTACGTGCGCCGGGAGAACATGATTCCCTACGTCATGGGCGCGAACATCTCAACGTTGGTGGATACGCTGGCCGCCGCCGCGCTGTTGGGCGATCCTCGAGGGATGGCCGTAGTGCTGACCCACATGTTTGCCGGCACCCTGATCTCCCTGCTGGTCATCCTCCTGGCCTACGACGTGTATGTGCGGGCCATATCCCGTGCTTTGGGATGGATTACCCGGAGACGGCTGCATTTTGCCTTTTTCGTTAGTGTGGTCTTTCTTATCCCCCTCTTTTTGATCCTGTTATAAGTAGGAATGGACGTTATGAACATTTTCCTTTGTATGCGCTGCGCCCCACATGGACGGCACACGTTAGAGATGGGACATCGTATTGCCTCGCGGTGCGCAAGCAATTTGTACATTTTGCTATTCCAACACAATGAAGAAGAGATTGCGGAGGCTTGTGGGCGGCAGGCACGGGCTATCGCCGCAGATCTGGAGAAGGCCGGTGTGAACGTCAGTCTACACCTGGAACGGGGTCGGCTCACCGCCAAGATCTTTCAGGAAGTTCACGAACACCCCTACGATTTGATCATCATAGGCAGCCGGGGACGGCGCGGCATCAGCAAGTTGCTCTACGGCTCGACGGCGCTGCAGGTCACCGAGCAGGTACCGTTGCCCGTGCTTGTCGTCAAGGGGCAAGTTCGACCCAGCAACAAGTATCTCGTCTGTACCTCGTCCGGTCCCATCAGCGAACAGGCGGTCAGTTTCGGCGGGCGATTGGCAAAACGTATGGGCGCTGAAATATACCTACTTCACGTGATTTCTCAGGTTGCCTTGAATGCCAGAGGCGCAAATCTGGAGGAGCTGGAGGCCTCTGCCGAGACGTTGATGGCCCGCGGTTCCCGCGAGGGCCTCCATCTGGAAGCGATGCTGAAACACCTGAAAGAGGAAGGTGTTGAGGCACGGGCATTGGTGCGCCATGGCCTGGTGGTGGACGAAATTATCGCGGAGGCAAGGGAAGGAAATTACGAGATGATCGTCGTGGGCAGCCATCGTACTCCCGGCGTTCCTCCCGACATGGTGGACGACGTGGCGGGCCGGATTCTTCTGGCGGCTAAACGTCCGGTGCTGGTGGTGCATTGACGGCATAAACGCTTACAAGTCGACGCTATGTGGGCCAGATGCGCAGATTCCCGGCCCCTGGAGCACACCCCACCTGAAGTCGTAAAAGGTGTAGCCCGCGATCTCTGTCGTCGGGCTCTGCAAGAGCCAAACAGAATTCACACCCTGAAACCTTGGCTGCCCTGAAAAAAGGGTCAGCCAAAGAAAAATATGGGCTATATGTTGTGGTTGGGCTGCGCCCAACCACAACATATAGTATCCTTTTCTCTACTGAAAAACCTTTTTTCAGTAGAGTCAACCTTGAAGATCCTGGGAGTCATTGAATGCAAGCAAAGAACGAGCTCGAGTTGAAGCAACAAATGGTTGATGTGGCCCATATACTGGCGGAATCGGGGTTGATCTCGTCCAGCGACGGCAATATCTCCGTGAAAGTGGAGCGAGACCGTTTTCTGGCGACGCCCAGCGGCCTGTACAAACGCACCATGGGCGTGGATGACATCATCGTCGTCGACGTCGACGGAGAGTTCCTCGAGGGGCGCTCAGGCCTGCAGCCCACCTCGGAGATCAAAATGCACATGGAAGTCTACCGGCAGCGCGCGGACGTCGAAGCGGTGCTGCACGCCCATCCCCCCTACGCCGTGGCGCTGACCATAGCCGAGATCCCCTTTCCGGTGCATCTGATCCCCGAGGTGCTGCTGGCCTTAGGTGACGTGCCCACGGCCGAGTACGCGACGCCGGGTACCCAAGACTTGGCCTGGAGTATCCGCGCGCTGGTACGGGATCACGACGCGATGCTGCTAAGCCACCATGGCAGTCTGACCGTGGGCAAAACGCTGACGGAGGCGCTCATCGCGCTGGAGCGCCTGGAGGCTGCGGCACGCACCTACTACCTGGCCCACGGGCTGGGAACGCCGGTGCCACTCCCCGAGGTGGAGTTGGAGCGGTTGCGGGCCCTGCGTCGCCGGATGTCGGAGACGCAGTAACGTGCTCAAACACTGAGTGCCTCGCCATCCACCACCAACCTCTCGCCGGTCGTCCGTCGAAGCCCGGACCTTCCTCGACTTTTTCTACCATGTGTCTAAAACTATGCTACAATACACATGCGACGACAAAGGGATAGCGTAAAGCAAAAGGAGGCAGGGTTTGCGGTTGCGTCATAGGGTCCAGAGGTGGAGGCTCAGCATCGCGGTGCTCTTGATGCTGACGCTGGGATGGGCGAGCTGTACCACGCCCGAGCCCACGACGACCCCGCTTCCGCCGGATGTCCTTTTGAGCGACGATTTCTCCACTAACAACGGGACCTGGACACTCTTTAACACCCCAGAAGGGGCGGCTTACATCCAACAGGGAGAACTCTTCCTGGAAGATCGCGGTCAAAGCGTCGGCGTGTACTCGCAACTCGTCAAGGGACGCTGGGATAACGTGGTCATCGGCACACGTTTGCGCCACGTGGAAGGGGCGCAGAACAATTGGATGGGCGTCATCTGTCGGCTGCAAGACGAAGAGAACTACTATCTTTTCGCCATCAGTGCCGACGGCTACTATCTGGTGTTGAAGACAGAAGACGGCCTTCCTACAGCCTTGGTCGGGCCGAAACCCGGCGATGCCGTCGCACCGGGCCTTGAAACCAACACCCTGGAAGCCCATTGTGAGGGAGAGAGATTGTCGCTCTTCGTCAACGGGGAGCAGCTGACCTCCGTGGAGGACACCGGCTTCGAGCGCGGAGCCATCGCTCTCTTCGCCGACGGGATCGCCGGTCGCCAGACCACCGTGGCTTTTGATACGCTGGTGATTGCGAAACCATGAACACGGCGACACGTGACCTTCTTCCATTGTCCCTGCACCGAGCACTAACCTGGCCGGCAGGTCTGGGGTGGCTGGCGGCTTTGATCGGCTACTTCGGGCCCTGGGCAGGTCACCCGGCTGCCGCCCTGGCCTGGAACGCCCACGATCTCCCTGAGATCGTCCGCCTTCTACCTCAAGTGGAAAGTGGAGCGCTGGCGGTGAATTTACAGGCCCTGCGGTTGCCTCTCATCGCCCTGGCACTGGTGATACCGCTCCTCCTGGTCCGCGCTTCTCCGGGTTGGCGGTGGGGCGCCTCCCTGCTGGGGATGGCGCTGACCGCAAGCACACTACCGCCCTACCCTCAAATTGTGACGGCGTGGCGCACACCGGCGTGGCGCGTCACTTTCTGGTGGGGGGTGGGAGCGACGCTAGGCTGTCCACTTAGCGCCTGGCTCGCTCCGCACCTAGGGCGCCTGCGTCCGTGGTTGATCGTCGGCGAGGTGACATGGCTGGGTATTCCGGCTTTCGTCACCTTTAGTCGGCTGAAACCGGCGCTGCGCGCGCTCCACGGTGCGCCGGTTAGGGTCGGCTGGGGAGTGGTGGTCTGTGCCTTGGGCCTCCTCTCCCTGAGCGTCTCCGCCTGGCTTGAGGGATGGATCTTTGCAAGGAGGGAACATGATGGTCTCTGAAAGAGAGATGGAGCATGCCCTCGCCGTCAAACGACGGCACGAAGACGCTCTCATGCGCAAAGCCAACGTGGTGAGCATCGGACTGGCGCTTGACGAGCCGTTCTCAGACGAAGCACACCCTGTGATTGTGGTCAACGTCACTCACAAAGTTCCCTGGGAGGACTTGGCGCCGGCGGATCGCATCCCCCGGGAATTAGAGGGCGTGCCCGTGGAGATCGAGGCTGTCGGTAAACTGCGCGCGCAGCAGCATCGGTGAGTCAGCGGCACATCATGGTGGACCACAAACATCTACCGCTCACTGTCTCAACTTGTTCATTCCACAACAGCAGTGGTCCGCTTCGCTGCGCCCTTCGGAGTGACGACGGGTTTATCAAGGTCAGATTATGAAAGAGAGAGCACTTATGCAAAATCAACACATACTGGCACAGGCTCGACAAGTCTATCAGCACGCGCTCCCCCAGCTGCTGTCGCGCAAGAACGTCGTCGCTTGCGGTCTGGGCTACAAGGTGCGGGGCGAGGAACAGACCGAAGAGCTGAGTCTGGTGGTCTCCGTCGAACGCAAGCAATCGCTGGCCCAGCTCGCCGAACAGGACGTGATCCCCAGGCAGGTGAGCGGAATCCCCACTGACGTGGTGGAGATAGGACGCATCCGCGCTCAGTTCCCCAACGGCGATCCCAAAGCCCGTCACCGCCCGGCGATGCCCGGCATCTCCATGGGACATGAGCTGATCACCGCCGGCACCTTCGGTCTGGTGGTGCAGCGCAATGGGGAACGCTTCATCCTCAGCAACAACCACGTGCTGGCCAACAGCAACGACGCCGAGATCGGAGATCCCATCCGCCAGCCGGGTCCCCTGGACGGCGGCCTCGACGCCGATCAGATCGCCACGCTGGCGGACTTCGTCCCCTTGGACTACGGGGAGCAGCCCGGGCAGTGCAGCACGGCGACTTTCGTCGCCGACGTGCTCAACGCCCTGGCCAAGCTCACCCAGTCCACTCACCGCTTCCAGGCCGTTCAGCAGACGGACGGCATCAATCTGATGGACGCAGCACTGGCCCGGCCTCTGAGCCCCGAGCTGATTGTACCGGAGATCATGAACGTGGGACGCCCCACGGGCACGGCGGAGATCGCGCTGGGCCAGCGGGTGCAGAAGATGGGGCGCACCACCGGCCTGACCGAAGGCGTCGTGCAGCAGATCGACGTGACGGTCAACGTGGACTACAGCGGGCGCACGGTCCGATTTGTGGATCAGGTCTTCACCAGCAGTATGAGCCAACCCGGCGACTCCGGCGCCTGCGTCCTGGACATGGAGCGCCGTGCCGTGGGTTTGCTCTTCGCCGGTTCCGATCGAGTGACCATTCTCACCCCCATTCAACGCATTCTGACCCACTTCGACGTGGAGATCGTCACCGACGCATAATCGCACTCAACGCTACAGGCTCACAGGAGTGAACATGACTTCTTTCAAAAGTGAGACGACGTATTTTGAACATCCGGGCAAGGCGAACACCGATACCGCGTTACGTTTAGCCCATCAACGCGCCCGTACGCTGGGGATCGACACGTTGCTCATTGCCACGACCACGGGTTACACCGCCGTGCGAGCTACGGAGATCTTATCCGACGACGTAGAGATCGTCGCCGTCACCCATTCGACCGGCTTCCACAAGCCGGATATGCAGGAACTGAAGGCGGAACGCCAGGCAGCGTTGGAGGCAGCGGGAGTGCGGATCCTGACCTGCCAGCACGCCTTCGGCGGCGTGGGACGCGCCGTGCGCAAGCAGCTGGGCACGTATCAGACCGAGGAGATCATCGCCTACACCCTGCGCCGTTTCGGCGAAGGCATGAAAGTCGTGGCAGAGATCGCGCTGATGGCGGCCGACGCCGGGTTGGTCAGCGTACAGGCGCCGCTGGTGGCCGTCGCCGGCACAGGACGCGGCGCGGATACGGCGGTCGTGCTGCAGCCCACCAACGCCCAGACCTTCTTCGACCTGCAGTTCATGGAGATCATCTGCATGCCCGCGCCCGGTCATCCCGCCTTTTAGGAGAGGGGCGCGCGGAAGGGAGCGAGGGAAGATTGGATTTTTAAGCAACGTCCTACCCCGAAAATTGCGGTGGCGGCACGTGGCGCTGATGATCTTTCTGATCTTGGTGGCGCTCGCGGGCCGAGAGGTATATCGGGCGCTTACCGGGGAGGTGATGTACGATCTACGGCGTGATCCCAGCATCGGAGAGCTGAAGACCTACGTACAGGAGCTGCCGGAGATTCAACGGATCGAGGTGATTTTCAGGCCGGACCGCGAGTGGCTCCACGAGCCGTTGAGAAAACCCGAGTACGAGGAGACGGTGCTGGCGATCACGGATCCCCAGGAGATCCGCCAGATCATGGAAGGCTTCAAGGAGGCTCAACGCTTTGCTCCCTATTGGACTCAGTGCGGCTTTTACCTTCGTCTGGATCTCTACGGAGCGCAGGGGAAGGTAGGGACGCTGTTGGTGGGCATTGACGACTGTAAGTCCTTTACCACCCCGGCTATTCACGCTGTAGGCACCATGGCCAATGACTTTTTCTACCGCGAGTACGTCATCCCCCTGTGGGAAAGCCATGTTGAGCCGGAAGACTGAGTCTAAAATCTGGGAACTGCAGAGACGTTGTGAATAAAAAAAGTGAACGCGCAACGAAAGAGAGATTTTAAAGACGTGACTATGTACCAAATAGGTGATGCCGTGGTCCACCCCACGCGCGGCGCAGGCATTGTGGTCGACATCGTCGAGCGCTCGATGGGTAACCGGGTGGTACCGTACTACAAGATCGAGTTGCTCAGCAAGACCAGCACGCGCCTGATGATCCCCACGGAGCGCGCCGGCGAATTGGGTCTGCGTCCCGCCATCTCGGAGGAGGACCTCACCCGGGTCTGGCGCATTTTGACCAGCAAGCCTGAGAAACTGCCGACGCACAGCCGCAAACGCTACAATTACCTGAAGGAGAAGATCGAGCAGCTGGATATTTCGCAGATCGCCGAGGTGATCCGGGACGTGCTCTGGATGCAGAGTGAGGAAGGCGGGCTTAAGACCCGCGACAGATCCATCTATCAAGAGGCGATCAAGTTTCTCGCCGGAGAGATTGCTGCGGTCAAAAACATCTCGCTGACGGAAGCCGAGAACGAGATCAAGCGCCGGGTTTTGGAACCCTAACCCCCATGCAAGAAAAGATCAAGCGATTGTTGTTCTGGGGATTCCTCACCGGCCTTTCCGTTGCGGTGGCTTCGGAGATAACGCGCAGCGCCCGCCGACGCCGCCGCGCGCTGGCACGTCGCATCCACCGCGAGACCTACACAGCGCTGCAGATGCTGGCGACGCCGGCCCATGCGCGGTCCGTCACCGTAGGCGACGTGCGGCTGCACACTGTTGTCGCCGGTCCGCAGGACGGCCCCCTCGCCGTCCTCCTCCATGGCTTTCCGGAGCACTGGTACAGCTGGCGACATCAGATCCCCCAGCTGGCGGAGATGGGCTACCGCGTCGTCGCGCCCGACCAGCGCGGTTACAACCTGAGCGACAAGCCTGCAGATATCGCCGCCTACCGCATCGATCGCCTCACCGCCGACGTCCTGGGATTGATACGCGCGCTGGGGCACAAGAAAGCCACGCTCCTCGGGCACGATTGGGGCGGGGTGGTGGCCTGGCGCTGCGCCATGGATGCCCCATCGGCGGTGGAACGCCTGGTGGTGATGAATGCACCGCACCCCCAGGCCTTCGCCCGCGAACTGCGACAGGGCTGGAATCAACGGCTCCGCTCCTGGTACGCGCTCTTCTTCCAGCTGCCGTGGTTGCCCGAGGCGCTGCTGGGCTTCGCCCCACGGGCAACGGCACATTTTTTCTTCCGTCGCACGGCAACGCGCCCCCAGGCCTTCGACGACAACGACCTAACCCGCATGGCAGCAGCCATGGCCCAGCCCGGCGCGCTGCACGCCATGCTCAACTGGTACCGCGCGGCGCTGCGCTTTCCCGTCACAAGCTCACCCCGCCGTATTGAGACGCCCACACTGCTGCTCTGGGGCGAGGACGACGTCGCGCTGAGCAAGACGCTGACCTTCAATCTGGCAGCATGGGTTCCTCAGATCCACGTACGCTATCTCCTCAACTGCGGACACTGGGTGCAGAACGAGGCACCGGACGAGGTAAACGCCCACCTCCGCGCTTTTTTGCAGCGTTGAGGCTATCATGCCCGTCGGTCCGATCTCACCGCCGAATCTGTTCACCGCTTACGGCCTCCACCGCTACCACAAAAGGCTCGGAGACGCGGCGTGGGTCGATCAACAGCTCCACGCGCCCACCACGCGCTTTCTGGTCGTGAAGGCGGGTGAGCCCCTCATTGTTCCCGATGAGCCACCCCGGGCCGCCACTTTCACCGCCGACGAGACCGCAGAGCTCCTGCCACAGGCCGAGTCAATCACCTTGCTGGGCAGCGTGGAGGGAAGATGTTACGCGGCGCTGGGACTGCAGCCCGATGGAACGATGCCCACCGCGCTGCGAGCGCGCGGTATCTTCCAGAACCTGCGCCACGTCGCCCCGCTCATCGACCGCCACAGCGCCGGGCTGCTGGCTTACGCTCAGGCCATGACCTACTGGCACTGCCGTCACCGCTTCTGCGGCCTCTGCGGTCACCCGACGGAGAGCGTCCACGGAGGGCATCTGCGCCGCTGCACCCACCCCGGCTGCGAAGCCGAGCATTTCCCGCGCGTCGATCCGGCGATCATCGTCCTGGTCACCCACGAAGATCGCTGCCTGCTGGCCCGTCAGCCCCACTGGCCCCCGAGGCGCTACTCCATCCTCGCGGGTTTCGTTGAGCCCGGCGAGAGTCTGGAGGATGCCGTGGCCCGCGAGGTGTGGGAGGAGACCGGCGTGATATTGCGCGCCGTCGTTTATCAATCCTCGCAACCCTGGCCCTTCCCCGCGTCACTGATGTTGGGGTTCACCGCCGAGGCCGCCGATCCGCACATCCGCCGGCACGACGGCGAGCTGGAGGACGCCCGTTGGCTTTCGCGTGAAGCCCTCCAGAACGCACTGAGAAGCGGCGAGATCGAGCTACCTTCTTCAATCTCCATCTCCCGCCACCTCATCACCCAGTGGTTCGACGCCGACTCCCTCGGTCCGCCGGCAGGGGCCAGACAAGATGATCGCTTACCAAGCTAGTTTAAATTACGGTATTAGACCGTAACCGGGTGCGCCGCACCTTCGAATGTTTGATTTTCTACCGTACATCGAGTGTAAAAAAGTCAGTCATGGTGTAAACTTATG
>JBNGCW010000044.1:0-32302 GCA_049975525.1 Anaerolineae bacterium
ATTGATCAGTGGGTGGAATCCGAGAAATGGCTCGAAAAATAAGCGAACGTTCAGCGAGGAGACAAACATGTCCACTTACCGTCGCCTGAGTGAGGTCTTCCAGGACGCGCCGGAGGTCACCTTCGATAACAGCGCCCGCTTTATTCTCTTCAGCGATTGCCACCGGGGCGATAACAGCTGGGCCGACGACTCCAGTCACAATCAAATGCTCATGTTCCACGCCTTGCGCTATTACCACGAAGCGGGCTTCACGTACATTGAGGTGGGGGACGGCGACGAGCTCTGGGAGAACGCCGACTTCTCGGAGATCCGACGCAGCCATAGTCATCTCTACTGGCTGATGCAGCAGTTCTACAGAGAGCGCCGCTTTTTCCTCCTCTTTGGGAATCACAACATCCTCTGGAAATACCCCCGGCACGTTGAAAAGCACCTGCATCGCTATTATGATGAGGTGGACCAGGCGTGGCATCCGCTCTTCCCCGGGATCACGCCGTTGGAAGGATTGGTGCTACACCACGAGGAAAGCGACACACGCTTGTTTGTCGTGCACGGGCACCAGGGCGATCTGCTCTCTGACACCCTCTGGCCCCTCAGTCAGCTGTTAGTGCGCGCGCTGTGGAAACCGCTACAGCTGTTGGGGGTGCGTGATCCCACCAGCCCGGCGCAAAATTTCACCAAGCGCAACAAGGTGGAAAAGAAAATCGTTGCCTGGATCCGGGAGCGCGATCAGCCCGTCATCTGCGGCCACACCCACCGCTCGGTCTTTCCCGACAAGGACGAAGCACCCTACTACAACACCGGAAGCGGCGTACACCCTCGGTGCATCACCGGGCTGGAGATTGTGGAGGGCAAGATTCAACTGATCAAATGGTGGGTCGAGCCCGACATCGAAGGGGTGCTGCGGGTGACCAGGACGCTGCTGGAAGGCCCTCGGGCGCTATCTGAGATCTAGGCGGATCTTTCAGGGAACCCGTCGGGCCGTCCGCACCTCCACGGTCCGACCGTCGGAGCGGAGTTCCACGGCACCGTGTAGATCCGTCCGGTAGAGGGGCAGGTCCATCAGGCGGGCCAGCACCTGTTTCGTGGGTCCATCCGGAGTGCCGCTGATCACGGCGACCTCAGGAGCGACGCTCTGCAGGAAAGCCGGCGTGGCGGCCGTTGCAGCGCCGTGTCGGGGGATGTGCAGGACGTTGCTTTTCAGGATGTGGGAGCTGTGTGCCGCCAGGGACTCTTCCACCACCGTGGTGGCGGCTCCGGCCAGCAGCACACGGAACTCCCCGTAACCCAGCTGCAACACCAGCGGCCCCACCTCGCCTTCCGGCGGCCAAAGCGTACGCAACCAGACGCCTTCCTCCCACGTCCAGAGGGCGCCGCGCTGTAACACCTCGACCGTGCCTCTCTCCCGCGCCGTGAGCAGCGTCTGCCAGCGCTCGTAGTGGTCGCCCGCGCCGCGCCCCGGCCCCACGGCCACTCGCTCCACCTGATAGCGCTCCAGCACGGCTACCAGCCCGGTCAACCGTGTCTCGTCCGGCGAGGTGAGGATCACGCCCTCCAGACGCCGATCCCAGAAAGGCAACCGCCGCCCCAGCTGGGAGAGCAGCTGCGGAGCATCGGCGCCGCCGTCGATGAGCAGCTGGCGTCCCCGGGGCGTCTGCACGAGAATGGCGTCGCCTCTCCCCGTGTCCAGAAACGTCACGTGGAGCTGTCCGTCGGGCACGCTGTAGAGTCCCACCGTGATCAGGGCCACGAACGCGAGGGCGGTGGCGAGCTGCCAGGCCGACCGTTGCGTCAGCCAGCGTCGGTAGCGTCGTCGCTCGTCTGGGGGGAGCGAGAACCACATCCGGCCGCCGAAGAGCAGCGCGTAGTAGCCCCATACCAGCAGCAACGTGAACCGCCCGACAGGCGCCGAAGCCCAGGGAAACGTCGCTGTCCAACGTACGCACTCGATGGTGTAGGTCAGGAAGGCCCAGGCCAGCCACGCCAGCATGCGCCCCAGGGGGAGCCACAGCAACGCGCCGCCCAGTGCCACGGCGCCGAAGAGCATCACCCAAGGCTGCACCGGCAGGATGAGAAAGTTGGTGAGGAGCGTGACCAGGGAAAGGCGTCGGAACTTTGCCACGATGATAGGCGTGGTGGTGATCTGAGCAGCCAGAGTGACGATGAGCGCTTCGCTGAGCCAGCCCAGGAATCGTTCTGTCTGGGCGGGGGTGAAAAAGCGGCGCAGGAAACGGCGAAAGAGTGCGGTGAGCGGGTCGGTGAAGAAGATCAGCCCCGCCGTAGCGGCCAGGCTCAGCTGGAATCCTACGTCCCAGAGCACCCAGGGATTGAGTAACGACATGATAAAAGCGGCGAGGGCCAGGGATGTCGGGCCGTGGACCGTGCGCTCGGCGTGCCGGGAGAGGATGGCGACGCTACCCATGACGGCGGCGCGCACGACGGCCGCGGCCGCGCCCACCAGCAGCGTGTACAGCCAGACGCCCGCCAACGCCAGGGGTAACTCAAGTTTGCGTCCACCGATGCGACGGGCCAGAGCCACGAAGACGCCGGCCACGATGGTCAGGTTGAAGCCGGAGATGGCCACGATGTGGCTGGTACCAGTCGCCTCGAAGGCCTCGTTCAGCGCCTGGGGGATACCGCTCTCCACGCCCAGCAGGATGCCGGTCAACAGGGAGGCTTGCGGCTCGGGCAGGATCAGCGCCAGCCTCGTCATGGCGTGCGCTTTGAAGCGCAACACCGCCTCCCACAGTCGGGAGGCTTGATGGGAGGCCTCAATGGTCAGCGTGGCCTCTTGCATCAGGGAGTAGATGCCCTTGCGGGCCAGATAATCTCGATAGGAGAAGCTCTCGTAAACGGGGGGTGTTTCCAGTGTTCCTCTGATCCGCAGGCGGTCACCGTAGAAGGCTTCTGTATACGGAGGCGCTTTGACCAGAATCTCCCCATGCGCAGGATAATGCTCCCCTTCGGGCAAGGTCACGGAGTCCACGCGCACCCGCAGGTGCGTGACCTGTGGGCGTCGATCCGGTTCGGCGACGACGACGCCGGTGACCTGCAGCTCCCCGTGTCCATTGTAATGGGCGACGTGTTCGGCGTCCAGGGGAGTGAGGGCGAGCTGAAGTCGCAAAGCCCCCAGCAGCGCGCCTATGGAAAACCAGAGGACCCAGTGGCCCACTCGCCTATGTGCCCAGACGAAGTAGGTCACCAGGGCGAAGGGCAGGGGGAGGAGGAACCAGACTGGATGAAAAAGCGCGGCCTTAGCCAGCACGATGCTCACCATCCAGGCCGCGGTGAAGGCAACCAGACGGGTCATGAGACCCTCGCGGAAGTTACCCGGCTAACGCCTCGCTCAGGGAACGTATGTCATAGAAAGGTCCGTCGGCCGCTGTGATCGTTCGAATCTTAAGCGAAGCCAGCGGAGCCTTGCTCTCGTCGATGCGGATGAAGCCCTGCTGGCGTTCCATAAACCCGTAGTGAGCGCGGATTTGGTCGGCGAAGGCCTTCCGGATCTCAGAGATCAAACTGTCTCGGCGGGCGCGGTGGGTCACGATAATGAAATCGTCGTTGCCGCTGTAGCCCAGGAAATCGTCCTCCACGTCGTCCTGACTCAGCGCGATTGAGAGGAGGCGGGCCACGTTGCGCAGGAGGTCGGCCGCAGCTTGAAAGCCATAGACCTCGCGAAAGGGGTCCAGCGCTTCAATGTGGATTCGCAAGAGCGCCCAATCCCCCTCCGGCTCTTTGACCAAACGCCGCAACTGTTCTTGGATCAGCCGCAGCGCGGGGAGCCCGGTGATGGGGTCCATGAGATTCGAGGTGTTGGCGCGACGGAGAGCGTTCCGCACCCGCAGCAGCACCTCGTCCGGGTCGAAAGGCGCGGAGAGGAACTCGTCGGCCCCCAGCTCCAGGGCGTTCAATCGTTCCTCGTAGGCCTCCTCGTCGGCTACCAGCATCAGATAGATGTGGCGCGTGCGCGTCATGGTCCGCAGGCGTTGAACCACATCCTTCCCTTTCATGTCGGGAAGGGAGGTGCTGATGATGATGGCCTGCGGCAGATAGCGGGCGGCAAGCGCCAGCCCCTCTTTCCCTGTCTTCGCAATGTCAAACTGCATATTCTGCGTTGAAAACCGTTCTTGCAGTACCTTGTGATTAAGCGGGCTATCTTCGATTAACAAAACATGGCTTTCCATGGAGCCGGCCTCCGAAAATGATCAGATGACTGCTGTAAACCTCTTCTGCCCACGTGGCTACCGTTATTATAGAAGTGACTTTCTGAAGGTCAAGCTGCCGACATGGGGGAAGGGGGGCAGTCGGGCGCTGGTTTTCGTCCGGTATGACAGCGGCTGCCGAGAGAAGAGCGCTTTTACACGTCAAAGGCAACGCGGAATCCGATGCTGTGGGAGCGGTTGTCCGGGCGGCTGCACTCGCGCACGAAGGTCCGCGCGGAGTCAAGGGAGAAATTCCACGCGCCGCCACGGATCGTTTTGGTGACCCCGTTGAAGTTGTCGGCGGTCCACTCCCAGACGTTGCCGGCGGCGTCTAAAAGGCCGTACGGGCTGGCACCTTCCAAGTAGACGCCCACCGGTGTCGGTGAGCCCAACCCGCTCTCTCGGACGTTGGCGCGCCCGACGTCCGGGATATCGCCCCAGGGATAGAGCCGCCCGTCGTCCCCTCGTGCGGCCCGCTCCCACTCCAACTCCGTGGGCAGCCGCCCACCTACCCAGGCGCAATAAGCGTGGGCGTCCTCCCACGTGATGAGCAACACCGGCATGTTCGCCTTCCCCTCGGGATAGGTGCGACGTTTAGGGTCCCAGTTGTAGGGACTCGCCCAATCCGCCTCCACGTAAGGGACGGGCCTTTCGGGGTGTGCTGCCAGGAAACGGGCGTACTGCGCGTTGGTCACCGGATATTTGCTAATGCGATAGCTGCCCAGGTAACAGATTTCGTTCGTCTCTCCGCAGATAAACTCCCCGCCGGGGATCTCGATCACGGCATCGAAATCTCGGGGGTCACCCAGATAGCCCAGGGCCGTTGCCGCCGACAACCGAGACTCCCAGGTGGTGGACTTCTTTCGCTGGAGCAGGGCGCTCAGGGCTTCTACGTAGATATCCGCCTGACCAAGCTGACGCAGCTGCCCTACGGCGGCCCGGAGGCGCGTCAAGTCGTTGCTCAACAGATCGTCCCAGAGACGTTGGCGGATGGGGACCTCGACGTCAGGTTCCTGCCCCGTGGACATCGCCAGGTAGATGTAAGCGCTGATCTGGGAAGGGGCGAGGTCAACAAAAGATGCGCCGAGCGACAACATGCGCATCAGCGAGCGCAGTCCGGTGTAGCGTTCCACCAGGGGTTTGACCTCTTCCTCGACGACGCCGGTGAAAGGCAATAGATCATCGCGCCCGGTGGCCCGCAGTTCCAATTCCTGCAGCAAGTTAGGGTACTCGCGTAGATCGTGGTAGAGGTCTCGGAAGCGGGTTTGAATCACCACCAGCTTGGCCAGTAGCGTGGGATCGAAGGCGCTCAAAGCTCCCCGATCGACTCGTCGGGCTGCCAGCATCTCCAGGAGGCGGAAGATGTTCAATGTGCGCTTGACCATGCGGGGGTTGGAGACCAGCCCCGCGGCGAAGATGCGGCGTACCTCCTCGGGTAACTCCGGGGCCGTCCGATCCAAAAAGTCGGCTACCTGTTCGTCATCGATAGGGGGCAGGTAGAAGGGCAGTTGAACCAATTTCTCCAGATACCCCTGTCCTACCTCGTCGTCCTCCGTCTCGAAGCGTTGCCGGACCACCTGCTCGATGCGACGGTGGTCCGCGGCTAACAGGAAAGCACAGCCCGGGACGTCGAGAAAGAGCTTGATCGTCTCAATGACTTCCAGCGCGTGTTCCGGGAGACAGCGATCCAGGTCGTCGATGCAGAGCACCAGCAGGCCGTTGCGCCGCCAGATATACGCATCGACGAGACGGGCAAATCCGCTCCGAAATTCCTCCAACAGGTGTAGCCGACCACGGTGGATCCTGATCTCCTCACGCTTGAAAGCCTGGACTACATTTTCCAGGCTGGAGGTTTCACCATTCAGGACCTTGAGCAGCTCCAGGACGTTGGTCGGTGAAGGCATCAGGGAGAGGCCAATCTTGAGGGCGCCTTTGCTCAGCTGGGGCCAGTCGATCTCCAGAGAACCACGCTCTGTGCGATCGACGTCCGCATAGAGCTGACTCTCCCAGTCCTGGATGCGTTGGAGATCCGCCTCGCGGAGTTCCAACTGCTTTAGCATCTCCAGGACTTGTAACAATAACGTGCGCCAGATGGCACTGCGGTCGCGGTCGTATCGCCAGGCGTTGAACCAGACGACGTGGGCCCGTCGATGCTCCGTGGTGCGTCGATCCTGCAGTTGCTTGGCCGTTAGCTGCATCAGGCTGGTTTTTCCGGCTCCCCAGGGTCCGAAAATTCCTATGGTGAGCGGGGTCTTACTTTGGAGGACAACGTTGCACAAGGCGTCCGCGTAATCTTCAAAGTCGAAGTGATCTTCTTTTATTGTGGAAATGGGTTGGTCGTTCCAGTACGAAATTTCCATACGTCAGACCTCCATCTCAGCTCTCGGCAGCATCCGAGGTTTTTATATATTGAAATATGTTTATCGGTTATATTATATTAAAATATGCAATCCATGTCAAGTGTGTAAACATGTTCTTATTTTCAGGGTGTAAAAATAAGTATTTTTGTCAGCAAAATGGGGGTATTTTCATGGCGATTGCTGGTCGGCGTGTTTACTGAAGTGAGCGGGCGGATTGGGATTTCGAAACGAGGCCGCCGGTGACTGTTTCGTTTGCCCGCTTTGCCCCCTATTGCGCAGATCCCTTTTTCTCGTTATAATGAAGGTATACCTCTACGATTCCTGAACCGGACGCCGATTCCGTCGACCTCGACTGTGCAAGTCGCCCTCTCTTTACGAGACTCGCAGCCATGAATGAGACCGTTTGGATCCTTGTTCTAACTCAGGGCGGTGAGGGTGCTCCGGGGCAAGCGGGATGGTGTCGGGCCTTATGGACCATAGGATCCCGGTAGGTGTCTGAGAACGCCGATGTTATCAGTTACTTCCGTGGGGCAGGCATTGCATCTTTTTGGGGGATTGCCGACAGGCAAGAGGGGGAATTGATGGACATACAGGATGACGTTTTATCCACAGCCGATCTTCTCCTTGGGCTTAACGAAGAGGAGGCTGCTGCACTGATCTCTCTGGGCAAACGCCGTACCTACCGCAAGGGGGATCAGATCATGAAGGCGGGAGAGCGTGGGAGGGAGCTTTGTATTGTCTTGCGGGGTCAGGTTGAGGTGCTAGAGGAGACGGCCTCCGGCGAGAGCACCCTCGTTATCTTGGGTGCCGGTCAGAGTGTGGGGGAGATGGCGATCCTCGACGCTGGACCGCGCTCGGCGACCGTGCGTTGTGTGACGGAGGAGGCCACCTTGTTGTGTATCCCTGGCGACGCGCTTCTGGACTTCTGCGGACGCACCTGTAGTGTGGGGTATCGGCTTATGTACAACCTGGCCCGCGACCTCGCTTTCAAGCTTCGCCACCGCAATCTGCCTCGCACCGCCAGGGCGGAGGTGTCACCATGAATTATAAAGTGAGCTACGTGATTCTCGACTCGGATTATCCCGGCGCCATCGTGACACAACAACGGCCACCCCAACTGGGTGAGGAGGTGCAGTTGGGGGAGATGCGGTGTAAAGTGATGGAGATCAAGGATCTGCTCCCGCCTATGGGGGACTTCGCGTACCTCCACGTCAGTTGTAAATTCATCCAGGAGGAGGAATAAAAAAGAGCCGCCCGCGACTGGACGGCTCTTCCTGCTGAGCACGTTGCCTTCTCAGGGGTTGTTAATCAACGCAATCGCCAAGTGGGGCGTCAAGTGAACCTCAATCCAGGCTGCCAGGGTCAGCAGCGGCAGAGTGAAGGCGATAAAGATCTGGAAGAAATAGCCCAACTCGCGCAGCATGCCCATCACGCCGCCTCCTTTTTCCGGGTTGCGGAGGATCGCGACGCTGACGCGCATAGCCTGGGCTGTGGCAATCACCGCTGCCGGTAACTCAAACGCCCCGTGTGGCAGAATAAAAGCACCTAAGAACGCCCAGGGATTGATGCCGAACTTGGTGATCTCGGAGAAGGCGTAGGCTATGATGATTATGGGTATCATCAGCAGCAACTGGGCCGCCATGCCCAGGGTGAAAAGGGCCAGAAGCGCGGCAAACAGCAACGAACGCACGTTGTTCTTCAGAATAGCCCCTGTCGAGAAGCTGGGGAGCAGGCCGGAGGCCTCCACAACCTCCTCAATTTCCCCTATCTTCTCCATCTCAGGTAGAGAGGCGAGATCGACAGGCAACGGAAACGCCTGGGAAGCCCAGTCCCCCACCAGAGTGCCGCCGACGAAGACTACCAGAACGGTGAAGAGCAGCTCGGGCCACAGGCGGCGAAGGCGCTGTGGCAGCTGACGTCGGTACCAGGTGCCCAGCCCCTCTGAGAACCAAAAGGCTCGCCAGAAGGTCTGCCAAGCGCCGCGAATGTCCAGGTGGTCGAGGGTGCGTCCCAGCAGGTGCTCCCGATGGAAGACACGCACTCCCATGCGGATAAAAAGCACGTCGGCGATTACCAGAAAGAGGGCAATCAGCCAGAGCGCCGTATATTGCCCGAAGAGCAACAAGCTGGCTTCCCATTGCAACAAAAAGGCTACGGGCACGATGATGAAGCTGGCGACAAGGTTTGCCGCTCGCGTGCTGGTTGCCTGGGAGGAGATCACCACTGCCGCGCCGACCATCACCAACGCTTGTGCCGTTGCCAGCACAAACGTCACAGCGAGCAGCGAAAACGTTGGCCACCAGCCTGCGGAGAACCCCACCAGCAGCATGTAGAATATGATGGCGATATAGCTGGCGATCACGGGTGTGAGGGTGCAGGAGAAGAGCTTGCCCAGGTAGAGCTGGGTGTCGGTCAGGGGTGTCGCCAGCAGAGGTTCCAGGCTGCGGCGTTCCTTTTCCCCTACAAAGGTCTCCAGCGCGATGACCAGAGAGAAACTGCTGGGAAAAAAGCCCATGATCAGCATCAAGAAGGGAAAGAGGCGCGTCATGATCAGGTCTGCACCGTATTTGTTGACGAATTCCAGACCCGCGTTAGCCGCGTAGTTAGCCAGAAAGGGAAAGATCGTGATCAAGAGCCCGATGGGGAGGAGGATCCGCCAGTCCCGCAACGTATCCTGTACTTCACGGCGGGTGATCACCCAGGCCGGACCCAACGTTTCCATTAACCCCAAAGCCCGCTCCCGCACCCACGAGATTCCTCTTTGCGCCACAGCAGCCATCATCACCCTGCCCTTCCCACGACCCGCAGATATACTGATTCTAGATTGCGTGACACTTCACCCAGGGAGACGAGGTCGACGCCCGCTTCCGTCAACGCGCGCACTACGATAGGATTAGTACGCTCCGGCTCTTCGGTTCGGTAGCGCACCCACGTCTCCCCCTGGGCTTCCACCGGCGCAAACTGTGCGATCAGCTCTCCTACCCCGTCCCGAGAGGGCGGTACGAAACGCGCTTCCATCAGAGGCGTGCCTAGCAGCTGCGTCTTCAAGTCGGGCACGCTGCCGGCAGCCACGATCTTCCCCTGCCGGATGATCAGGATGCGATCGGCCAGCTCCTCAGCTTCGGGCAGGTTGTGGGTGCAGATCATGATGGCGCGACGTCCGTTGCGCAGCTGCAAAATCATATCCCGCACCAGCCGTGCGCTCTCGGGATCCATGGCCGACGTAGGCTCGTCCAGCAACAGGACGTCGGGATCATGCAGCAGGGTGCGCATGAGCGTTATCTTCTGCGCCATGCCCTTGGAGTACTCGCCAAGACGGCGTTCCAGGGCGGAGGACATGCGGAAGCGCGCCGCCAGGGACTTGATTCGCTGTTCACGCTCCAGCGCCGTCAAATTGTACAGTTTGGCGAAGAAATCCAGGTACTCCCAGCCCGTCATGCGGGAATACAGGCCGGGGGTCTCCGTTAGTAGGCCCACATGCCGACGGACCTCCTGGGCTTCGGTGATCACGTCGTGTCCTGCCACCCGTGCCGTCCCCGCCGTCGGTTTGAGAATCGCAGCCAGCATCCGCACGGTGGTTGTCTTGCCGGCGCCGTTGGGGCCGAGCAACGCCACCACCTTTCCCGCTTGTACCGTGAAATCGATGTGATCCACGGCCACCAGCGTCTCAAAATGCTTCGTAAGTCCGTGCACCTCGATCATACAAACGCTCCTCTAACTCAAGGCTCCTTATTATACCCCCATGAGCTATCTTTGGGAAATTTATGAGGTGTCCATCGATTAAAGGGGGATAATTCGCTTTGGGGTAAGACGGCACTGGCGGCTAGCCCGGCACCTTCTTCGACAGAGCGGCTCCAGCCCTGGCTTATAGAGGTATAAAAGTGCTCTGACAGTCCGGTTACCGCTGATATGCGGCCACCAGCAGTAAACCCTCTGCTTCGGCTACCTCCCGGGCGCGCGGGTGGATATTGTAGCCGAAGAGCACCGGGAGAAAAGAGTCAGGTAAGGCGGGACGGACGCGCTCAATGCGCTCCAGGAAGCGGTGGACGTCGTCGCTGTAAATCCGGCTCTTGACCTCGCCGACAATGGTGATCTCTTGGTTATCTTGGATGCCCGAGCCGTAGAGATCGAATTCCTCTTCTTCTCCTTCCGGGCCCAGCAGGCGTGGATTGAGTTCTTCGCCCAGCGGACCGAGTACTTTAAGGTTCAAGTGACGTTCCAGGTAACCGGGGAGGGTAATACGGGCGATGCCTTCCAGCCCAAAACCGACGTTTTCGGAAAGCGCGCCCACCTCTTGACGTAAAGCAGACACACTTGCAGTCAATTTCTCTACTGCGTGCTCGGTGCGTGCCTGGGCCTGGGCCAACTCCTCAACCCGCGCTTCGGTGCGTGCCTGGGCCTCGGTCAGACGCTCGATAGCGGCTTCCACACGGTCAAGACGCGCTTCGGAACGTGCCTGGGCCTCGGTTAGACGCTCGATGGCGGCTTCCACACGGTCAAGACGCGCTTCGGAACGTGCCTGGGCCTCGGTTAGACGCTCGATGGCGGCTTCTACGCGATGCCAGGCAGCCTCTTGCAGTTCATGATAGTGTGCCCGCCAGAATGCCTCCATGGCTTCAGAGAGGGCGGTAGCACCATCCTCCCCTAGCCGCTTGCGCAGCACGTCAGGCATTTCAACTTGGGTGATGGTCATGATCTCCGCTCCTTTACGATACTATCCCGGCCAGAACTAAGATTATAGTGCAGGGACTAACTTTACCGTCAGTATACCATAAGTTGTCGAACTTGGGGAAGGGCGCGTATCTCTTGTCAAGTTTCCCGCAGCGTCTCCCGCATCATCTTGAAGGCCCACTGGACGAGATGATCCCCGTCCATCACCCGCACCGTCTGATCGATGACCTCGCCTCCTCGGCTAAGTGCCAAATGCACCGGATGCTGAAGACTTGTCTCCAGAGTGGGGCCCTTGGCCCAAACGGCCACACAGAGGCTCACACCCAGAAAAGCACGTCCCTTGCGGGCCGCAGCGCGGGCGGCCTTCGCCGAGAAGTCGCCTTTGTTTTGGAGCTGCGGCCGGGGGAGATCCAACAACACAATGGCCTCCTCCAGATCCTCGGTCACCAGGCTGCTGCCCAGCACGTCGGGCCCCACGTCCGTCTCAAAGAAGCGGTGACTGACGATCCCGTCTACACCGCATTCGATGGTCCCTACGGTCATCTCTCGCTCCACGAGGATCTCCGCGATCAGATTTCCCAGGTCATGCGTTTCCATTTTCGTGTCACTCCTGTTGCAGTGCAATAAAGCCGAGTCTTCCTGAGCGGTCCACAGTGTGCGCGAACGCGCTTTCTCCGCTCTCCAGGGTTCCGTTAACCGCCGGTAAGTGTGCTCTTCTATTCCATGGGGTAGCGCAGCCCGATCCGCTCGCGGACAGTATCCATGATGCCAGCGATGGTCAGTGATTCGTCCCACGACATGTAAGGGCTTTGGATCTCGCCTGCCCGTAGACGCCGCATCACTTCGACGGCCTGAAAGTGATACCCAGCCTCTCCTGAGACGCGCAGCGGTTCCTCGTCCGGCTTCTCCAACCTCGCCGACGTCGCGTTCCAGAAGTGAGGGATGTGAATCATCCCTTCGGTGCCGCTGATGGTCGCTGTCTCAGGCGTATCGGTGCGCACAGCGCAGGAGAGCAGCGCCAGCCCGCCCTTGGGGTAGCCCAGCACCATCGCCGTCTGCTCGTCTACCCCCGTCTCCCCGATGTGAGCAATGGCCTGGATCGTCGTCGGCTGTTGGCGGAAGACCATCTGGGCCATCGCAATGGTGTAGACTCCCACGTCCAGGAGCGCGCCGCCGGCCAGCGCCGGGTTGAGCCAGCGTTCCTGCGGTGCCCACGCTCCCCGGAAGCCGAAGTCGGCGTGAATCTGCCGTACTTCCCCGATTTGCCCTTCGTCCAGCCAGCGGCGCACAGTGCGGATGACGGGCAGGAAGCGTGTCCACATGGCCTCCATGAGAAAGCGTCCTTCTGCGCGGGCGCAGGCGATCATCTCTTCCACTTGCAGCGCGTTAACGGCCAACGGCTTTTCGCACAGGACGGCTTTCCCGTGTCGCAGCGCCTCCAACGTTTGCTGGTGATGGAAGGGGTGAGGCGTTGCGATGTAGACGACCTCGACCTCGGCGTCGTTGAGCAGATCTGCGTAGCTGCCGTAGGCCCGCCGGGCGCCATACGTTTCGGCGAAAGCCGCCGCGCGCGCCTGTGACCGGGAACCGACGGCGACGAGAGTCGCGTCCGGCAATCGTGCCAGGTCGGCGGTGAATTTGTGAGCGATGTTGCCAGGTCCTAAAATCCCCCAACCTATAGTTTCCAAATTTCCCATAGTTCTTCTCCCTTGACCGGCGGTAACTGTTGGCTCTGTTGAAATAACCAGCAGAAAGCGGATTTTTCTACGACCTGATACTATATGTGGGTTTCTCGTGACCAAAATCACCAGATGTAGAGTATGGTTGCCTAAAAATACGATTTCTTGCCTCTTCTTTCAGGGCAGCCAAAGAAAAAGATGGGAAAAATCGAATTTCTAGTCGGTCATCCCCACGGACGTGCTCTGCATCCTTTTTCCATTGTAAGTCAGCTTGCGGAAATGATCCAGTAGAGGAGAAGGGCCTTTTGCCGCAGCTGCCGGCCCGTTCAACGCTCAAACCGGAAGTGGTGCGCGTTGCAGCCGCTGCTGCCGCCATTCCAGCACGTCTCGCAAGGTCTGCCGTAGGGGGCGCGGGTGGTACGCGAAGGTCTGTGAAGCTTTCTGGTGACTGAAGAGGATATTTTCGCGCACCGTGTTCAGCGAGTAGCTCGTGAAGCGCGGTGTGACCTTCATCCATGGATAGAGATGATCCATCAAACGTGCCACGGCACGGGCCACGCCGAAAGGGATCACCAGCGCCGGGGTGTGAATTCCCACCAGGTCCTGGACGATGTGCCGGAGGTGCGTCAGGGAGATGTTGTAGCCGGAGAGGATGTAGAGCTCGCCGCGCCTGCCCTGCGCAGCGGCTCCCATCATCCCTTTGACGACGTCGCGTACGTCCACAAAATCGTAAGCGCCGTCGACGAGCACGTGGAGCTTGCGCCGGGCGAAGTCTTGGACCAACGTGCCCATCTCCGAGTGGCGGTAGTCGTGGGGGCCGATGATGCCGGTGGGACAGACGATGACGGCGTTGAGCCCTTTATGGACCACCTCCAGTACCCGCAGTGTTCCTTCGGCTTTAGTGCGGTTGTAGGAGTTTCGGGGTGCATCCAGGGCCAGGGGCGCCGTTTCATCGATCAGCGCGCCCTGGGGTTGTGTCTGGAAAGCGTGGATCGAGCTGACGTGGACGAGACGGTGCACGCCGACCTCCAGGGCTGCCTGGGCGACGTTGTGGGCACCTTCCACGTTAACGCGCCACATCAACTCATTGTGGCTCGGAAGAATGGAGATGACGCCGGCGAGATGGTAGACGAGGTCCACGCCATGCATGGCCTGCTTCAAAGAGTCGGGATCGAGTACGTTTCCCGTCACATACATGACGTCAAGGCCGGCCAAAGGTGCGGGATCGTCGTCGGGCAAGAGCAGCGCCCGCACGCTTTCCCCACGCGCGCACAGGGCTCGCACCAGCACGTTACCGATATGTCCGGTTGCTCCGGTGACCAGAATCATCGTATATCCTCCTTAATGAATAGTTGGGCTTCCTGCTTATGACCCCAAAGATGATGACATGTTTCCCAACTGTCTGGGAGGATAGAAGCTCATACCAACGGACGTCAGGCACCGGAACCAGAAAGCACGCGGTTGCGTACCAACTCGTTGACCCAATGAGGCTTGTCTGGGACGTAGACGGTGACGATGACGATTTCCCGAGGATCCGTATAATCGCAGACCACGTGAATTTGGAGATTCAGTCGCGGCACAGGGCCTACGATGAGCATCCGTCGCCGTCGCCAGTAGTGCTCCAGAATTTCGCCACGAAAGATGGCGTGAAATATCTCCTCGGCGTGCAGGCTTTCTTTGTGAGCCTCGCGCAGCCCATGGTCCGAGAAGCGTATACGCTCCCAATGAGCCAGCAGATCTTCGACCTCTCTGATGATCATTGTGGTGCTCCCGATGCTCTTTCGGACGCCCTTTTCGGAGATGAGGTAGTGATGAGTCCTGGTGTTAAGGTATCGTCCCCTCTCCACGTACAGCGACTCGCAGGCCAACAGCGGAGCTTCCGGGACGACTCAATTCAATCTGGCATAAGTATAGAATGATTCCTCCAAAAGTCAATTGGGTGTGCTTTAGAGAAAGGTTGTCCATGGGAGCCCCTATGGTAAACTAATCCCGTCGCCAGCAAAAAGGAGGCCAATGTCCGATCAAGATCGTCTGCACGAGGGTCTGGTTATCAAAGCACAGAGCGGCTTCTACACTCTGTTGACCGGGGAAGGAGATCAGGTCACGGCGCGTCTCCGTGGTCGGCTGAAGAAGGAACGCCGTGACACCACGCTTGTGGCTGTGGGCGACCGGGTGCGGTGGCAGTCTCTGGAGCAGGGGGGAGCCATCATCGAAGAGGTGCTTCCCCGAGAACGGGCGCTCAGCCGTCTGAAACCCCTTCCCTCCGGGCGCGGATCGCGCCGCTGGGATCGTCAGGGGTATCTACGCGAGCGTGAACAGGTCATCATCGCCAACCCCGATCAAGTCGTCTTCGTGTTGGCCTGCGCCGAGCCCGAGCCCCGCTTGCGCATGCTGGATCGCCTGCTCGTCGGCGCTGAGCGTCAGCATATTCCTGCACTCATCTGCGCCAACAAGGTAGATCTGGTCGGCATGGAGGAGGCGCGGTGCCTCTTTGAGACGTACGAGGAGATCGGGTATCCTGTGCTCTATACCAGCGCCGTCACGGGTTTGCATGTGGAATCGCTGCGGGAGCGGTTGCGGGACAAAATCTCGGCTCTGGTGGGCCCCTCCGGTGTAGGAAAGACCAGCCTGCTCAACGCGATGGAGGAGAACCTGGGTCGGCGCGTCCGTGCGGTGAGTGATGCCACAGGCAAAGGTCGCCACACCACGCGCGTTACCCAGTTGATACCTCTGGAGGGCGGAGGCTGGGTCGCGGACACGCCGGGCATCCGGGCCCTGGCGCTCTTCGACCTGGAGCCTGAGGAGATCGAAGGGTATTTCCCCGATATTGCGCCCTACGTTCCCTATTGCCAGTTTTCCGATTGTTCTCATATGGTCGAACCGGGTTGCGCGGTCAAAGAAGCGCTGGAGGCGGGCGAAATCGACCGGCACCGCTACGAAAGCTACATTCGCCTGCACGAGGAACATCGCAAGCTGGCAGACATGTATTGGTGGGGCATCGAGGAGGAGGCGTAGTGCCTCTCCCTTCCCCTACACGAGTGCCCTTTGCGGGTCAGAAAAGGCAGTCTGTTATCGCACCGCGGGGAGAGAGGAGGACGTGATGCAACAGAAAAAGCACATCTGTGGTTATCCTATTTGGATCGAAGAGGGGCGGGAGATCCGCTTTTGGGACGCGCCGGAGGGCAGGGTGATCACGCGCTGTCCAGGATGTGGAGGGCGTCTGGTGCTCGGGGATCTCAAGTCCGCTGAAACGATGTCCTCCCACGACTCGCAAGTCCTCGGGCCGGTGCTTGCCGAGCTGGTGGAAAGGGTTGAGGCTACGCTCTACCAACTCCAACCGGAGGCGACGCCCCGTTGGGACGAACTCACTCGTGAAGCGCGGAAGGCGTTGACGGAGGCCGGCTTTGACCTTCCCTCGCCTCCCTGGGCTTCAACTCTCGACTGAAAGCTCCAGGATGACTGCATCATTCCCACAACCGCGCCGGGGAGGCCGGCGGGGAGATCTTGAGCCCACTTGGTTTCGGTGTCGGAACGGGGGTCCTTACGTCTTCTCGAATCCCAACTCACGTTCCCGCAGGCTGACGTAGCGGTTGTGTCCGATGACCAGGTGATCCAGCAGGTCCACTTCTAAAATCTTGCCGGCTTTGACCAGTCGCCGCGTCAGGGCGATGTCTTCTGGAGAAGGGTGGGGGTCCCCGGAAGGGTGGTTGTGTGCCACGATGACGGCCGCACTGTTTCGCCTCACGGCGCCGCGAAAGACCTCGGCGGTGCGCACCAGCGAGGTGTTGAGGCTGCCCTTGTAAAGGATTTCCTGATCGGTGACGCGGTTGCGTGTGTCCAGATAGAGCACCACGAAGTGTTCCTGCTCCTTATGGCCGATCAGCGGCAGCAGGATGTGCGAAGCGTCGGACGGTGCACGGATCTGGTAGCGTTCTTCCGGCGCCTCGGCCATCAGTCGTCGTCCCAGCTCGAAGGCTGCCATCAGCTGGGCGGTTTTCGCCGGTCCCAACCCGCGCTCTGCCGTCAGCTGGGCAAAGCCGGCCCGCGCCAGCCCGGCCAGCCCGCCAAAGGTGCCCAGCAGCCGCGTCGCCATGGTCAACACGTTTTCGCCCCCCACGCCGGTGCGCAGGATAATCGCCAACAACTCCGAGGTGGAAAGGGACTGGGGTCCCACCCGCGCCAGGCGCTCACGAGGACGTTCCTTCTCCGGCATTTCCTTCACGGTGACGTAGGTCATGACTCCTTGCCTCCCTGGATAGGCGATGGTATACTCTTAATCGTGTAGTCCAGTCGTCTGGTAGTCACATAGTCTGATAGTCAGTGTGGACAAAGAGGACTGCTCGACTATTTGACTACTTGACTATCTACTTAACTACTCGACTATCTGACTAAGCGACCAAAAGGACAGAATATGATAGATCAGTTGCTCGAACAGTTGCCGACTATTATCATGTGGTTGGTGGTGGTCGTCGCCGTCTTCTTCACCAGCCTCTGGCTGGGTATGATCCTGTGGACGTTTCGCGACATCCGCGCGCGAACCCGGGATGTGCTTGTGCAGATCATGGCTACGTTAATGGTGGCCGTGCTGACGCTGCCCGGCTTGATCGTCTATTTCCTGATTCGTCCCCGGGAGACCCTGACCGAAGCCTACGAACGCGCCCTGGAACAAGAAGCTCTGCTCCAGGCCATCGAAGAGCCGGAGGTCTGTCCGGCCTGTGGTGCGCGGGTGGATCACGATTTTCTTTACTGTCCGCACTGTCATACCCGATTGAAGAAAGCCTGTGTCGTCTGCGAACGGTCGCTGGAGCTGGATTGGAACCTCTGCCCCTACTGTGGGGCTTCCCAAGGGTCTCAGGTGATCGAACCGGTCATGGGTAGAGAGGAGCCGGCCGAATCGACCGTCTGACAGCGTGGTGAGGGGGGGACGCGAAACGCGCCTACAGATCCTCCGGGCGGACGGTGTGGACCTTGAGCATGTTGGTCACGCCGTGTACCTCAAAGGGAATGCCGGCTGTGAGCACCACGTTGCTGCCCACCTCGGTAAATCCCTGCTTCACCGCAGCCTGCACCAGCGACTGGATCATGTGATCGGTATCTTTAAAGGGATCCACCAATACCGGTACGACGCCCCAGACCAGTTGTAGACGCCTTGCCGTCTCTACGAAGGGTGTCGCCGCGATCAGCGGGCACTTGGGGCGATGTCGGGCTACCAACCGGCCCGTGCGCCCCGATTCGGTAGAAGTCAGAATCGCCGTCGCGTGACACTCCTCCGCAATCTTGACTGTCCCACGACCGATAGCCCGGGAGATCAGGTGCCGGGTGGAGTAGCGCTCCGTTTCTTCCTCCGTGGTCGGTGTGACTTCCAACAACTGGTTGTAGGGGAAGTTATCCGACTGCTCCACCGTGGTGGCGATTTTGCTCATCATCTGCACCGCTTGGACGGGGTATTTGCCGATGGAGGTTTCGCCCGAAAGCATGACCGCGTCGCTGCCGTCGAGGATGGCGTTCGCGACGTCTGAAGCTTCTGCACGGGTGGGGCGAGGGTTTTCGATCATCGACTGCAGCATCTGAGTGGCGGTGATCACCGGACGTCCCAGCTCGTTGCACAGCCGGATAATGCGCTTCTGGGCCAACGGTACCTGTTCCGGCGCCGTCTCCACGCCCAGATCCCCTCGGGCGACCATCACCGCGTTGGAGATGTGGACGATGCGCTCCAGATCCAAGAGGGCTTCCGGCTTTTCAATCTTGGCGACGATGGAGGGCAATTGGTGCGGATTCTCGCCCGGCCGACGATGCTGAGGCGCGTGCACCTCTTTGTTTAGAAAGTCGCGCAACGCCTCCACGTCCCCGGCGCTGCGCACGAAAGAGAGCGCCAGATAGTCCAGCTCCAATTCCAGCGCCAGGCAGGCATCTTCCCGATCCTTCTCGGTGAGGGCGGAGATCTGAAGATTCACGTCGGGCAGGTTCACCCCCTTGTGTGAGGTGAGGAGCCCACCGACGTGCACGCGGCAGCGCACCCGGGGCGGATCAACGCCGATGGCTTCTAATTCCAGGGCGCCATCGTCCATCAAGATGCGGTCGCCCAGATGAATATCGGGGACGATCTCGGGGTGGGGGAAGGGGATTTCGTGCTTTGGATCGGAGATGGGGCCGGCGGTCAGCGTGACCTCGGTGCCCTCCTGGAGGTCAATCCCTCCCTCCGGTAACTTCCCCACGCGGATTTTAGGCCCCTGTAAGTCACCCATTAAAGCGACGAAGCGTTCCTCCTCGCGGGCGATGCGACGCACCATCTCCACTGTGCGACGCTTGCCCTCGGACGTGCCATGGGAGAAGTTCAAACGGGCTACGGTCATACCGGCGCGAATCATGGCACGGACGGTCTCCGGGGATTCCGTAGCCGGTCCCAACGTACAGACAATCTTCGTCAGCGGCATAGGTTCTCCTTTCTCATGGCGGTGACGCGAATTTCGACACATCAGTCAGATTTTACGCGCGATTTGCAGATTGTCCAGTGACGAGAGGGAGACAACGGCGGGCTCCGTCACCAGGTATTTGACACCTTCCGCGTTTGTGTTATTCTTGTTATTGAAAATATTTTTCGATAATCCGGAGGGGAGGCGATGCAAAGGTGGACGGAGTGCCTGTCGGAGGCCGGTTATCGCGTCACCGAGCCGCGCCAGGCGGTGATGGAGGTGTTGCAAAAGACAGAGCGACCGCTCAAGCCCCAGGAGATTCTGGAGCGGGGGGCGGCGTTGCGCGCCAACCTGGGCCTGGTTACCGTTTACCGGACGTTGGACCTCTTCGAGCAGTTGGGTCTGGTGCGCCGCGTACACCGGGGGGAAGGGTGCCAGGGTTATTTACCGGCCTCGCCGGGTCATCGGCATGTGCTGATCTGCCAATCCTGTGGGCGGGCGGTGGAGTTTGTGGGCTACGATGACCTCGATGATTTGATTGCTCGCGTCGAGAGGCGGACGGCTTTTCAGGTGGTGGATCACCTTTTGCAGCTTTTCGGTCGTTGCCCGGCGTGTCAGGAGCAGGCCGGGGAAGATTTGTGAGTTGACCCTTAGGGATGGTTCAGAGGTATCTTCTCAATAAGTTGGGGAGCTGTGGTTGGTCTCCCGACCGTGCCCGCTGTGGCTCGGTCGGGAGATCGACCCGAGGGTAGTTGCCCCGGTTTATTGAGATGATACGCCTCATCGACCGGGAAAATGAACCCTACCAACTTTTAGGAAGGGTTATGTGCTGGGGGCACCTTTTCCCAACCCCTGGCCGCGGTTTTCCTGACGGTGCCTTTTTTAGAGCCATCGGGAGTTCTCAGGAGAAAACGGAGGTGTGAGGTGCGTAGATGGTATTTTCTGATCGCTGCGAGCTTGCTGCTGAGCCTGGGGGCGACGGGGTGTGGGCCGGGGTCAGGCGCAGAGGGAGAGGCGGTGCCCCTGAAAGTGACGGTCAGCGTCGTGCCACAGGCTTACTTTGTGGAGCGCATCGGGGGTGAACATGTCTCCGTCAACGTCATGGTGGAGCCGGGTGCCAGCCCTGCTACATATGAGCCCAAGCCGGAGCAGCTGGCCGCTTTGAGTCACTCGGTGGCCTATTTCAGTATCGGTGTGCCCTTCGAGGACGTCTGGTTGGACCGCATCGCCGAGGCCAACCCCGACATGCGCATCGTTGATACGGCGGCGGGCATCGAGCGGCGGTCGTTGGACGCGCACTCTCACGAGGAGGAGGAAGACGGGCACGAAGAGCATCCGCAGGGCGTACCCGATCCACACATCTGGCTTTCGCCGGAGCTGGTCAAGACCCAGGCCCGAAACATTCACGCGGCGTTGGTCGAGCTCGATCCGGCCCACGAGGCGGAGTACACCGCCAACCTGGAGGCCTTTCTCGCAGACATCGAGGCGTTGCAGAGCGAGATCCGCGCCACGCTGAGCGATGTGGAAAACCGCACCTTCATGGTTTTTCATCCCTCTTGGGGTTACTTCGCCGACGAATTTGGGTTGACCCAGATCCCCATCGAGGTCGGTGGGCAGGAACCCAGTGCTCAGGAGCTGGCGGCGCTTATCGAGAAGGCCAAAGAGGAGGAGGTGAAGGTGATCTTCGCCCAGCCGGAGTTCAGCACGAAAGCCGCCGAGACCATCGCCCAGGAGATTGGGGGCGAGGTGTTGCTTATCACCCCCCTGGCCCGCGATTGGTTGACCAACCTGCAGGAGGTCGCCGATGCTTTTGCGCGGGTGTTGGCCGAATGAGGGATCAGGGAAGGCGCTGACTTAGCGTTGTGAGCAGCCAGGTGCAACGCGCTCACGAAGATCATCTCCCGGCATGGTAGAGATGGCCTTGAACGTGGTAGGGAACCTCGGCATATTGTGTCCTTACAGAGAACTAAACGCATAGAGACGGCATAGAGGAGAGAGCGATGGAACAGCAGAGGCAGCGGCGAGAAGTTATTACCGTGCGAAATCTCTGGGCCGGCTATGATCATGAGAACGTGCTGGAAAACATTAACCTGACGATCTATGAGCGCGATTTTGTCGGTCTGGTGGGCCCCAATGGGGGTGGGAAGACGACGTTGATCCGCGTGTTGTTGGGGCTGTTGGAGCCGACGCGGGGCAGCGTGCGGATCATGGGGGAGCCGGTGGAGAAGGGACGACGTTACATCGGCTACGTCCCCCAGAACGTGGAGTTCGACCGTGATTTCCCCATCAGCGTGTGGGAGGTGGCCCGCATGGGGCGCTTAAGTCGCCGCCAGCTCTTCCGGCGCTATACGCCCGAGGACGACGCTGTGGTCGAGGAGATGCTCCGGCGGGTGGAGATGCTTGATCTGTGCCACCGTGCTATCGGCGAGCTCTCCGGTGGGCAGCGTCAGCGCGTCTACATCGCCCGTGCCCTGGTCGCCGAGCCGCCAATCTTATTGTTGGACGAGCCCACCGCCAGCGTAGATCCCCACATCAGCACCTCCATCTACGAGCTCCTGCGTCAGCTGAACGAGCACGTCACGATCTTGATGATCTCCCACGACATGGGCGCCATCTCTTCCTACGTGAAGACCGTCGGTTGCCTTAACCGCCACCTTTTCTACCACGACGAGAAGGAGTTGACGCCGGATATGCTGGAGCTGGCCTACCAGTGCCCCGTCGATCTCATCGCCCACGGTGTGCCGCACCGTGTCTTTCCAGAACACCTGCAGGTGGAAAACTGAGCGTCCCTTATCGCTTTAGGAGGAGAGTGGCTATGTTCGATCCTATCGTAGAAGCTTTGCAGTTTGCCTTTATGCGCAACGCGCTGCTGGCCGGCGTGCTGGTCAGCGTGGCCTGTGGCATCATCGGCGCCTTCGTCGTCGTGAATCGTATCGTCTTCATCAGCGGCGGCATTGCACACGCGGCCTACGGCGGTATTGGCCTGGGCTACTTCGTCAAATATAACCTGCTTCCTACGCTGTTGGCAGGCTCCACGTTGGGCCTCCAGCAGCGACCGGGCTACTTCCCTATCGTGGGCGCCGTGGTCTTCAGCTTGCTTGCCGCGCTGAGCATGGGCTGGGTCCAGCGGCGCACCCGCGAGCGGGCTGATACCGTCATCGGTGTCCTCTGGGCTATGGGTATGTCGCTGGGGATCATCCTGGTAGACCTCACGGCGGGCTACAAAGTTGACCTGATGAGCTACCTCTTCGGCAGCATCCTGGCGGTCTCGCAGCCCGATTTGATAGTGATGGTCATCCTCGACGTGGTTATCGTGCTTTTGGTGACGCTCTTTTACAAGGAGCTGCTCGCCATCTCCTTCGACGAGACCTTCGCCACGGTCCAAAACGTGCCGGTGGACACCATCTACCTGGTGCTCGTTTCCATGATTGCGCTGACGGTGGTCATGTTGATGCGCGTCGTGGGCTTGATCATGGTCATCGCCATGCTGAGCATCCCCGCGGCGATCAGCGGGCAGTTCGTCAAGGATATGAAAAAGATGATGGCGCTTTCTGCCCTTCTGGGGATGTTCTTCACCACCGTGGGTCTCTGGCTCTCCTACGTCTGGAACCTTACCTCCGGCGCTTCTATCATCCTCGTTGCCGGCCTCGTCTACCTGCTGACATTGCTGGCGCGGCGGTTCCGGCAGCGCTCCGCTATGGATCAGGATGCAGCCTTTTTGGAGACGACCCAGGCATGATCTTTGTATCTCGTATCCATCCAGGCTCATCTGAACACGGCACTCACGCTTGAGGAGGGGGTGATGCCTATCTACGAATTTTACTGTCCCCGTTGTCATGGACGTTTTCGACACCTCGCCCGTCGCAGGGACGCACCTGCCCCCGCTTGTCCCCGCTGCGGTGCGGAGGAGGTAGAGAAGATGGTCTCGGCGGCTCACCTTGGGCACTCCGAGCGAGCGCGGCGGGAGGCCTTTGACACGCAGGCGCGGGTAGCGCAGGATGCCGACATCCAACGCGCTGCTCAGGTCCTGCAGCAGGGGGGCGATCTGACCGATGAGGTCGTGCCCCTGGGTATGGACCGCGACGCTTTCCGCGAGATCGTGGCGCGGCGTGCGGCGGGGGCCACCGACGCCGAGCTCGAGGACGTGGTGGATGCCATGCCCTTGCCGGAGCCGCCCGAGGGCGTGGCGCATGACCATGACCAGGCTCACAAGCCTGGTCATGGTCACAGCCATCACAGCCGACGCGACGCCGACGACCTCGGCTGGGCCAAATAGGTTGTCTTGATCTTCTTTCTCCGTTACAATGGCGTCTCGTACATCACCGAGAGAGGAGGGACTATCGATGGCTGAATCACGTGTGGCGGCGGTGTTGCTGGCAGCCGGCGGCTCTACTCGCTTTGGCGAACCTAAGCAGCTCCTGTCCTGGGAAGGGCGTCCGCTGGTTGTGCATACCGCCGACGTCGCCTGGGCTGCCGGTCTGGATCCGGTGGTCGCGGTTGTCGGTGCCGCCTCTGGGCGCGTTGCGCCGCTGCTGGCGGACCGTCCCGTCCAGGTGTTGCGCAACTACCGCTGGCGCGA
Organism: Anaerolineae bacterium; assembly: GCA_049975525.1. Classification (GTDB taxonomy): domain Bacteria; phylum Chloroflexota; class Anaerolineae; order B4-G1; family SLSP01; genus G713. The sequence goes on from JBNGCW010000044.1 coordinate 23,902, forward strand.
TGGCATGAGCACCAGTCTGCACATCGGTTTGGCCGCGCTGCCCGGCGACGTGGACGCGGCGCTCTTTCTACCTATTGACCAGCCGTGCATCGTGCCCCGTTTCCTGCAGGCACTGGTGGATCGCTGGCGGTCCGCCGACGCCGACATCGTCGTGCCCACGTGGGAAGGACGGCGAGGTGGCCCGGTGCTCTTCGGACGTTCCCTCTTCGGCGAGCTGGCGCGGCTCGACGGCGACGTGGGCGGTCGGGCGCTCTTTGACGCGCACAGGGAGCGCCTGGTGACGTTGTCCGTCGAGGATCCCCGTTGGTTGATTGACGTGGACACCCCGGAGGACTACGCCCGCCTGCAAGATCAGGTTGATCGCAGCGCGCCCGCCGAAGTGCTGGGCGCCGTCCGCGCGCTGATTGTCGATATGGACGGTGTGCTCTGGCGCGGAGACAGTCCTTTGCCCGGCCTGCACGCCTTCTTCGATCTCGTTCGGGCGCGCCATCTGCGCTATACGTTGATCACCAACAACTCCAGTCGCACGCCGGAGGACTACGTCGCCAAGCTGGCGCGTTTTGGAGTGGAGACGAAGGTCGAGCACGTGTTGAACTCCTCGTTGGCGACGGCGGACTATTTGGCTGCGCGGGCCGCGTCGGGCGCGACCGTCTTCCCCGTGGGGGGACCTGGTGTGCGGGCGGCGCTGCGGTCGCGTGGTTTCCGCCTGGTGGAAGACGGCAGTCCGGTGGATTATGTGGTGGTCGGTTGGGATGTCGACATGAACTGGGAGACCATGGCCCGGGCTGCGTTGTTGATTCGCGGAGGCGCGGAGTTCATTGGGACCAACCCGGACCGCTCCTATCCCAGCGAGCGCGGCCTGGTCCCCGGGGCGGGTGCGCAGCTGGCGTTGCTGGAGACGGCAACGGATGTCAGGCCGGTGATCGTGGGCAAACCGGAGCCGGTGCTCTACCGCCAGGCGCTGCAGCGGATGGATGCAACGCCCGCCGAGACGCTGGTGATCGGCGACCGCCTCGACACCGACATCTTGGGGGGCGTGCGGCTGAGGATGAGGACCGCGCTTCTACTTTCCGGCGTGCAGCAAGAGGCCGATCTCGCCACCTCGCCCGTGCACCCCGATCTGGTGTTTGAGGACCTGCGCGCGCTCGTCACAGCCTGGTCGCAGTGCTGATTTGCCTCTCAGATCCCCGACGAGCGCCTCGGCATTTTGCGGCGCCTGTACATCCCAAAACGAGTCAAAGGCCACAGATCAACGCCGTCATTGAATTGAACGGTCGGTGAAACCGATCACGTCAGATGCTCCAGGAAAAAGTCGCGGATGCGCTCGTGCAGGTAGATGCGATCCGCCAGGCTGCGCGGCATGTGTCGCTCGTCGGGGAAGAGCAGCAGCGCGTAGCGCTTGCGCGCCTCGATGAGCCGCTTGATCAGACGCGCGCTGTGGCGGAAGTGCACGTTTTCGTCGATCAAGCCGTGGACGATGAGCAGCTCGCCCGTCAGCGCCTCGACGTGGGTCAGCGCGCTGCTCTGCGTGTAGCCTTCGGGGTTGGCGTCGGGCGTGCCCATGTAGCGCTCGGTGTAGTGGGTGTCGTAGCCGTCCCACGCCGTGACCGGCGCGCCGGCCACGCCCACCCGAAAGACCTCCGGCGCCTTGAGCAGGCACATCAGCGTCATGTAGCCGCCGTAGCTCCAACCGGTGATGCCCACGCGCACCGGATCGGCGATGCCCTGCTCGATCAGCCAGCGCACGCCGTCCACCTGATCCTGAACCTCGACGCTGCCCATGTGGCGCCGCAGCGCACCCTCGAAGGCCAGGCCGCGTCCTGCACTGCCGCGATTGTCGAGCACGAAGACGGCGAAGCCTTGGCTCCGCAGGTGCTGGCGCTGCAGATCCGCCGTCGGCCCCCAGGCGTCCACGGCTAACTGCGCGTGCGGCCCACCGTAGACGCTGACGACGGTCGGGTGCGGGCCGGGGCCCGTGGGTCGGTAGAGTAGCCCGTGCAGCGTGACCCCATCGCGGCTCTCCAGCGTGACCGGCTCCGGAGGCGTCAGCCCCAGCGCGTCGATGCGTGGATCATCCTCGTCGTGGATCACGTCCAGCAGCCCGCCGCTGTCCACGTTGCGCAACGTCACCGTGGGCGGACGGTCCAGCGCGCTGTGGACGTCCACAAAGCGGCGGCAGGCGTGATCCAGCGTCACTTTGTGGGTGCCCGCCGCGTGCGTGATACGGCGCGGCTCCCCGCCCTCCAACGGCACGACGTAGAGATGACGCTCCCGTGGGCCATCGCGCGTCCCGGTGAAGTAAACCAGCCCCCGCGCCTCGTCCACCCCGGCGACGCTCGTGACCATCCACGCGCCCTCCGTCAGCGGGCGGATCAGGCGCCCGTCCCCGTCGTAGAGGTAGAGGTGCCGGAAGCCCGTCCGTTCCGAGGCCCAGAGGAAGCGCCCGTCGTCCAGCGGCTTGAGCATCGCGTGCAGGTTGACCCAGACGTCGTTGGTCTCCACCAGCAGCGTCTCGCCCGCGCCCGTGCGCGGATTCAGGTGGACGAGGCGGAGCTCCGTCTGCTCGCGGTTCTGTACCTGTGCTACCAGACTGCCGTCGGGCCACCACCGGACGCGCGCCAGGTACTCGAAGTCGCCCAGGTCCATCCACACGGGCTCACCGCCCGTCGCGGGCACGACGCCCAGCCGCACCTGCGCATTGGCCTGCCCGGCAAAGGGATAGCGGTGCGTCTCCTCTATGAGCCTCTCCCGGCCCTGGTGCACGATGCGGTAACGGGGCACATGCCGCTCATCGACTTCGGTGAAGGCCAGATAGGCGCCGTCCGGCGACCACCAGAAGCCGTGCTCCCGGTGCAGCTCCTCCTGTGCGATGTACTCTGCCAGCCCGTGCGTGATGCCGTCGACCTGCGCGCCTGTGGTGAGAGGCTGTGGCTCCCCGCCCGCGACGGGTGCGACGGTGAGCTCGCCGTGCTGTACGTAGGCGACGTGCGTGCCGCCGGGTGAGAGCTGGGGGTCGAGGAGCGGCCCCGCGTCCGCGCTGACGAGGCGGCGCAACGGCGCGTCGGCTGTCTCTTTGACGTAAATGCCGTCGCGCAGCGGGATCAACAGGCGCGGCGTTTCTTTGGCCCAGGCGTAGCGTGTGATGCCCTCGGCGCGTTGACGCTGGCGCTCGCGGCGCAGTTTCTCCTCCAGCGTGAGCGACATCTCGGTATCGCCGTCCGGCGCCTGGGCCAGCACGGACGCTCGACCGGTCGCCGGATCGAAAGCATAGAGCCGCTGACGCAGATCGCCCTCGGCGCTGAAGAGATAGGTGATCAAGGCGTCGTCGGGGCTGAAGGCGAGGTGGCCGGGAATCGCCATGCCCGGCCGCGGGTATCTGGCAACCTCTTCGATGGGGATTTGTTTCTGCATAGGACCTCTTTCGTGTCGGACCTTCCGGGAAGTTCAGAACCTCCCAAAAGGTAAATGTGCTCCGAGGACGGGGAGCTGAGAGCCGTCGTAGATGTCCCGGTCTTGGAGCTCCCCTCGCTAGTCGTTTCTAGTCCGGTGACGCAGGCAACCGCACCTCGTGTCCCTCTTCCGCCGAGCGGTAGCAGGCGTCGATGATGCGGGTGCGGGCCAGGCCGATGTGTCCGACGTGGTCGGCCCACTCGCCGCTGCGCACGATGTCGAAGAACTCGCGCATGACGGTGAGATGCCCATCGCTCTCGCCCAGGTGGGGGTGAATGTCACTGGGCACGCCGGCCACGTCGGCGTAGATGCGCAGGGTGTCGTCCTGGGTGTAGTTGGTCACCTTGATCTCGGCGCCGCCCTCCGTGCCGAAGAGTGTGACGCCGAAGACGTCGGCGGCGTCGCGGTGCGCGGCCCAGCTGGTTTCCAGGAAAAGGGTGCGGCCGCCCTCCAGGCGCAGGAAGGCCGTCGCCAGATCCTCGACGTCGTAGCCGTCGCCTTCGAAGCGCGGCTTGCCTGCCCACGCGCCGCGCCCTTTGGGGCCCAGCTCGGCGTAGGTGGCGGCGCTGACGGCCTCGACCGTCGGCTCGCCCATGAGGTAGAGCGCCATATCCAGCATGTGGACGCCCAGGTCGATGAGCGGACCGCCGCCGGACATGCGCTTGGTGGTGAACCAGCTGCCCAGGCCTGGGATGCCGACACGCCGCAGCCAGCGTGCCTTGGCGTAGTAGATGCGGCCCAGTCCTTCGGTTTCCAGGTAGCGCTTGAGTGTCCGCACGTCGCTGCGCGCGCGATGGTTGAAGACGGTCTTGAGCACGCGCCCGGCCTTGACGGCGGCCTCGACCATGGCCTCGCCCTCGTCCGGCGAGATTGCCATGGGTTTCTCGCAGAGCACGTGTTTGCCTGCTTCCAGCGCGGCGATGGTCACCGGCGCGTGCAGGTAATTGGGCGTGCAGACGCTGACGACGTCGATGTCGTCCCGCGCCACCAGCGCCTCGTACGTATCATACTGATCGGTCACGCCGAAGGTCTCGCCGACGTGGGCCAGCAGCTCGCGATTGACATCCGCCAGCGCCACGACGTCGGCGTCGGGCATCTTCTGGTAGGTCTTGAGGTGCGCGCGCCCTACAAAGCCGACGCCGACCACGCCGACGCGGAGCGGTTCAGGGATGGATGGATGGGTTGACATGGTCTCTCCTGATTTTCATGGGTCAAAGATCGAAAGTCGAAGGTCGAACGTTCCAACTCTTGACCTTTGACATTGGACATTAGACTTGCGAAACCGCCCACGGCATTGGCGCAGGCGGTTGAAATGTGGATCTGATAGATACGGGTTGCTCGGATTCCAGCGATTGGGTGACAGCGTTGAGGATCTCGACGATGTGCGCGGCCTGGGCGCCCGTGGCGCGGTGCGGTCGATCTTCGCGCAGCGCCGCCGCCATCTCGCGCACGGCCCGACCCCACTCCACGCCGGGATAGGGCGCGCGCAGCAGCGGGACCGGTGCCAAGGCTTCCCCGAAGTCGGCCACGGCCACGTCGGCGTCGAAGTTGTGCCAGCTGGAGAGATAGAGTGAGCCCGCGTCGCCGTGAAACTCGACGCCGTGCTGCTTGGTGTTGTGCCCGTCGATGTAGAAATCCGCCGTGAGACGAATCACCGGCCCCGACGCCAGCTCAATCACGGCGATGACGAAGTCCGGCGTGGTGAGCGTGAAGGGCGTGCCGTCGCGGGTCTCGCGCTCGGGCAGCAGGACGCGCCCGTAGGCCGTGACGCGCTGCGCCGGGCCGAAGATCGCCGTGATCAGCGTGAGGGGATAGACGCCGACGTCGTAGAGCGCGCCCACGTCGTAGAAAGGCTGCGGCGCCGGATGCCAGCGCTCGATGCGCCCCCAGTTGACCTCGGCGTAGATGGCCCGCACCGCGCCGATGCGGTTGTCGCGGAGCAGCTTCCACGCGGTCTGCTGCGCTTCGCCCATGAAGGTGAAGGGCGAGCTGCTCAACCGCAGCCCCTCGGCCTCCGCCAGCGCGACGAGGTCCTGCGCCTCGGAGTAGGTCAGCGCCAGCGGCTTCTCGCTGTGGACGTGCTTGCCCGCCCGCAGGCACCGCTCCGTCACCGCTTTGTGGGCGTGGTGTGTGGTCAGGTTGACCACCAGATGGACCCGGTCGTCGGCCAACAGCGCGTCCACCGATGGGTAGGCCTCGCAGCCGGCGGCCTCCGCCAGCGCCTCGGCGCGCGCCTGGACCAGATCCGCCACGCCCACCAGTTCGATCTCGGGATAGTCGACCAGGTTCTCCGCGTACGCCTCGGCGATGTTGCCGCAGCCGATGATCGCCACACCCAACGTGTCCGTGGGAAGTCTTGTGGTCATTGTATCATCTCCTCGGGAGACGTCATGAGTCACGGGTCAATGTCTCTTCAGAGACATGACGTATGACTCATGACTGATTTTTGTCAGCTCAGTGGTTCCAGGGGCTCGGGCCGCTGTCCAAAGGTGACCTTCGGTTCGTCGAGCGGCGCGGCCCAGCGCACGGCATTGGCGATGACGCGCTGGATCTCCGGCTGATAGAAGATGCGGTAGGTCTCGTGGCCCGGGCGGAAGTAGAAGACCTTCCCCTGTCCGCGGTAGTAGCAGCAGCCGCTGCGGAAGACGTCGCCGCCCTCAAACCAGCTGATGAAGACCAGCGTGTCGGGCGCGGGGACGTCGAAGTGCTCGCCGTACATCTCGGCGTGGGGCACGTCGATGTACTCGCCCAGACCCTGGGTGATGGGATGCCCCGGCTCGACGACCCAGAGGCGCTCCTTCTCGCCGGCCTCGCGCCACTTGAGCATGCAGCCGGTGCCCATCAGCCGGCGGAAGATCTTCGACATGTGCCCGGAGTGCAGGACGATGAGGCCCATGCCTTCCAGCACGCGCTTCTGCACGCGGTCGACGATCTCGTCCTTCACGTCGTTGTGGGCCATATGCCCCCACCAGATGAGGACGTCGGTCTCCGCCAGCACCGCTTCGGTCAGACCGTGCTCCGGCTCATCCAGCGTCGCCGTGCGCGTCTCGAAGCCTGCGTCTTTCAAAAAATCGGCGATGACGACGTGAATGCCGTCGGGATAGACTTCGGCGACCTCGTCGTGCATCTTCTCGTGACGAAATTCGTTCCAGACTGTGACGTTGATACTCATGCGCTTTACTCCTTATTGATAGGGTGATGGGATGAAATAGAAAGGCGCGCGGAGGCGGAATGCCGCGCTCCTCACGCTTGGGTTTGCTGCGAGGCCTGCTTGCCGGTGAAGCATACGTGCCTTGACGTACTCCTGACGCCCAGTGGTCTTGTCTCGTGAGCATGTAACCATCACTATACCACACTGTGGCAGAGGGTAAATCCCCCGTTGCTCCCCTTTGTGGACGCAGAATGTCAGATGAAGACAAAGGGTTGGTAGCAGGCACTTCAACGCCCACTACAAACGCAAAAACGTCCGAGAAGGTCAAGTCCTCCCGGACGTGAGAATGCACCCCACCCTGCAGATCACGGAATCGCGCCGAATTGGAGCGCGTCCACGTCTACGGCTGATCCTGGAGCGTGCCCTAAACCGCCAGATCAAAGGGCAGATCGCTTATATCGCGCAAACGCCGACCGGCTATCAGAGTTTTCAGCATATCCATCTGGTCTTCGTTATCTATTGCCGAGATGGAGTCCTGGAGTTCGGGCAGGGCGAAGTGATAAACACAATCCAAGTCTCCCGTGCCCAACGCAAGCGCCGCAATGCGCGTGGGCATAGGCTCGGCGGTGACGGTGACAATGTGGGGCAGATTCCCCTTTCGATTCCGCACCAGGTTCAAAGCCTCGGCTCGGGAGTTTTGCACCCTATCACTGCGGATCGTCCACTTACAGGAAATGCTGGCGTGCAGAATTGGATACGCGGGATCATAGTTTATCTCCCGCAGTGGAGATAACTGGGCAAGAGAATCTTCTGCTGCCAACACTTCTTCTCTTTGGTTTATCTCTTGATCAGAGACGGGTCTGCGGGCCATGACAATGTCAGGTTGGATGATAAATCCGTCCCCAGTGAGGAAGCCAATTCATCCGTTTGTGCAACGATATCTTTAAATATTCTCAAGTGCCTGTACTGATCAAAATCTGAGATAGGGGACTGCATAGAATAGTACCACTTCCCAGGACGTAAATGAGCTAACAAATCAAAAGCGTTTTCAAGAAAGTCTTTTGTAATGGTCTCGAAAAGCCTGCCTACCCTCTGTCCGGCTATGTATTTATAACTAGAGCGGCAGTTCAGACGTTCCACTATTCCTAGAGCGATGGTTCTACTGGAACTACTACCCTTATCTGCAAAATTAGGGTAAATTTCCTCGCCATCCTTTTTGAGCCGAATAATTCTCTGACAAATTTGACTATGATACGCACTGCGTAGGGTATGTAGGTCCACGTTTTCCCCCTCTCATGTTGGTTTGTAGAATCCGATGACGTATTCCTCGTGCATACGTTGTTGGATCTGCGAGCTTGTATCAACTTTCGACGCTGTCGGCATCATTCTACGGTCACGATCCAAATGGCAGACACCAACTCGCGGAATATCAAAACCTATATCCTGGCCAATATCGACCAAACATTCTGGCGTCTGCGTATCTTGACCTCGCATGGTAGCACGTCCCACCACAACTACCGCCGACCTTCTCGGCTTCAACACACGGTACATCTCCTGTAACGTCCGTTTCATCTCAGAGTAATAGCGCCGCAAAACCATCCCTTTCTTCTCGTCATGGTCAGCAATATCGCCGATAATCTCCGTTGTCGCTGAGGGCAGAGCCTCAAAGTCGATATCAGTTATCGCTTCTCCGCCGATATATTCTCTACGCTTTTCGCCCAGACTCTTAATCGGAAAGCCCAACCAGCGAGCGTAACACGGAGGGGACAAGAATAGGGGGGTAATGAGGGCAAGCAGTTC
>JBNGCW010000045.1:0-30998 GCA_049975525.1 Anaerolineae bacterium
CTCCTATCGCGACTCCTGCTGAATATCCTACGGCTAGTCCGAACGACCAGAATTCCGACCGAGGAATTGAAACGCAATGACGCTACATGTACCCTTTCATCCTTCACTGGGTCCGAACGACCAGAATTCCGACCGAGGAATTGAAACTCAATTTGGATCGTGTTCTCTCTCGCGAATTATTGCGTGTCCGAACGACCAGAATTCCGACCGAGGAATTGAAACGCAGCATCGGACCTCGCTCTTTCCGGGCGGATACGTCCGAACGACCAGAATTCCGACCGAGGAATTGAAACTTTGCCTTGAGAGATCGCAAGCCCAACTCACCGTACTCGTCCGAACGACCAGAATTCCGACCGAGGAATTGAAACCGAAACCGCCAAGATCATGGCGGAAGCCGATCGAGCGTCCGAACGACCAGAATTCCGACCGAGGAATTGAAACCTGCCGCAGGGCGTGGCTATTATGGATTCTATCATAGTCCGAACGACCAGAATTCCGACCGAGGAATTGAAACCGACGAGGCCACCGCTTTGGCCAGCGGGGAGCCCGCGGTCCGAACGACCAGAATTCCGACCGAGGAATTGAAACATTTCATTTGTTGAATCGGATGTTCGGGATTCTAATAGTCCGAACGACCAGAATTCCGACCGAGGAATTGAAACCCGGGGTTCGCGTGAGGCGGATTGACTTTGCATTAGAGTCCGAACGACCAGAATTCCGACCGAGGAATTGAAACTATGCCGATGATTGATTTTTTTGGACCGGATTCTCGTGTCCGAACGACCAGAATTCCGACCGAGGAATTGAAACCCTGGTGGCACCAATCGGAAACGGATAAGATATATTAGTCCGAACGACCAGAATTCCGACCGAGGAATTGAAACAGGTTAGAATATTTTGACGGTCCGGGCGCGTCGCCGAAAGTCCGAACGACCAGAATTCCGACCGAGGAATTGAAACACCAGCCTTGCCCATGTACTTAGCAACATACGAAAGCGTCCGAACGACCAGAATTCCGACCGAGGAATTGAAACTGTGAAAGCCGCAGCCCGGGTGGCCGGCCGCCCGGGGTCCGAACGACCAGAATTCCGACCGAGGAATTGAAACATTATGCTTGGGTCTGTGATCGAAATTTTAAATGCTCGTCCGAACGACCAGAATTCCGACCGAGGAATTGAAACCGTGACCAACTGCACCAGATCGGAAATCATTTTTCTCGTCCGAACGACCAGAATTCCGACCGAGGAATTGAAACGATCTGTATCTCAGTCTTAGCATCAGTCATATCGCACGTCCGAACGACCAGAATTCCGACCGAGGAATTGAAACACATCTTGTGTGTGGGTTCTGTTTCTGGGTCGGGGAGTCCGAACGACCAGAATTCCGACCGAGGAATTGAAACGTTTATATGATTCCATCCTTCTTCCCTCCCGTTCGTGCGTCCGAACGACCAGAATTCCGACCGAGGAATTGAAACCTCCAATCTTCGCTCTATATCTCGGATAATTCGTTGTCCGAACGACCAGAATTCCGACCGAGGAATTGAAACCGGCCCCAACAGCAAGCCCCCGCCGCCGCCCACCATGTCCGAACGACCAGAATTCCGACCGAGGAATTGAAACTTGCATCGCTTCCATTGCCTACTCCTCCGTTTCCCAAGTCCGAACGACCAGAATTCCGACCGAGGAATTGAAACTTAGACTGGTTGGGCTTGCTCGTCTCACTTGCAAGTCCGAACGACCAGAATTCCGACCGAGGAATTGAAACATGTACTTCTTGGCGGCCCGGCAGCGCCTGCAGGGCGTCCGAACGACCAGAATTCCGACCGAGGAATTGAAACATCGGATGCGGATCGCGAGCACCTGCGGACGGCCTGGTCCGAACGACCAGAATTCCGACCGAGGAATTGAAACATAGCGCATATCGATAGTATCAGAGCCCTGAGTCCCAGGTCCGAACGACCAGAATTCCGACCGAGGAATTGAAACCCTGACAAAGGCTCCCCAACAACCTGGCCAGATATGACGTCCGAACGACCAGAATTCCGACCGAGGAATTGAAACTCAGCGCTCGCCGTCGGCCTCCGAGCGCCCGTCCTGGGTCCGAACGACCAGAATTCCGACCGAGGAATTGAAACCCGCTCCCCGCAGGTCGGCTCCCCGCAGGTCCGCTCGTCCGAACGACCAGAATTCCGACCGAGGAATTGAAACGGGCCCGCACCCGCAGTAGAAGAAATTGAGGCCCGGCGTCCGAACGACCAGAATTCCGACCGAGGAATTGAAACCCGCTCCCCGCAGGTCCGCTCGTCCGAACGACCAGAATTCCGACCGAGGAATTGAAACATCGGAGCACAGTTTGGTCGTGACGTCGACTATAGAGTCCGAACGACTAGAATTCCGAATTTGAGCAAGCCATCGATGCACACGGGGCCGTGGTGAATCGTGCGGAGTAGCGGAGCAAGCTGATTATGATTGGCATGCGCACAAGTTAAACTTCAATCAACACTTTTGGTGCCATTTGCTGATGCAAATGACGTGCTACACCAGTACCGAGCACCCGCATCGGAAGTTGCGGGATTTGGACAAGGAGACCTGGCAGGGGATCGAGGGGATCTTACATCGCGTGGAGCTCTTTGATGCCACAACCTTGTAACTACCGCCGAAACTTGAAAGTGGGCGCCCGCTTTCACAAATCGGATGCCTGTGCCAGGCGCGCTCTGCGCCGATGACATCGAGACTGGGGCGGTAGGATTCGAACCTACGGTACACGGATTCAAAGTCCGTTGCCTTACCACTTGGCCACGCCCCAATGAATGAGAAACCCGCTGGAAGCGATTATATCACGCTCCGATTTATAGACAAGTCAAGACTCAATTTGGCTGCCCTGCAGATGAGTCTTCCCCGGTCAGGAGGCCGAGGCACGCTTCCAGGTGCTCGGCCATGTGTATCAGGGAGGCCCATTTGACGTAGTCCGTATTGAAAGCGCTGGTGGAAGGTTTCTGAACTTCAACCGTACTGCCGTCTCAAAACGGCTTTCTCAAGATGCAGGGTTTCCTTGACCCTAGAACATTTGTGCTTATAATGGGAGGTAAGGGGAGCGGTTGTGGTGAAACACAAGCGGCGCGTTCCGTTCTGGAAGAGGAGACATGAGATGGATGCTTTGCAGAAGCTGCAGCTCTTGGGGCGGGCGACCCGCTACGAGCCGGCGGAGGATGTGGGCTTGACGGGCGGACGTTGGCCAACGCCGCGTGTGCCAGAAGCATTGGTGGAGTGTATCTCCTACGCCGTCACACCGCAGGGGCGGATCCCGTTGCTCAAGACGTTGCTCTCCTCGGCGTGCGAGCGAGATTGTTACTACTGTCCCTTTCGCGTCGGACGGGATTTTCGCCGCGCCACCTTCACGCCGGATGATCTGGCGAAGCTCTTCTTGCAGCTCTATCAGAACGATCTGGTGGAGGGCCTTTTCATCAGCTCGGGTCTGGTCGGCGGTGGGCCTGATACTCAGAATCGTATCTTGGCGACGGCGGAGATCCTGCGCAAGCGCTATCACTTCCGAGGCTATATCCACCTCAAGATCATGCCCGGAGCCGAGCGTGACCAGGTGGCAGCCGGCATGGCCCTGGCAGATCGCGTCTCCGTCAACCTGGAGGCGCCCAACGACACGCGGCTGGCGCAGCTGGCACCCCACAAGATCTTTACTGAGGAGCTGTTGCAACGCTTGCAATGGGTCGAGGAACTCCGCCAATCTCGGGGCGGACGCGGCCCCAGTATGACCACGCAGTTCGTGGTGGGAGCAGCGGGAGAAAGCGATCTGGAACTGTTGCACACCACTGCATATCTCCACCGACAGTTGCGCCTGGCGCGCGCTTATTTCAGTGGCTTCCGTCCCATCGCTGACACGCCACTGGAGGACGTGCCCCCGGCCTCGGCGAAACGGGAGCAACGCCTCTACCAGGCGTCTTTCCTGTTGCGGGATTATGGGTTCGATCTGGAGGAATTGTCCTTCACGCAGGACGGTAACCTGCCGCTGCAGGAGGATCCCAAGCTGGTGTGGGCGCGTGAGCACCTGGTCGAAGCCCCGGTTGAAATCAACCGCGCCGACCGAGAGACGCTGCTGCGTGTGCCCGGTATCGGCATCAAGAGCGCCGACCGCATCCTGGCCGCCCGTCGTCAGGGAACCTTGCGCGACCTCGGCCAATTACGCCGCTTGCACGTCCCCGCGCAGCGCGCTGCTCCCTTCATCCTGTTGGACGGCAAACGCCCCGCCCATCAGCTTCCCCTGCCTTTTGAAAGGGAAAGGGCTCGTAGCCTTTAGGCGAGGTGGCGTCAGTATAGAAGGCACGTTACTGCGTTCCGTGCCTGACTGCGGGCCTTATTCTGTTTTCAACCGCCGCAGGCTCTCTTCGAAGGGGGGACGTGCCACGCCGCGCTCGGTGATGATGGCCGTGATGTAGCGGGCGGGTGTCACATCGAAGGCGGGATTCGCCACCGCTGCCCCCTCCGGCGTGATGGGACACTCGCCCACGTGGGTCACCTCGCGGGCCGGACGTTCCTCGATGTCGATGGCGTCACCGGTGGGCGTCTCCAGGTCGATGGTCGTCAGCGGTCCCACGACGTAGAAGGGGATGCCGTGGGCGTGGGCTGCCAGGGCCAGGCCGTACGTGCCGATCTTGTTGGCGGTGTCCCCGTTAGCTGCCACGCGGTCGCAGCCAACGACGCAGAGATCGACGCCGCGCGTGCGCATGATGTGCGCCGCCGCGCCATCCACGATCACCGTGTAGGGCACGCCCATCTGCTCCAACTCCCACGAGGTGAGACGCGCGCCCTGCAGCCGGGGTCGCGTCTCGTCGACGAACGCGTGTACCTCCTTGCCCGCTTCGTGCGCTGCGTAGATCACGCCCAGCGCTGTACCGTAGTATCCTGTTGCCAGCGGTCCCGTGTTGCAGTGGTGGATGATCTTTGCGCCCTGGGGGATCAGGGACAAGGCGTTTTGGCCTATTTGGCGGTTGGCCTCACGCTCCACCTCGGCGATAGCGTGGGCTTCGGCAAGTACAGCGTCGCGTGCGTCGGCGACGCTTTCCAGTGCCGGATCCTCGATGCGCGCAAGGATGCGCTTGAGCGCGTAGGTCAAGTTGACCGCCGTGGGGCGTGCGTCGGCGAGGACGGCGGCGGCTTCACGCAGATCATCGCGCAGCGTCTCCACTGAGGTGCCCCGGCTGCTTCGCGCGGCTAAGGCCATGCCGTAGGCGGCCGTGATGCCGATGGCGGGAGCCCCGCGAACCACCATCTCGCGGATAGCGTGGGCTACCTCGGCGTAATCGGTGTAATCGATGTACGTCGTCTCCTGAGGCAGACGCCGCTGATCGAGCAGACGCAAGTGGTTGTCGTGCCAGGTGATGGGTTGATAGGAAAGCATTTTTGAACTCCTTTCGGTACGATGTATCGACTTCCTTCGTCCATCATCCATCATCCATTTTACGGGAAGTGGAGAAAAACGCGAGTGTAGCACGCGCGGGGTAGTTGTTTTGCCTCGGATTGTTTCGCGTAGTCATAAAGAAAAAAAGAGGGAGAAGGAAAAGGAAGTTGTTTTTCTATAACTGATAAAAGGACTATGCGAAACCACATTTTAAATTAAAGGGCAGGCGTGGTCATGGCTGGACTCCCGGATTGATTGGCGGATGGGGTGGGGTATATAAACTCCTTGTCATTCGTCTCCTTTGCGTTACAATGCTTTTCATGGCTTTCCGACATAGAAAAACAACATCCTGGCTCTTGACACTCCTCTTTTTGGTGGTCCTGCTCCTGGCAGGCTGGCTCCGCACCTATAACCTCGATTGGGATAAAGGCACCCACCTGCACCCCGACGAACGCTATCTGACCATGGTCGCTTCGGCGCTGGAGCCGCCGGAGACATGGGCGGACTACTGGGACCCTGCCGCTTCGACGATGAATCCGGAGAATCAGGGGTATGCCGGTTACGTCTACGGCACCTTCCCCCTTTTCCTCACACGTGTTGTCGGTGGTTGGCTCGACGCGCTCTGCACTGTAGCGCCGCCGGCGACGTTGCTCAGCTGTTCGCCCGGCCTCTACACCGGCTACAACGGCATCCATCTTGTCGGGCGGGCGCTTTCCACGCTGGCGGATCTACTGACACTCGTCGTGCTGACGGCCCTGGCCTACCAACTCTTCGATGCGTATGTGGCGTTGCTGGCCGCTGCACTCTACGCCTGCGCCGTCCTGCCCATCCAACACAGTCACTTCTTCGTCGTCGATAACTTTGCCACTCTCTTCGTCATCACAACTTTGACATTCAGTGTACACGCCGTGCTGACAGGCCGCCGCTGGCCCTTGTTCCTCGGCGGCGTCGCCACCGGCTTGGCCGTCGCCTCGAAGATCAGCACCTGGCCTACGGCGCTTATCGTTGCGGCGGGCGGTGTATTACAACGACGCCGCACGGAGAAGGGGGATACTTACACGCTCACCCTCAACGTTCCCTCACTGCTGACCCTGGTCGGATCCGGCGTGCTGGCGGCTCTCGTCTTTCGCACGGCGCAGCCCTACGCCTTCAGTGGGCCTGGTTTCCTCAACGTGGGCCTCAACGAGAGCTGGCTGGAGAACATGCGCTATATTCGACGCCTCGTCAGCGGGGAGATCGACGTGCCCTATGGGCATCAGTGGGCCAACCGCACGCCTCTTCTCTTCCCCTGGCGCAACATGGTCATCTGGGGTCTGGGCTTGCCCCTGGGGCTGACCGCCTGGCTGGGGTGGGGGGTCTTCGCCCGACACACCCTCCGTCACCGTCGCTGGGTCCTTCTGTTACCCTGGTTCTGGGCCACCGGTTTCTTTCTCTATCAGGGTGTCCAATGGGTCAAATCTATGCGCTATCTGCTGCCCGTGTATCCACTCTTTGTGCTCTTTGCGGCCTGGGTGGTTGTATGGGGACGACGCAAGCTCCTCGATCTCGCACCGCGCCTACGCATTCTTCGGCATCTCGTCTCCACTTTGGGGCGAGCGGGACCCTGGCTGCTGCTCGGCGGTGCAGCATTGTGGGCTGCCGCCTTCATGCAGATCTACGTCCAACCTTTCACCCGTGTCGCAGCCTCACGTTGGATCTACGACCATGTGCCCACCGCCGCCACGTTGCACACAACCTCCGGTCAGCAATACCAACTCCCTATCACACCTAACACGCGGCTGGGCACCGAGGGTGGTCCGCTCACCGTACCGCTGACTGTAGATAGACATGGCACCGTCGGCCACCTGACGCTCAACAAAGTCAACCACGAGGGCAGGAGCAGTCAGCGCACCATCCACGTCACCGTAAGCCGCTATCCGGGCAACCGCGAGGTGCTGACCAAGGGAACCGCTCAGGTCACCTTGGATGGTGTGACACCTGCGCAGATCGAGATCCCACTATCGCCTGCCTCCCTGAAAGCCGGTGAACAGCTGTACGTCAATATCCATTTGCAGGAGGGGCCTCCCCTCACCCTGGATACCTCGGTGCTGGGCAACGAACACTGGGATGACTCCCTGCCGATACGCCTCGAGGGCAAAGACGCCTTCCACAATTGGTACCGAGGTCTCTCCTCCACTGCCGACGGTAAGCTGCATCTCTACGACGAGGACACGCCTCAGAAGCACGCGCAGCTCCTGGATTGGCTGGATGAGGTTGACTACATTGTGCTTTCCAGCAATCGGCTCTATGCCTCGATCCCACGCCTACCCCAGCGCTATCCGATGACCATCCGATTCTACGAAACGCTCTTCAACGGCGAGCTGGGTTTCGAACTGGCCGCCGAGTTTGTTTCCTATCCGGCGCTGGGACCGTGCCAGTTCCCCGATCAGGAGACGCCTTTCGAACCGCCGTCTGCCCGCTACAGTAACGCGCGTCCCTGTTCCATCCAATTCCCGCCTGCCGAGGAAGCCTTCAGCGTTTACGACCATCCGCAGGTTTTCATCTTCGCCAAGACGCCGGCCTATTCACGGGAGCGGGCCACGCAGCTGATTTCTCCCTCGCTGACGGAACAAGCACGCTGGATGACACCCCTGCAGGCCACGCGGGGGATCATCAACAGCGAGAACGATGACGCCGACGAAGATCCTGGTCCCAGGCTATTGATGGACGCGCGCATGCGGGCCGTTCAGTATACGGGCGGCACCTGGTCGCACCTGTTCTATCGCGACGCGCCGCAGAACCGCTTCCAGAGCGTGACGGTGCTGCTCTGGTGGCTTATGCTGGCGCTGCTGGGGCTGATGGCGGTTCCCTGGCTGCAGCTGGCTTTCCCGGACCTGCGGTTGCACGGGTACGGCTTCGGGCGCAGTGTGGGCTTGTTGCTTTGGGCCTATCCTGCGTGGCTGCTGGCGGCGCTGCACCTCACCGTCCACACCCGCACGCTGTTGTGGGGCATTCTGACGCTCTGGTTGGGCGCGACAGCGCTGCTGACCCGCGCCCGATGGTCCGCGTTGAAGACATTCTTCCGTACCCGGTGGCGCGACCTCTTGCGGATCGAGATCCTCTTCACCGTGCTCTTCCTGGGTTGGGTGCTGGTCCGCTATCTGAACCCCGACCTGTTCCACCCGGTGGCCGGCGGTGAAAAGCCCATGGACTTCGCCTACCTCAACGCTGTCATCAAATCACGTTACTTCCCACCCTATGACCCCTGGTTCGCCGGAGGTACGATGAACTATTATTACTTCGGCTTTGTACTCATCGGCACGCTGGTTGAGGCATTGGGCATCATCCCCAGCATCGCCTATAATCTGGCGATTCCGACGCTCTTCGCCCTGACGGGTGTCGGCGGGTATACGCTGGCCTCGAATCTGGTGGTAGGCGATGACCGCCGTGCGCGTCGCGCCGGGCTGTGGGGGTTACTCCTCACCGTGGTGTTGGGCAATCTGGGTGAGCTGCGCCTCATCGTCAAAGGGTTGGCGGAGGTGGGCAATGTGCACTTTGAGAGCCTGCTCCCGGGCTACCGTCTGTTGGTCTCGGCAGCGGCGGGCTTTTGGAAAGTGATGGTACGCGGCGTGGAGCTCTCCTTCCGCCCGGAGTGGTGGTACTGGAACGCCACGCGTGTCGTGGAGGTCAAACCTGCGGAGCCGGTGCCGCCCATCAACGAATTCCCGGCCTTCACTTTCCTCTACGGTGATCTACACGCGCACGCCATGGCGCTCCCGCTTACCCAGGTGGCCCTGGGCATCGCGGTGCAATGGGCTGTGCGCAAGGTCTCCGATATAGGAGAAAAGTTGTTATTCAATCCCTGGACCCTGGCGCTGGCGGCTCTCGTCGCCGGGGCGCTGCGGGCGACGAACACCTGGGACTATCCCACCTATCTGTTGCTGATGGGAGTAGGGTATCTGCTGCCACTGCTGCCGACGCTGTTGCCGGATGATAAAGGGACGATGACGATGTCACGTTCTCCCTGGCGCTATGTACCTCTGGGGATGCCGGTGGTGATTTTCCTGCTGGCGGAGCTGCTTTTCCGACCATACGCGGCGCGCTATGTAACAGCCTACACCAGCGTTGAACCCTGGCAGGGAGGACGGACACCGCTGAGCGACTACTTGGTGATGCACGGGCAGTTTATCCTGCCTCTGGCTCTATTCGCCGTGGGTCAGGTCCTTCTCCGGCTGCGTGAGACATGCCACAACGGCACGGTGTGGGTCAGTTTGGGGATTGTCGTGGTTGGGATGTTGTTGCTACTGAGCATTTTTCACGCCATAGACGTACAGGCCGCCTGGATTGCCGTGCCTTTGGGAACGCTCGCCGCGATCCTGTTGTTGTCCGACACCCGTCCACAGCGTCAGACGCTCTGGCTGTGGGTAGGAACGGCGCTGGCGTTGACGCTCATGGTCGAGGTAATTGTGCTCAAAGGCGACATAGGACGCATGAACACGGTCTTCAAGTTCTATCTTCAAGTGTGGATTCTGTTGGCGACGGCATCTGCTGTGGCGCTGGAAGCACTGTTCAACATGTTGCTCTGGGGTGGGGCGGACGCGGGAGTGACGGCGCGGGATCCGCTGCATCGGGCCCTGGTCGAAAACCGTCACGGTCTGGGAGATGTCGTCATCGGCGTGTTGCTCGTGGTGGTGCTGGCGACGGCGCTCTACCCGCTTTTCGCCATCCCCGCCAAGCTCCGCGATCGCTGGTCCGAAGAGGCGCCCCACACGCTGGACGGTGCTGCGTTTATCCCCTACGTGACGCAGTACGAGAATGGCGGTCGCGTTCCTCTGGCGCCCGACGCGGAGGTGATCCGCTGGCTACAAGACAACGTCGAAGGCTCACCGGTGATCATGGAAGCGCAGGCCGCTCGCGAGTATCTCTGGGGCAACCGGATGAGCGTCTACACGGGGTTGCCCTCCGTGGTGGGATGGCGCTGGCATCAGGCGCAGCAGCGCATGGTGATGCCCGCCGGTACGGTGGAGATGCGCCAGCAGGATGTGCGGGATTTCTACAATACGCCGAATCCCGATCACGCCTGGCTGATCCTGGACAAGTACAACGTGGCATACGTCGTACTGACGCCCTATGAGCAGCTTTACATGCCCGCCGTGCGCGAGCAAGGTGAGACCGCTCCGGCATTGACCAAGTTTGACAAGCTGACAGCGCAAGGGCGGCTGGAGGTGGTCTTCGATACAGGAGAAGCGCGAGTGTTTCGGGTAAGGAATTAAGCGGAGGCGGAGGAGGTCTTTTGCTTGAGGATGGCGTAGAGGGTGAGGTTGTTCTCCCGCCCGTCGGCGCGGTACATCTCTTCGATGCCCAGGCCTGCGTCTCCCGCCAGCCGCCGGGTCTCGTCCTCGTCGAGGAGATGCACGTAGCGAAAACCCCGTCCGCCGCGCCGCCAGTCCAACAGATAGTCGCCGGGTTCCACGTCGTCCTCGGAAAGCCCCACTTCGCTCCAGTTCTGGATACGCCGTTGCAGGCGCTCCGCCGCAAGGAACTGCCAGTTGGCGAGCACCAGACGCCCTTCTCGGGTCAAACAGGAGGCCGCTTGCCGAAGTACGCGCAAGCGCGTGGTGTACCCGGGGATGTGATGGAAGATGGCGCGGGCGATGATCCACTCAAAGGTACCCCGGACGTGTCCAACCCATCCCGGTTCCATGAGATCGACGACTGCAAAGCGTGTTTTGACGCCGTGAGCGACGTCGGGATCCGCCAGAGCCAAAATCTCCGCGGAGAAGTCGAGACCGGTGTAGCTACAGGCGGGGGGTAACAGGGCTGCTACTCGCCCGTGCCCGCAGCCCAGATCCAGCACCCGCGCTCCCGGTGTAACACGAAGAAGCGCACGTTCCAGGCCCGGTTCGGTCCGCCCCCGGGAGTCGGCGAAATATGCGGCAAAATCGCCGTAGAAGGCGCGGTTCAGATTTCGTAAGTAAGAGATGGTTTCTTTTCGCATGTAGATGAGTATAGGGTGCAAGTTGCAGGGCGCAAGTTATCAAGGGGCAGATTGATTCGCCTATTCGGGAAGTTACCTTTATAATAGGCCTTATGGTCAAGGGAGGAGTGCCGGAACAGCTGGATTTAAGCGACACCGCCACGCGGGAGCGGGTGTTGGCGCTGCTGCACGCCATTCAGGCGCTCCCGGAGGGGAAAGAGGACATCGCGCCGGTGCTGCGGGAGTATCCCAGCCCTACGGGGACGTACGCGAAGTCGCAGTTGATCCGGGCGTATCGTCGGCTGCGCCAGGAGGGAGTGCTGGAACGCGATCGGCGGTTGGAGCGGTTGCTGCGTGGGCGTCCTGTGCGGACGATTTCCGGTGTGGCGCCGGTAGCGGTGCTGACGGAGCCCTATCCGTGTCCGGGCGAGTGTATCTTCTGCCCACAACAGGCCGAGGCTCCCAAAAGCTATCTCGATGGTGAGCCGGGCGTGCTCCGGGCGCTGCAGTTCAACTATGATCCCTACGCGCAGACGCGCGGACGCATCGAGGCGTTGCACGCTATCGGGCACCACGTGGATAAGATCGAACTGTTGATTTTGGGTGGGACGTGGTCGGCTTATCCGGAGGACTATCAGGCGCGCTTTCTGCGCCGTTGTTTCGATGCCATGAACGAACGCGAGGCCGATTCACTGGCGCAGGCGTTGCGCTGGAATGAGACGGCGCCACATCGCAACGTAGGCCTGGTCATTGAGACGCGACCCGACTGTATCACGCCGGAGGAGGTGCTGCGCTTGCGCCGCCAAGGCGTGACCAAAGTGCAGCTGGGGATCCAGTCGTTGAACGACGAGATTCTGGCGCTGAACAAGCGCGGGCACACGGTGGCAGAGACGCGCCGTGCCATGCGCCTGTTGCGGTTGGCAGGTTTCAAGATCGTGGCGCACTGGATGCCCAACCTCTACGGCGCGACGCCGGCGTCGGATCTGGAGGATTTTGCCCGGTTATGGGATGACCCCGCCATCCGCCCAGATGAGATGAAGCTCTATCCCACCGCGCTGCTGGAGGGCACCGGGCTGTACGAGCTGTGGGAGGCGGGCGAGTACCGCCCCTATGACGAGGAGACGCTCATCGAGCTGCTCAAGCAATGCAAGTTGCTGGTGCCGCCCTACTGTCGCCTGAACCGCGTGATGCGCGATATCCCCGCCGATTACATCGTGGCGGGTACGAAGAAGAGCAATCTGCGTCAGATGGTGCAGCAGCAGATGAAGAAGGAGGGCTTGCAGTGCCACTGTATCCGCTGTCGGGAGATCCGGGGGCGGAGTACGCCGGAGAGCATCGAGCAGGCGCAGCTCACACCTGTGGTCTATGAGACGGACGCCACTCAGGAGCAGTTCTTGCAGTTTCTGACGCCGGAGGCACGATTGGCGGGCTTCCTGCGACTTTCGTTGCCCAAAGCGCCGCGCGATGAGATCCCCATCCCGGAGATTCGCCGGGCGGCCATGGTACGCGAGGTGCATGTCTACGGGCCGGCACAGGCATTGGGCGCCCAGGGGGTGGGAGGGCAGCATCGCGGCCTGGGCACGGAACTGCTGGAGATCGCAGCCCGGCGGGCGCGGGAGGCCGGTTTCGAGGCGCTGGCGGTCATCGCGGCAGTGGGTACGCGACGCTATTACCGGGAGCGAGGGTTCACAGAAGGTCACCTCTACCCCATCCACCCTCTGTAACTCAACAGCCCGCACGCGAGGCGCGTTTTATGAGATTCACGGAAGACTTAAAAATCGGATTTTTCCAAACCACCAGATATAGGTGATGACCGACAAGAAATCCGATTTTTCCCACTTTTTTCAGGGGAGACATGGAAGCACATTACGACATGTTACGCAAGGTAAGCCGTACCTTCGCGCTTTCTATCGAACTTCTGCCCGACATTTTGCGGGACGCGATCACCCTGGCCTATCTGCTCTTTCGCGTTTCGGATTGTCTGGAGGATCACGAGGCGCTGCCGACGGCGGAGAAGGTAACGTTACTGCGACGCTGGGCGCGCGTCCTGGAGGGCGTCGAACCTGTGCAGACCTTCACCGCGTCGCTGGCACACTTGGACAGTCACGACGACGAGGTCTACGTTGCCCAACACGCCGACGCGATTTTGAAGCGGGTGCAGAATCTGCCGGAGGCGTTGCAGACTATCCTCACCCGGGGAGCTCACAGCACGACGCTGGGCATGGCGCGCTGGCAAGTGCACGGTCCCTACGTGGAGGACGAAGCGGCGCTGGACGACTACATGCACCAGGTCGCGGGTAAGGTGGGCTATCTCGTCACGGACCTCTTTGCCTGGTACGTACCGCGTCTGCAGGCCAAGATGGAGCGCTTGAAACCGCTGGCCCGCGAGTTCGGTCTGGCGTTGCAAACGGTCAATATCGTCCGGGGAATGCGCAAGGATTACGAGCGGGGCTGGGTTTTCGTGCCCCAGACGTTCTACGAGCCCCTGGGGTTGACGCGGGATTCGCTCTTTGATCCCGCCAACCTCGATAAGGCTATGCAGGTAGTAGCGCAGCTGGCAGACAAAGCCGAAAGGCACCTGGACAACGGCCTGGCTTACGTGCTGGAGATACCCCGATTTTACCATCGCCTGCGCCTGGCGTGCATGTGGCCGCTTCTCTTTGCCGTCAAGACGCTGGCGGCGAGCCGAGACAACCCCGACGTGCTCCTGGACGAGGCGAAGATGACACGGCATGATGTCAAGGAGATCATTCTCAAAACGCGGTTGTTGGGCTGGTCGAACTGGTGGTTGCAACGCTACTATGATCAACTTTCGGGATAAGTGGACTGAACACTGAACGGTGAGCCTATGAACGAACCCCCCAATAACAAGTCGCCTGATTTTCTGCCCATCCTGGGCATCGTTCTGGGAACGCTAGTGTTCATCGTGGCGTTCGTGCTGTTACTCTATGTCCTTTACACCTGGCTGGGGCCTTGGGGTGCGTCGATCGTGCTGGTCTTGCTGTTGGGCGTCGTGTTTTACGGTGGACTCCGTCTCTGGCAGCGCATGGGAGAAGAGATCGGGCGTTCAACAGAAGAAAACGTAAAAGACGCGGATTGAGAATAAAAAGTGCACACCTGACGTGACGGTCCGGTATAGCATCTTCTTCTCAGTAAGTTGGGGCTCAGGAGACCGGCGCGAGCGAGGTGCCCCGGTTTTGAGATGATACGTCCGGGTCCCGGTTCCCGGCAGCGGTATGCAATTTTTATTGATAGGGTGGGGCACCTTCACGCGACAACCATAACGATGTGCGGTCGAGCATGTCGGCATCCACATGTCCGTGCGGCAAGAATCGCGCCTCAGATAGCCGCTAGAGATCGCCCTCGGACCTCGCAGAGCATCAGAATGACCGAGGTGCAAAACGCTGCCAGAATACCTTTAAACCAGTTAACTCTACATAATATATATAGTCGGAAGATGATAATCGCCGAAAAACACCCCTCCGCTCCCTCTCCTGCGCTCGCAAAATAAGGCCTTCCGACTCGATGGGGGTGTACCCACAGAAAACTCCGCTGCGTGCAAAAGGCACGCGGATGCCCACGGACACCCGCATATTCATCTATCTTCATCCGCAGAAACTCCAGGCGGTTTGTCCCTCCTTACCCAAATGCCCCATCCTTGAAACCTAATCCGCCTGTGTTAGAATAGTGCGACGGCAGCCTGGAGGTTTCAACGTCTAGAAATTCAGATACATTTGGGGAGTTGCTGATATGCAGAAAGTAATTTTGTGGGTCGTGGGTGCCTTTGTCGTGTTAGGTCTTATCGCAGGCGCCTTCGCCAGTGGCGTCATGGTTGGCAACACTGTGAACATTTTCTCAACTGAGACCGTCGAAGCGCCTGAAACGCCTCAATTCCAGGAGGGAGGGAGCGGGGTTGAAGAGACGACAGCCCCACCTGAGGAAAGTCCCCCACCGGACCAGGGCGACGCGACTTTGGACCTGCAGATGATCAAAGAAGTGCTGACGTTATTGGAGCGTGATTTCTACGGCGAGATACCCGATACCAAGACGTTGACCTATGGGGCCATTCGGGGTCTGTTAATGACCCTTGGTGATCCCTATACTTCCTTCATTGAACCCAAGATCGCCAACATCATCCGCGAGGATGCCTCCGGGCAATTTGAAGGCATTGGCGCCACGGTGCGCATGCGGGAGGATGGCTACTTGGAGATTGTGCGTCCCTTGCCAGGTCATCCCGCTGAAGAGGTCGGTCTCAAAGCCGGCGATCTCATTCTCACTGTGGATGACACCGACATCGTCGGCATGGGCCTCTACGAAGCTATCGCCCTCATCCGTGGGCCCGCCGGCACCGAAGTCGAGCTGGAAGTCGCCCGCCCAGGACAACAGGAGACCTTCTTCGTCACCATCACCCGGGCCACCATCGAGATGCCCATCGTCGAAGCCAAGATGCTGGAGGGCGATATTGCTTACATCAGCCTGGCAGAGTTCGACGCCACGGCTGGGGAGCGTCTCGAAGACGAACTTCGCCAACTCCTGAAGAATCATCCCAAAGGTCTGATCTTCGATCTGCGCAACAACCCCGGTGGGTTTCTATCGCAAGCTATCCAGGTAGCGGACCTTTTTCTGAAGGAGGGATTGGTTGCCATCGAACGCGATAGCCAGGGAGATGAGAAGCGTTTCTATGCCTACAATGGGGATCTGGGGGAAGAGATTCCCATGGTTGTTTTGATTAACGGCGGCAGCGCCAGCGCCTCGGAGATTGTGGCTGGCGCCATTCAGGATCGCGACCGCGCCCCCCTGATCGGTACGCAGACGCTGGGCAAAGGCTCGGTCCAAATGCCGCACAATCTCGACGACGGCTCCCAGCTACGTGTGACCATCGCCCAATGGTTTACGCCCAATGACCATTCTATCCACGGAAAGGGGTTGACGCCCGATATCGAGGTCCCCTACCCTGCTGACACACCGGTGGATGAGGATCCGCAGCTTGAGCGGGCGATACAGTACTTTCAACAGGAGCAGGAGCCCTGATGTCTGAAATCCAGGTGGTAGCCCGCAACCGCAAGGCGTGGCACGATTATGAGATCGAGGACACTTACGAAGCCGGCATCGTCCTCAAGGGAAGCGAGATCAAATCGGTGCGCGATTCGCGCGTCAGCTTGAAAGAAGGCTACGTCATGCCGCGCGACGGTGAGCTCTGGCTCATGGACGTGCACATTGCACCTTATGACCAGGCCGGCATATGGACCCACAATCCCAAACGCCCACGAAAGTTGTTACTGCACCGGCGGGAGATAGACCGGTTGACATCGGCAGTTCAACGTCGGGGATATACCATCGTCCCCCTGCGCATGTACATCTCCGGGAAGTACGCCAAAGTGGAGATCGCCCTGGCCCGAGGGAAACGCAAGTATGATAAGCGTCGTGCCATCGCCGAGCGAGATCAGGAACGTCGCGTACGACGGGCCTGGAAGGAGTACGAGGGGCGACGATAGACCTAACGCGCGAAGCGAAGCCAATCGCGGATATCCACGGGGACTCAAGGTTTGACATCATGACTGAGTCGGCTATAATGGCGGTCATGTCGTGAAAAGTCTACAAGCCGGGTGCATGCCGGCTTATCGCTGTGGTGTTTACCGACAGTGAGTATAATCATATTGTGAAACAGATGCCCAAGGAGTAAGCGGATGCCGGAAGAAATCATACAGCCAGAACAACTGTCAAGCATAGAGGATCTTGCCCCCAAAATGAAGCTGGAAGGCACGGTCACCAACACGGAGATCTACGGAGCCTTTGTAGATATCGGCCTTGAGCGCGAGGGGATGATCCACATCTCTCGGCTGGCCCGGCGGCGCGTCAACAAGGTTACTGACAAGGTGAAACCGGGTGACAAGGTCACGGTTTGGGTCGTCGACGTCGAGCCGGAAAGCGGCCGCGTCGCATTAACGTTGGTGGAACCCCCGGACGTTGATTGGGATGATCTGAAAGCAGGGATGGTCTGTACCGGCAAGGTCATACGCCTCGAACGTTACGGTGCTTTTGTAGACATCGGCGCCGAGCGTCCCGGACTGTTACACGTGCGGGAAATGAGCGAAGGCTACGTGCGCCACCCCTCCGACGTTGTCAAAGTGGGAGACGAGGTGGAGGTACGTATTCTCAAGGTGGATCGTCGCAAACGCCAGATTGACCTCACCATGAACATGGAAGAGAACATCGCCGAGATTCAAGAGGAAGAAGAACCTTTCCTCTCCCCCATGGAGATCGCCTTTCGTGACGCGCAGCGAGCCATGCAGCGTGAGGACCAGGAGCGCGGCGGCAAACGCAGCAAAAAGCAGCGGGACAAGTTGGAAGAGATTTTCCGCCGCACGCTGGAACGCGGACAGTAGGTGCTGAGAAAAGAGAAAACGAGCAGCTCCACCAAGGCTGCTCGTTTTTCATCGCACCACCATTTCGCATAGTCTTTTTTCTTTCCAAGAGTCTATCCTCTTCTCTTTTAACTCGTTTATGACTACGCGAAAATTACACATCTAACCGAAATCCATGACCCCGCACCGTAACCACATATTCATGATCGGGATCTAACTCTGCCAGTCGCTCCCGCAGACGGTAAACCAGGGCATCCACCGCCTGATCAGTCACCCCGCCCACCGCCTCGGGCCAGATCTCTTCGATCACTTCTTCCCGTCGTACGACATCCCCGGCGTGTTGAACCAACAAGGCCAGGAGTTTGAACTGCGAGGGGGAAAGCGGAGGATCCAGTTCCCGCCGCCCCAGGGTGACGCGTCGGGCGGCTTCGTCCAGCTCCAACGTCTCCTCCGGTTGCATGATCTCATCCAGGGGCAACGTCGCATCCCCGGCTACAAAGCCCAGACGCACCGTCGCCGCCAGCGTGATCTCATCTCCGTCCCGCAGGCGATACGACTGCCCCCGAACCACGTCTTCGTTGACCTGGGTGCCGTTTTTACTGCCCAGGTCGCGCAACAAATATCCTTCGTCGTCCCGTTCAACGCGAGCGTGATAACGGGAGATCTGACGCTCAAGAAACACAATGTCACAATCGGGAGATCTCCCCAACGTGACGTGTTCCTTTTCCAGAGACCAGCGGGTGCCGGAAAGCGACCCGTTGTAAACAATAAGCAGTGGCACGTCCTGTTCTTTTATCATCATGGCAGCTCCACATCTTGACTTCTCGCTCGAATCAACGTATGATTTAGCAGCTATGGTCAAACTGTTAGAGCCCGGCACCGTTCTCAAAGAACGCTATGACATCGTGGGCCCCATCGGGCGCGGTGGCATGGGCGCTGTTTATCGCGCGAAGGATCTCCTGTTAACGGGACGGGTCTGCGCTGTCAAGGAGATCGCACCCAGCGACGCCGACATCTCTGAGGAGATGTTGAAGCAGCTCCAACGACAGTTTCGCCGCGAAGCCGAGGTGCTTGCCCGTCTCGACCACCCCAACTTGCCAAAGGTCTCCGATTACTTCACCTACGCCGAGCGCGAGTATCTGGTCATGGATTTCGTACCCGGCCACGATTTACGAGAGATTATTGAACAAACGCGCCAGGAAAACAAATTCATCCCCATCTCACGAGTCCTCACCTGGGCTCAACAACTCTGCGACGCACTCTCTTATCTACATCAACAGACGCCGCCCATCCTGCACCGGGACATTAAACCCTCCAACATCAAGTTAACCCCGGCCGGCTATCTCAAACTGGTGGACTTCGGCCTCGTCAAACTGCTCACCGGCGACGAAGCCCGCACCATCACCGTCGTGCAAGGACGGGGAACGGCCGCTTACACTCCACTGGAGCAATACGGCAGTGACGGTGAACACACCAACATCCAGAGCGACATCTACGCTCTGGGCGCGACACTCTATCATCTGTTAACCAACAAGCCGCCCGCCACGGCCCAGGAGCGCTTTCTGCATCCGGAAGCACTAATTCCACCCCGCGAGCTCAACCCTGAGATCCCAGCGGGCATTGAGCAAGCCCTCCTGGAGGCGTTGGCGTTGCATCCCAAGAACCGACCGGCGAGCGTTTCCGCTTTCTACGACCTCCTGAACACCCCGACATCTCGCTCCGAAATCTTACCCGACGCAAGCCCCTTGACCCTCTCCTGGTCCCTGGATCGGCGATGGCGGATCGCCTTACAGAGGAACCGGTATTTGATCCTCGCCACCCTGTTGCTGACCATCCTGGCCCTGGCGCTTACCCCCTGACTCTCTCTGAGTGCCACCTACGGTGTAGGAAGTTGACCACCATCCCACTGACTAACGTCACGCCCCCCGTGAGCATCTCGCGCCCTGCCAACCAATGAAGCCAGCCGGGGACCAGCCCTCGACCGCCTACCATCAACAACACGTAGCCGCTTAGTCCGCCGATTGCCCCCCATAACGCGCTGCGCAATACCAAATCCGGCTCCGACCGCCGCTCACGCATCCACAGGTACCCCACCCCGCTCGCCAAAGCCACACCCATCGCCGCCCATCCCAGCAGCGCGTAACGACGTGGCGTCGGCAAACGAAGCGGCTCCGGCAAGGCAGGCAGATCCCGAGGGGCGGGCTCCACAGTCGGCGTAGGCTCCTCTTCCTCCGGTCTCGGCGTCACCGAGATCATCACCACGGATTGCCCCTCACGAATAGTCAACTGCAGATGATAAAAAGGAGCCACGGGATCGGACTTGACGGTAATATCCAGCTGTCCCACCCGATCCAAGGTGATCGGTGTGAAAGCCACGCCGTCTTTCGTCTGCACGGAAATGGTCTCCTTACGGTTTTCCTCAGGATACGTAAGCACAAATTCCACCGGCGTCCCGTCAGGGACAGGGTTCCCATTGCGATCCGCGATCACGCTGGTTCGCAGATAGATCACATCATCCTTGTAGATGTTATTTTTCTCATCTTCCGTCATGGGCTGCCCGTCTTCTTTCACCACAGAAAAAGAGATGATCTGATCGGCGTCCGGCTTCGTCTGCACACTCAGATCGTAATTCAAAGCCGGGATCGTCACCGGGGGCGCGCCGGTCGCCGGCAGATCACGGAAGAGGGCGCGGACGGCGGCCTGAACAAAGGCATCCCCCGTGCTATACAGCGCATAATAAGCGTCTATCTTACTGTAATCGGTGCTGGTTAAGCCGTAGGGCGCCCCAAAATCCAACACCACAATCCGCGCCTCCAACACCTCAGACTCCTGCTGAAGGAATTCCACCAGTGTGCGATCTCCCACCTCTGAAGCCCGCATGTCGGTGGTAGCAAAAATGATCCACTGCGCCCGCTCCAGTGCGGCCCGAATAACATAGGGTAACGGCAGCGGCTCTTCTTCCGCCTCTCCCGTCACTTCTTCGGTGGGAGGCAACGGCGTCGGAACCTGCAACGCCTCCCTCAACTCCTCGAAGGTGAATGACTGGACCGTCCCCGGCTGCACCTGACCGGTGCCGGCGCTGCCGTACAACAGCTCCAGGGTTGTTTGCACCGTGTTTTCTGCAAGGAAGGGAAGTTGCCTCTCAGGCAAAGGAACCGCATTTTCTTGTGTGAAAACCACAAATTGCTCACGCTCCCCCGGCGTCGGCGGTAGGAGATCTTCCGAGGTGGGCACAAGACGGGAGAGTGCGCTCATGGCCACCTGCGCGTTGACGCCCGTCCCTCCGACACTCAGCGCTTCGCTCAGGCTCTCCTGGCTCCGCTTTACATTTCTCACCAGAGGAGACGGATAGAGGCGCAGTTTAAGGCTCAGGAGGCGGTAGAGGGCTTCATCCACCCGGGCCTGGAAGGTGGGATCGTTTTCGTAGCTCTGGGCCAGAAAATCCAACGTGTCCCGGACCGTCGCAAAGTGATCTTCCCACGTGCCCTCCGCCGTAAAACGATCCAGGATCAGCAGGTCGTTGCCGGCGAGCAAGGCGTCGCGGGCTATACGGCGCGCGTTGAAATTGAGCCCCCTCGGATCGTCAAAACGGCGCAGGGATTTCATCCCCAGATTGTCGGCCACCAGCAGCCCCTGGCCCTCCCGCCACTCCTCGGCCTCCGCCCGCTTCAGAGCCGTCGACAACGCCTGAGCGTCCAGGCTGAGGGGACGGGTCGAGGAGCGGATGCTGCCCTGTAAGCCGCTGTAGCGCACGTGGGAGACGAGTAAGCCATCGGCAATGCTCACGGCGCCGGGAGCTCCCTTCACGACGGACGCAAAAGCCGCTAAATCCGTTTGCTGCAGCTGCTCCAGCGTGCGCTGAACCGTCGGAATCTCATCCTGCAAAGGCCGGTCGATGCTCCCGATGCCTGGGAAGTGTTTGGGCACCACGGCGAGTTGTCCATCGCTGCCTTGATGCAGCCCTCGAAGGTACGCCTGGCCCATCTTCCCCACCCAGTAAGCATGACTGCCAAACACAGAAATCCCCAAACCGGCCGGATCCACTCTGTGCAAGGGATCGAGCACGTCCAGGCTGGGTCCCAAGTAGACATTGACTCCCATCGCCGTCAACTCCCGCCCCACGATCTGACCGGCGGCTTCGGCCAGAGCAGGCGTCCACGTCCCCCCCAGGGCCATCGCCGAGGGCACCGAGGTCGTTCCCGAGATAAAGGATGAAACCGGCACCCCCTCTACAGAGGCATCCACGGCGATGAAAAGCGGAATGTAGGTGGCCTGATAGGGGTTGATGCCCATGGGAGGCAAGATCTCCTCCTGCATGCTTTCCCACGTGGCGTCCTGCAACCGGTTCGTCATGGAGAGTAAAGTCGTCGCTGCGATGTCGCCCGCCGGGCCGAAATTCCCGTTCTCGGGTCGCAGCAACACCCCCCCTACCGGATAGTCGCTCAACAGCGCCGCCAGCGCCGACGTCTCCCCCACGTCCGTCCCTGGAAAGGAGACTAACACCAGCTGCCCGATCTTCATCCGCGTCGGCAAAGCGTCTATAACCTGCATCACCGGATCGACCTCCGGCTCTTCTTGGGCACTCACCGACGAAACAGAGACCATCTGGATGACCAGGGATAACAAAAGCAAAGCGCTAAGCGCTCTGATGATAGATGACCGCATAGATTTCTTCTCCTCCCGTGACCATTGTAGCGCAGTCCGGCGTTTTCTCAAGGCGCGAGGGGTTTGACAACCCCCCCTCCCTCTGGTAAGCTCTGTGATGTTGAGTAAGAGGATCAAAAGGGTGCGACGCACTTGGCCGGATGAAAACACCTGGAAACCGCGGCAAAAGTGCTTTGCACCTCAAAACTGATATAGGACACACAACTTCGAGGAGCCGGGATGAAACTGACCCCTTTGCTTGGCCTTTTGCTTTTGGGCGGTAGTCTGCTGATTTTATCAGCCTGTGGGGAACGGCCACTTTTGGAAGACGTCTCCATCGTGCCGCAAACCATTTCCCCCAACGCCGACGGTCGGGATGATCTGGCCACGATTTCTTTTAAATTGAACCGCAACGCCGAGGTAGCCATCTATTTTTACGACAAGGCCGGGCGACGGTACACCTTCCGTCCCCCTATCCCTCTGAGCCTTAACGAGGAACCTTATACCGTGCTCTTCCCCGGTGTCGTGGAAGGTTACACCCTCCCCGGTGAAGAGTTCCCTTACCAGGTGATCAGCCGGGTGCTACCGGACGGTCTCTACCGCTGGGAGATCAACGCGAAAAACAGCGTGGATAGAGAGGTCAAAGTCACCGGCACGCTGACCATCGAAGACGCCGACGTACAGATGCCGGGCATCACCGGCTTTTCCGTCTATCCCAAAGAGTTTTCACCCAACCAGGATGGACTCAATGACCGTGTGCGGATCAACGCTTATCTCCAAAAGGATGTTGAGGATCTGCAAGTCTATATGGTGGATGAAAAAGGCGTACGACACCACATTCCCGAGGACGAACAGAGCGAGACGCCGCTCAACAAAGCCGGTTTCCACACCTTCGATTACGACGGTGGCATCGACGCGGGAGCCGAGCCCCCACCGGACGGCACCTACACCGTCTACGCCGAGGCGCGTGATCTGGTGGGTCAGCGAACGCTGGTCAGCGACACTCTGACTTTGGTCGACGCCGGGCGTCCGCTGGCCTACATCCTCAATGCAGAAGTAACCTGGTCCGCCGAGAGCACCCTGGTGCTCAACGAAACGCTCTACTTCACGCTGACGGTCGAAAACGACGGCACCACCCCCATCCGCACCAGCGGGCCGCCGGTGGGCACCGTCTACGATTCTGATCAAAACTACGCCACTCTGGGGGAAACGATCCAGGCCGGCGTTTTCCGCGTGGGGATCCACTGCGAGAACGCCACCATCAACTACCCGTGGCGCTGGGCCATCGGAAGCACAGAAGCCCTTGTCGAAGACGAAGAGGGACACCTTTATCTACCACCCGGCGAGCGCGCCGTGGTGACCGGCGGGATACGCTTTGTGGACCTTGTTGAGGCTCGCAACCCTCAGTACTGTTGGGCCGGGTTGATCCACGAGGATGTGGAGATCGCCGCCGTCAACAACAACGTCGATCCGCTGTTCCTGAGAATTGTCAGGCCGTAGTCTCCATGCGGACCCTGGGTGTCATTATCGTCTCCTGGAACGTGCGATCCCTCTTGGACCGCTGTCTGGCTTCCTTGCACGTCGCACTCAAACAGACGGACGTCGAAGCCGACGTCTGGGTGATAGATAACAACTCCGACGACGGTTCGGCCCAACTCGTCGCCGAACGTCACCCCTGGGTCCACCTGGTGACACCGGGCAGAAATCTGGGCTTCGTCCGTGCCAACAACCTGGTGCTCAAGGAGCTGTTGCGCACCCAGGCGCTGCCGGACTACGTCTGGCTGCTCAATCCCGATACCGAGGTCCCCCCCTCCACCCCCACAAAACTGATAGAGACTTTTGTCCGAGAACCCGACGCCGGCCTGCTGGGGCCCAAACTGCTTAACCCCGATGGCTCCTTACAGCAGAGCGCCTTTCGCTTCCCAGTCCTGCTCCAACCGCTGTTTGACCTGGGCTGGTTGCCGGTGCGATTTTACAACAGTCGCTGGAACGGTCGTTATAGCGACTGTGACTACGCGAAATCAAAGCCCTTTCAGATCGATCACCCCTTGGGCGCTGCCATGATGGCGCGGGGAACCGCCGTCGCCCAGGTAGGCCCTTTGGACGAAGCCTTCGTCATGTACTGCGAGGAGATCGACTGGGCCTGGCGTATGCGTCGCGCAGGTTGGAGCATCTGGCTCGTCCCCCAGGCGACCGTGGTTCATCACGGCGGTGCCAGCAGCGGACAGGCCCGCCCGGCGACCACCACCCACCTCTGGGAGAGTCGTGCCCATCTCTACCACAAGTATCACGGCCCGCTGGTGCGCACTCTGGTCGGCGCGGCCGTGCGGCGACACTTTTCACGCCGCGAGCCACCCTCCCCGGCGTGGGCCGAAGCATACCGGCGCATTGTGGAGGCCTGGTCGGAGCCATGACCTCACCGACACCGCAGGTCACAGGCGTGATCCTGACGCTCAACGAGGCGCGACACATCACAGCCTGTATCGAGAGCTTGTGTTGGGCCGACGACCTCGTGGTCCTGGACAGCTACAGCCAGGATGCGACGGTGGAGCTGGCACGTGGGGCCGGCGCACGGGTCTACCAACACGCCTTCGAGAACTACTCCCAACAGCGCAACGTCGCCCTCGAGCTGACCGCCGACGCAGACTGGATCTTTTTCGTGGACGCCGACGAGCGCGCCACGCCCGAGCTGGGCGCTGAGATCCGTGAGGTCATCGACGGATGCAAGGCCGTCGGCTGGTGGGTGCCCCGCCACAACTACATCTTCGGCCATCGTATGCGCGGCGCCGGATGGTGGCCCGACTACCAGCTCCGGCTGTTGCGCCCAGACCACGCGCACTACGACCCCCGTCGCGCCGTTCACGAGGAAGCCCAATTGGAAGGCAGCGCCGCCCATCTAACCCAACCGCTCATCCACTACAACTACGAGACATTGCAGGAGTTCCATGCGCGGCAACAGCGTTACACCGACTACGATGCTCGCGTGCTCCTCGAAAAGGGTGTTCGTCCGCGCATCTACACCCCTTACACCCAAGTCCCCCGGCACTTCTGGTGGCGCTTTGTCACACTGCAGGGGTGGCGCGACGGCTTCTACGGGCTGCTGCTTTCGACGCTGATGGCCTATTACGAGATGATCAAGTACCGCAAAGCCCGCCGTCTTTGGCGACGACATCGGTATGAGCGCTGCGCGTGAACGTCGGTTCGGTGCTCTCTTGCTCTGCTGCCTGCTCGCGAGCGGTGCGGCCCTGCTCTTGAGTTGCGGGGGCTCACCACCAGCCCCATCGCCCGCTCTGAGATCGCCACTGCCGACGCGGGCGGCGACGGCCACGCCGCTGCCCGTCTCCGTGCTGCTGGACGGCATGGGGCCGGCGCTGTTGAGCGCCCATCCTGAGGCCGCCCTTCCCATCTGGGAAGAAGTTCGGGCCCGCGCCCCCCAAAGCCCCCTCGTGATGCGAGAGGGCGCCCGTCTGGCCCTGGCGCTGGGGGACCTGAAGACGGCGGAGCAGCGCGCCTGGGAAGCCGTGATTGCTGCACCCCGAGACCCCACAGCCTGGGCGCTGCTCGGCGCCATCCAACAACAAAAAGGCGACCACACCCTGGCCGAACAGGCTTTCTCCCACGCCGAGGCCCTCTCCCCCACGTTAGGCGCCGATATCTTCGCGGACCGTTGGCTGGCGGCCCGCGAAGTGGGCGACGGCGAGCGCTTGACGGCCCTGGCGCAGATCCACCTGGCCCGTCATCCCGAGGACCCCCTGGCGACGTACTACCGCGCCGAGGCGCTGTTGGCCTCGGGACATCGCCACGCAGCCCTGGAGCTGTTGTTGCTCAGCGTCGAGCCTGAAGCTCCGGCGGTCCTCTGGTACACATTGGGTCGCGCCTATCTGCAGGTGGGCGCCGAAGAGGAGGCCGCCATCACCCTGGAGACGGCTCTGCGCGCCCACAGTCGCGGGGATCGCACGCTGCTGCTCGCAGCCCGGGATCCCCTCCACGCGCTCTATCGAGCACTGGGAGCCGCCTACGTGGGCAGCGGTCAATGCGAAAAAGCGGTCCAATTGCTGCAACTGCCCGCCACGCCCTACCCCGACCTGCGCCCGCTGCTGGAAAGCGCGCAAACCTGCCCGACGCCAACACCCACCGTGACACCCTGGCTGCCCGAGGGGTGGCAGGACTCTCCCTAAAACCCACGTACGTCCGGTGGAAGCCACCGGACATACGTGCCGTCGGGCGTGCGCGCCGTCTGTGTCAAAAATCGCAGCTCAGATCACAAACTTGCCATCCCGGTACAACAGCTCGCCATCGACCCAGATCTCGCCGCCGTCTTGCATATCGCAGATCATGTCCCAATGCACCGCGGAACGGTTCTGGCTTCCGGTTTCAGGATAGCCGGCTCCAATGGCGACGTGAAAGCTGCCGCCGATCTTCTCGTCGAAGAGAATGTTCTTGGTGAACTCGCGGATCTGATAGTTCGTGCCGATAGCAAACTCCCCCAGGTAACGCGAGCGCTCGTCGGTATCCAGCATCTCCAGGAGGTAAGGCTCGTTCTTCTTAGCCTTTGCCTTGACGACTTTCCCCTCCTCAAACCAGAGCTCGATCCCTTCGACCTCTCGCCCGCCGGCAATGGAAGGATAGGTGAAACGCACCCAACCGTTGACACTGTCCTCCACGGGCCCGGTAAAGATCTCTCCGCTGGGCATGTTGTGATGCCCGTCGGAGTTCACAAAGGTACGTCCGGCGATGGAAAGGGTGAGCTCCGCGTTCGGCCCGCCGATTTTCACCTGTTCCCGCCCCTCGAGCCAGTCAATAATGCGCTGCTGCTCCTCGTGGATACGCCGCCATTCCGCCACCGGATCCTCGTGATCGCAGTAGCAGGTAGCGTAAACGAAGTCTTCGTAGCGCCGCAGGCTCATATCGGCCTCCTGCGCACCGGCGTGGGTGGGAAAGAGCGTGCCCACCCACTTGAGCTCGCCGTTGGCACTGCGCTCCATGTAGCGTTGAAGCAAAGGTTGACGCGCCTGACTGCGCTTCTGCTGCTTCTTCGGATCCACCGCGCTCAGTGCACGCGTGTTGGCCGGGGCCTGAATGCCGATCATCACGTCAAACTCCTCGATGATCTGTTTTTCGACCGGCTCGATGAAGGCCAACTGCGTCGAATCCGCGTTTTCGTAGAAAATCTCCTCCAGTTCAGGCAAGGTAAGATGCAAGAAAGGATACCCACCCTGCAGTAAGACCTGCTCATAAACCGCGCGAACCAGGGGCGCCGCCGTGCTCGGCGCACGAATCACCACCCGTTCACCCGGCTGGACCTTCACCGAATACTCGACCAACAACCGCGCTAAACGCTCCGTACGAATGTCCATGTCATCTCCCTATCACATATCGTAAAATCTTATTCGAATACAATGAAATGACGCATAAAAACTCAAATCCCTTGCGCGGAGCCTGTGCCGAATCTCACATCCGTGCTATACTGACGTCATGAGTCGCAGGAAAAAACGCATCGTGCTGCTATTGAGCGTGTTGGACCTCGTCGTCATCGGGGTGCTGGGGGCCACCATCTGGCGACAGTACCGCCTTTCGGACGCCGCTCCTACACCCTCCTTCGCCCCCTGCGTCGAGTTGACGCTGCAGCATCTACCCGCCCGTCTTTCACCGACCGTCTACTGGACCACCAAAAACCTCACCGTGCGGCTGACGGCCCGCTACGAGGTTCCCCATCCTCCCCCCGGCAGCGCTCAACTTCTGTGGGTCGCCCTGGACGCCCTGCCACCAGTTCGGCGTCACGGCTGCCCGCTGCCCGACGAAGTGGTGATCGTCGTCACCGCACAGGGGACCCAAGCCACACTCGGACACGTGGCACGGCTGAAAGGCAGCGACGTCGCAGCCTGGAGCGAGGGGCGGCTGCAAGAGGAACAACTGGTGGAACGCGCCACCTATCGACTCAGCCCGGAAAAACCTCCCGGATCTCCGCCTGATCCCGCCCGCTATCTACCATAGCGTAAGTCGAGACACCGAAACGCCCCATCAGCTCGCCGGGGTTGAGCAGCAACGTCTCCCCCACGCGCTCCTGGTGCGCCTCGTGATCATGTCCGTAGCAGACGAGATCGTAGAGGTCGGCGTGGGCCAGCGCCCATCCCAGGCGCGGATAGTGTACGGCCGCGACGCGATAGCCTTCTATCTCCACTTCGGCGAAGACGCCGTGTAACGTCACGTTGTCCAACCCATGCGCCACCTCGGTCATCAGCCATTGATCCCCGTCGTTGTTGCCCCATACAACATGCACGGGGCCGGGAAAACCCTCCGCCAGGGCTTTAAGCGTAAAGGGCGCGTTGAAATCCCCACAGAAAAACAAAACCTCCGCTCCGAGATCGCGCATATCGTTCAAAGCGGCGTCCAATATCGAAAGATGATCGTGAATATCCGAACAAATCGCAATTTTAACCATCGGCACTCCTTATGATCTCCGCTTGAGATTGCGGCCTTTTCACCGCAGCGCGTGCAAGATCGTATCCGGCGTATTGGTGATCAACACATCCACCCCCCACTCCGTCAGGCGACGGGCCACGGCTACGTCGTCTACCGTCCACACACTGACGCGCAATCCGCGGCGGTGCGCCCGCGACACGAAAGACGGTGTAACCAGGCTGTGATGCGGATGCAATGCTTCGTGAGGTGTGACGGGGCGAAAGAGCGGCGTCAGAGGAGTCAGCGGACTGTAAAGCAAGCCACAGGGAATCTCCGCGGTCACCCGCCGGGCAGCGAACAGAAAATACGGCTTGAACGAGGAAAACCAGACGCGATCCTCCAGCCCCAGACGCTCTATCAACGCAACGACGGCCTGCGGCAGTCCCGCGTTGCGTCCGCCCGCCGGTTTCAGCTCGATGTTGGTCAGCAGACGACGGGCCACCGCCTCCAGCACCTCCTCAAGCGTAGGCACCTGGACGCCTGCAAAATCGGGGCCCCATCCTGCGCCGGCGTCGAGGCGCTTCACCTCCGCCAGCGTCATCGCGGAGAGGCGCCCGGAGCCGTCGGTCGTGGCGTCCACCATGGCGTTGTGCATCACCACGGGCACGCCATCGGCGGTGAGGTGCACGTCGAGCTCGACGCCATCCGCGCCGAGTTCAGCAGCCCGTTGAAAGGCCGGTAGGGTGTTCTCCGGAGCGAGACGCGAAGCCCCACGATGAGCGAAAATGAGCGGACGTCCAGCCGACCACCAGTTTGGAGGGAAATGGGCCATCTCACAGCTCCACGAAGTAGGAATTCGCCGCCCGATCAATGAGCTCCTTGCTCAAGCTCGGAGGCACGTTCAGGTAATTGGCGATGTCGATGATCTGATCCAACAGATCGCGGGCGTGGCAGGCACGGGGAGAACGATGCGCCTTAATGTAGTGCTCCTGGATCAGATATGCCAGCGCCCGATCGTCCCAGGCGATGTTCTTGGACTCGCAGACGCGCCTGAAAATCTCCCGATAGTCGTTCCAATCGGGATCGTTGACCTCGATCTTGTGACGGATGCGCCGCAGGAACGCTTCATCCACCAGGTCCTTGGGCGCCAGGTTGGTGGAGAAGACGATGAGCACCTCAAAGGGAATCTCGATCTTACGGCCCGTGTGCAGTGTGAGAAAGTCGATGCGCTTCTCCAGCGGCACGATCCAGCGGTTGAGAAGGTCGCGCGGGCGGACCTGCTGGCGTCCGAAGTCGTCGATGAGAAGAATACCGCCGTTGGCCTTCATCTGAAAGGGTGCCTCGTAGTATTTGTTGTTAAAATCGTAGACCAGGTCCAGGCCCTCCATCGTCAGCTCACCGCCCACGACGATAAAAGGACGGCGAATCAGCACCCAGCGCGGATCCAGGCTCCGTTGATCATGCGGCGGTTTTTCGGTCACAAGGTGGTTGACGTTGTCAAACACCTTGATCACCTGTCCTTCAACTTCCACAGCGTGAGGAATGTAGATATCGCCCTCCATCAACATGGAGCCGATAGCCTCAGCGATGGAGGTCTTGCCGTTGCCGGGGTTGCCGAAGAGGAAGATGGAACGCCCGGAGTTGACCGCCGGCCCGATCTGCTCGAAGGTCTCCTCACTTAAGACCAGGTGGGCGAGCGCCTGGCGCAGATGCCGCTGGTGAACTTGAACGTCCTTCAATCCCTGTTTGATAATGGCCTCGTTGTACATCTCCAGGGGAACCGGCGCCGGGCCCGCGTATTCGGAACGTTCCAACGCATCGCGGGCCATATCCCGACCCCGGGAGGTGAGGACGTACTCGTAGGTGGATTCCGAGAAGCCCCCCATGGTACTGCCAGCGCCGCGCACCTCGCAAAGCCGCTCACGCTTCAAGAACTCCAACGCCTCCGAGGTCACACCGGCAAAGGGCAGGCGCATACGTTTCGCCAGCTCACGGCCCGAGATATTGCTCTCGAAGTAAAGGATCTTCAGCGCCAAATCCGTCAGAAAGCCGATGTTAAGTCCTGTCTCTTTGACGCTCCGCGGCGCCTCGGGTCGGAACGTCCCGGTAGTGATTTTCGCTCGTGGTGCCATAACCCATCTCCCCGTAAATTCGCTTCATTCCTGAACGTTCGCTTATTTTTCGAGCCATTTCTCGGATTCCACCCACTGATCAAT
>JBNGCW010000046.1:0-20095 GCA_049975525.1 Anaerolineae bacterium
TTGATCAGTGGGTGGAATCCGAGAAATGGCTCGAAAAATAAGCGAACGTTCAGATATAGGGGTGTTTTGCTAAAAATCCGATTTTTAGGATCTTTTTTCAGTAGGGTCAATCTCTTGGCTCCTTTAAATTACAGTATTAGACTGTAGCCAGGTGCGACGCACCTTCGAATGTCTGAAAACAGCCATTTCATGCGCGTTGGCATGGTCTTTTAGCCAACATGATCTTTGACACTACTGAAAAAAAGTTTTTCAGTAGAGAAAGGGATACTATATGTTGTGGTCGGGCGTATCCCAACCACAACATATACCCCATATTTTCTTTGGCTACCTCTTTGTTCAGGGCAGCCATCTTTTTACCGGGATGATCGCGTCATCGCTGGTGCGTTGCACCTTATACCGTAATTTCAATCCCCACAGATGAGTGTAGACCCGACATTTGTCGATCCATCGAAGAGATGTTATAATCACACCAGGTTGTGTGAACGAGACGTGCTTTTATCATCTCTCACACCATGAGGATGAACACCACAGGTAATCACCGTGGGGGCCCGGCGCCGAGCACGCGGTTCCTCAGATAAAACACGTGGTCGCAGGGCGGCCATAACTCGCACCACCGAAAAAGGTGGGAAAATCGGATTTCCAGTCGATCATCCTCCATATCTATTGATTTTGATTTTGACTGCACTTACTTGAAAATCCGATTTTTATGGGTTATGGCAGGGACATCATAACTCATTTTCGGAGGGGAAACATGCGCTGCCCTTATTGCAATTCATTAGAGACGCGGGTGATTGACACGCGTCACGATGCCAACGGAAACATCCGACGGCGGCGTGAGTGTCGCAGCTGCGAACAGCGTTTCTCGACCGTCGAACGCGCGATTCTGACCTGCCCCATGGTGATCAAGCGCGACGAGCGTCGAGAAGAGTTTGATCGAGAGAAAATCCTCTCCGGTCTGCGGATAGCCTGCGCCCGTCGCCCCATCCCGGCCGCCGAGCTGGAAAACATCGTGGACCGCGTGGAGTATCAACTACGTCAGAGCGGTCGCACGGAAATCACCAGTAGCGTCATCGGGGACCTGGTGCTGGAAGAGCTACGGGAGATCGACGAGGTGGCCTACATCCGGTATGCGATCGTTTTCCTGGGGCTGGGCGACCTGGACGCCGTCCGTGACGAGATTGACAGACTCCGAACTCAACACTATCAAAAAAGCGCGGGCGAGGTTTCATAAACACAACGCCGGAGTAGAGCTTACGCCGGCGTTGTGCAATGATCAACCCGAAAGCGGGTTCACCGTCTCAAGATATGTCCATGATCTCGAAGGTCAACGTACCGGCGGGCGCTTTGACTTCCACCGTATCGCCCACCTTACGACCTAACAAGGCTCGACCCAGAGGTGATTCGTGAGAGATCTTCCCTGCGCGGGGATCCGCCTCGGTGGGACCCACGAGGTGATACGTCTCCGGTTCAAAGCCGTCCTCCTGGACCGTGACGTGAGCGCCGAGGACAACTTTCTCCTGCGTCCCATCGAGGGTCTCGATGATCTCGGCGCGTCGGATCTTCTCCTGGAGCTCGCGAATCCTGCCTTCGAGAAACCCCTGCTCCTCCTTCGCCTGCTTATAATCGGCGTTCTCAGAAAGATCCCCCTGTTTGATAGCAAAACGCAGGCGCTCCGCCAGGGCCGGTCGTTTGACGTTGACCAGCTCGTCCAGCTCCGCCTTCATCTTCTCCAGCCCTTCCGGTGTCACATAGACCGGCTTGTCATAGTTCATGGTACCAACCTCCCCTCTACAGTGATGAGCAATAAGCTAGTCTACCATGAAGCAGCGGCGTGGCAACCCTTCGAACTTCCGACAAACGCAGCGACCCAGGATGAATCGGGGGAGATCCGATCTCCCCAATCCCGGCTTTTGCCGCCTGCACAGGCTTCGCAGGACACTTGGAGAAGGCTTGACAGTCAGAAGATAATCAGGCAAAATACAAAAGGAGCACTCAACCGCAGAAGGGAGTATCCATCCTTGCCCCATTTCACTATGCGTGAGATCACGGGGTCATCAAACAGCACCCGGTGAAAAAGGCGTTTCAGCAGAGAAAGCTGACCCTTTTTCAGGGCAGCCACCCCTGAAGGTACATCACGGATGTTAGGATACTCCTCTCCAATGGCGAAGGAGGTGATCGAGAGGATACGAATATCGAGTATAGTGAGATTTCTTAAGAGGCTAAAATCCATCCCTATGGTACTGCTTTTCCATACCCTTTTTTACAAGGAGGATTCAGATGTCTAGACACGGATTTGGTCGAATCATGAGACTGATAGGTCTCTGCACACTGTTCAGCTTGCTAATAACCCCCCTGGTTTCCGCCCAGGGAAGCAATCCACCGCTCACGGACGGTCCTGACAAAGGCCCAAAGACCTCACACCGCTTGATTGTGGAATTGGAATCTCCTCCCCTTGCCGTCTGGGCTCAGCGCAGCTCTCAGATTCAAGCCCAAGGAAAATTGGATGTCAGCTCCACTGCTGCCCAACAGTATATTGAACAACTCAAAATGGAGCAGGCGGCCTTTGTCAACACAATGCAAAAATCACTGCCGGGAGCTGCCGTCAGCACCTACAAAAACGAGTACGGATTGGAGGAAGCCAACTCCTATCAGATTCTGCTCAACGGCTTAACTATCGATCCTGGGGAAGTGGACTCGGAGGTCGCCCGGCACAAGCTGGCTCAACTCCCAGGAGTCAAACGAGTCTACCTTGACTACCTTCACACTCCCGAGCTCTATACCAGCACCCAACTGATCAATGCCCCTATGGTCTGGAATCTGGCAGGTGGTCATGAAAATGCAGGCGCCGGCGTCAAAGTCGCCTCCATGGACGGCGGTGTACACAAAGATGCTCCCATGTTCGATGGAACGGGTTACAGCTATCCAGATGGCTGGCCCGCTAACGGTCTGGGATTGACAGAAAACAACAACGGCAAAATCATTGTCTCTCGCGCCTATTTCCGCCCTTGGGATCCCCCAGCACCGGGCGATGAGAATCCTTGGCCCGGTGAAAACGGAACCTCCCACGGCGTACACACCGCCGGTATCGCGGCCGGTGATATCGTCACCGGCACCTACCTGGGCATGGAATTCCCCAACATGAGCGGTGTAGCGCCCAAAGCCTGGGTGATGAGCTACCGCGTGTTCTACGCCAGCGTCAACGGTGAAGGCGGTTTCTATACCGCCGAAGGCATTGCGGCATTGGAGGATATCGTCGCCGACGGCGCCGACGTTCTCAACAACTCCTGGGGTGGCGGCCCCGGCAGTGCTGGCGGCGAGTTCGACGCTCTGGATCAGGCATTGATCAACGCAGCCAAGGCCGGTGTCTTTGTGGCCATGTCCAACGGCAACGCCGGTCCCGGTCTGGGAACCAGCGACCATCCCTCACCCGACTACATCAACGTGGCAGCTACAACCACAGGCGGGACCCTGGCCGCAGGGGCGCTTAATGTCATCGCCCCCGAACCTATCAGCCCCACCTTGCAAGGTATCTCCTTTGGGACGGCCGAGTTTGGAGCACCGCTGCCGGTCGGACAAGTTATCACCCACACTTTCGCCACCGCTGCTGCTGTTGATCCCACCAACGTGACCGGTTGCGCACCTTTCCCCGCTGATGCTTTCGACGGGGTGGCAGCGGTCATCAGCCGAGGCGGCTGTTATTTCTCGGATAAGGTACGGCACGCCCAAGAGGCCGGTGCAACCTTCGCTGTGATCTATAACAACGCCGGTGATGATCTTATCAACATGGCCTGCGGTGATGATTGCAGCGACATCACCATCTCCTCGGTCTTCATCGGTCAGACTCCCGGTGAAGCCATGGTGGATTGGTACGCTACGCATGGAAACGCCTCCGTCTTAGAGCTCGACATGCAGGCTTTCCAGGCCGGCAACGTTCCCGACTACGTAGCTTCCTTCAGCAGCCGAGGCCCTGGCGTTGGTCACGTCCTTAAGCCCGACATTGCCGCTCCCGGTGTGAACATTCTCTCCCAAGGCTATACGCCCGACACGACCGGCGAAGCTCGCCATCTGGGATACGGCCAGGCTTCCGGCACCTCCATGGCCGCTCCACATGTAACGGGCGCGGCCGCCTTGCTCCGTCAACTCTATCCCACCTGGAGTAACGCCGACATTAAATCCGCTTTAATGTCCACCGCCAAATACATGGACATCTACAACCACGATGGCACCCCGGCGCAGCCCCTGGATATAGGCGCCGGTCGGCTGGACGTTGGCGCAGCCACCGATCCCGGACTCCTTTTCGACCCGCCCAGCCTTAGCTTTGGCGCCATGATGACGGGGACCACGAAATCCCTTGTGGTGGACGTCACCAGTGTGGCTACCGAAACCGAAACGTATACGCTGAGCACTCTTTACACCGGAAACGGCTTCGCGCCCACCCAGACCACGGTCCTCACCGGCTTCACCGTCAGTCCCATCTCCTTCACCCTGGAGGCC
Source organism: Anaerolineae bacterium (assembly GCA_049975525.1). Taxonomy (GTDB): domain Bacteria; phylum Chloroflexota; class Anaerolineae; order B4-G1; family SLSP01; genus G713. The sequence goes on from JBNGCW010000046.1 coordinate 4,495, forward strand.
GGCGCTTCTACGCAGTTCACCGTGACCTTCGAGACTCCAGCAGGGCAGGGGATCGGTGATAATCAGGGTTACATCCTCCTGGAAGGGGACAATGGTCACGAAGCCCATCTACCCGCCTGGGCGCGCGTATTGCCCGAACCGGCGGAAGCCGACGTGCTGCTTGTTGATATGGATGCCAGCTGGCTGCTTGGATATCCGGATTATCGCCCATATTACACCAGCACCCTGGACAACCTGGGGCTCACCTACGAAATCTGGAATCCGGGCTACTATTTTGGCAATCCCGTGACCATTCCCGACGCCGCTACGCTTTCCGCTTACGACACGATCATTCTCTTCACCGGCGATCACTTCTACCCGGATGGGAGTTTCACGGTATCCACGCCGCTCACGCAGCTGGACATGGACCGGTTGACCGAATACGCTAACGGCGGCGGTACCCTCATCGTTATGGGGCAGGATCTGGCCTCGGTACTCAATTCGGCCGCCACCGATGGAGGTACTTTCTTCTATAGCAGTGTCTTGGGCGGCAACTGGCTACAAGACAGCATCAGCGGCTACAGTCTGCCCAAGCAGCCGATCACCACGTACAACGAAGCACCGGAGGCTTTCAAAGGATTAAATCTCCTTCTTGGCGGTGCTGCTTACAATGCCATTAGCCTCTCCGGCGCCAATGAGGTACCGCCCGTGGCCACCACAACCGGGGGGACCTTCTCCTACGCCTACAACACCGCTCAGCACCTTATGGAGTACACGGTGAAAATCACCGTCGGGGACCCCATCACCCTCACAGCAGCACATGTCCACAGCGGTACTGTAGATGTAAATGGCCCGGCGATTCAACCCATCTTCCCCTTCATTGACTCCCAATACATCACCGATACTTTGATGTGGAGCGGCTCCTTCACCATGACCTCAGAGGTAGAGGGCCTTTACAATCAAAACATGCTTTACGTCAATTTCCACACCACGGCTCATCCTTCGGGCGAGGTTCGCGCACAGCTAACACCACATTACGTAGGAGACGGAGCTACGAATCAGTATTACATCGACGAGATCGCCTCCCTCCCCTTCCATTCGCCAGACAACCCGGAGGATCTGATCCCTTACACCCCACTGCTCTCCTACCCTGGTCCCTACAACCTCAAAGAGGGTGTGGTCGCCATGGCCCACAGGGATCAACCCACTCTCGAACGACCCGGCATCACCTATTTCGGGCGCTCGATTTATACCACCTTTGGGTTGGAAGGCGTCCACAACGGATTGGGCAGCACCAGTCGTGAGACGTTCCTCGCAACGCTGCTGAACTGGGCTCAAGACGAGCCCTCCGTCGATATCACCGACATCAGCACGGATAACGCCAGCAACCTGACCTCCTTCCGGGCCGATTTCAGCTCCAACGTGGCGGGCACCACTGGTGTGCAATACCGCTGGGACTTCGGTGACGGCAGCACCTATACCAATTACTACTCCAATCCGTACGCCAGTCACACCTACGACACCTGTGGCACTTACACCGTCCGCGTAGAAGCCATCGACAGCTGGGGCAACCGGGTCATTGACAGTGAGGAGATGGACATCACCTATTGTGGTGCTCATCGAATCTACCTGCCGTTGGTGATGATGACGCCGTAGCACTCTGGCGTCGATCTGTTGGACAGTTTACCCTGAGGGAGAGGCGATCTATGGGCCTCTCCCTCTCGATTTTGTCTCAGCGAAATAGAGTTGGCCGCACTGAAAAAAGTGCAACCAATGCGCCGCGCCGCTTCTTCCGCGCGCACGCTTTTCATCTCGCGACCGAATTCGATGATCAGGCTGTGATAGACGACGCGATCGATCGCAGCCGCGGTGGTCAAGGGAACCTTGAAGATCTGATCTCATTCCGAGAATACCAGCTTGGAGGTGATAACAGCGCTGCGTTGCTTACTACAAGCGAAAGGTTCATAGTCAAACACGCCGGCTGGCACCTGTGTGCTGTCAAACCGACGGATCTCTAAAAGGATTAATCTATCCCCCGCTTTCTTCGACCGCCTTTTCTTAATTAGTCCAGCCAACGCTTACGATAAAGCTTGACAACCTTCCAATTACGAGTAAAAATTATCTTGGTTGATGCTCGCCTGCACCTCTAGCAAAGGGAAGACCGAGCCATTCAAGAAAGGGGGTGATGATAGCCTCAAGGTGATCACTGTGTAAATTCCTCAACACATTTGTGTACTTTTTAAGGATCCGAAGATGTTTAGAGCTGCTTTGGAGGAAATCCCATGAATAAACGATGGTTTAACCTCGCAACACTGGTTGGTTCTGGTCGCAGGTATGTTTTCCGTGACAGTACAGCCGGCTCCGGCGGCACCAGAAGCCGCCGGGCGAACGGCGCCCGCCATGCCCGTCAACACAACGGAAGCGGAAACGGTGCCGCAGGACGAAGCGCTGCAGAAGTTGCATCCTGATCTGCGCGAGCTGGCCCAGAGCGCCACACCCAAGATTCCCGCCGAGATGGGCATCCAAGTTTCGCCGGATCAGGAATCGATGCTTGTTGAGGTCTTTGCTGAAGAAGGCACCGACCTGAGCGCCTACTTCGTGGATGGAAACGTCTACGCCCGTCCCCCTATAGGCAAGGGAGAAACGCGAATCCAGATCTTCATTGGCTTTGTTAAGCCCCCGGCGTTGTTGAAGATCGCGTCGTTGGCTAAGGTCGAAGCGCTACTGCCCGTGGTTCTGGAGAAAAACGCTCAACCCGACGATTATCCCATCGACGATCCGGTCGAGCCCCCAGAACCCGAAGATTGGGCGACGTTGCGGGAAACATCGAAGGCCCTGAGCGAGAGCGCCCCCGATTGGGATGAGGCAAAGGCCTTTGGCGACGGCCGCACTCGGGTCCAGCCGATGGACTGGTTCGAGGTCATGCCCGAAGGGCCTCATAAGGCGAAGGTTGCCTGGGAGCGCGGATACCGCGGCGAGGGCGTGAGCGTGGCCGTACTGGACGACGGGATCGATCCCGCTCACCCCGATCTGATGGGCACACAGAAGATCTACTCCAGCACCGTCAGGACAGAGTACAACGGCTGGCCTGTGGTCTTCAGCCCCTTCTCGCAATACCTCTATTTCCTTGACGAATTCCTTGGAACCACACACATCGCCTATGGCTATTCCAGCGTCCACTACGTCGACACCAGCGAAACGCCGTCCTTGACCGACTGCGGTGTGGAGGTCTCGTGCTTCGACTACACCCCGCTGATTGACGTAGGGGTTGAGGGTACCCAGCACACGTACATCATCTCCGACACCATGACCCAAAGTGGCATCGTCCACGCGGGCACCCACCCCGACAACGATCTGCGCGACTTCCTCTGGGGTGAAAAGCCCGCGATCATCGTCACAGATCCTAATACACCTGGCGTCTACGATACCGTCTATATGGACCTGGACAATGACTATGACTTCCGCGACGAGAAGCCGCTGACCAAAGCTGACGTCAGTGATCTAGAGAACACGCAGAACAACATGATTGCCTACCGCGATATGGATGGTGATGGTCTCGCCGACATCTCCGGCGGCATGGTCTACTTCATCGGCGATGGCGCTCATGTCCTCCCCGCCTCCGATTATATATGGGGCGCCAGCTGCCCTGGTTTCATGTGCCCCGGCAACGGTGACCTGGTCGCCATCTCCGGCAGCACCTTTGACCGCAGCTACAGCCATGGCACACAGTGTGCCTCCAACGTCGTTGGTCAGGGTGTCACGCAAAGCATCAACAACAGCATGCTGCCCGAGTTTGCCGATCTAGGCGGCGACGGCAAGGCGGACGGCGCGGTCTTTGGCATGGCGCCCGACGCCAAAGTCGTCAACGTCTCCGACATTTACTACAACCACGAATCTTCCACCATCGACGCCTGGCTCTTTGCCGCCGTGGGATACGACGCCTGTGACCAGACCGGTTTCGATTTGAACACCTACGGTGGATGCACCGATACCGACGCCATCCAGGTAACCTCCAACTCCTATGGTAGCAGCGACACCGACAACGACGGCTGGGAATACCGTGGTCAGCTGATGTCGCAGGTGCAACGCTGGTATGCGCCCTACCTGCAACACACCGTCTCTACAGGGAACGGCGCTCCAGCCTACGGAACAGTCGCGCCCCCCAGTCCTGCGACCGGCATCGGCGTGGGCGCGTCCACCGAGTTCGGTTCCACGGGATGGGACTCCATCACGTACACAACCCAGATCATGAATAACGACGTCACGCCTTTCTCCAACCGTGGACCCGGCGCGCGCGGCAGCAATGGTGTGGACGTGGTAGCGGGCGGCGCCTTTGCCGCCGGCGCGGAAGAGCTCATACTATAGCATGAGCATGTGGGGCGCCCCAAATGGTAACCTATCCTGGGACTCCTGGGGCGGTACCAGCCGCTCGGCACCGGTTGCTGCAGGCGTCTTAGCGTTGATCTACGAAGCCTACAAAGACGCCACCGGCACGTGGCCCACCTACGACGTTGCCGAAGCTCTGCTCAAATCCTCGGCCACCGACCTGAATTACGATACTCTGACCCAGGGAGCAGGTTCGGTCAACGCCGACCGTGGCACCGCGGTGGCCAGCGGCGAGTACGGGCTCTTCACGATGCCCGCCGAATGGACGCCCGGCGACTATCGGGGTGATGACTACCCGGCTTTCGCGCACATCGCATATCCTGGTGATGTGTTCACAAAGACCTTCGAGGTCTACAACCCCAGCGCAGAACCCATCACGGCAACCATTCAGGACACAGAGATGAAATTAATCCGCTCCGAAACCTTCTCCTTCACCGTCACGGCAGATATGGTGGCGGCCGAGAGCGCTTACGGGGCGGAGAACCGGGACAACTTCTTCAAAGCCTTCAACTACTTCATCCCCATCACCGCCACCGTCGGCGTTAGCGACACCATGTACGGCGTTGATGTGCCGACAGACGCCGATCTGATGATCGTCCGCCAGATGTTCCCCTACGACGAATACGACACCAACGGTGATTACACCTGGGACAACCGTTTCTACCTCACGGTCTACAACTGGATGGACGTCAACGGGGACGGCAACGTCTGGGAAGACAAGGATGGAAACAAGGTCGTCAACTTCATCAACTCCGGCGTCATCAGCCAGATCGATGGAGGCCAGGAGTTAGATTGGGATGATCCACGCACTGAGTTAGACCGTTGGGAGTTCGGTCGTTTCTCCTACCATCGTCCCACAGGCAACCGCAACGAGATGTGGGTCCGCGATCCGCTGGAGCGCATGCACGACGGCCTCTTCATCGGCCTGCGCCACCATCCCGGCTCCACCTACACCGGCGACACCCATCTGCAATACCGCATCGACTTCTACAAACGCGAGGATGTGAGCTGGCTCAACCTGGACAAGACAGAGGTCACCGTACCGGCCGGCGGATCCGTCGCCTTTGAAGGCGAAGTTCAAGTACCAAACGATATGAACCCCGGCATGTATCAGGCCGGCATCGAGATCCATGACCCCGGCAAGGCACCCACCTACACAATGGACACCACGGTGATTCCGGTCGTCCTCAGCGTCGCAGCTCCCTTCACCGACGGGCTGCAGCTGGGCGGCTACGATACCTACACCGACAGCTACAACAGCGGCCGTCCGTACAACAACGCCGCGGTCCGCGGTCTCTTCGACTGGGGCTGGCGCGCCGAATCCGGCGACTGGCGCTTCTTCTACACCGACGTCGACGAAACTGAGTTCCCCACTGACGCCGAGGTCTTAATCAAAGACGAATGGGACGACGTCGCGCCGCACACCGATATCGATACCATCCTGTTGGGCCCAACCGCCACCTCCATGGGCAGCGGCTGGTACGACTGGGCTGAACCCAGTTTCTACGGTCCCTACGTCCTGGATACCGTCGTCAAGAGTGAGAACACCAACGTCAGTGGAGGCACGTGGCTCTTCGACACCACCAGCGGCACCAACGAGGAGTGGCTCCACACCACGCTCCAGGATGGGCTTCACGAAGTTCTCCAGCACAACGTGAACTTCGAGGGCACCAAGTTTGACGTCGTCTTCACCAAGACCCTGGGCTCGCTGGTAGAAAGCGCTACAGCTTTCGACATCGACACCTACACCAATCAGGGCACAGTGGGCGATCTGGTGATCACCCCCACCCTCCCCCTGAACGGCCTGGAGGCTACCGCGTATCTTGAGCAAGTGGAGACGAGGAACTGGAGCAATGAACCGATCGGGTTCATCGACGAGAACACTAATGAGTGGACTGAGGTCTTCACGGTAACAAACGGCGTCAGCATCGAGCTGTGGACCAGCAGCCCCGATATCTCCGACATCGACCTCTACCTCTACTATCTAGGCCCCAACGGCACCGACTTTGAGCAGCGCGGTTCCTCAACCACGGGGACGGCCAACGAATACATCTACGTCTCCAACCCCGAGGATGGCTACTGGATGATCGGGATCAACAACTGGTCTGGCCCGGCCGGGCACTTCAACCTGACCCGCACGGTCTCCTCACGAGGAGCCGGCTTGAGCGTCAGCGCCCCCGATGGAGCCATCGCAGCCAACACACCGGTGACCCTCACCATCACTACAGAACCGGACCGCAAAACACAACCTCTCCGGCGTGGACACGATAGCGGTAACGTTGATTCTCGGCTTCCAGGATCACCTCCTGCCCCACCACCAAGGCGGGTCGCACCGGCTCTGACAGCTCGGCCTTTGCCCGGGGACATCCGAGATTCTGCGCAGGAAACTCATCTGTGAACACCTGAGCCACCGTAATCTCATGCGCAGCTACGCCCAACCGTTCAGCCAACCGCCGGATAAGATCCTGAACTACAGGGGCATCCCGAGCCGCGGACGTTCCTGTCGCCGTCTCTGGAAGCGATGCGTCCCGTCCCGTCGGCGACGGGACCATCAGGAGGGACTCTCCTGCCCCACTGTCCTCATCGAAAACCAGGGGAGATTCAGCTACCTTACCCGAGGAAAGACAAGCGGTGATCAACAGACTCATCGCGAATAAAGTCGCTCTAGCCGTAAACCTCATCGACATCTTTGCCACCTCCTCATGCTTTAAACGCACGCCAGGACACAAAGGTTCCAGGAGACCTTTCAGAGTTTCCTCAAAGGCGCCTTGCTCCCCGATAAAGCCCTTCTTGATCGCGTTATAGCCAGAGCGTGCCAAACTCGAATTTGACATTCCATAATCCTTTGCTACACTTTTGCATCCAATGCCCATACACCCATTCTCAGAGCTACCTATCGAAAAGATGGTTTCAAGGTCAGATACCAATTGGAGAACCATCGTGAGAAATTGGGACACCGGATCCAACCTCCAGCGCAGAATATCACCGGAGATAGGAGAGGCATGTCGGTTACGCGACATGCCTCTTTGTGTCTCATAAGACCTGCGGTCACTCACGCAGAAAGGAGGTGACAAACAGAGCGCATCTGCCACATACACTTTACCAAACCTATCCACTTTAATCCAAACAAAGGAGATTGTTCTGACATGAGCAAAAGATGGATTAGCCTGATCACAATCGCGATACTGTTCGTCGCGACTTGTACAAGTCCTCTAAGTACAATCGCCAGAGAGCAACTGGCCGCGACGCACACCATAAAAGAGGCACGCGCCTTGCCCAACGGCACCACCGGCGTCACGGTGCAAGGTAATATCTCCACGCCGCCGAACGTCTTCGCATCTTATGAACTGTGGATGCAGGATGCCACGGCGGGCATTGACGTCTATCGAAGCGCGGGACTCCCCGGTGGGCTACAGCTCGGCGATGTCGTCGAGGTGACCGGCGAGATCGGTGAATACAACGGTAAGAAGGAGATCATGCCCGGCGATCTCAGCGACGTGGTGTTAATAGACCGCGGCGTGCCCCCCACCCCCATCGTGACCGACACGGCCAGCATCAGCGAAGCCAGTGAGGGCTGGCTGGTGGTCATCACCGGAACGGTATCCAACAAGGGGAGCAATGGATTTGACCTGAACGACGGGAGCGGGGCCACTGCTGTCTACCGTGACTCTACAACTGGGATCGACCTGAGTGGAGTCAATAACGGAGACCTGCTGACTCTGGTGGGCATCAGCTCCCAGTACGATTCCAGTTCACCTTACGACAGCGGCTATCAGGTCATGCCACGTTATCAATACGACATCGCCCACGGCGACGTATTGCCCATCGCCCTGGCCCGCCAGGAGAGCGCCGGCGTCACGGTGACCGTGCAGGGCGCTGTGACGGCATTACCCGGCACCTTTGAGGATGCAGCCCAAAACCGCGAGCTGTATGTGCAGGATGGGACCGGCGGCATCGATGTCTTTAGCTTCGGTGGCTTGCCCATCCCACAAGGCTCTCTTGAACTCGGAGATATTATATCCGTCACTGGTGAGATCGATTTCTACAAGGGTAAGATGGAAATCATCCCCACGGAGATCGTCACCCAGGGACTCAACAGTCCCATCGAGCCCAAGATCCAATGGGCCGGGAACATCGGTGAGGAGACCGAGGGCCTGCTCACAGTCATCACGGGGACGGTATCCAATAAGGGCAGCAGCGGGTTTGACCTGACCGACACCTCCGGGACCGTCGCAGTCTACATCGACGGCGACACCGGGATTGATCTTTCGGGCATCAGCGACGGCGACATGCTGCGGGTCACCGGATTGAGCAGTCAGTACGATTCCAGCGCCCCTTACGACAGCGGATATCAGATTACGCCGCGCACACAGGCCGATCTGGTTCACGTCACCGGCGACGTCACTCCCCCCACCGTCGACTCCACCAAGCCCGCCGCCGGCGCCGACGACGCCAACCCTTACCTCTCGGTCATGGCGACCTTTAACGAGGAGATGGACGACGCGACCATCAGCGGAGCCAACTTCACCCTGGAGGACGCCGGCGGCCTCGTGGATGGCTTCGTCTACCATATGCCCCTGCGAAAGACCGCCGTCTTCGCCCCCGATGAGCCCCTGGCCCCCAACACGACCTACACGGCCACCGTCAAGGCCGCCGTGGCAGACAAGGCCGGCAACCCCATGGGCGCCGACTACACCTGGGTCTTCACCACCACCGCCGCTTCTTTTGAGGCCTACCACGGATCCATCCACAACCACACCAGATACTCCGACGGCACCGCCGATCCCGATACCGCCTTCACGCAGGGCCGGGCGCGGGGCCTGGACTTCATGACGGTCAGCGATCACTCCCACAGCATCGACGACGCCGAGTGGGAGGACACCTGGGCCCAGGCGGAGGCCCACACAGAGGACGGCGTCTTCGTGGCTATGGCCGGCGCGGAATACACGCAAGGGTCCGAGGGGCACATCAACGTCTACAACGTCATGCGCCACCCCGTGCGCGAAGACAAGGGCTACAGCTACGCCGACTACACGCCGAACCTCGCCTCCTTCTACGATTGGATGAGCCAACATCCAGAGGTCATCGGGCAGTTCAACCACCCCGCCTGGATGAACTTCAACGATTGGGACTACCGCGCCGACGTGGTCTCCGAGATGCGGCTGCTGGAGGTCGGCAACGGCGCTTACAGCTACTACGTCTGGACCGAGGAGGAGTACCGCAAGGCGCTGGATTACGGCTGGAAGACCGCCCCCACCAACAACGGCGACACCCACAGCGACGAGTGGGCCATCGACAACCCCGGCCGCACCGGCATCTGGGCCACCGAGTTGACCTACGACGGCGTGCTCGAGGCTCTGGATTCCATGCGCACCTTCGCCACCGAGGACGGTAACTTCGAGATCTACCTCAAGAGCGACGGCGCCTGGATGGGTGAGACCATCCCCAACGACGGCACCCTCTCCTTCGAAATCTACGTCAACGACCCCGACGCCGAGAGCCTGGTCAGCCTGGAGTTGTACACCGACCAGGGCGTGGTGGTCACCTCCACGGTGCCGACCACCAATCCTTACACCTGGAACTTCGACCTGCCCATCAACGACGGGGTGCACTACTTCTTCGCCCGCGCGGTGCAGGAGGACGGCGATCGCACGGTCTCCGCGCCCATCTGGACCGAGGGCGACGTGGACGTGGCGCCGACCAAGCTGGAGATCACCCCGGCGCAACTGAGCACCAAAGCCCCGGCCAACTTCAGCGCTCGCGTGACCAACCGCGGCGTGGCCGACGCCACCGACGTCACCGTGACCTTCAAAGTTAACACCACCGTTGTGGGCACCGACGTCATCACCGTCCCCGCAGGCAGCGACGCCTTTGCTGCTATCGGTTGGACCCCCACCATCACCGGCCCCGTCACCATCGCTGCCGAGATTACCGGGGCACCCACAGGCGACAATCCCGATGACAACGTCATTACCGTCGACCGGGAGATCGTCGATTACGAGGTCCCCCTCATTGTGATCGACAACGGACACAAGAACAACGTCTTCCAGTCCGGCGATGGCAACGAGTTTGAGGAAGATTTGGTCGCCTACGGCTACAACTGGATCGAGGACACCGACGGCATCACCACCACGGATCTGAGCAGCGCTGTCCTGTTGGTGCTCACCGATCCCGGCGAGCGCGGCGAGGATCTCTACACCGATGCGGAAGAGCAGGTCATCGCCGACTTCGTGAACAACGGTGGTGCGCTGCTCGTTGCCGGCGACTCCGACTATCACAACCACGGCAACCCCGATGAGATCAACGCCATCCTGGATAAGATCGACGACGCGGGCATCCGCATGAACTCCGATGGCACCTACGACGACACAAATAGCGGCAACATCGGGCCGTGGCAGGTCTACTGGCACACCTTCCCCGCGACCACGACCACCGGCATCGGCGTCAACGTCAACACCGTGGTCGGCTTCAGCGGCTGCTCCATCTACGGTGTGGACGCTCAAGGCGCTCCCATCCCCCTGACCACGGGCAACGGCATCACGCTCACCGTCGTGGGTGACGATGACACCTACCAGAACGACGGCGACGGCAACGCCGACCACTTCGTCTACACGAGTAACCCCATCCCCATGGCTGCCGTGCAGGATCTACCCGGCGGCGGACGCATCGCCGTGTGGGGCGACAGCAACGAGTTCTTCTCCGACAGCTACACCTACGTCTCCGGCGACGGGCACCAGAACGAGATCTACAACATGCAGACCATCTACTGGCTGCTGGGTCACCCCCTGGAGAAATGGGAGATCGGCAAAGCCCGTGAGGACGCCGGGCTCGACGACACGCCCGACTACCTGAACCGTCTGGTGTGGATCGAGGGCACCGTCACCGCGCCCTACGGCAATTTCTTCGACGTACTCTACGCGCAGGACGACACCGGCGGCGTGACCGTCTTCGCCCCGGTGACGGGCGAGGGCGGCAGTGGCGCCTTCGAGCTGGGCGACGTGGTGCGCGTGGTCGGCCGCGTGGAGCAGTACCAGGGCGACACCGAGATTGAAATTGATTGGGACCTAGAACAAGTCCAGGTGATCGGCAGCAGCAGCGTGCCCGACCCACTAGATCTCAGCACCCACGACGCTGCGCTGGAGGAAAATGAGGGTTGGCTCATTAAGACCTATGGTCGTGTGACCCAAAAGACCAACAACTATAACATCTACGTGGAGGACGGCAGCGGCCCGGCCCGCGTCTTCATCGACGGATACAACGGAGATTTCTCCGGCATCAACGTCAACGACTGGGTCGAGGTCATCGGCCTGGCTTCCGAGGACGGCGAGGGGCAGCGCATCCGCGTACGAGACGATGCTGACCTCACGGTCACACCCGGACACATCCTCTACCTCCCCCTCATCTACCGCAACAGCAGCTAGCCACTTCGTCGCAAGACGCTTCGGCGGGGCGAGCATTGCGCTCGCCCCGCTTTTTGCATCTACAAAACACACCGCAAATATGACGTCAAATGACATGAAAATCGGTTACAGTAAGAACGTCAACGAAGCAGTTCAGTATCTCACTAAAAGGAGGCAAGAGATGCAACCCAGTATCGTAGAGAAAGAGGGCTTCACCGTGGTCGGACTGAAAGCACGCTGTAAGGGCGGGGAGACAGGCGACATTCCGCAGCTCTGGAACCGCTTGATGGAGCGCATGGGGGAAATCGAGGGGCTACAGGAGGAAAGCGCAGCCTACGGCGTGATGACCGACTACGACGAGGACACGGGCCAGTACGATTACATCGCAGCCTTCGCGGTCCACGAAGCCCGGGATGTGCCGGAGGGCATGGTCAGTGTGGAGATTCCGCCGCAGACCTACGCCGTTTTCACCGCGACCATGCCCACCCTTGAGGAAACCTACGAGACGATCTTCGAGCGGTGGCTGCCCCAGGCGGAATACGAACACGCGCCCGGGCCGGAGTTCGAGCTCTACCCGCCAACCTTCGACCCCCAGGACGCCGACTCGCAGCTTGAGATCTACATCCCGATTGTGTAATCCGCGGCGCGTCTACGGTCGTCCCAAGGAACGCAGTGACGAGGGATCTCGTTCTACGCAGACTCTATGCGTTCGGACAACGAGATCCCTCACTCCGTTCGGGATGGCAGAAGGGGGCGCCATGCTCAGGGTTGGGGATGACAAGAAGGGTGACCGACTAGAAATCCGCTTTGTCCCACCTTTTTTCAATGGAGTTAATTGCTTTAAAATTCGCCCTTGACAAAATTAAACTAATATGTTAATATATAAGCAGTTGGGGACAAGTAACTAAATTCTATAGGCCTTAACTTTAATTTTATCAAACGGAAGGGTGAAGAACGATGAAGGCGCGGGATAGAACCACAACGCCCCCGCCGAGGGGGAGCCAAATGGACCCAGCCTCAGGTGGGAAAAGGGCGCGCCGACTGCTCCGGCGGCTGGTCGGCCTTCTGAACGGCACCTCACGCCCCCTGCCGTCCAGCACGCAGAGCAGCCGTATGCACAAGACCGTCTACTCCATCTGACGCCCCTGCAGGCTTCCACCTCCCGGCTGCAAAGATCCGGGCTCCCCGCTATCCCCCGGGGCAACACACCGGCTGCGACGGCGGAGACCCCACCCGGCCCTCCCCCCACCCTCATGACGGCCTGAGTTTTGCACCCATCGCTCGCTTCTTCCGGCAACGACGACGCCCACCTCCACCCTGATAACGCCAGGCGGCGAAGGAAAGCTCCCTCGCCGCCCGACTTGAGCGCGTCTTCAGAATGTGCCGGCCTTGAAGCGCTCCGTCTGCTTGCGGATAGCGACCTCGGTGGGCAGGCGCTCGATGCTGGACGCGCCGAAGAAGCCCACCACACCCTCCGTATGATCGTAGATGTACTGCGCGTCCTCCGGCTCGGCGATGGGGCCGCCGTGACAGAGCACGATGATGTCGGGGTTGACGGCCTTGGCCGCGTCGTGCATGGCCTGCACCCGCTTCGCCGCCTCCGGCAGATCCAACGCCGTCTCCGCGCCGATGTCACCTTTGGTCGTCAGCCCCATGTGGGGGACCAGCACGTCGGCGCCGGCCTCGGTCATCGCCACCGCGTCCTCCTCGCTGAAGACGTAAGGGCAGGTGAGCATATCCAGCTCGTGAGCCAGGCGGATCATCTCGACCTCCAGATCGTAGCCCATGCCCGTCTCCTCCAGGTTCTGGCGGAAGACCCCGTCGATGAGCCCCACGGTGGGGAAGTTCTGGACGCCGTCGAAGCCCATCTCCTTGAGCCGGCGCAGGAAAGCGGGCATCAGGCGGAAGGGATCGGTTCCGCAGACCCCGGCGAGCACCGGTGTGTCCTGCACGATGGGTAACACCTCGGCCGCCATCTCCACCACGATGGCGTTGGCGTCCCCATAGGGCAGCAACCCGGCCAGTGAGCCCCGCCCGCCCATGCGGTAGCGGCCTGAGTTGTAGATGATGATGATGTCGGCGCCACCCCGCTCGGCGAACTTGGCCGAGATGCCGGTGCCGGCACCGCAGCCGATGATGGGTTTGCCTTCGGTGATCGTCTGACGCAGACGTTGTAAGGATTCCTCTCTCGAAATGAACGGCATCGCTACACCTCCTCTTTCGATTTACGATTTACGATTTGCGACTTGCGATTTACGATTGACGATCCTGAACAGACGTCATTTTTTGGTGTCGTCACGTCTGCCCCAGAAATTCGAGCAGTTTTTCGGTGAGCGCGTCGACGAATTCGGGGTCGTTGATGTTGTATTCCAATTCGTAGACCGGGATGTCGTCGCGCAGGTCGGCCTTGAGCGCTTCCCGGAAAGCGCGATCCGCCTCCGGGTCCCAGAAACGTTCGCCCTCGCTATCCAACATGGAAACCCCCTTGAGGGGGATAAAGACCGCCACCGGCCCCTGGGCGCGGTTGAGCTTTTCGGCGAATATGCGGCCCATCTGCCGGTTCTCCTCGACGTTGGTGCGCAACAAGGTGACGTTGGGGTTCCACTCGTAGAGGTTGCGATCCCGGTACTGCTCCGGTACCGTATCCGGCGCCCAGAAGTTGGCCATATCGATGCAGCCGGGCACGACGATCTGCGGAGTTCCCGTCCTGGCGGCCGCCTCCAGCCGCGTGGGGCCGGCGCTGAGGACGCCACCGCACACCTCGTCGGCCCACTCGGTGGTGGTGATGTCCAACACACCGTCGATGAATCCATCTTCGATCAGCGCCTCCATGGTCTTGCCGCCGGTGCCGGTGGCGTGGAAGACCAGCACTTCGTAGCCGTGGGCCTCCATGGTCTCCTTAGCGCGGTTGACGGCGGGCGTGGTGTTGCCGAACATCGAAGCGACGATGAGCGGTTTCTCCTCGGCCTCCGGCGCTTCCGTCTCCACCATCCCGCAGATGGCACCGGCGGCGTTGGCGTAGACGCGCCGGCTGATCTGATTCAACCCCGCCACGTCCACCACCGAGGGCATCATAGTGATGTCGCGGGTGCCTACGTAGGCACCCACGTCCCCCGAGGCGACGGTGGAGACCATCAGCTTGGGCACCCCCACGGGCAGCGCGCGCATAGCGGCCGTGGCGACGGACGTGCCACCGCTGCCGGCCATGCTGATGATCCCGTCGAAGCGGCCCTCCTCGTAGAGCCGTTGTACGACCACGGCGGCTCCGGTGCTCATGACCTTCATCGCCTCGCCGCGATCCCGGTTTTCCTGCAGTGTCTCGATGGCACTGCCGCCGGCCTCGGCCACCTCGGCCCGGTCCACGTCCGGCTCGAAGTGCGGCGGATCGATCACCCCGGTGTCGATCACCAACGTCGTGTGCCCCCGCGCCTCGATAAGCGCTTTGATAAAGGCGTAATCCGGCCCCTTGGTGTCCAGACTGCCCAGAATTGCAATTGTCTTACCCATCACACCTCCTTTGGTCGTTGCGACCTCCTGTTGAACGCTTTTGACTGTAAGCCATCCCTGCCTCACTACGAATTTTACGCATCTAGTGTCCCGTCAGGCGTGATATGATGGACAGATGGGGGTACCGGTTGACCGCGCTAAAGCGCGTAACTACAAACCCAGTACCGGCGCTAAAGCGCGTAACTACAAACCCAGTACCGGTTGACCGCGCTAAAGCGCGTAACTACAAGCCCAGCATTGTAAGGCACTTCAGCGCCGTTTCGTGACTACAAACCTAGTGTCCCGTCAGGCGTGATATGATGGACAGATGGGGGTACCGGTTGACCGCG
>JBNGCW010000046.1:20195-29717 GCA_049975525.1 Anaerolineae bacterium
CTAAAGCGCGTAACTACAAACCCATTTTAGTATACAAAAAAAGCGGGTGGTTTGTCAAATGATAAATGACCCTTCTTTCTTACAAGTGTGGCGCTGCAGGCCTGGTTGCCATTTCGGCTTTTGCATATATCCTATCTCAGGAACCGTAACCATGCTCAGGAGGACGAGATGACGCACACCACTTTTCTCCCCCAGGATCCCTGCGATCCCACGCTGAAGGTCTTCCCCGACGATTTCCGCTGGGGCGCAGCCACAGAAGACGGACGCGGCCCTTCCATCTGGGACACCTTCTCCCCCACGCCCGGTCGGACGCACCGCGGCGACACCGGCGACGTGGCCACCACCGATCACTACCACCGCTGGAAAGAGGACGTGGCCCTCATGGAGACGCTGGGCCTGGACGCTTACCGCTTCTCCAGCGCCTGGCCCCGCGTGCTGCCCCAGGCGCTGGAAGGCGCTGGGGGATGGCCCGCTCGCACCACCGTCGAGGCTTTCGGGCTGGATAACTTCGAGTGGGCGCGAGGTTACACCATGCGCTTCGGCCTCGTCCACGTCGATTACGAGACGCAGGAGCGCCGCATCAAGCAGAGCGGCCATTGGTACGCTCAGGTCATCGCCGAAAACGGCGTCCGGCGGTAGGACAGGATGGAAAGCTGGATCGCCCACGTCCCGACGATGAGGCAAGGCTATCACCGCGAGATGCTGAGCAAAGTCGCTGCCCTCCGTGAGAAGCACACCATCTACCCACCGGCAGGCCTGGAGTTCAGCGCCCTTGAGATGACCCCCTTCGAGGCTGTGAAGGTCGTCATCTTGGGCCAGGATCCCTACCCCGGGCCGGGCCAGGCCCACGGGTTGGCCTTTTCCGTGCCGGAGGACCTCCCTCCGCCTCCTTCGCTGCGCAACATCTTCCAAGAGATCACGCAGGATGTGTACGGCGGCGAAGCGCCGTCGACCTTCTCAACGGATCTCACCCGCTGGGCGGAGCAGGGCGTGCTGCTGCTCAACGTCCTGCTGACGGTAGAGGCGGGAAAACCAGGCTCCCACGCCGACCTGGGATGGCAGCGGCTGAGCGATGCCATCCTTCAAGCGCTGGCACGGCAGCGCCGGCATCTGGTCTTTATGCTCTGGGGGAACAAGGCACGAGCCAAACGACCTCTCATTGACAACCACGGGGAGCATCTGGTGCTGGAAGCACCTCATCCCTCACCCCTCTCCGCCTGGCGGGGCTTCTTGGGCTGCGGTCACTTTTCGGCCGCGAACGCTTACCTGCAAGCCCATGGGCGGGCACCCATCGTATGGTGATAGAGAAGACACATTCGGGAGTATGGTTATGACCTCCATCGTACACTTGAGCGACCTGCACGCCGGCTTCAGGAATCTGATCGAGCACCTGCGCGATCTTGTAGTGCACTTGAAAAGGCAGTTACAACCGGCCTCGGAGTATGTGATCGTCATCACAGGAGACCTGGTGGAAAAACCGGACAGACGTCGTCCCTACCAGACGACGCACGATGTCCTCGACGAGTTAAGAAAGGCCGGGTTCAACGTCCTGATGGTGCCGGGCAACCACGATTACAACAACGGTCTGCTGCTGGACAAGTACTTCGTCCCGCGTTTCAAGGAAGTTTTCTATGGAGACCCACACGTCCAATACCCCAGGGTCGATATTGTGAACGACATCGCCTTTATCGGGCTGGACTCGCTGGCCGAAGAGTTACACTGGTACGATCGGATGTTCGCCGACGGAGAGCTGGGCGAGGCCCAACTCCGACGTCTGGATGACCTGTTGGGCGACAGCACCGTGACCGCCTGCGCACACCGCGTCGTCTATCTGCATCACCACCCCAGCGTCTTTCTCCCTTTCGGTGAGTTAAAAGACGCCGCCGCGCTGCGGGAGATTTTGGTGCGGCGGGGCAACGTGGACGCCCTGCTTTTCGGCCACCACCACATGGGACGATCCCGATGCGGGCTGTGGGGGATTCCGCGCTACTACGACGGCGGGACGGCCACCGGCAAGCGCCCCGGCGCGATCTTCCACCGTATCCTCCACCTCGACGAGGACCCGAGCTCCGATTTCAACGGCGCACTCTGCGACTTCGAGGGGAAAACAGAGGCGCCGGAGACGCCGGCGCCTTGAACCTCCGTCCCGTCGGGCCTTCAAAAGGGGTGGGGTCTACGCTAACCCCACCCCTTTACGCCTTCTCAGATACGTGTCAACGCTTGGACCTCTCCTCAGCGCCCTCCTCACGCAAGTAGCGCTCGAACCAGCGGCGGATCCAGTCCAAGCGGGCGATGCGGCGATCGGTGCGCCCCTGTCGTGAAAGGCCGTGGGGCTCCTCCGGGAAGACGACGAACTCGGTCTCGACGCCCTGCGTCCTGAGCGCGACGAAGAACTGCTGACCCTGTTCCAGCGGACAGCGCAGGTCTTGTTCGCTGTGGATGACCAGAGTCGGCGTGGTGACGTGACCGGCGTATTTGAGCGGCGAGCAATCCCAAAGGTTTGTGATCTCTGCGTAAGGGGGCGAATCACCGAAGGGCTTCTGGAAGACCCAGTTCATGTCGCTGGAGCCCCACATGCTGATGAGGTTGTTGACGCTCCGCTGCGTGACCGCCGCCCGGAAACGGTCCGTGTGCCCCACGATCCACGAGGTCATGTAGCCCCCGTAGCTGCCCCCGGTGACGCCCATGCGCGTCACGTCGATGTAGGGCTGCGCCGCCACATAATCCGCCCAGGCCATCAGGTCGGCGTAGTCCGCGTCACCCCACTTTCCCCAGATCGCCCGCGCGTGCGCCTCACCGTATCCGCTGCTACCGCGGGGGTTGCAGAAATAGACCACGTAGCCCTGTGCCGCCAGGTAGTAGAACTCGTGCATAAAGAGGTGCCCGTACTGAGCCCACGGGCCGCCGTGAATCTCCAGGATCGAGGGGTAGTGCCCCTCAGGGTCGAAGTCCGGGGGCTTGAGGATCCACCCCTGCAGATCGTTATCCGCCGCGCCCTTGAACCAGACCTCTTCGATCTCGCCGAGCTCCACCTCATCCAGCCAGGCGTTGAGGTGTGTGAGGCGACGCGTCTCCCCTGTGCGCAGCTCCTGGATCCAGACCTGAGGGGGCTCACGCAGCGTGCCGCGCACATAGGCGACGCGCTCCCGCGCAGCGTCGAAGTTGTGGACACCTACGACGCCCCCCGCGCCCACCAGCGGACGCACGGCGCCCGTAGAGACGTCCACGGCCTGGAGAAGCGTGCTGCCGTGGTACGAGGTCTGCACGTAGAGCGTCCGGCCGTCGGGTGACCACGTGGGCGGCATCAACTTGCTGCCACCGACATCGTTGAGCGTGATGGCCGCCACGTTGAACTCGGCCCCGGCGGTCAGCGGGCGCGCCGCCTCGCTGCCGTCCACCGGGACGACCCAGAGGCCCTGGTTCTTCCACCAATCCCCGCGTCCCTCCCGCCCCACGTAGGCCAAGCGCGTGCCGTCCGGGGAGAAGGCCGGCAACTGCTTCTGCCCCACGGGCGTGGGGACCCGCCGCGCCTCTCCCCCGGCGGCGGGGATCACGAAGAGATCCACCGCGTCCGGGTCGAGGTCGGGATCCTCACTGCGGTTGGAGCAGAAAGCGATCCACTCACCGTCGGGCGACCAGGTGGGATCCACCTCGTCGAAAACATCCCCTTCGGTCAAGGGCTCCGTCTCACCGCCGGCCGCGTCCACGATATGGAGATGCCAGCGCGCTTTGGGCAGATACCCACGCCCGTCCAGGGCGTAGAAGACCCGCTCGAAGTGCCGGTAGATCATGCCCAGATCCTCGTCCTCGTGCTCCTCGCCCGCCGGCTCGTCGGCGCGGAACTGGATCACCAGGCGGTCGCCCTGGGGCGACCACTCGAAGGTCCCGATCTCACCCTGCAGCTCGGTCAGCGGCTGCGCTTCGCCCCCGTCCACGGGGATGAGGTAGAGCTGGGACTGTTTCTCATCGTCACGGTTGGAGATAAAGGCGATCTGCTTGCCATCCGGGGACCAACGCGGCAAGCCGTCCACATGCTTCCCCACGGTGAAGCGGCGCGGAGCTCCTCCCCCCGCCGCGACCACCCAGAGATTGGCGTACTTTTTCTCCGTCTCGCGGTCCACCCACTGCCGGGCATAGACGACGCGCGCGCCGTCAGGCGACAACTCCGCATAGGTGACCTGCTCTATCGCGTAAAGATCCTCCGCCGTCATCCAACGCTTCTCTTTTAGCATACCATCTCCCTGTTCACTGAAAAATGATCAACACAGCGCCCCACAGATAGTCGCAGGACCCTTCAACCGGAGCGAGGAAGCCCCAGAAAAGGAATCCGCGACCATTATATCGCTCTCTGAACGGCGAACAACATCACGGGCGAGAGGCTCAAAGGTCTACCGTGGCGAGGGGAAGGCCGTCGGCATCACGGTTTCCATCCCCACGAGGAGAATGGTTGTGTTTCTACCGCCCCGGCTGCTTTGAAGCCCCCCTCCCCTTGAAGGGGAGGGGACGGGGGAGAGGTCCCGACGAGCGGGATGGTTGTGTTTCTACTTGGGAAGCGTGGCCATGGGTTTGGCGAACGTGTAGCCGTTTCCACCCGCAACTGGCGGCTGCGCCGCCGTTGCTGGGCCAGGGTCCCGACGAGCGGGATTGTTGTATTTCTACGATGACAGCATCTTTGAAGGTACTGAGGACGTGGAGGTCTCGATCGGTTTCCATCCCGACGAGCGGGATTGTTGTATTTCTACGATGACAGCATCTTTGAAGGTACTGAGGACGTGGAGGTCTCGATCGGTTTCCATCCCGACGAGCGGGATTGTTGTATTTCTACCTGATTGAGGGTGTCACAAGCGGTGTGGGCGCCATGGACTGTGGATCCGTTTCCATCCCGACGAGCGGGATTGTTGTATTTCTACTCTGCGAGGTCGTGCCGCTTTGTTCAGCGCGCGCACCGAAGATCGTTTCCATCCCGACGAGCGGGATTGTTGTATTTCTACAAGGTGAGGGCGATGTGTGCAGAATACGGGCTGCCTACCCCGGTTTCCATCCCGACGAGCGGGATTGTTGTATTTCTACGGGATGGACTTTGACAAGAATTGTGTCGGAAAGAGGAGTCGTTTCCATCCCGACGAGCGGGATTGTTGTATTTCTACTAATATAGACTAGACAAGGAAAGGAGGCATGACAATGACATAGTTTCCATCCCGACGAGCGGGATTGTTGTATTTCTACGCAAGGCCAGCATAGATTTCTCGTGCTGGCCATTATGGTGGTTTCCATCCCGACGAGCGGGATTGTTGTATTTCTACCAAAGGTGGAGGTTGCTGGGCAGGAAAACGTGCTCAGGTTTCCATCCCGACGAGCGGGATTGTTGTATTTCTACTGCCACATCTAGTGGTCAAAAAGACCAAATTTGCGCTCTACCCCCCTAAATGTGCCCCTGTTGGGCCCTTTTCACCCCTATTTTACCACATTTTCTCCCCCGCGACAAGCTCAATTCGGCCTCAAAACGGCACTCTCGTCGCGTTTGAGGCCTTTTTCGCCCTCTTTTGACCCTCTTTTCAGCCCTCCACCCCCTAGATGTGGGGGGTGGGTCACGCGATGCCGCGACGGGCTCTAAACGTACCCCCACCCCCCACCCTTGTCGCGGCCCGCCGGGGGCGATCTCCATGGTCATTCTCCAGGGGTTTGGACGCCGCCCCATCTCCCGCCGGAGATGCGATAGAGCCCATAATCCCAGGCGTTCCCCAGGTAGTTGCCCATTTTGATCATGTGCAGGAGCACGTCAATGGCGTCCGCCTTCTCTGCACCGTAGACCTCCACCAGCCGCGCCCGCGCCTCCGGATCGGGGTGCCCCCGACGGTCGGCCCAGTGCTGGGCGTAGAGCAAAGCCGTGCGCTCCTCCGGCGGCGCATCGTCAAAGGAACCCGCCAGCAAGCGGGCGACCTCCTCGTCGTCCAGGCCCTCCTTCAAAGCAAGTTGGGCGTGATAGTGGGCGCAGTAACGACAGCCGTTGACCTGGGTGACGGCCAACATCAGCCGCTCACGGAAGGGCGGATCGATCAACGCCATGGCGCTGCGCAGGGCGCCACGGTGCTCACGCAGGTAACGGAGATCATCCCACACCTCGCCGAGATGCCGATAGGTCCGCTTAGCGAAGCCTGAAAACGCACCCCCCTCCGAAGTGGCGGAAGAACGACGCGCCGCCTCCACCATCCGCCCGGCGGCGTAGAGCACCGCGCGCGGCAGGTAGCCCGCCAGTCGGGCCAACAGCCGGTAACCAACCCCCGGCACCGAGACCACGCGATCGCGCTCCAGATCGTAAAGGGAGCGCGCCACCACCTGCTCCGGCGAGAGCCAGAGGAGCGCGACAAGTCCCTTGCGCGGCGCGTCGGGATGCATCTCCGTGCGGGTGAAGCCCGGGCACAGCGCCTGGACCCGCACGCCGACGGTGAAGAGTTCGCTGTGCAACGCCTCGCTGAGGGCCACGAGATAGGATTTGGTGGCGCCGTACAGGGCATGACCGGGCAGGGGATAGAAGGCCATCAGCGAGGCGACGTTGACCACGGCCCCGCGCCTGCGCGCGATCATGGCCGGCAAGGCCGCGCGCATGAGACGCAAAGGCGTCAGCGCGTGCAGGGCCAACATGGCGTGCTGGCGCTGCAGCTCTACCTCGGTAAAGGGGCCCGGCGCCTCGAAGCCCGCGTTGTTCACGAGAAAGTCGAGGCGCTCCGCGGCCCGGATGCGCGCCTCGACGCACGCCACGCCCTCGGGCGTCGCAAGATCGGCAGCCAGCACCTCCGCCCGCACACCGTAGGTGCGCTCCAGCTCCTGGGCCAACACGCGTAAACGCTGCTCGCGACGCGCCACCAGGATCACGTCGTAGCCCCGCCGTGCCAGGCTCAGCGCGTACCGCATGCCGATGCCGCTGGACGCGCCGGTGACCAGCGCCACATCGGCCTCTCCCCTGTGGGGCGCGACCTCGGGCAGCGCAGCAAGACGCCGTCGCCGCCGCCAGAGATAGAGACCGGTCAGCGCACCGGCGGCAAGCCCGGCGCCCAGCCAAAAACGCGAAGGATGACGACGATCGTTCATAAGCTCTCCTTTCTCAACAAACGGTGAATCTCCGGCCCGCACGCCTTGGTCGGCCGGAAAGCAGATTCAAAGCCCGCTCACCACATCGGATTTCACCGGCGCCTCGCCGATTTCGGCGACCAGCATCCCGCCGAGCACCAACGCGCCGCCGAGGCCTTCCCGCAGCGTCAGGCGTTCCCCGCCCAAAAACGCGGCGAAGAGCGCGGCGAACACCGGCTCTAACGAGAAGATCAGCGCTGTGTGGAGCGGGGTGGTATAGCGCTGGGCCCAGCTCTGCGTGCCGAAGACCAGGGCGGTGGCGACGACGCCCATGTACAAGACGGCCGGGAGCACGTCGGGCGGCGGCAGCAGGGAGCCGCGCTCAAGAAAGAGCGCCGCCCCGGTGGTCAACAGCGCCACCGTGAGCAGCTGGACCAGGGTGAAGGCGCGGGTGTCGTGGCGGGTGGTGAAACGCCCCGTGCTGAGGATGTGCAATGCGAAGGCCAAGGCACAGGCCAACACCCAGAGATCGCCTGGGGCGGGGCGCAAACGCCGGTTGAGCGTGAGCAAGCCCAGGCCCACCGCAGCCATCACCACGCCGAGCAGCGCAGGAGGCGCCGGGCGCGTTCCAAACGCGAGCGCGGCGATCACCGGCACCAGCACCACACTCAGGCCGGTGATGAAAGCCGCCTTGCCTGCCGCCGTGGACTGCAGGCCGACGGTCTGGGTGATGAAACCCAGAGTGAGGAACAGGCCGGTGAGCACGCCGTCACGCCAGAGGTGGGGCGACGACGGGGCAGGTCGCATCCGCGAAGCCCCCCACAGTATCAGCGTCGCCGTCCAAAACCGTGCTGCCACAAAGACCAGCGGTCCCACGCTCTCCAGCGAGCGTTTGACGACGACAAAGGTTGAGCCCCAGATCAGGGTCACGCCGACGAGGGCCAGATCGGCTTGCCAACGACGTAGGTACATAGCGGATACCGCGCCTCTTGATCATCTTTTGGAGCAACGACCTACCTATGAGCCGTCACCTGTTGGAGCGCTAAACATGCCGGAAGAACGCCGGAAGGCCTTCCGGCGCAGCCAGAGCAAAGTGTAGCACGAAAGCACCACAGGGCAAACCCTCCGCCCTCACCTCCCGACGAGCGGCTCGCCCGGTTTCACCCCTCTGCGTAGAGATTCACGACCTGTCTCGCGTAGTCCAGCAGACTCAGACGCAGCGGCTCCGGCTCCAAGACCTCCACGGCGCGCCCCAATCCCAGCAGCCGTGAGCGGGCGCGCTCGAAGTGTTCAAAATCCAACCTCAGCGTCCGGAGAGCCCGCTTCTGAGAGCGACGCCTTGACGCGCTCCCCCAGGCGCCGGGCGATATAAGGAGCCCCGTCACCCGGATAACAGGGGCTCCTTCCACTATCCCCGCACCAGGTCAGGCGCGGGGATAGTGGCGGATCTGACCCTCACCGCGCCGCTTTTCCAGGCGGTCGCCCACCTGCCACTTGCGCGGCGCCTGCATCTTCTTGGTCTTACCGTTGTCGCGCCGGATGTAAGCGTAGCGGACGTTCTTCGTCTGCGTGTAGCCGTCCTCGTCCGTGGTGCGCACCTGTTCCATGCGGATGTCCACAATCTGCCCGGCCCACCGGGAGGAGAGGTTGACGAGCATGGCGATCAGGCTGATCACGGCAGCCAGGGCGACGCCGCCCAGCACCATGGGCTCCTCGCGGCCCCAGATGAGATAGACGACGACGGCGATAACCGTCCAGATCACCGCCCACAGAAACAGATAGAGCAGCGTCTTGCCACAGCCGCCGCGCTTCTCCGCGGCCGCTTGCAGCGCGGGCTGCTGGGGGGCATAGGCCATCGGCGGAGGGGGCGGCGGTGCCGACGGCGCCGAACGAGGCGGTTGGGCCACAAGCCACTGACCGTTCTGGTAAACGTACCATTGTCCCGTTCGCTCCTGCGGCATCCACACACGCCCCTGCGCGTCGGTTACCCGCAGCTTGTGCACCTCGGCGCGGTACTGATCGGGGGAAAGAGCACCTGCAGCGCGCTGCTGCTCCAACCACTGAAAACGTCGTTCGGCTTCTGCAAAATCCATGATTTGGCTCTCCTGAAAAAAGATGAGAAAAATCCGATTTCCGGCAGGTCGCCCCCTGTATCCGGTGGTTTTGAGCGAATTCTCCTACATATGGGAGTGAGTGTTGGAGAAATCGAATTTTTCGAGTTATGTCAAGTGAGGTCATGATTTGACCTCGCCTGGAGACAAGATAGGATAGGGAGTATACTCGCGATTCAGCAATAGTCAATCATCCAAAGATCGGGCACGAAGGACCGGAGAGTGCCAACAGATACCCTGGGAGATATGTGATGCAAACGTTGGGATTTGTCTTTAAATACGCCGGGAAACTGGACGTTCGCTTAAATTTGGACATAAAAACCAAAATCTGGTATCCTCACTT
>JBNGCW010000047.1:0-29231 GCA_049975525.1 Anaerolineae bacterium
CAGTGGCCCGCCTCAGCTTTCCAGGAGTTGTCCCTAACATGATACGCTCCCGGGGGGCATTTTCTGCTTTCCCTCGCCTTCTGGTATAATTAGCAGCGGCAGCGACTGTTTGTCAGATGTCAGACGTAACGTGTGGCGCGTTTCCGTGATGCGTTGCGGAGGATGGACGTCTTCTGGAGAAGCCCGTCGCCGTGCGTGGTGCGACGTTTACCGGGGCTTTTGGGGGAGAATGACTTGGAGGGGTTGGATGAAAACAGCGATGCGTGGGTTGATCGTCCTGGCGGTTCCTTTGGTGTTGATCGTCCTTACGGTGCGTCTCTTGACCTGGCCCTGGTTTCCGGCCTGGGAATACCGCCGCCCGGGTTTCCCCGAGGACGTCTACGGGTTGCAAAGGGCGGACCGTCTGAGGTTGGCCCGCGCTTGCATCACCTTCCTCAACTTGCCCCACGATGTGAAGCGTCTGGAGAGGCTGCGCTTGCCCAATGGGGAGCCAGCCTTCACCGCCGAGGAGGTGCAGCATATGAGTGACGTCAAGCGGGTGTACGATGGGGTCACCACCGTGGGGCTGTTGGCGCTGGTCGTGGGCTTCAGTGCGGGTTGGGCTTTGTACCGTCGAGGGGAAGTCGCCGCCCTCTGGGGGGGGCTCTCCGACGGCGCATTGCTCACCCTCGTGCTCCTGGTGGCCCTCGGAGGGGTGATGCTCTTTTCCTGGGATGCCTTTTTCACCGGCTTCCATCGCGTCTTTTTTGAGGAGGGCACCTGGCGTTTCCGGTATTCCGATACGTTGATCCGCCTCTTTCCTATGCGTTTTTGGCGCGACGCGGGCCTGATCCTTGCCGGTGCGGTCTCACTGTCGGCTTTCGTGCTCGCTCTGATGGGGCGGATGCTGCAGCGTCGTCTGGAGGGCCGTTTATCTTAGTCTCGATTCGGACGTCCGTATGGGTTCTTTTCGGGTAGGACGTCCTTACACAGCCCCGAGCTTGTTCATAAGCGTGGTGCACCTCGCTAATTACAAAGCTACCACAAATTTTCTTCAAGGAGTTTGCGTATATGTCTGCCTGCCCTCCCACGTGGGTTAGAGACGCCGTTTTCTACCAGATCTTTCCAGATCGCTTCGCCCGCAGTCCCCAACTTGCCAAGCCCTCTTATTTAGAGCCCTGGGATACACCGCCGACGGTGCGGGGCTTCAAAGGAGGAGATTTGCTGGGTGTGAAAGAACATCTTGACTATTTGGAGGATTTGGGCGTCAATGCCCTCTATTTCAACCCCATCTTTCAATCGACGGCGAATCACCGCTATCACACCCACGATTACTTTCATGTCGATCCCATCCTGGGCGGCAACGCGGCCTTTCGGGCATTGCGCGATGCGGCGCACGCACGCGGTATCCGCATTATCCTGGATGGCGTTTTCAACCATGTCGGTCGGGGGTTTCTGCAGTTTAACCATCTCCTGGAAAACGGCCGATACTCACCCTATCTTGATTGGTTCCTCGTCACCGGCTTTCCCTTGCACGCTTACAATGGCAAGCCGCCTAACTACGAGTGCTGGTGGGGAAACCGGGAGCTGCCCAAGTTGAACACCGACAATGCTCAGGTGCGGGATTTTCTCTTCGCGGTGGCGGAGCACTGGCTCCACCAGGGGATCGACGGCTGGCGCCTCGACGTGCCTCTGGAGATCCGGACCCCCGGCTTCTGGGAGGAGTTCCGTCGGCGGGTGAAAAAGATCAACCCTGAAGCCTACATTTTGGCTGAAATTTGGGACGATGCGAGCCCCTGGCTGGAGGGCGATCACTTCGATGCGGTGATGAATTACCCCTTCAATCGCGCTTGTCTGGGGTTCTTCGGAGGGCGCGCGTTGGACGTGGAGGCGCGACCGGGTGGTTTCCCCCTGGTGCGTCTGGACGCTCAGGAATTCGCCCACCAGGTCTCAATTCTGTTAAACCGCTACAGTTTGGAGGTCACCCAGGCCCAGTTTAACTTGCTCAGCTCGCATGACGAACCCCGTTTTTTGACGCTGGTCGGCGAAGACCCCCGTCGTCTGCAGCTGGCGACCCTCTTTCAGATGACCTTCCCGGGGGCGCCCAACATCTACTACGGGGACGAGATCGGCATGAGGGGCGGTGCAGATCCGGACTGTCGGCGGAGTTTCCCCTGGGACGAGAGCCGCTGGCAGCATTCGCTGCGGGCCGCTTTCCGCCGTTACATCGCCCTCCGCAAGGCGCATCCCGCGCTGCGTCACGGACGTTACATCACCCTCTACGCCCGGGGCGAGGTCTATGCCTTCGTCCGCCAGACGGAAGAGGAGACGTTGATCATCGCCCTCAACGCCGGGGAGGAGGCCGCAGTCATCTCCCTGGCGTTGCAGGGCGTGACGTCATTGCCCGTCACCCTGACCGAGCTCTGGTCAGAGACTCTTTTAAAGAGTGCGGAGGGGAGATTGCCCCTGCGTCTTCCTCCATTGGCGGGGAAAGTGTTCCTCGTCTCGTGAATCAGAGAGAATAAGGGCGGCATAAACAACGCACCTGCAAGTCCCAAAAACCGCGCTGTGAAGTCTTCCAGGAGAGGGCAGGAGCTCCCGACCTGTCAACGCCGGCGACGTGCGTTGCATTACAGAAAGCTAAACCGGTGCGTCTTCCCCCGGATCATGGCCTGCGCGGGTATTACCCTCCCTGCGAAGGGGGGACATGACACGAGATCCTCTCTGTTTATGAGATTCTAATCTATTGCTTATGTTTTTCCAATATTTACCCTCTATACTCTACTTGAAGCTTAGGGTTAGCGTGAGGGTCGGTGTTTATTTGTCCTCACGGAGGGTGAGGAAGGCGTCTGAGTACGCTTTTCGCTTTCCCTGCAGCCAATGAGAGAAGTGTTGTTATCTGTCGTTATCGTTTTACGTTGAGGCCGGTGATCTTCAGGCGTAAGGGACAGTTTGAGTGAGAATCTAAGTGCATGACCTTGAAGGTGATCCGGCGCTGCTACATCTACCCTGGTCTGACAGGTAAGGTGAGCGTGCACGTCATGAGGATACAGGAGGTTAAGAATGAGCAAGATTGTAGGTATTGATCTGGGAACGACAAACTCCGTCGTAGCTGTGATGGAGGGGGGACAGCCTACGGTGATTCCCACGGCGGAGGGTGGGCGACTATGTCCTTCGGTAGTGGCGTTCAACAAGAACGGCGAGCGCCTGGTCGGCGTTCCTGCTAAGCGCCAGGCCATTCTCAACGCGGAGAATACGGTTTACTCGGTGAAGCGTCTGATGGGACGTCGCATCGACGAGCCTGAGGTTGAGATTACGAAGGAGATGGTCTCCTATAACATCGAGCCGGGGAGCCAGAACGACGCCCGGATCTACATCCCTGTCGTTGACGAAACCTATACTCCCCAGGAGATTTCGGCGATGATTTTGCAGAAGCTGAAGAAGGATGCCGAGTCCTATCTGGGTGAGCCGGTGAAGCAGGCCGTGATCACCGTTCCGGCTTACTTCAACGACAGCCAGCGACAGGCGACCAAGGACGCCGGGCAGATCGCCGGCCTGGAAGTGTTGCGAATCATCAACGAGCCGACGGCGGCTGCGTTGGCCTACGGTCTGGAGAAGAAAGAGGATGAGACGATCCTGGTCTTCGACCTGGGCGGTGGCACCTTCGACGTCTCCATCCTGGAGGTCAGCGAGGGGATGATCGAGGTGAAGTCCACCAACGGTGATACCCACCTGGGCGGCGATGACTGGGACGAACGCATCGTCAACTGGATGTTGGAGGAGTTCGAAAAGAAAGAAGGCATCGATTTGCGCGAAGACCGCCAGGCGATGCAGCGTCTACGCGAGGCGGCCGAGGAAGCGAAGGTACAGCTCTCCACCGTGTTCGAGGCGGAGATCAATCTGCCCTTCATCACCGCCGATGAGAGTGGCCCCAAGAACTTGCAGCTGCGTCTGACACGCGCCAAATTCGAGCAGATGACCAGGGATCTGGTGGATCGCTGTCGCAAACCCTTTGAGCGCGCGCTGACCGACGCCAAGCTGACCCCGGCCGATCTGGATGAGGTCGTGTTGGTCGGCGGGGCGACGCGCATGCCCATGATTCAGGAGTTGGTGCGCAAGCTGACCGGCGGCAAGGAGCCGCACAAAGGGGTTAACCCCGACGAAGTGGTGGCCGTCGGTGCGGCCATTCAGGCGGGGGTGCTGGGCGGTGAAGTCAGCGACATCCTGCTGTTGGACGTGACACCGCTCTCGCTGGGTGTGGAAACCCTGGGTGATCGCATGACCGTGCTGATCCCGCGCAACACCACCGTGCCGGTGCGTAAGACCGAGACCTTCACCACAGCCGAGGACGGGCAGACGGCCGTGGACATCAAAGTCTACCAGGGTGAGCGGCCCATGGCTTCCGACAACATGCTGCTGGGGCAGTTCCGCCTGGACGGCATCCCGCCCGCGCCGCGGGGCGTGCCGCAGATTGAGGTCACCTTCGACATCGACGCCAACGGCATCCTCAACGTCACCGCGAAGGACAAGGCCACCGGCCGCGAGCAGGATATCACCATCACTGCTTCCACCAACTTGAGTGAGGATGAGATTGAGCGGCTGGTCGAGGAGGCTAAGCGTCACGAGGCCGAGGATCGCAAACGTCGCGAGCTGGTCGATGCCCGCAACGAAGCGGATGCCCTCGCCTATCAGATCGAGAAGATGTTGAAAGATCAGGGCGACAAGGTGCCGCAGAACATCAGGGAGAGTATCGAAAGCAAGATCGAAGCGCTTAACCGGGCGAAGGACGGCAACGACGCTCAGGCGATCCGCCGGGCTATAGAGGATGTGCGCCAGGCCTCCATGCAGCTTGGACAGCAGATGTATGAGGGACAGGGACCGCAAGGGCCGGCGGCCGGCCCGGGTGCGCCGGAAAGCGGCGACACCGATGAAGGCCCGGACGTCGTCGAAGGCGAATATCGCGAGATGTGAGTCTCCCTCGGGTGAGTTGAGAGCCCGGACTGGAGCGTCCGGCTCTTGAGTCACCGGGGACTATCGGCTGTTCCCTCAAGGCAGCCATCTATACCTGAAAGCCTGGGTCCAGGGGGTGGTCGCCATACCACCCCCTTCACGCTGATATGCCCCCTGAAGGGCGATCGGTAGAGGTGAAAGATCGGAAAGAAAGGAGGAGTATGAGCTTGTCGAGAAACGTTCGACGCATTCCTATCAAGCGGGAGGCGGCCGAGGAGGACACACGCCGTCTCCAGCCAAAGGAAGAGGGCGTGGAGATGACCGATTGGCAGGCGCAGGTAGCCCGGCTGCGGATGGAGTTGGAGCGCTGTTACCGGAACCAGGAGCGCCGCATCGAGACGCATGTGGCGGAACAGCAGGCGGAGTTTTTACGCGCTTTCCTGTCCATTGTAGATAACCTGGAGCGGGCGCTGACACACTTGCAACGTGACGACGCCCTGTTTGCCGGGGTGCATGCCACTTACGAGGAGATGCTGGCTCTATTGCATCACTACGGCGTGGAACCCATTCAGGCGGAAGGGCAACCCTTCGACCCCCTGCTCCATGAGGCGGTTGATTTTGTGCCTGCCCCGGCGGACCAGGAGGTGCCGTTGAAGGTGGCACAGATGATTCGCCGAGGGTATCGATGGGGTGAGCGTGTGCTGCGTCCGGCCCAGGTCGTCGTAGCCCGACGGGCCGCCTAGCGTGTTTGGCACGACTGCAAACCGGTTTTTTGGTAGAGGGCAAGCTATGCTTATGTCCATGGCTGTGCCTTTTGCCGGCAAGCCGTACCGGCGTGCTTGGCTGCTGCCGGGTATCGGGTGCAGAAAACCAGTCGTTTTCGACTGAGGAGGGCGGATGGAGTATAAAGACTATTACAGCATTCTCGGCGTTTCGAGGAATGCGAACGAGCAGGAGATCAAAAAGGCCTATCGCCGTTTGGCCCGCAAATACCATCCCGACATGAATAAAGGGGATAAACAGGCTGAGGAGAAGTTTAAGGACGTCAACGAGGCGTATGAGGTGCTCTCTGACCCGGAGAAACGCCGTCTCTACGATCAATTCGGCTCAGAGTGGAAGCGGTGGCAACGTGCCGGCGGGCGTCCCGAGGATTTCGATTGGGGACGCTGGCAGCGAACTTCCACGCCGGGAGGCGGGTATCGTCGGGTCTACACCAACGTGGAGGATCTGGAGGATTTGTTGGGCGGCAAAAGCGGCAGCCCCTTCTCCGATTTCTTTGAACAGCTCTTCGGTGCTGGTGGATTCGGACGTCAGAGCGGCGTTGGGGATCCCTTCGGCGGCCTGGGTGGGATGGGGGCGCGAGGGGAACCTTACGTAAGGACCCGCCAACGTCAGAAGGGGCGTGACTACGATCAGCCTGTTGAGATTACTTTGAAAGAGGCCTATGAGGGAACGACGCGCATCTTGCAGCTGGACGGACGACGTCTGGAGGTCAAAATCCCGCCTGGAGCCGACGACGGCACGCGGGTACGCATCTCCGGCGCGGGCGCGCCCGGCGCTGTTGGGGGAGAACCCGGAGACCTGTACCTCGTGGTTCAGATCCGCCCTGATCCGCGCTTCGAGCGCAAGGACGCCGATCTGCACACGACCGTCTCCGTGGACCTGTACACTGCCTTGCTTGGAGGTGAGGTGAACGTCCCCAAACCGGACGGACGCTCGGTGCTGCTCACCATCCCGCCCGAGACGCAGAACGATCAGGTGTTCCGGCTGCGCGGGCAGGGCATGCCGCACCTTAACCGGCCCGACAAGCATGGCGATCTCTTCGCCAGGGTGAAAGTGGAGCTCCCTCAACACCTGACCGCTAAGGAAAAAGAACTCTTTCAGGAGTTGAAACGGCTGCGCGCCCGCTGAGAGAGCCGATGTGGTCGGTGTAGCGAAGTGCTCGGTGGCAGCCTTTTATCGGAGGAAATCAACATGTTTAGACGAATCTTGTTTGCACATAACGGACAGCCGGTGGCCGAAAAAGCCATTCCCTATCTGGAACATCTGGCGCGCGCCGACGGCGCTGAGGTCATCGTGTTACACGTTTATCAGCCGCCTGCGCTTTACACGGCCTCCGGTGGCTATCAACAGTTACTGGATTCGTGGGAGGCGCTGGCGCAGGAGGTGGTGGACGACACAGTCACCCATCTGCGCGAAGGGGGTTTTGAAGCCCGGGGGGTGGTCAAAGCCGGAGAACCTGCCTCGGTGATCCTGGAGGTCGCGCGCGAAGAGGACGTCTCCCTCATCGTGCTGGGAGCGCGGGGACCCTCCAGTGTGAAAGAGCTGCTCATCGGCGATGTCAGCACGGAGGTTTTGCGTCGCACACGCCGCCCTGTGTTGCTCGTTCCCTGATCCGGGTGATGAGCGCACTTCTGTCACTTTGCTTTTGCCGTCTCAGAGCTATGTAGAGAGTTTAGGAGGGTGACGTCATGAAACGCATACGTCGATTTGTACTCGTATTGATCTCGTTAATCGTCCTGTTGGGGTGTGTGGCGTTGGAGGCTTTATCTCCCACCCCCTCGCCGAAAGCCACGTCTCTGTCCCCGACCGCCACGGTCGGCCGGTCGGAGATTGTCGTCGAGCCGCGCGACGATTTAAAGGCACTGCAGTCCGAAGTGGAAGCGGTCTACGAGGCCGTGGGGGAGTCCGTGGTCAACGTTGCCGTAACGACGCTGGCTTATGACTTCTTCATGAACCCTATCCCCCAGGAGGGGACGGGGTCTGGATTTGTCTACGATGCGCAGGGTCACATTGTGACCAACTGGCACGTTGTTCAGGATGCGGAGGAGATTCAGGTGGGTTTTGCGGATGGCACGACGCTGTCGGCGGAGCTCGTGGGCAGCGATCCGGCGAACGATCTCGCCGTTATTCGGGTTGACCCCGCAGGACGGGTTCTCAAGCCGGTGCCCCTGGGTGATTCGGACAAATTGCGGGTGGGACAGTTCGTGGTGGCCATCGGCAACCCCTTTGGATTGGAGCAGACCCTCACCTTCGGTGTGATCAGCAGCCTGGGTCGCACCATCCAGAGCCCAGAGGGCGGGCGGTTCATCGGTGAGGCGATCCAGACCGATGCGGCCATCAACCCTGGAAACTCGGGTGGACCGCTGTTAAACCTGGATGGTGAGATGATCGGCGTCAACGCGCAGATTGTCAGTCCCAGCCGGGCTAACGCCGGGATCGGTTTTGCCATTCCTGTGAACACCGTCAAGCGTGTCGTGCCTGAGCTGATCAGCCGGGGGCATTACGCACATCCCTGGATGGGCATTTCGTTCCTGGACTTGAGCCGTTGGGGTACGGTGCTGCAGCGCGGCGGCATCGACGTGCCTGACGAGGGGATTCTGATTCTGGAGGTCGTCCCCAACTCTCCGGCAGAGGAGGCCGGTCTTCGAGGCGGTGAGCGCGTTGTGCTGGTGGGAAACACCCGGGTGCCGGTGGGGGGGGACGTCATCGTGGCCATCAACGGGGACCCGATCCGCAGCTGGCGTGAGCTGAATACCTACCTGGAGATCAAAACGCAGGTCGGTGAGACGGTCGAGGTGACCGCATTGCGGGATGGGGAGGAGATCACCGTGCCGCTCACCTTGGCCGAGCGCCCGGCGGACGGCGGTATGCGCTAGCACGGAGTCGACCGCCGCCCGCGGTGGAAAACGGTTGAGTACACCGTTGCACCATGGTGGGACGCCTTGTCCGGCGCCGGCACACGCGCGTCCCACCTGTGGTGTCTTCGCCTTTTTCGGCGCCGTAGGCGCCCCCTCTTAAGCCTCTTTTCTGAGATCGGGAGGCACGGAGAAGACCTCCCCCTGCCGCGGTTCTGCCTCCAGGAGATTGCGGGCCTCTTCCGCCCACTCGGAGGGGACCATCACTTTGACCTGGCCGATTCTACCGACCGTGAGCGGGATAGCCGAGCCGGCAGATTCGTAGCTCAGCATAACCGGAATGCCGGCGCTTTCCAGGGATCCCTGAATCACTATCGCGCGGAGCATCCCTTCTGCCACGTAAACGGTCGTGAGTCCGACGCTTTTCTCAGTTTGAACGCCCATACTTTCCTTCCCTCCTGCTTTGCGTTATCCGGCACAGGGACGATCCGATCGTGCTGATAAAACCTTACTACCTCTAGTGTGCTTCAATTTCAATATTTGTCAATCCCCTCGTTCTTGGTATAATCGAGAAGGTTTGCGGAGACGTTTGTGAGCACAGTGAGGAGATGGACAGAAACCGGTCGTTGAGTCGCGTTAAAAAACCGGTTTTCGAGTGAGCCGAAGATGAACTTGGAGCCTAGGGTGAAAAGTGAGCAATATTGGGAAAAGTTTTCCGTCCTGCCGGCGGATCTTGAATACCTGACCAATCTGTTGGTAGAGGAAGAGGAGCCAAAGACCCTGGAGGCCTTGGCCCGGGCTTTGATCCGCTACCGCAACGAGCAGCTCGTGGAGTTGGCCAAGGAAACGCTCTCGCGGGGACGCATCTACCGACCGAGCGAGAGCTACGAGGAGGGGGAGACGCTGATCTTCCCGCATCTGGGCAATCTGTTGGGGGAGGTCGTGGCGGTGCGACGGGGGAACAATCCCGAGTACGAACCCTTTTCGGTGATTCGGGTGCAAATGGAGGATGATGGACGACTGCGCCAATTCGCAGCCGATCTTGCCATAGAGCATCCGCTGAATGAAGCCTCCTACTTGCCCGCCGCCGACGCAGATCCTGAGGAGATTTACCAGCGTTATGGCCGGCAGATCAAGGCTCAGCTCCGTGAACAGTTGGAAAACAGCCGAGCCTTTACCTTTGTGGGAGACAAATGGTTTGTGCGGGATTTAATCATGGAGATCCCCCCTGTGCAGCTTAACATTGCCGAAGCGATGTTGGATATGGCCGAGGGCGGTCCGTTGCCCACCGAGGCTTTCTTGGAAGAGATGGACTTTCCCGAGGAAATCTCCCCGGCGCTCCAGGTGTTCTCCCTGGAGTACGCGCTCCTGCGGGATGGACGCTTCGACGAGGTCGGGCCGAGCGGTCAGGCGCTCTGGTATCTCCGCGCCATGGAGCCAGAGGAAGTGCTGCAGGTGCCGGAACGCTTGCGGTATATGCCGATCCCCTATAATCGCAGCTTGCTGGACGAGACGATGCTCGCCCTGGAAGCGCGGATCGACGACGAATGGATAGAGGGGGATTTTGAAGGTGAACTGGTGCCCGACGAGACGGTCACCGTGACCTTGATCTACCCTCACTGGCGGAGTGGCACGTTGCCGTTGACCGCTCAGCTCTCCAATCTCTTCCCCACGGCGCAACTGACCGATCATATTCGCTTCACCTTCGTGGACGGTGAGACCGGCGAGGATTTCCCCGGCTGGGTCGTGCGCAGTGGGCGGTATGTCTACGGTTTGCGCGAGTGGTATGATCTGTACCACGTGGCGCCGGGCTCGTACGTGGATTTGAGCCTGGGCGATTCGCCGGGCGAAATCGTGGTGAACGCCCGGCTTTTCCGTTCCAAGCGCGGGGAGTGGCTGCGCACGGTTACCGTCAACGACGGCACCTTCTCCCTGGAGGTGACCCGCTATCCCGTCTACTGCGAGTTCGACGAGCTCGCGGCTCTGGGCGTACCCGACCCTGACGCCGTGGATGCGCTGGCGGAGAAGCTGCAATCGCGCACCTTGGAGTCCCTGGTGGATCAGGTCTTTCGAGATCTCACGGTCCTCAGCCTGCAGCGCGCCGTGCACACGATCACCTTGTATAGCGTTGTCAATCTCTTCCGTCGCGTGCCGCCTGCGCTGATTCAGGCCATTCTGGCCTCGGGGCGCCAATTTATCTCGCTGGGCGATAACTATTGGTCATATCGGGGGGAGGAATAATGGCCACGCTTCCTGCCAATCTCAACTTCACTCAC
Source organism: Anaerolineae bacterium (assembly GCA_049975525.1). GTDB lineage: Bacteria > Chloroflexota > Anaerolineae > B4-G1 > SLSP01 > G713. The sequence goes on from JBNGCW010000047.1 coordinate 10,844, forward strand.
TTCATCAAGCCCACCATCGAGACGCCTTTCCACATCGATTACGGGTGGTGGGAGCGACGGGGGCTGGACATCAACATCGAGCTGCTGTCTCACCTCTGCGCGGAGCACAAAGAAGCCTATCGAGGTCAGAAGGTCGGAGAACAGATCGACTGGATCGATTGGAAGACCGGAGAGGTACGGCAGGTCGATGGGTTGCAGTACATCATCAGCGTGCATTGTAGCAAGCAGCCCAACTACATCTCCGGGGCTTCGACACTGGTGGAGTCCATCTTTCGCGTCTTCCTGAGCAACGGGAACGAACCGCTGACGCCCTATCAGCTCTCCATGCAAGTGGGGTATCAGCCCGAGGAGATCTTGCGCGTGCTCTCCGGGCCCCGGGCGCAGAAGGGGTTGCGCCCGGTGCTTAACGAGAAGGCGTGAAGTTCTGCCCCCGTGGCGCAATTGGATAGCGCACCGGACTTCTAATCCGGCTGTTGTGGGTTCGAATCCCACCGGGGGTGCTCTTTCAACGCTATAGTTCAGGCCGAAGGGCTGTCACGCTTCGGCCTTTTTTGTTGGCTGCGAGAAGACAACGCGGCCGGGTGGTTACCATGAGAATTGTGTTCGTCGGAGACAGTTTGACCGAGGGGATTCCAGGATGTTCCTACGTGAAGCTCCTTCAGCAGCGCTTGCCTGAGCACACGCTCGTCAACCTGGGGGAGGGCAACGACACCGTCATCAGCTTGCACCATCGGATAACGCACCTCGTCCTGGAGGGAAGCTTCGATCTCGCTTTCCTCTGGGTGGGCGTCAACGACGTGTTGCGGCGTTTCAGCAGCTGGACCTTTCGGGCGTCCGACGTGATCCTGCGCGATCCCCACGCCATGCATCCCGGGGAGTTTGTCGCCTACTATGACGCCACGCTCGATTACCTGAAGGCGTATGCGCGCCGGATTGTCGCGGTCTCACCGCTGCTCAAAGGCGAGGCGCCGGGCAATCCCTGGAACCGTCAGCTGGCGGCCTACGCCGAGGACATCCGCGCTCTGACGAGCGATGATCCCGATATCGATTATCTGGATCTGCGCACGCCCATTTTACACTATCTCGAAGGCCGGTCCGTCTCCAACTACCTGCCGCCCAATGCGCTGCGCGTCCTTTTCGATGCTCTCTGGTTACGCACCGAAAAACAGATTGATGCGCGTTCACGCCAACGTGGGCTTCAGGTCACCTTGGATGGCGTGCACCTCAACAGCACCGGTGCCCGGCTTGTCGCCGACGAGTTTGAGCGCCTCATCCGGGCCCACGCTGAGACCATTTGACAATTCTCTTCTGTGGCTTATGATAGGCGGCGAAGTAGAGGCGTTTTTTGAGAGGAAGAAGGTTTTTTCGATGCCACCTCAATTGTCAGGCAGTCGGCGTTACGTCTATTATGCTGTCTATTCACGGTCCCCGACGGACGGTGGGCTTCGCGCTGCGCCTGAGAGGTCGATCCTGTAGATAAACCGAGACTGTAGACGACAAAGGCCGTGGAGCAAACCGCTCCACGGCCTTTTTTCGTGAAAGGAGAAAACCTTATGCGATGCCGTGGAATTCGTGGCGCTGCCACCGTGGACGCCAACACGCCGGAGGCCATAGATGCCGCAACGCGCACCTTGCTGACGCGCCTCGTCGCCGCCAATGGCCTCGATCTCGCCGATATCGCCAGCGTGATCTTCACCGCTACGCCGGATCTGGACGCCGCCTATCCCGCCGCGAGCGCCCGGGCATTGGGCTGGACCCACGTCCCGTTGCTCTGCGTGCAGGAGATGGCCGTCGCAAAGAGCCTGCCACGCTGCATCCGCGTGCTGATCCACTGGAACACCGAGCGGTTACCGGAGGAGATCTGGCACGTCTACCTGGGTGCCGCCCGCGCCCTGCGCCCTGACCTTGTCGATCATCTCGACTGATGAACTTTTAACCTGCGACCTGTAACTATCTTGTCCTGGAGGACGCTATGATTGTCATCATGAAACCGCAAGCGACGGCGGAACAGATCGCTGCCGTCGCCGCAGAGATCGAAGCCGAGGGCTGCCAGCCCCATCTCTCGGAGGGGAGAGAGCACACTATCGTCGGCGTCATCGGCAACGCCCGCGCGCTGAACCGTCACCGCATCGAGCGCCTGTCCGGCGTCGACCGGACGGTGCTTATCCAGCGCCCTTTCAAGCTGGCCGGACGCGCCTTTCATCCCCAGGACACGGCGTTCCCCATCAACGGCGTCAGCATCGGCGGAGTGCAGCTGGTCGTCATGGCGGGGCCTTGCGCCGTTGAGAGCCGTGAGCAGCTGCTGGAGACGGCGTGGGCCGTCAAGGAGGCCGGGGCCCACGTGTTGCGCGGCGGTGCCTTCAAGCCTCGTACCTCACCCTACAGCTTCCAGGGGCTGGGAGAAGAGGGTCTCAAGTTGCTGGCCCTGGCCCGCGAGGAGACCGGCTTGCCCGTCGTCACCGAGGTCATGGCGCCGGATCTCGTGCCGCTGGTGGCCGACTACGCCGACATTCTGCAGATCGGCGCGCGCAACATGCAGAACTATGCTCTGCTCCACGCCGTGGGCGAAGCGCAGCACCCCGTGATGCTCAAGCGCGGCATGATGGCCACCGTCGAGGAGCTGCTTATGGCGGCCGAATACATCCTCAGCCACGGCAACGGGCGCATCATCCTCTGCGAGCGCGGCATCCGCACCTTCGAGACCTACACTCGCAACACCGTGGACATCAACGCCGTGCCGCTGCTCAAGCAGCTGAGTCATCTGCCCGTCATCGTCGATCCCAGCCACGGCACCGGTAAGTGGGATCTGGTGGCGCCTGTGGCCCTTGCCGCCGTGGCCGCCGGAGCCGATGGCGTCATGGTGGAGGTGCACCCGCGCCCAGAGGACGCGCTCTCGGATGGCGCGCAATCGCTCAAACCCGCGCGGTTCGCCGCTCTGATGGAGAGTGTCGAAACTATCGCCGCTGCCGTTGGGAGGACGCTGTGATCCCCCTGAGCCAGGCCAACGTCGCCGTCGTTGGCCTGGGACTGATGGGCGGCTCCCTGGCGGGCGCGCTGCGCGGGCACTGTCGTCACGTCACCGGCGTGGACGTCGATGCGGAGACGCTCGTGCTGGCGATGGAGTGGGACCTGGTCGACCGTGCCGCGGCGGAGCTGGCCGAGGGCGTGGGGGACGCGGACCTCGTGGTGCTGGCGACGCCGGTCCGCACCATCCTGCGCTTGCTCGATGAAATCGGCCCGCTGCTCAAGCCGGGGGCCATCCTCATGGACGTGGGCAGCACCAAGGCCGCCATCACCGCGAAAATGGCCGTGCTGCCCGCGCACGTCTCGCCGCTGGGCGCGCATCCCATGTGTGGCAAGGAGCAATCGGGGATCGCCGTGGCGGACCCGGCGCTCTATCAGGGCGCGACCTTCATCCTCACGCCGCTGGCGCGTACCACCGAGGCCGCCTTAGAGCTGGGATGCACGCTCGCCACCACCGTGGGGGCGCGTCCCCTGCTGCTGGCGGCCGACCGCCAGGACAAACTCACTGCCACCGTCAGCCACCTGCCCTACCTGCTGGCCTGCGCTCTGGTCGCCACTGCCGACGCCACCACGTCGTCCGATCCCGCCGCCTGGGAGATCGTGGCCGGCGGTTTCCGCGACACCTCGCGCGTCGCCGGCAGCGACGTCACCATGATGTTGGACATCCTGCTGACCAACCGTCCCCACGTCCTGCACGCGTTGGCGACCTGTATCGCGCAATTGGAGAGGCTCTCCGCCCTCATCGCCGAGGGAGACGAAGCCGCGTTACGCACGACATTGGCGACGATTCGCGCCCAACGAAAGGGGATGTTCCCATGACCACCTTGCGCGTTCACCCCGGCGGCCCCCTGCACGGCGAGACACGTCTGCCGGGCGACAAGTCACTCTCGCACCGCGCGGTGCTTTTCGGCGCGCTGGCCGAAGGCGAGAGCCGGATCCACGGTTTTCTCCCTGCCAATGACTGTCAGGCCACCGTGGCCTGCGTCCGCGCCCTGGGCGTTGACGTGGTTGAGTACGACGCCACCACGTTGAGCGTGCGCGGGCGCGGTCTGCGCGGCCGGCAACCACCCCCCGTGCCGCTGGATTGCGCCCGCTCCGGCACGACCTTGCGCTTGCTGGCAGGCGTGTTGGCGGGCCGGCCCTTCGACAGCGTTCTGACCGGGGATCCGCAACTGCTGCGCCGCCCCATGCGCCGCATCACGGTGCCGCTTCGTGCCATGGGTGCTCGGATCGACGATACCGACGGGCACGCGCCCCTGGTGATTCACGGCGGCAGGCTCCACGGCGCAGAGCACACCCTGCGCATCGCCAGCGCCCAGGTCAAGAGCGCGCTGCTGCTGGCCGGTCTCACCGCCGATGGCGCCACCACCGTCCATCAGCCGGGGCCGGCCCGCGATCACACCGAGCGCCTGCTCCAGGCCATGGGCGCCGACCTGACGGTGGACGGCCTCAGCGTCACGCTGCGTCCTTCGCCTCTGCAACCGCTGACCTTCCACGTGCCCGGTGACCTCTCCTCGGCGGCCTTTCTGTTGGTGGCAGCGACGCTGCTGCCCGGGTCCGAGGTGACGGTGCGCGGCGTGGGGCTCAATCCGACCCGCACCGGCCTGCTGGACGTTCTGACGGCTATGGGCGCGGAGATCACGGTGTCGCCGAAGGGCAAGGACGCAGGCGAGCCGCTCGGCGACCTCACGGTGCAGAGCGCCGCGTTACGGGGTGCCGTCATCGAGGGCGCGACCGTTGTCCGCATGATCGACGAGTTCCCGGCGCTGGCGGTGGCGGCGACGCAGGCGACGGGCACCACGGTTGTGCGAGAGGCCGCCGAGCTGCGCGTCAAGGAGACGGACCGCATCGCCGTGGTGGTGGATGAGGTGCGCACGCTTGGCGCGCGGATCGAGGCGCGCCCCGATGGCTTCGTCGTCGAGGGGCCGACGCGGCTGCATGGGGGCGTCGTCGACAGCCACGGCGATCACCGCCTGGCTATGGCGCTGACCGTTGCTGGGCTGCTGGCGGACGCGCCGGTGGTCGTGCGAAACACCGCTTGCATTGCCGATTCCTTCCCCGGCTTCGTGGACGTCATGACCCGCCTCGGCGCCGCTCTAGCATCGATGGACTGAGGGGGAAGGGGACACGATATGCGACACGCAAGGAGCGCACGTTGAATGGGCATTTTATTGACGGCACCACCCGGCTTGTGGGCTTGATCGGTTGGCCCGTGCGCCACAGCCGCTCGCCCGTCGTGCACAACGCTGCCTTCGCTGCGTTGGGATTGAATTGGCGCTACGTGCCGCTGCCGACGCCGCCCGCTCGCGTCGGCGAGGCTGTCCGGGGATTGGTAGCCCTGGGCTTTCGCGGGGCCAACGTGACGGTGCCGCACAAGGAGACCGTGCTTCCGTACCTCGACGCCCTCGCTCCCGCAGCGGCGGCGCTGGGCGCGGTCAACACGCTGGTGATCGACCGTTCGGGCGACGCATCCGCCGACATCAGGGGACACAACACCGACGTGCCGGGCTTCCTGGCGGCGCTGCGATCCGGGGACTTTGAACCGCAGGGTAAGCGCGCGATCGTGATCGGGGCTGGCGGGGCGGCGCGCGCCGTGGTCTACGCGCTGCTCTCCGCCGGCGCGCAGAAGGTGACGGTGCTCAATCGGACGCCGAGCCGGGCCGTGGCCTTGGTCGACGATCTGGCGCCGCATGCCCAAGCGACCGCGCTCCACGGCGCCCCGCTCACAGCGGAACGGCTGGTGGAGGCCGCGTACGGGGCCCATCTCCTGGTCAACGCGACGACTGTGGGCATGTGGCCGCATACCCACGCCAGCATCTGGCCCGACGAGGCGTCCATCCCTGCCCACCTCACCGTCATGGATCTGGTCTATCGCCCGCGCGAAACGCGATTGCTGGCGCAGGCCCGTGCCGCTGGTGCGCACCCCATCGACGGGCTGGGCATGCTCATCCATCAGGGTGCGCTGGCCTTTGACCTCTGGACCGCGCACGCTCACGACCTGGAGGAAATCGGCGCTATCATGGAATCAGCGCTGTTAAAGCGCAGGGCAGCTTTGTAATTTGATCATTTTTGGCTGCCTTGAAAAAGGGTCAGTCAAGGATTTGCTATGGGAGGGATTTTATGTTACGTTTTCTTACGGCTGGAGAATCTCACGGGCCGTCTCTCACGGCCATTGTGGACGGTCTGCCCGCCGGTCTTGTGCTGGACGTGGACGCCGTCAACCGCGATCTGGCCCGCCGGCAGGGCGGTTATGGGCGCGGCGGCCGGATGCGGATCGAGTGCGACCAGGTGGAGGTGCTGGGCGGCGTCATCGCCGGGCGGACCACGGGCGCGCCGTTGGCCCTGCGCATCGCCAACCGCGATTGGGCCAACTGGAAGGAGCGCTGGGTCGATGGCAAGCTGCCCGCGCTCACGGTGCCGCGCCCCGGTCACGCCGACTACGCCGGCATGCGGAAGTACGACCTGGACGACGCGCGCCCGGTGTTAGAACGGGCCAGCGCCCGCGAGACGGCCGCCCGCGTCGCCGTGGGGGCGGTGGCGAAGCAGTTGCTCGCTGTCGCCGGCATCGCCGTGGGCAGTTACGTGACGGAGATCGGCGGGGAGGTCGCCGAGGTACTCGCGCTGCCGCCGGAGGCGCTCTGGGCGCGCGCCGAGGCGAGCGGTGTGCGCTGCCCCGATCCCTTGGCCGCCGAGCGGATGCGCGCGGCCATCGATGCGGCGCGGGATGCGGGCGATTCGCTGGGCGGCGTCTTCGTTGTCACGGCGACGGGCGTTCCCGTGGGCCTCGGCAGCCACGTCCAGTGGGACCGTCGTCTGGACGCCCGATTGGCGCTGGCGGTGGTCTCGATCCAGGCTATCAAGGGCGTGGAGATCGGTCCAGCCTTCGCCAACGCGCGCCGACGGGGCACGCAGGTGCACGACGCCTTTGCCCGCGATGAGCGGGGGGACGTCACGCGCCCGACCAACCGCGGGGGTGGCATCGAGGGAGGTATGAGCAACGGGCAGCCCATTGTGGTGCGGGCGGCGATGAAGCCCATCCCCACGACGGTGACGCCGCAGCGCTCCCTCGATCTGGCGACGAACGAACCGGCGGAGACGCAGTACCGGCGCTCCGACGTCTGCGCGGTGCCCGCGGCGGCGATCGTCGGCGAGGCGATGGTAGCGTGGACGCTGGCGGAAGCGCTCCTGGAACGCTATGGCGGTGACACGGTGGAGGCGTTACGATGCGCAATCTCGTGATCACGGGCTTCATGGGGACGGGCAAGAGCGCTGTCGGCGAGGAGGTAGCGCAGCGGCTCGGTCGCCCCTTTGTGGACATGGATACAGAGATCGCAGCGCGGGCGGGCAAGTCCGTCGCCCGTATCTTCGCCGAGGACGGCGAGGCGACCTTTCGGCGGATGGAGGCGGCGCTCTGCGCGGAGTTGGCCGCGCGAGAAGGCTTGGTCGTCGCCACGGGCGGCGGTGCGCTGGTGAACCCGGAGAGCCGGACGCGGATGCTGGCGGTGGACACGGTGGTCTGCCTGACCGCCGACGTGCCCACAATCTTGCGGCGGACGCGGGTGGAGGGCGGCGCGGCGCGTCCGCTGCTCCAGGGCGACGATCCGCGCGCCGAGATCGAGCGGCTGTTGGCGGAGCGCGAAGCGGCCTATGCGGCCATCCCCTGGCAGGTGAAGACCATGGGCAAGTCCATCGCAGCGGTGGCGGACGAGGTCGCGGCTTTCGCGCAGGTGCATACGTTGAGGGTGCGCTATCCCGGCGGCGCCTATCCGGTTCACGTGGGGGCAGGGCTGCGGCATCACCTTGGGGATGCTTTGCGCGCTGCGGACATCCCCCCCGCCAGCAAAATCGCGGTGGTTTCTAACCCCAAGGTGGCGGCTTTATACGGGGCGGACGTCGCAGCCGCGCTGCAAGAGGCAGGGCGTTCGTATCTCGCCATAACCATCCCAGATGGAGAACAACACAAGACGCTCTCCACGGTGGCGACGCTCTACGAGCGATTTTTGGCCGACGGGTTGGATCGGAGCGGGACGGTGCTCTCGCTGGGCGGCGGGGTGACGGGCGATCTGGCGGGCTTCGCGGCGGCGACGTTTATGCGGGGGGTGCGCTTTGTGCAGGTGCCGACGTCGCTCCTGGCGATGGTGGACGCCAGCGTGGGCGGCAAGACGGGCTGCGACCTACCGCAGGGCAAGAATCTGGTGGGCGCGTTCAAGCAGCCGGCGCTGGTGCTCATCGACCCGGAGGTGCTGGCGACGTTGGATCCCGCCGAGTTCCGCTCCGGGATGGCGGAGGTGCTGAAGCACGGCGTGATCGGGGACGCGGCGCTCTTCGCGGCGCTGGAGGCCGGGCCGGGCGCGGTCGGCGAGATGGACGCGGCGCGGCTGGCGCGGGCGCTGCGGGTGAAGATCGAGATTGTGGAAGCGGACCCTTTCGAGGAGGGGCGGCGGGCGGTGTTGAACCTGGGCCACACGGTGGGCCACGCGCTGGAGCGGTTGAGCGGTTACACGCTGCGGCACGGAGAGGCCGTCGCGGTGGGCATGGTGGTCGCGGCGCGGCTGGCCGAGCGGCTGGGGCTGGCGGATCCGGGGCTGGCGGCGCGCCTCGCGGCGGCGCTGGCCGCGTGGGGGTTGCCGACGCGGGCGCCGTCGTATCCCGTGGCGTCCATCGTGGGGGCGATGGTGCACGACAAGAAGCGCCGCGCTGGGCGGCTGCGCTGGGTCCTGCCGCGAAGCATCGGTGCGGTGGAGATCGTAGACGGTGTGCCGCCAGGCGCGGTTGAAGCGGTATTGCAGGAGTCACATGTTGCCGGTTGAACGTTTCTGCGTGCAACGTGCAGCTGTTATCCAGGAGGCGTGATGTTTAGGATTTTGATTTTGCATGGGCCGAACTTGAATTTGTTGGGGCGGCGGGAGCCGGAGACCTACGGGCGGACGACGCTGGCGGAGATCGACGCGCGGTTGCAAGACGCCGCGGCGGATCGGGCCGAGGTGCGGGCGCGGCAGTCGAATCACGAGGGTGCGCTGGTCGACGCGTTCCATGAGGCCATGCAGTGGGCCGACGGCGTGGTCATCAATCCGGGCGCGTACACGCACACCAGCGTGGCGCTGCGCGACGCCATCGCCGGGACGGGGTTACCCACGGTGGAAGTGCACCTTTCGAATGTGCACGCGCGGGAAGCGTTTCGCCACACCTCGCTGCTGGCGCCGGTCTGTGTGGGGCAGATCAGCGGCTTTGGCTGGCGCAGCTATCTGCTGGGATTGGAGGCGCTGCTGGGCTATCTGGAGGACGCGCGTGGGGCGTAGTAGCCCGGCCCGGCGGATGACGAGTTTGCCGCCTTACCCCTTCGCGCAGTGGAACGCGGAGATCGCACGGGTGCGCGCCGCGGGCGTGGACGTGATCCGGTTGGACATCGGCAACCCCGATCTGCCGCCGCCCCCTGCGGTGATCGATGCGTTGTGCAGGGGCGCGCGGCGGGAGACGGGCCACGGCTACGCCGGTTATCGCGGTTTGCCGGCACTGCGGGAGGCTATGGCGGCGTACTACGCCCGGCGCTTCGACGTGCGGCTGGATCCCGAGCGTGAGGTCGTGCCGCTCATCGGCTCGAAGGAGGGAATCGTGCTGCTGGCGTTGGCGCTGCTTGATCCGGGCGACCTGGTGCTGGTTCCCGACCCCGGCTACGCGCCCTACGTCATCGGCGCAACGCTGGCGGGCGCGGAGGTCTATCGGCTGCCGCTGCGGGCCGAGCGGGGGTTTCTGCCCGATTTGGCGGCGGTCCCGTCGGCGGTCGCCGACCGCGCCGCGCTGCTCTGGCTCAACTATCCCCACAATCCCACGGGGGCAACGGCGGAGCCGGATTTTCTGGAGGAAGCCGTCGCCTTTGCCCGGCAGCACCATCTGCTGCTCTGCCACGACGCGCCCTATAGCGAGATCGCGTACGATGGTTACGTGGCGCCGAGTGTGCTGCAGGTGCCCGCCGCCGTCGAGGTCGCCGTGGAGTTCCACTCGCTCTCGAAAACGTTCAATATGGCGGGTTGGCGCGTGGGCATGGCGGTGGGCAACGCAGAGGCGCTGGCCATGCTGGCGCGGCTCAAGTCCAACGTCGATTCGGGGCACTTCCGCCCGGTGCAGGAGGCGGCGGTGGCGGCGCTGCGCACCGATGTGGCCTGGATTGCGGCGCGGAACGCGGTCTACGCCGAGCGGTTAGCGTTGCTTCACGAAGCGTTGACGAGGGTGGGCTGGCCCATCTCGCTGCCCAAAGCGACGTTCTACCTGTGGGCGCCGCTGCCCACGGGGCCGTCTTCGAAAGCGTTTGCCCTGGATCTATTGGAAGCGACCGGCGTCGCCGTCGCGCCGGGGGCTTTTTTCGGCGCGGGAGGGGAGGGCTACGTGCGACTCTCGGTCACGGCGGCGACGGAGCGCATCGTGGAGGCAGCCCGACGGATTGCGGGGAGCTAGTAGTACCAGTTGAGGAGGGCCCAGATCCCCCAGATGCCGATCATCAGCGCGCCGCTGACGAAACGCAGGATAAAAGCCCATCCCAGGCCCTTGAAGAGGTTTTGCACGGCGCGCAGTGCGGCGTCGGTGTCTTTTTCGTAGGCGTATTCCACGAGGAAGATGGCCGCGAACGCGGCAAGGATGCCGCCTAGAGGGGTGAAAACCAGGCTGACGATGAACCCGGCGACAAAAGCGGCGAGGATGGAAAGCCAGTGGGCGCCGCCGGCGCGGGCTTTAGTCGTCATGAGGACGTTGTCGGCAAGCCAGCCGAAGATGGCCAACAGGGTGATAAGCGCGATGGCAATGATTCCCGGGGTATTGAAACCGTAGATCAGCCCGTAGATCAAGCAGAGCGCCCAGATCACCGTAATGCCGGGGAAGAAGGGGATGACGAGGCCGCCCAGGCCCATAAGCATCGCTGCAAGCAAGAGGATTTGAAGTGCCAATTCAAGCCACGCAGGCATCGTTCTCCTGAGTCTGGATAGCCAGTGTGGATCGCATGTCAGGATTGTACCATCTCCCCTTGAATAGACAAGGCTAACCTGGGTGAAGCCCTAGAATCCACAGATTAACGCGGATTTCACAGATTATATTGTTTATCTGACCTAGATAACTCATAGGAATCGGAGGCTTGCTCTGAGTACAAAGAAGGGGGATCTCGTTTCCCGGCGTCAGAATATGGTGCAAACCGCGAGATCCCTCACGCTTCTTAAAAAATCCGTGAGCAATTTCAAGCCGTCCAGGGTGCTTCACCTAAAAACCTGTAAGAACCCAAGATGTTCATATCCCGTTGTATTCGGAGGAAAAGGGTGGTATAATAACCTTGTTTTAACTTAAAGGGCGCTTTGAGTTAGGTTTATCCTCGTGGCCTTACGCGATAGGCGGAGATTGACGGTGGGTCAATGTCTCCGGTTCAGTGCACAGTTTTTGTTTTTGACTTCAGCGCGGTCGATGGGACGTCCAATAATGTGCTTTCGTCGCCTTGACGTGGAGGGCACGTTGTTCCGATGGGAATCCTGATTACCTTCTTGTTGGGCCTTGCGGCCGTGGCCCTTGGATACGTGGGGGGCGTCGTCTGGCGTCGTCGCCAGACGACCGGGGCGCGTTATCTCGTCTGGGTGATGCTGGGAGGGATCGTCTGGACACTGTTCTATCTTCTGGAGATCAGAAGTGGGTCGTTCCCTGTGAAGGTCTTCTGGGCCAAGGCCAAGTACCTGGGGATTGTGGTGATCCCCGTGGGCTGGTTTCTGTTTATCGCCGAATACCTTGGGATGCGAGACTTCATGTGGCCTTACAGCGTAAAGTGGCTCTTGGTGATACCCGCTTTGACGCTGGTGGCTCTGGCGACGAATCCGTGGCATCATCTGTTCTGGCGCAGCTTGGTGCTGCGTCCTTGTGGCGAGAACATCTATCTGGAAGCCGAGCACACGCTCTTCTTCTGGTTGCACACGGTCTATTCAAACCTTCTTCTCTTGGGCAGCGCGGTGATGCTGTTGCGGGCGTTGTTGCGTTCGCACTCCTTTTACCGCGCTCAGGTTCTGGTGATGATGGGGGCGCTTCTCTTTCCCTGGGCGAGTAACATCCTTTATCTCACCGATGCAATGCCTTGCGCGTTGCGCGATCCCACGCCCCTGGCGTTTCTGCTGACCGGCGTTATAACGACGGTGGGGACGCTGCGTTTTCGGTGGTTGGATCTGGTGCCTGTGGCGCGGGCCGTGGTGTTAGAGACGATGCACGACGGCGTCATCGTGGTTGACGGCCAGGAGCGGATTGTTGACCTGAATCCGGCTGCGGCTGCGGCCTTCGGCGATGCTGTCCAAGCGTTGATCGGAAAGCCGATCTCGGACAGGTTGCCCGTCTGGACAGAGATCGCCGACGCCGGTTCCCCGGAGCTCGAGGTTCCTGAGAGCGTGGTCCTGGGAGAAGGGAAAGACGCGCGGGTTTACGAGGTTTACGTCTCTTCCCTGGATCAGGGGCGAGACGGTGGTCTGCGGTTCGGCCACGTGGTTATGCTCCACGACATCACGGAGCACATGCGGGCCGTACAGGAGCGTGAGCAGCTGATTCGGGATCTGGACGCTTTCGCCTACATGGTGGCGCATGATCTAAAGAATCCGGTGGGGACGATGGCGACGGCGGCCAATCTGTTGTACGATGAGGGTAGGACCTTGCCTCCGGAGTCTCTTGAGGTGTTGGCCCAGGTAATCGTCCGAGGGACGAAGAAGGCCCTCAACATCATCGATGAGTTACTCCTCTTGGCTGGCGTGCAGAAAGGGGCCGAGGTCGTCTTCCAGCCCCTGGATATGATGGTCATTGTGGAAGAGACCTTACAACGTCTGGATCAAGTCCTCGAAAAGGCGGATGCCCAGGTAATCACGCCGGAGCGATGGCCGGTGGCCTTGGGACATGCGCCCTGGGTGGAAGAGGTGTGGGCCAACTACATCAGCAACGCGGTCAAATATGGGGGGACGCCGCCGCGCGTCGAGCTGGGGGCCGATCCACCGGCCGACGGGCAGGTGCGCTTTTGGGTGCAGGATAACGGCCCGGGCCTGGAGGACGTCGACGTGGAAACGCTCTTTGAGCCTTTCACCCGTCTTTCTCAAGTTCACGTCAGCGGACACGGGCTGGGCCTTTCCATTGTGCGCCACATCGTGGAACGCCTGGGAGGCGAGGTCGGCGTAGATTGTGGGGCCGGAGAGGGCTGTCGGTTCTACTTCACGTTGCCCGCCGCCGAGCCCGATGTTGATACTGCAGAGGAGGTCTGACCACGCTCATGAACGATGACCTCGTGGCAGCTGCCTACGAAGGCCTGATCGACCGCTTCGTGAGCTGGGCAGAGAGCGAGGATGATATTCGCGCGGCCGTTGTCATCGGCTCGCGCGCGCGGACGGACCATCCGGCGGATCAATGGTCGGATCTGGACGTGCTTATCTTCGCCCACGATCCGAGCTTGTATAGAGAAGAGCATTGGTTGCACCACGTCGGCACGCCCTGGCTGACGTTCTTGGAGCCAACGCCGGAGGAGGGAACGTACGAGCGCCGGGTTCTGTTTGCGGGTGGTTTGGATGTGGATTTCGTTCCCCTGCCGGTTGCATACCTGGAGCAGTGGCTGGCGCAGGGTTTCCCATCCAATCTCGCCGACATGATCGCTCGCGGGGTGCGCTTTCTGGTGGATAAAGAGGGCTTCGCACCGCGTCTGGCCGCGCTCGACGTCGCGGCGCCGCCTTACACCGCGCCCGACGAGAACGAATTCCTCAACGCAGTACATGACTTCTGGTATCATACGGTCTGGACGGCCAAGCACCTGCGCCGGGGCGAGCTCTGGTGGGCGAAATCCTGCTGCGATGGCTATCTCAAGGGGCTGTTGCATCGGATGCTGACGTGGCACGCGCGCGCCACGCAAGAAAAGGTCGACACCTGGATGCGCGGGCGGTATCTGGAAGAGTGGGCCGATCCCCGTGCTGTCGACGCGCTGAAGAGCGTCTACGCGCACTACAACGAGGCCGATGTCTGGCGGGCGTTACGCGCGACTATGGGTCTCTTCAGTTGGCTCTCCGTGGAGACTGCCGAGGCGCTGGGCTATGCGTATCCCACGGCGGGCGAGGCACACGCGCGGGCATTGGTGGAGCGCCTGGCGGCGGGTAAGTCGCTGCTTGATTAGCTCTCCGTCAGCTCCCGGTAGAGACACCACGAGCCGGCACGATCGTCCATATCCCCAGGTGCACGGTCGTAGGTGAGCTCGAACATGCGCCCGTCAGCGGTCCGCACGCGGTAATAGTCGCGGCCCACCCCCCAGGAGCCCCGGCGCGCTGCGGCCCTGGCGTGACGCTCGCGCATATTGTGCGCCATCCGCCCCCGCCGTCGATAGTCGTGCCACTCCGCCAGCAGCTCGGTGATCCGATAATCGCGCTCCCGCCACGTGAAACCGTCCGGACAGCCGGGTTTTTTCTCCAGCAGGGGGACCTTATCAAAATCGACCGTGATCTCCTCGGCGATAAAGCGCTTGGGTTGATAGGGCATAGCTCTCCTTACCTTCGGGTTGACGCTTTCCGCACTTTTGAGTATAAATGCGAGTTGGGGATCGTCAACGTTCACGTGAGAGGAGCCCCGTTGATCACAGGAGGATGAGGTCCATATGCAAAAACGTTCCATCGGCTTTCCCCGCATGCACAAGGAGCGCGGCGAGGTGCGCGCTTTTCTGCCGCGCCTGATACGTCGCCTGGCGCCGCGGGCCCGCGAAGTTGTCGTCGAGGAGGGATACGGCGCGAGGATGGGCATCGAGCCGGAGGCGTATCTGGAGGCCGGTCCCAACGTGCGTTTCGGCACCCATCAGGCGTGCTACGAGCAGGATATCGTCGTGCAGGTGCGCTCGCCGGAGGACGATGAGATGGCGGGGATGAAGCCCGGCGCCATTCTCTTTTCGATGCTGCACTTCAACACGCATCCAGGGCGCGTGCGGCGGATGCAGGATCTGGGGCTGATTCCCATCGCCATGGACGGTGTCGTCGACGACGACGGCGTGCGGCTCATCGAGAACATCCGGGGTACGAGCTGGAACGCCATCTGGGCGGGTTTCCGGGCTTTGCGTAAGACCCGTCCGAACTTTTTCGAGCCGCCCTACGATGTTCCCATCCGCGTGCTCATCGTGGGCGCGGGGCCTGTGGGGCGTTACGCTGCGGAGGCGGCGGCTAAGCACGGCGGGGAGGCGTTGACTACGGAGCCGGCGTCGGTGTGTGTGACGCCGGTTATCGCCACGCTGATCGAGCGCAGCGTTACCTGCAACGAGGCCTTGCTCACCGCCGAGATGCGTCGTGCCGATATGTTCGTCGACGCCACCGCGCGCCGCGATCCCAGCCGGTATATTTTTCGGAACGAGCTGCTGGGCTATCTGCCGGCGCACGCCGTGGTGGTGGATCTGGCTGCGGATCCCTACCTCAATCTGCGCCCTGGTTCGCTGCAGGTCAAAGCCATCGAGGGTATTCCCACCGGTGACCTGGATAAATACGAGTTCCCGCCCGACGATCCGGCTTTTGACGCACTGCCGCCGGAGGTGGATACCACCCACCGCCGCATGACGGTCAGCTGCTACTCCTGGCCTGGTCTCAAACCGCTGGCTTGCATGAAGCGCTACGGACGACAGGTGCAACCCTTCCTGGAGATTCTGCTTCAGAAGCCTGTGGAGATGCTTTCTTTGGAGACGGGTGACTACTTCGAGCGCGCGCTGGTGCGTGGCACTTTGCGCTATTGGCTGGAGCGTGAGAAGGGAAACCAGAGCTAGCCGTGGCCCGTGTCTCCACCGTGCCCGTGCAGGGGTGTAAGAGAGCGGTCTATCATCGGTCAGGCACCTAGAGGAACGGGAAACAATGGAGAACAAGCAAGCGCATATTCTGATCACCAACGACGACGGACGTGACGCGCCGGGGCTGCTGGCGCTGACCGAAGCGCTGCAAGCGGTGGGCCGTATCACGGTCATTGCACCGGATCGAAATTGGAGTGTCTCCGGGCACGCCAAGACCATGCATAAGCCGTTGCGGGCCGATCCGGACGTGCTGCGCAACGGCGTCCCTGCCCTCATCACCAACGGCTGTCCGGCCGACGCCGTCGCTCTGGGGCTGATGGGGTTGGCGGAAACGCCTGTGGATCTGGTGGTCACGGGCATCAATCGCGGCCCCAACCTGAGCCACGATCTGACCTACTCCGGCACGGTGACGGCGGCGATGGAGGGTACTATCGCCGGACAACCCGCCGTGGCCGTCTCGCTGGACAGCCGCGTCGCCGACGCCGATTACAGCGTCGCCGCGGCCTTCGCCGCCTCGTTGGCGCGAGAGGTGCTGGCGCGCGGTCTGCCCGAAAACGTCCTGCTCAACGTCAACGTGCCGGCTCTGCCGGCGGCGGAAATTCACGGCGTCCAGGTGACGCGCATGGGCCTGCGTATCTACCGCGACGAGTTGATTCGCCGCGTCGACCCCTTCGGTCGGCCGTATTATTGGATCGGTGGCGATCCGCCCATCGGTGTGGAGGAGCCGGGCACCGATATCTTCGCGTTGGCGGAAGGGTATATCTCCGTTACGCCTTTACAGCTGGATTTCACGGCCTATGAGTTTTTGGAGGCGTTGCGCAGCTGGGCCTTTGCTCCTCCGGAGGATGTGACCTGACGATGAAAGCGCGTTACGTCATCGCCTACAAGCCCTATGGCGTGCTCTGCGCCCCGCGCGACCGTCTGGGACGCCGCACGTTGACCGATCTCGGTATCCCTGTGGGATTGCAGCCCGCCGGGCGGCTCGACCTGGACAGTGAGGGGCTGGTGCTGGCGACGGACGACGGGCCGTTGATCCACCGTCTGACCCATCCCCGCTATCACCACGCCAAGACCTACCTGGCGCTGGTGGTGGGCCAACCCACGGTGGAGACGCTGGAGCGGCTGCGGAAGGGAGTTGAGATTAAACCCGGCAAGACGCGCCCCGCCGACGTCGAAGCGCTGACGCTGCCGCCCTTTCCCAAACCGCTTCCCGCGCCGGAGAAGACGGCGTGGCTGCGCCTCGTGCTCTACGAGGGTATGAACCGCCAGATCAAGCGTATGACGGCGGCGGTGGGCCTCCCGCTGGTGCGCCTGGTGCGCGTAGGATTGGGGCCGCTGCAGCTGCCGCCCGATCTGACGCCGGGCGCGTGGCGCGATTTGACGCGTGCGGAAGAGCGACTACTATTGGACTGGATCTGGCCGCAGGGTCGGCCTGCGGTCTGAGAGCAAAACCATGGAGGAGTTGTGAAGCTTTCGGTTATCATCCCTGCTTACAATGAAATTGAGACCATTTCGGAGATCATCGCCCGCGTGCGCGCTGTCAAACTGGAGATCGACATCTGGGAGGGGGAGGCGCACGAGGAGAGGGTGAGGCTGGAACGGGAGATAGTGGTGGTGGATGACGGCTCGACGGACGGGACACGTGAGTTTTTGAACCCGCTGCGCGACGACGCCGACGTGCGTGTCCTCTTGCACGAGCACAATCAGGGCAAGGGTGCGGCGGTGCGCACCGGGTTG
Source organism: Anaerolineae bacterium (assembly GCA_049975525.1). Taxonomy (GTDB): domain Bacteria; phylum Chloroflexota; class Anaerolineae; order B4-G1; family SLSP01; genus G713. The sequence goes on from JBNGCW010000047.1 coordinate 28,395, forward strand.
GAGCACGCCACTGGCGACCTTCTGCTGATCCAGGACGCCGATCTGGAATACGATCCCCGTGATTATCCCAAACTGCTGCAGCCGATTCTGGAAGGGCGCACGCAGGTCGTTTACGGTTCGCGCTTTCGCGGCGGCCCCAGCAAGGCCATGTTCTTTTGGCACATGGTGGGCAATCGTCTGTTGACCTTTGTCACCAACGTGCTCTACAACACCATTCTCACCGACATGGAGACGTGCTACAAGGTCTTCACGCGTGAGGTGGGGCAACAGCTGCGTCTTAAGGCCAAAGGTTGGGGGTTCGACCCGGAGATCACGGCTCAGATCCTGCGGCGCGGTTACCGTATCTACGAGGTGCCGATTTCGTACACCGGTCGGGAGTTCGAGGAGGGCAAGAAAATCTCCTGGCGGGACGGCTTTACGGTGCTCTGGACGTTGCTTAAATACCGTTTTATCTCTTTCTGAAGCGGTGGAGTTCAAAGGGTGGTATAATGGATAGGGTGGGTTGTTCTGAAGCAGGCGCAGCCCGAGAGATCGTGCTTCGATGTCGATGAGACTCAAAAACCAAGACATGCGGTAAAAAGTCAAGTAGGAAATTAACAGTACATTGACATCAAAATAGGCTCTGGTAGCGGATGTGGCGAACATAAGCCGTCCTGACAGATTCCAACAGAAATACATTTTTATCTGCGGATAGCGGTAATGTATTCAACTAAAGAGATAGCGTCGCGTCTGACGCTACTGCAACTCGCCGTCCTCCTGCGGCACCGCACTAGGCATCTGGGGCCTCACGTAAGGCACGTTCTTCGTGAGCAGGGCATGCACCAGACGCACGAGTTT
>JBNGCW010000048.1:0-28318 GCA_049975525.1 Anaerolineae bacterium
GGGGTGACACGACTTTATTGGACTTTTAAGGTACGACTTTATTGGATTCGACATTTGTCAATACCACGACCCGGAAATTCGCCAAACTCACAATGCGACAACGAAAACCCTCTCGTAAGAAGGCAAAGGACCAAGGTCAGTGGAGGCACAAAGATCACAATAATTGACATTGGCCTTTCCTCCGGTATAATCTGGTTTCGACACCAGCATAAGGAGAGCTTGCGTGAGTTCTGTAACAGCGTGGATCGGAGATAACCGGAAGGAAGTAGAACGCTTTTTCAAATTCGCGGTGGTCGGCACCATCGGGGCTCTCGTGGATTTCAGTACGCTTTTCGTCGTTCATCGGATCATCGGCTGGCCCCTGGTGCTCTCTAACACCATCTCCTTCACGCTGGCGGTGCTGAGCAACTTCACCTGGAACCGCCTGTGGACCTATCCCGACTCCCGCTCTAAGCCCATTGCGGCGCAGATGGTGCAGTTCTTTGCCGTCAACATCGCCGGGTGGGCCATTAACACCGGTATTTTGCGTCTGTTGGCCCTTCCGCTGACGGGACTGGCAATGGATCTGACCCTGGTCGACGGCTACGAAGCCGCGTACACGTTGGGATACAACGCCGCCAAGGCTGTCGCCACAGGCGTGGTCATGTTCTGGAACTTCTTCGTCAATCGTTTCTGGACGTACAACGACGTCGACTGATGCGTCTTGCCGTCGATTACACAGCCGCAGCGCGCCAGGGCGGCGGCATTGGACGCTACGCCCGGGAGCTGGTCGGCGCGCTCTTGGCCACCGATGATAAAAACGAGTACGTCCTCATGGCCGCCAGCGCCGGCCTGGGTACACGCTGGCGCGACGAGCAGGCCCGCCTCCGAACGCTGGCCGCAGCACCGGAGCGCCTGGGATTCCGCTCGCTGCCCCTCACCGACGACTGGATGGCCCGCATCTGGCAGCGCCTGCGGCTCCCCCTACCTGCTGAGCTCGTCACCGGGCCGGTGGACGTGTTCTACTCGCCGGACTTCGTCCTGCCGCCGCTGCACACAGCGACGCGCTCGCTGCTCACGGTGCACGATCTCTCATTTCTACGATTGCCGGAGACGTTCCCGCCGCCGCTGCTCCGCTACCTCAACGACGCCGTGCCGCGCAGCGTCGCCCGCGCCGACCACATCCTGGCGGACTCCGACGCGACACGCGAGGATCTCATCGCGCTGTTAAACGTCCCGCCCGACCGCGTCACCACACTTTACAGTGGTGTCTCCCATAGATTCGACCCGACGGCGGCACCCAACGAGCGCAAACACCTGCAAACACACTACGGCATCGGCGAGCGGCTCTTTGTGCTAACGGTGGGCACGGTCCAGCCGCGTAAAAACTACATCCGCCTGATGCAAGCCTGCGATCCCCTGGTCGAGGAGCACAACGTGGAGCTGGTCATCGTGGGACGCCCGGCGTGGCTGGCAGACACCACTTTGGAAGCCGCAGACGCGCGTCCTTACGTGCGCCGCCTGGGGTTCGTCGCCGACGGCGATTTGCCCGCGCTCTACCGTCAAGCCGCCGTCTTCGCCTTCCCCAGCCTCTACGAGGGCTTCGGCCTGCCACCGTTGGAAGCCATGGCCTGCGGCACGCCCGTCGTCGCCTCGACCCGCTCCAGCGTGCCTGAAGTCGTCGGGGACGCCGGCCTCCTGGTCGACCCGCTGGACGTGCCGGGCTGGACCGAGGCGCTCCGCCGCCTGCTCGACGACGCATCGCTGCGCGCCACGTTGCGCCAACGCGGATTGAACCGCGCCGCGCGCTTCACCTGGAAGAAGGCTGCGCAGAGATGGCTGAAGACCGTGACACGCTTGACTCAGATCTCATGAGGGCGCACACAAAACACGCCAGGGAGTATCGACGCATCATCGCCCTTCTGATAGGACTGGGCCTTATCATCGCTACTCTCTATCTCCAAATCGCCTTCACCACCGCCAAGGGGCGGCCGGTCGCACCGTTAGACGATGCTTACATCACTTTTCAATACGCCCGTCAGATCGCCAAAGGACACATCTACCAGTACAATACCGGTGACCCACCCACCACAGGGATGACCAGCATGCTATATGGGTTGCTGGTTGCCCTGCTCTACAAAATCGGATTCACAGGCGAGTCACTGGCCAGCATCACCGTTGCCCTGGGTATAGTCTGGCTCGCTACCAATACCTGGCTGACTTACCATCTGACAGCGCAGATGATCGCTGACCGGAGAGGCCGTCACCCATGGGCCCTGCTCGCCGCTCTGATGGTCCTTCTATCCGGGGCAGCACAATGGAGTTTCTTCAATGGAATGGAAACCGGCCTTTTCACAACAGTGACATTGGCCGCGCTTTACACCTTTGTGGCCAACAAACCCGGCTGGTGCGCCGTCTGGCTGAGCATGGCCGGCATGACCCGACCGGAAGGCTTGTTGCTCACCGGCGCTGTGCTCTTCGGTTCCGTGGCAGGAGATATGGTGCACCACCGCCGACTGCAATGGCCACGGATCCTGTATCTTTCGGCGGCCATCCTGCCCGGGCTGTTGCCATCCGCCGTCAACTGGGCATTGACCGGCAGTCCCTCGGCGACGGGCTTTCAGGCAAAGGCATGGCTTTACAATGTGCCGGCGTATCCAAAAGAGATCTTGCACTCAATAACTCTGGCGTACCGCGACATTGTGTTGGGCTCCTTCCTGGGCTGGGACTCACCTGTGCCGGCTTTCACGCCGCCCGGCTTGCTTCTCTTCATGCTCCTGGCGTGGTTTTTCCTCGGTTCGAAACGACGTTGGAAAACGCTCTTGGTGACAGGCGCGTGGTTCTTCGGCGCGACCCTCGCCAACGCCATGCTCATCACCTCCAGCTGGCACGTGGGCCGCTACCAGGTCCCCCTTCTTCCGCTGGCCTTTAGCCTGGCAATCAGCAGCCTTGCGGCATTGGAGCAACGCGCTCGGCGAAGATGGCAGCGGGTAACAGCCATCCTCTGCGCTCTCTATCTGATCGCTGCGTCGCTCCACGCCCTCCCTGACTTCATCATCCTCTACCGGCGCTCTGTCCGCACCATGGCCAACCAGCAGCTGGTGTTGGCGGATTGGATACGCGGTCATCTACCAGAAGAGGTCCGTGTCGGGGTACACGATACCGGCAGCCTGCGCTATGTCGGCGAGCGGCCAACCTACGACCTCGTTGGTCTCACCACGCCGGATGCAGCAGAGGCGTGGCGCCACGGCGCCGGCAGCGTCTACGAGTTGATGGAAAATTCGCCCCTGCGACCCGCCTACTTCGCCATCTATCCCAACGCGTTCAGCATTCCTTACCTCGCCAGCACAGATCTCTTCGCCGAAGAACTTCTCCTCGTCGACGTGCCCTATGCCTATATCGCCAGCGCGGAGCCGGTGCAGGGCATCTGGAAGGCCGATTGGTCCCTGGCAAACAGCGGGACGACGTTCCATCAGCCGGACATCATCGCCCGTACGGAGGGTCTGGAGATCGTCGACGCGCTAGACGTGGCAGATCTGGAAGACGAAGCCGCGCACGGCGTCCGCTGGTGGCAGCGTCAACTGCGCCCCGGCTTTCCCACCGAAGTCCACCAGATGACCTACCGCGTCGATCCCACAAGGGAAGTCATCGACGGCGGGCGCCTGATCAACGGCGGATTGACGTTCCAAACCACCGCTCAACCCGGACGTCCGCTCTGGCTCGTGGCGCGTCTGCACGCTCACGAGGGCGGCGCGGTCTTCGTCAAGGTTAACGGCGAGGCCACCGGTCGCTGGGCCTGGCCCCAAATCGCCGGGGAGTGGCTGGAGACGCTGTTCGAGATCCCCCCAGAAAGCATAGACAGCAAAAATGTCGAAATCACCTTGGAGGTAGACTCCGAGGTGGCCGGCGCTTTGAATTACGCGCCTTATCATCTCTGGGTTCTGCAAGGTGAATTTGCCTTTCCCGAACCGGAGATCGATCATCCCCTCTCGGATATCCATCTGGGAGACCATATCACCCTCCTGGGCTTCGATCTCGCCACGACAAGCTGGCAAGCGGGAAACGTTGTGCCCTTGACACTCTACTGGAGCACCGACGTCGAGACAAACCTGGACGCAAAGACATTTGTGCACTTATACGATTCCCAGGGCTCCCTTATCACCCAGGCCGACGGACGTCCCTACTTTGGCACCCGCCCCCCCTACACGTGGCGTCCCGGTGAAATTGTCGAGGATCCCATAACCCTGTCGCTACCGTCTGAACTTCCCCCTGGACGTTATCCTCTCAAAGCCGGCCTCTATCATCCGGACAATTCAGGACGGATCGCAGCTTACCAGGCAGACAAGCCACTGGAGGAAGAGCGGATCCCTCTGATCATCCTCCACATAGAGTAACTTCTGAAGAAACAGACGCAATCATTCGACGGAGGCTCTCATGCGCATAGTCATGATCACCGGAGAATACCCACCCATGGAAGGTGGCGTCGGCGATTTCACCTACAAGCTGAGTCACGCTCTAACTGCTTTAAAGCACGAGGTGCATGTGCTCACCTCGGGAGGTGACGCTCAGACGCAAGAGGACGGCATGACCGTCCATCACAAGCTTGCCGATTGGGGATGGGGCGCCCATGCGAAGATCACGCGGTGGCTCCAAGAAATTCAGCCAGACGTGATCAACATCCAGTATCAAGCCGCCGCCTACCAGATGCGTGGCGCCATCAACTTCTACCCGCGCCTGCAAGGAAAACACGTCCCCGCGCCCCTGGTGACCACGTTCCACGATCTGCGCCCACCTTACCTCTTCCCCAAGGCCGGTCCGCTCCGCAGGTGGGCCGTCTACTGGCTGGCGAAATACAGCGACGGCATTATCGTCACCAACGGCGCTGACTACACCGAGTTGGATCAACACCTGGACACCGAGCGCCGCCCACGAATCAAGATCATCCACATCGGCAGCAACATCGCGCCCAACCCTCCGGCGGACTACGACCGAGACGCCTGGCGTGCAGCCCACGGCATCGGAGAAGAAGACCTTCTGCTGGGCTTTTTCGGCTTTCTGAACGCGAACAAGGGCGTGGAGACCCTGCTGCAGGCGCTGGCGCGGTTAGTGCACAACGGCCTTCCCGCGCACCTGATCTTCATCGGCGGGCGCACCGGCTCCAGCGACCCCACCAACCGCGAGTACGCGGACTCCATCGACAGATTGATCGTCGATCTGGGCCTCGAGGCGCGCGTCCACCGCACCGGATTCGTCAAACCGTCGGGGGTCTCCGCCGCTCTCCTCGCCAGCGACATCTGCGCCCTACCCTACCGCGATGGGGTGAGTCTGCGGCGAGGCACGCTGCACGCCTGCCTGGCCCATGGCTGTCCCATCGTCACCACCGAGCCGTCCACCCCGCTCGAGGATCTTCAGGAGGGTAAGCACATGCTGATGGTCCCACCGGAGGACGCCAAGGCCCTGGCCGAGGCCATCCGACGGCTGTGGGAAACTCCCGAGCTCCGCGCCCGGTTGAGCGAAAACGCCACCGTCCTCGCCGAAGCCTTTTCTTGGGAGCGCATCGCTGCACACACGGCCGCGTTCTTCCGCCAGCTGCATGCTCGAGGCTGAATCCGCGATGCTGCTTGGCTTTTGTACATTCTATGCCCTTGTACTTACCCTCCCTTCATGGTATCATCCGCCCGACGTATAACTCCGGCATGCATTGCTCAACTGACTCTCACAGCGTTGCTCGATATCCTGTCGCCCCGTCGGCGACGTGCCTTGCTCTCGTCCCTGTCGGCTTTCCGCCATTGGAAGCCATGGCCTTTGGTCGATCCCCTGGACGCACCTGTTCACCTGGGAGCAGGTGGCGTAGGTATGGCTGAAGATACTACACCCTCGAATAAGGGAGAAGGGAACAAGATGAAAAAAACAGCCCTGGAAAAACTCTTTTTAGGCTTGCTCTTCACTGCCTTTGTTGCACTCAGCGTGTACTATATCTTTGGCAATCCCCTTTACTGCAAACCGGATGAGGTCTATCATCAGGCCTATGTGGAGCACCTCATGGCGGGTCAGGGACTGCCAAAGATTGACGTAAAACGGGCATCAAGAGAAAAGCCCACCCCGGTGGAATTGGAAGGACACCAACCGCCCTTCTACTATGCCACCGTTGCCGGGACCGCCACTCTTTTCAACCTAAAAAACCTCTACCCGCCCACCCCAAATCCACATTTCCTTGCGACTGATTATGGAAATTATAATGTATTTGTACCAGTATACTTGTTTTCCCCCTTCAAACAACAGACCCTTTTCTACGCGGGACGATGTATCTCCCTACTGTGGGGTACCATCACCCTGGCAGCTACTTATCTGTTGATTCGCCGTTTCTTCCCGTGGCAACTGGCTGCCCTGACAGTGGCTTTCATGGGACTCAACCCTCAATATCTCTTCATCGCAACCTCCTTCAGCAACGACATGGCCGCCGTTGGCTTGATCCACGTCGCGCTGTGGCAACTGGGCATCGCGCTTAAGGCAGGTTTGAGCTACCGGCGCGGCGCGCTATTAGGGCTCATCATCGGGATCGCCACTCTTACAAAGTTGACCGGCCTGGGGCTGTTGGCTCCACTGGCTTGCATTGCCTTCTGGCAAGTTTGGGAGACACGACAATTCCAACCTCTTGGAGCCGCCGTGTTGGCGGGATCCGTGACCCTCGGCGTGGACAGCTGGTGGTTTCTGAGGAATTGGCGTCTTTACCATAACCCCTTCGCCACCAACCTGTTAACAGTCCTGATAGGAGAGCGCACTACCCCTTTACACTGGCCCGAAATTCAGGAATTCCTCGCCTTTCTATGGAAAGCCTATTGGTTGGACTTCAGTGTTGGAGGAATTGTCTTCGCGGCCCCGTGGTTCTACTGTCTGATGGGAGTTCTATGCATAGGAGGCGTGGTCGGCACTGGCGTGATTTTCAGCCGCAAACCGACGCTGCGCCCTCTCCTACTCCTACTTTGGGGATGGCTGGGGCTCGTTTTTGTCTCACTGCTCAAATTAACAACAGAGACCGCCATCTGGATGGGAGGAGGACGGCTGCTCTTTCCGGCCGCCGCGACTGTGGCCCTCACCCTCGCCGTCGGCTTACGTGAAGTCCTGCGCTCCCAGATCTTCGTCGGAATCTTAGCCACCTTGCTCGGCGTCTACGCTGCCCTGGCCCCTTCGCTCTATCTCTATCCCACTTACCCCAAACCTATCCCCCCCTCTCACGTGCCTCAGTCCCCACCCCATAGGACCGATGTCAACTTTGCAGATACTTTTTTGCTCCTCGGCTACGATCTGGCGTGGACGGAGAAGGAAACCGGGGAAGCCGGGCTCAACATCACTTATTACTGGAGAGTCACGCAGACGACGTCCAATAACTTCAGTCTGTTTATCCATCTGTACACTGAACCAGAGGGTACGCCGTATGTCTTAAGTCAAGTAGACACCTATCCCCGATATGGATCCCTGCCCACCAGCGTCTGGCTTCAGGATCAATTGCTTATTGACCAAATTGAGCTGCCCATACCGGAGATGAACCCCTCCACCCAGGCGAAGATACTGACCGGACTTTACTACTACCCAACTATGGATCGGCTTCCTGCAGCTTACCTCGACGGCCCGCCTTTACCCCATCGGGCCCTCTCCCTGGCCGAAATCCACATGGACGCAGCCGGCAACCTAACCCTCGTGATCACCGAGCACGAAGACAATCAATGACTCCTTCGAAAACGTCAACGGATTGAACGGATTAAGCAGATTGAATAGCTGTAAATCAGTTAAATCCACTTAATCCACTGACTCATATTTTTGTGCTTGGATGGTGTACTCAAGCACCGATGTCTCTACTGAATCTACTGAAAAAAAGGAGATCAGCAGAGAAAAGGGTACCTTATGTTTTTCTTTGGTGAGGATGTTTCAGAGATATGTTGACACTTCATGAGGTGCCCGTCTGTTTGAGTTGAATCGACTGATGATACCAAAGCGGAAGATTTGTTTATTACCCTCTCTTTGCTCTTCCCCCCGCTTCGTGGTATCATCCGCTTCACATATGACTAAGACAAGAAGCATCCAACAGCAGGCTACGCTGATGACCATCTTGGTCGTACTCCTCACCACAGCCATTCTCTACGGTGAGGCCGTCCGTCTTCCCTTCTACGCCGACGATCTCCAACAGATCCCCTGGGTCAAAGCAACGCCGACCCTGGCATACTGGTACCGGTTGGGACCCTACGAGGACTACCGCCCTGTGCGTTTCATGCTGCTGCGCGCGCTCTATCTCCTGACCGGCAATCTGCACCCCGCGCTGCTCCACACACTCAACCTCTTCGGACACGTGATCTGCGCCCTCTTCGTCGGCGCGCTTGCCATGCAATGGAAAGCGGTCGATCCCCGCCTGAGCGGCCCGCTGACCGCCGCCTTTTTTGTCTTCTTTCCTTTCGCCACCAACGCCGTGCTTTGGGTCAGCGCCATCTCCTATCCGCTGACCGCCGCCTTAGGCCTGGCAGCCCTACTCGTCTACCAACGGGCCCGTGCCTGTGCCATCCCATGGCAACACGGCATCGCCCTGCTGTTCACACTGCTGGCCGGCCTGGTCTACGAGGGCGGGATCGTCGCTGGAGCGGCCATCGTCTGGGCCGAACTCACCCTACATCGCCGGTCCTTCTCCCGCTGGGCGCCGGCGCACCTCGCCGCATCGCTGCTTCCTTTGACCGCTATCCTGCACTTCTCCACCGCCGTCCCCACCCGCTTTCTGGAAGGCCTGCACCCGCACTACAACCTTGTCGCCCTGCTTCAGGCCCTGGCCTACCCTGTCGCGCCACTGGCGACCAGGATCGCGCACATTGCGCCCGGCAGCGCCGTCGTCTGGATGACGGTGCTCGGCGTGACCGTTGTGACGGCTCTGATGCTCTGGCATCGGCGCGGTGAACGCGGGCGTTGGTTTCTCTTCACCCTCGGCTGGGTCGCCATCTGGCTTGTCATGCCGCTGACCACGCAGCCCTTCAACTGGTTCCGCGATCCCACGCGCTCCTTTTACCCCGCGTCGGCGGGCATCGCCTTGCTCTGGGGGCTGACCGTCGCCGGTCTGACGTGGCCACGTCAGACGCGCTGGCGACGCGGCCTCCAACTAGCGCTCAGCCTCGTCATCCTGCTCCCGCCGCTGACCTTTGTGCGCGGTGTGGTGCAGATCCATCGCGTGACAGGTGATCTACTCTGGAAAGCCGTGGAGGTCGCCGAAAGCACGCCGGGCGCGCTCATCGTCAACCTGCCGGGCCGCGTGACGCCGAAAGCGCGCACCTACCCGCTGATGCACGAGGGCATCATCCCCATCCCGCCGCCCACCAACGGCGAGATGTTCATCGCGACACATACAGGTGCCGCGCCCCAGGTCACGGGTCGTGCCTTCGGCGCCATCATCACGCCGGGGTTGCCCTACTTCCTGGAGCTGGCCGATCCCGCGCTCAGCGCCGAGGATTTACGCGCGGCGAGCATCGTGAAGATCGTCGCTTATCATCCGACCACTATGACGTTGGTGACAGCAGGGCGCATTGAAACGTCGGCGTCTCCCGGCAAGCCGTTGGCTGCTTTCGGCGAGACCGTCGCGCTGCGCACAGCCACCTGTCATCGGAGCGGACCACAACAGATCAGCGTGGAGCTGACGTGGGAAGCGCTAAAGGCTATCGAAGGGCAACCCACCATCTTCACCCACTGGCTCGACGCGACCGGCGCGCTCAACGCTCAGGCCGACGGTGCGGCGCTGCGCGGCCTCTATGCGCCGGCCGACTGGCAGCCGGACGAGGTCATCCACGATATCCGCGTCATCGAGGGTGCCTCGGCACCGGAGGGCGTCGTCGGTGTGGGCATCTGGTCGCCTCGTCAAAACGCGCGCTGGCCCGCCCATGACGCCGCCGGACGGCGGCTGCCCGACGATACGTACCGCATCGCGTGCACGATGCGAGGGACCGTGCCATGAGCAGCGCTCACCGCCGCGTTCTCCACGGCATCCTGGCAACCTTCGTTCTTCTGGCGGTAACGTACAGCGTCAGCGTGCCTATTTTCGAGACGCCCGACGAACTCTTCCACTACCCTATGGTCGAGCACCTGGCGACGGAGCACGCCTTGCCGACGCTGCCCACAGAACCCGGCGGCGAGGCCGGCCCCTGGCAGCAAGAAGGTGCACAACCCCCTCTCTACTATCTGCTGGCAGCGCTCCTGACAACGCCCATCGATACAAGCGACCTGACGGACGTGCGGGTTCTCAATCCCCAGGCCGCGCGCGGCGTCGCTATGCCCGACCGCAGCAACCCCAATGTGGTCCTTCACAACCCGGAGCGGGAGCGCTTCCCCTGGCGCGGAACCGTCCTGGCGATCCACGTCGCACGCCTCTTCTCCGTGCTGCTGGGCGTCTGGGCCGTCACCCTCAGCTGGCGCCTGATCCGCGCGCTCTTCCCGGCGCGCCCGCACCTGGCCCTCGCCGTCGCCGCCACCCACGCCTTCACGCCCATGTTCGTTTTCATCAGCAGCGCCGTCAACAACGACGCCCTGGTCATTCCCCTCTCCATCCTCGCGCTCCTGCTCATGGTCCGCACCCTCAAACAGGAACTCAACTACCCCAGCGCGGAACTGCGCCTGGGCCTCGCCGTCGGCCTGGCGATTCTGAGCAAGGCAGGCGCGCTGGCGCTGCTCCCGCTGGCGGCCGCCACCTCGCTCTGGACGACGTGGCAGCGCCTGGGCCGCCCCTCGCGCCCCACCTGGGCCTGGGCGATAGCCTTCGCCAAGAGCCTGCTCACCTGGATAATGCCGGCGGCGCTCGTGGCGGGCTGGTGGTACGCGCGCAACTTCCGCCTCTACGGCGATCCACTGGGCCTCAACGCTTTCCTCGCCGTTGTCGGCCGCCGCGTCTCCCCCCCGTCTCTCACAGATCTCTGGTCGGAACGCGGGTCTTTCCTGACCGGCTACTGGGGAAACTTCGGCTGGCTCAACATCCCCATGCCGGACCCTCTCTACACCCTCCTCACCACCCTGATGTTGCTGGCCGCCCTCGGTCTATTTTGGCGCCTGCTGCTATGGCTACGCGAAGAGAAGCCACTCTGGCGGCGGCTCTGGCCTTTCTACTGGCAGCCGCTCACCGCCGCGCGGGCGATGGCCTGGGCCTGGCCCGCCGCCGTCTTCGTCGCCCTCATCCGCTGGACGCGCTTGACCATGGCCTCGCAGGGTCGGCTCGTCTTTCCCGCCCTGCCCCTCTGGTCGCTAGGCCTTATCTGGGGGCTTTTGACGTGGGTGCCTGCTCAGCGCGTCCGACTCGCGCGGGCGATCATGGCTGCCCTCCCCACCCTGTTGCTGGCCCTCACCGTGATGGCGCTGCCGGCCTGGATTTTGCCCAGCTATCGCCCTCCGGCACCGCTGCCCCCCAACTTCGTCCCCCCGCAGACGCTGGACATGGCCTTCGGCCAACATCTGCGCCTGCTGGGCTACCAGCTCGAGACGGAGCACACACAGCCGGGCGGATACGTCGAGCTCAACCTGTACTGGGAGAGCCTCGCGCCCACCGAGACCGAGCACCTGCTCTTCATCCACCTGCTGGGGCAAGGCGACCGCATCGTCGCGCAGCGCGATACGCTGCCGGGCCGTGGCCTGCTCTCTACGACACAGCTTCCGCCGGGGCGCACCTGGGCCGAGCCTCTCGCCATCCGCATCCCCCCCCAGGCCTACGCGCCCGACACCCTGACCGTCGGCGTGGGCGTCTATGACGGCACGACGGGCGCGCGGCTGCACACGCCGGCAGGCGACGATCACGTGCGTTTTGGCGAAATCGCCCTCCAGCCACAAGAGGGCGCTGTACCAAACCCTGTCCAGATCCGCTTCGGCGAAGGGATGCGGCTGCGCGGCTACGACGTCAGTGCGCTAACCGTGGCGCCCGGCGCGCCGCTGACCGTGACGCTGCACTGGGAAGCCACAGCCCCCATGAAGACCGACTACACCGTCTCCGCCCAGCTCATCGACGCGCAGTGGCGCAAGGCCGCCCAATCCGACGCCTGGCCGCAGGACGGCGCTGCCCCCACGTCCACCTGGCGGCGAGGCCAGACCCTCGCAGAGACGCGCGTCCTCACCGTCGCCGGGGACGCCATGCCCGGCGTCTACGCTCTGCAGCTGGTCGCCTACACGGTGCAGGAAGGCCAGATCGAGCCTCTGCCCGTGCGGCTGGAGCGAAACCGGACGGCAGAGACACATGTTGTGCTGACCCGCATACGGGTGGGAGCGTGGTAACCGTGCGTATCCGAGACCAACTACGACGCGAGGCCCCCCCCTTGCTCTTTCTGCTGGCGACGACGGCGCTCTTCTTCTGGCCCGTCTGGATCGCGGGTTACACCTTCCCGCGCGGCGGCGGCGATCTCTTCAACCAGCTCTATCCCGTATGGAGTTACGTGGCGCGCTGGGTGCGGCGGGGCGTCTTCCCGCTCTGGCACACGGGCCTGCAGGCCGGTGATCCCATCATCGCCGAGGCGCAATACGGCTTGCTCAACGTCTTCAACTGGCCCCTCTTCCTCATCCACCCGCTGCCGGATCGCCTGCTGTTGGTGCGCGGCGCCTTCTCGCTGCTCTGGGCCGGGTGGGGGCTCTACCTCTACCTGCGACACTCACCCGTCTGGCGGCTGCAGCGCGGCCCGGCTCTCTTCGGTGCGGTAGCCTACGCCTTCTCCAACCCCTTCGTCGTCCATCTGGGCCATCCGCAGTTCAACGACGTGATGGCCTGGCTGCCGTGGGTCTTCTGGGGACTCGACGGGGCCATGCGCCACTCCCGGCGCATCCCCCTGGCGGGCGGCGCGCTGGCGGGGCTGTTGCTGGCGGGCCACGGACAGGCTGCGCTCTACGCCCTCATCGCCATCACGTTCTACGCCCTCTGGCAGGTCTTCGACGGCGGCCTGCTGCGATTGCCTCGGCGCGTGGGACGGCTGGCGCTGGTGGCGCTGCTGGGCGGCGCGCTGGCCGCTCCCTCAATTCTGCCCGGCCTGGTGCGACTCCCACAAACCGAACGGGCGCTCGTCCCGGAGAATCTGCGACGCGGTTATGAGTTTCCCCCCGCCATGTGGGTTGATTTTATCACGCCGAACTTCCACGGACAGAGCTATGCCTTCTGGCCGGCGTGGAACCGCGTCGAGAGCGGCTACGTCGGCGTCGTGGCACTGGCGTCGGCGGCGCTGGGCCTGGTGAGCGGCCTGCGCAAGCGACGCACCTGGTTCCTCATCGCGCTGGGCGCCTTCGCCGTGCTCTTTGCCTTGGGCTATCAAGGGCCGCTCTATCCCGCGCTGGCGTCGCTGCCCATGTTCGCCGAATCGTGGAAGACGGCGCGCATCATCTACCTGCTCTCCTTCGTGTTGGCGCAGAGCGCGGCGGCAGGGGTCGCGGCGCTGATGGAAATCGCGGCACTCCGCTGCACTTCGGGCCCAACCACGAGCAAGTGCTTCCCTTGGCGCATCATCTGGGTCGTCGCGCTGCTGGGCCTGGGTGCAGGACTGTGGCTTTTTGCGCCTACCTGGGCCGCAGCCGTGCCACCGGGCAACCCTCGCACCCAGGCGCTGACCGGCCTGCGCTTCGCGGCGCTGTTGATGCTGCCGGTCGCAGCGCTGAGCGCCGTCATCAGGCGCGAGCGGCGCTTCGCCGTCGCCGGACTGCTCGCTCTGCTGCTGGCAGAGCTGGTTGCCGTGGGCGCGCTGGTGGAGACGGAGCCGATCAATCGAGAGCTGGAAAAACAGTACCGCGGTGCCCTGGACTTTCTGCGCACCGATCCGGGCTGGTTCCGCGTGGACGTGGACGCAGCGGCGAGCGGCTTGTGGCCCGTGCCATCACTGGTGGCCCAGGGATTCTCCGTCCCCCAAGGCACAGGCAATCCCATGGAGTTTTTCACCTACAATCAATTCTACTGGGCGATTCCGACCAAGGGCGCGCCCGCGTACCGGCTGCTGGGCGCGAAGTACATCATCGTTCCCGCGGGCGCCATGCCCGGCGGTGAAGGGATTATCCCTGTTTTCCTCGACAACCCTTACATCGACATCCACCTCAACACCCGCGCGCTGCCCCGCGCCTGGCTCGTCTACCGCACGCAGGCCGTCCCGGATATCGCGGAGGCGCATGCGGTCGCTCTGACCCCCGACTTCACACCGGAGCAAGTCGCCACCGTCGAAAATGGACCTGAGATCAACAGTCAAGGAACGGGCACCATCGAGGTGCTGGCTTATGGCCCAAATCGGGCGGCCTTTCGCGTCCAGACCTCGGCCCAGGCCCTTTTCGTCCTCTCGGATTTCCATTATCCTGGCTGGCAGGGTTATCTCGACGGCGACCCCGTCCCCATCTACCGCACCGACGTCGTCTTTCGAGGCATAGTGATCCCACCGGGCACCCACGAGGTGACAATGCGCTTTCAGCCGTCGGCGTTCCGCCTGGGTCTCGGATTGGCCGGAATGGCGGGCCTGGTTATAATAGCGACCGTATGGCAACGACGACAAAAACCGACCGACGTTCTATGACACGGCCCCGGCATCGCCTGGGTTTGCCGCTGGCCGTCCTGCTGCTGGCTTACGCCCTGCGCGTCCTCTCTCTGGAGACGCAGTCGTTCTGGCTGGACGAGTTCTACGCCGTCTGGTTTATCGACCGTCCCTTCATGGAAGCACTGCGTATCATCATCAACCCGCGCAACAACGGCCCCCTCTTCTACCTGCTGCTCTGGCCATGGTATCGCCTGGCCGGCCCCAGCGATTTCGCAGTGCGCTACCTTTCCACCCTCTGCTCAGTCTTGACGGTGGGAGGCTTGTGGCAACTGGGAAAGCAGTGGTTTGACCGACGCACGGCCGGGGTCGCCACGCTGCTCCTGGCCCTCTCGCCCTTCGCCATCTGGTTCGGACAGGAAGCCAAGATGTACGCGCTGCACATGCTGCTGGCGACGTTGTCCACGTTGTTGCTTACGTTGGCCCTGAAGCGCAACCGCTGGTGGCTCTGGACAAGTTACGGGATCAGCATTAATCTGCTGGGATACAGCCATTTCTTCGGCGCCTTCGCTATCGCCGCGCAAGGCGTCGTCGCGCTGCTCACGGCCCGTGACGGGCGCCGACGCCGCGCTTATCTGATCACCATGGTGCTGGTGGCGCTGCCCTATCTACCGGTGGTACGCTTTGCGCTGCGGGCCTTCCCCAATCTCAACATCACCGATCCCAGCAAACATTACGTGCCTCTGCCGGAGGGGATCCGGCGGCTGCTGATCGGTTACAGCGTCCGCGTCGCACCGCCCCATCTGGTCGACGGGTTGCTGGCGGGCATCGTCGTCCTTCTGGTCTTCGGCTGCCTGGCGGCGTGGCAACAACAATGGCGCCGGGGGGTGCAACTGGTGGGCCTGCTGACGCTGCCCATCGCCTTTTTCTACGTCGTCGCCTTCAAACTGCGGGTCTTCGCGCCCAAATACCTCAGCGCCACCTTCCCTTTCTTTGTGCTGGCGCTGGCGGTGAGTGTCGCGGTCCTGGCCCAATGGAGGCGCGTCGTCGGCCTCGTCCTGCTGGGGACGCTGCTGCTGAGCGCCGGAAACGCTCACCTCCGCGATCTAACCCAGCCCCTCTTCCAGCGCCCCGACTGGCGTTACGCCGCTGCTTATCTGGAAGCACACGCGCAGAAGGACGACGTCATCGTCACTTACGTGGACTACATCGACCGGCTGCTCAAGTATTATTACAGCGGAGACCTGCCAATCCGCCCCTATCCCTACGACCCCGCTACGCCCGAATTGCTCTACGATGAGCTGGAGACAGAAGGGTATCATACCCTCTGGCTGGTGCTCTCCCACGACCGCATCTACGCTCCTCACCATCGGCTGATCGAAGCAGCACGGGAACGCTACCCGCAGATCACAGGCCAGTACCCCACGCAGGGCCAGGTTCAGGTACTGGGGTTCAACATGCGCTGGCGACATACCCGTCTACCGGCAGACATCACCCCCCTGGACGTGGATCTGGGGACCGGGTTGGTGCTGCGGGGCTACACCGTGGATCAACGCCGTCTGCCCCCCACGGAAGAGGTGAGCCATCCGCCGAGCAATTGGATCCACGTGACAACGTATTGGCAACGCAGCGGGGAGGCTTGCGAAGCCGATCAAATCCCCATCGCTCTGCTGGTGAACGAAGACGGGGTATGGGGGCGGGCGTTGACGCGCGCCCCTACGGTCTTCGAGCACGATCCGCCCTGCACCTGGCCCGAGGCAACGTTGGTCGAAGCTCACTACGACGTCAACTTGAACCCCCTCACGCCCCCCGGCCACTATCAGCTGGTAGTGACATTGGAGAACACGGAAGGCGAGCGCCGCCCCGACGCTCCTATCGCACCTTTAACAACCGTCGAGATCCTTCCCGCGCCCTGAAGGCTCCGGGATCGGCGGCTGAAACGCCGCCTGCTCCAGCTCGAGCAAAAACTGCTTGCGCGCCAGCCCCCCTCCGTAGCCGACAAGCGCGCCGTCGCTGCCGACCACGCGGTGACAGGGCACGACGATGGCGATGGGATTGGCGCCCACGGCCTGCCCCACAGCGCGCGCAGCCTTCGGTTTGCCCAGCTGTAGGGCGAGGTCGCCGTAGGTACAGGTCGCGCCGTAGGGGATCTGGCGCAGCAGCCGCCAGACGCTGCGTTGGAAAACAGTGCCGCGCATGTCAAGGGGCAAATCGAAGGCCCGGAGGTCGCCCGCGAAGTAACGCTTGAGCTGCTGTCGCGCCGGTTCGAGCCACTCGTGACACCGAGCGAAGACTGGCTGGATGCCGTACCGCTTGCCGAAAGGCCAGGCCGCCACATCCGGTGCCTCAAAGGCAACGTAGCAGAGTCCCTCCTCCGTGGCGCAGAGCCAGATGTCGCCCAGGGGGCTGTCCATGATACCGGCGTAGGCTACGGTCATCTCTCCCCTCCTCCCTGCGGGCCGGTGACGATCCACCGTCCTGCCTCGTCCTGCGCGGCCCAGAGCAGACGCTGTGTAGGCCATGCCCGGCGATCCAGCGCATACACAAACCATCCTCGCTGCTCGGGCTTCTCGATGACTCGATAAGGCTCATAGCCGCGCGAGAGCGTCGCCTTGACGATGGACAACACCTCTTGCGGAGCGCCCTCCCACGGCGGCGGGCGCTCCAGCGCTTCCTCAACCGCTTGCAACAGCGCCGTCGCCCGCTCTGGCTGGTGACGGTAAAGCGTCTCCTTGACCCGTTGCAGGAGCAGCTCCAACGCAATAGCCTCCGGAGTATCGGGGGACCGTGCGAAGTCGGCCACAATGCCGTGCGTTTCCGCAACGGCCGGGTCGAACAACACGCCAACGCGGAAGTTGGCGACGCGGTCGTAGCGCACCTGGTAAGCCCGCATAGCCTCCAGGTAGCGGATCTCGGCCTCCAGAGCCCGCGCTTCTAAGGCGGTAGGATGCAGCGCGCCCAGCCAGCGCAACCAGCGCTGTTCCACCGTCGCCAGAGTCCCCCACCCCAGTGCATGAAAAGCCGTCGAGAGTCGCGCCGCGGCGGACCCTTCGGCTTCGGTCGCCGCTCGACACAACGTCTCCACGCCCTCCCACCCGAGGGCCTCGTACACGTAGACCACCAGAGCGCCCGCTTCGAGGTACCCCACCTCGTGTTGATGTCGGTAGAAGTCCTCCGCCAGGCGGGCCAAGGGAACGTAGCGCGGGGTATCCAGTAAGAGCGCCGCGCGGCGGGGCAGCGAAGTAGGACGATAATGTCCCCCGGCGACCATCACCGCCAAACCCTCGCGCAGCAGCGTGGGCGCCTCAACACAACCCAGCACCCGATCATAGCGGTGAACCAGCTCGTGCCGCAGCAACAGGTCCAGCCGGGTCGGCGCATAGGCCCGATCCACGTAGGAGATAGCCACCCAGTCCGAGGCTGCGTACCCACCCTGCCCCACCACCCGATCCAACACATAGATATCTGTGGGCGAAGTGGACGAAAGCGACAACTGCGCGCGCACGTCGGCGTGAGCCTCCTCGGCTGCTACGAGGACTTCGGAGAGATCGCGCGCCGAAGCCGAGCCGGTGAGATAGTGAAGACGGAATGCGGAGGTCCGTGTAAACGCCCAACGCGCTTGCGGTTCCGGCGGTCCCAAGCGCTCTTCGGGATGAAGGATGAGCGAGAGCCTCAACGTGTTGTTGTGAGGATCGAGGTCCTCAACAGCGGGCGGCAATTCCAACGTCAGCGTGATCGTTTGGACACCCGAAAGCCCGGTAGTGTCCCAGACCCAGTAGAAGCGCGCCCGCGCCACCCGGTCGAAGCCCTGCGGCTGAACCGGCGCCGTCACCGTGTGCCCGGAGGGCAGGTCCAGGCGCACCTTGACCGCTTCAATCTCAGGCTGAGGCAAGCGCGGAAGCACGTCAAGGGTCACCCGGTCACCACGCACGAGGGGTTGGGGATAGAGATAGACCTGCTCACCCACCAGGGCCGGGTCTAAAGCCGACGCAGGGGCAACAGTAAGCGTGCCCGTAGGAGCAAGCGCCTGGGAAGGTCGTGCCCACGTCACCGTCCTGGAGGTCGGAAAAGCGCCGACGTCGGACGCAAGAACGCAGGCGGCGATCAACCAGGTGACAGCGAGAATCCACCCCCGTTTTCCCATAGGTTAATTCTACAGCAGTTTCGACGATTTACGATTAGATAGAGATCCGCCGATTTTACAGCACGCCCTTGGTTAGGGACTCCACAGGTGCGGAGTTGCGTTTGGAAATGAGAGGGGGTTGAAGCGACGTGATGACTACGCGAAACACGCTCTGTCCTTGACATTCTCCGCAGAACCAGGATAATACAGACACTATGCGAGACACAAACAACGCTAACGCCAAACTGAATACGCCACTAGAATTTGTAGAAACGCCGGAAGCCCTAAAGCGACTGGCCGCCCAACTCCTGCAGGCGCCGCGCGTAGCCGTGGACACCGAGTCCAACAGCCTCCACGCCTACCGCGAGCAGGTCTGCCTGATCCAATTCAGCATACCTGAAGGCGATTACCTCGTCGATCCCCTGGCCCTGGACGATCTCTCCCCTCTGGCACCCTTCTTTGCCTCACCAGAGATAGAAAAGGTTTTTCACGCAGCAGATTACGATCTCATCGTTCTGCAGCGCGACTTCGACTTCACCTGCGGCAAGCTCTTCGACACGATGTGGGCCGGGCGGGTGCTGGGCTGGGCCCATGTAGGACTGGCCGACGTATTGAAAGCACATTTCGACGTTCATCTCAACAAAAAATACCAACGCCACGACTGGGGACGCCGACCTCTCAGTCGGAAAGCCCTGGCCTACGCCCGCATGGACACCCACTACCTGCTCCCTCTGCGGGATCTGCAAGAGGCAGAGCTTCGGGCTGCCGGGCACTGGGAAGAGGCTCAGGAGATTTTCGACTATCTGCGCACCCACGTTCCCCAGCCCTCCCCCCCCAATCCCAAAGCCGATTTCTGGCAGTTGAAGGGCTTGCACAAGCTCAACGTTCGGGAGAAGTGCGTGCTTTATCGCCTGCACCTCTGGCGCGAGCGCACCGCCCAGAAGCTAGATCGTCCCCCCTTCAAGGTCATCGACCGACGGCGGCTCCTCAGTCTGGCCCGCGTTCACCCTCGCAGCTACAAGGGCTTACGCGCAGCCGGCCTGACAAAATATCAGACGCGGAGGTTCGGCAAAGGTATTCTGAAAGCTCTGCACGCCCAGGCGCAGGCCCTCCCCCCCATGCCGCCGGAGTCCCCCCCACCACCGGCGGAGGTCCAGGATCGCTACGACGCCTTGCACGCCTGGCGGAAAGAGGTCGCCCGCGCCCGGGGTGTGGATTCAGACGTGATCTTGCCTAACGCCACCCTGTGGGCGCTGGCCTGGGACCCACCGACGACGGAAGCGGCGCTTTTGGAGGTGCCCGGCATCGGCCCGTGGCGCCAACAGGCGTACGGGACGGACCTTCTCGCCCTGCTTTCCTCCTAGCTTTCATCAAAATAGAAGGAAGACAGCCCCTGAAAAAACCACCAAGGACCCTGAGCACACTAAGGATCCTAGGGCGTTTTTAAGCAAAAACGCTCTTTTCGAATGATTGCATCATACTAAGCCATTAATTTTCCCAGTATCCTTAGCGCCCTTTGTGGTCAGAAAGACTTTCAGAAGAGCCAAAGAACAGAGGTCAACCATGATTATCGGTGCGTGTACCGTGGATCTTTACCTTCCCGGCATCGCTTCTCTTAAGGAGAAACGGCGTTGGATCAAACCGCTCCTGAAACAGCTTCATCGGCAATTCGACCTGGCGGCGGCAGAGATCGATCAGCACGATGTCTGGCAGTCGTCGCGCATCGGCCTGGCGGTGGTTTCCAACGACAGCCGTCACGCCTACTCGGTTTTAGAGCACGCCATCCACTGGATCGAAGACGAATACCTCGCCGTGCAGGTCATCGACTGGCAGATCGAACTGCGGTAAGGGACAACGTCTCCCCCTTACCACTTCGACCGCCGGGCAGGGAGCTCTCCGACGTCCTCCTCCCTACCTCACGCTGCATTTGTCTCTTCTTCCAACGGGAGTAAAATGGATGCCAATGAGTGTTGTGGACGAAATCAAAGAGCGGCTTGATCTGGTTGACGTCGTCCGTCGTTACGTCCAACTCCAAAAGACAGGGCACAACTACAAAGCCCTTTGTCCTTTCCATAACGAAAAGACGCCATCGTTCGTCGTATTTCCAGATAGCCAAAACTGGCACTGTTTTGGGTGCGATCGAGGCGGGGACATCTTCAGTTTCGTCATGGAATACGAAGGGTGGGATTTCCGCACGGCGCTGGAGGAGTTGGGGCGGCAGGCTGGCGTGGAAGTCCGGCAACGGACGCCCGCCCAAATCGAAGCCGCGAAAGAAAAAGATCGTTTGCTGGCGGTCCTGGAAGCAGCGACCGACTATTATCACACGCTGCTGCACAGCGCGCCCGAGGCCGAGAAAGCGCGGGCTTACGTGAAGCAACGCGGTTTTACAGCGGAGACCGTGGAGCGCTTCCAACTGGGCTACAGTCTGCGCTCCTGGGACGCGCTGCGCACCCACCTGCTGGGTCAGGGGTTCACCGTCGAAGAGCTGATCAAAGCGGGCCTCCTGGTGCAGCGCGAAGAGGGCGGTACTTACGATCGCTTCCGAGATCGCCTCATGATTCCCATTCGGGATCGGCGCGGGCGCGTCATCGCCTTTGGAGGCCGGGTGCTCCATCCTGACGACGTCCCCAAGTACATCAACTCGCCACAGACACCGCTCTTCGACAAGAGCAAAGTGCTCTTCGGACTCGATATGGCGGCCCGTCCCATCCGTGAGGCCGACGCGGCCATCATCGTCGAGGGCTACATGGACGTGATGATCCCCTATCAGGAGGGATACGAAAACGTCGTGGCACCCATGGGCACGGCGCTGACGGAGACGCACCTTAAACTGTTGCAGCGGCTGACGCGCAACTTTATCCTCGCCCTCGATCCCGACGCCGCCGGCGTTAATGCGACCCTGCGCGGCCTGGAAACAGCGCGGGAGGCTCTGGATCGCCAATGGCGGGCCGTCTTCGACCCCCAAGGTCTTGTGGGCTATGAAAGCCGGCTGGACGCGGATATCCGCGTGGTGCTCCTGCCCCAGGGCGTCGATCCCGACGAGCTGATCCTCGAAGATAAGCAAGCGTGGGAACAGCTGCTGGAGGAGGCTCAGCCGGTGGTGCGCTTCTACTTCCAACATCTGCTCCAACAGGAAGACCCGGAGGAGCCAAAAGGGAAAGCGCGCATCGTCGACGCCATGTTGCCCCTGTTACGCGACATCTCCAACGGCGTCGAACGGGAAGCCTATGCTCAGGAAATCGCAGTGGAGCTGGGCATCAGCGCGCGCACGCTGCTGGACCGTCTGCGTGCACACGAGCGGGTGCGACGGGTGCACCGACGCGCAGCGATAGCCGCCGGCGACCGTTCTGCCCTGCCGGCAGACCTGGAAGGACACGCGCTCAACATCCTACTGCACCGCCCAGGCCTGGAGACGCACGTGGACATTGCCCTGATTGAGATGGGGTTCGCGCCCATCCAGGACGAGGACTTCACCGGGGATCATCGATACATCTGGGAAACCTGGCTGGAGGTGCTGGCTAACCCGACGCTGAGTCTGGAAGAGCTGCTGCTGCCCTCTCAGCTGGAGACCGTCACCCGCTGGCGCAGCACCCCCCTGCCGGAAAAGGAACTGGAGGAATGGAAACGAGACGTGGTGCGCACCCTCCTCAGCCTCCGTGAACAACGGCTGCGCAACAAACACCGCCAGATCCAACAACTGCTTTTCGAGAGCCAGGTCAAAGGTCTTCACCCGGATAAACAATATGGCCACGTACTCAACCAGATCCATGAGAATTTGCGCCGCATTCAACGGGCCCTCAATCCCAGGCGCGTGGAAGCCAGGAGAAAGTAGGAAATGAAACACCCCGATCCTGAACAAAATCACGCCAACCTTGAAGCCTACGAAGAGCCGGATTGGGACGAGGAGAACGAAACGTGGGAAGAGGAGGAGTGGGAAGATGACGAAGATTGGAAAGAGGAAGAAGAGAACTGGGAAGATGATTTGATGACCATTGAAGAAGAACTGACCGCCGAGGAAGCATCGGAAGAGGAGTTCGCGTTCGACGAGAGCGACCAAGGGGCAGAAGACTGGCTCGCGGCC
The DNA here is from genome assembly GCA_049975525.1 of Anaerolineae bacterium. GTDB lineage: Bacteria > Chloroflexota > Anaerolineae > B4-G1 > SLSP01 > G713. The sequence goes on from JBNGCW010000048.1 coordinate 22,676, forward strand.
TTAGAAGAACAGGAGGAGTGGGAGGATGACTCCGAAGCGGACGATGCGAGGCGCACGTCGCCCCTCAATATCGCTGCCCTGGTTAACGACCCGGTGCACATGTACCTGCGGGAAATCGGTCAGGTCGATCTCTTGAAGCCCGCTCAGGAAGTATGGTTGGCCATGGTGCGTGAGGCCACGGCCCACCTGGAAGAGGTACGGCGGACCGTGCAGATGAGCACAGAAGAGAACAGCGTGATAGATAACGCGCTCCGCCTCTACGAGCAAGGACGGGAAGCCTGGGAGGCGAGTCAACGCGCTGCCGAAGAACAAGAGGTTGAGCCTCCTGAGATCACGGAAATCCTGGAAGAAACACTGCGCCAGCAAGATGTCTTGATCACCTCCGTCCCCTCCACGTTGTACGCCTACATGGGACCCAACAACTGGGGCAACAACCCGCGCTGGCGTCCGGTAATCCTCAAAATCCTCGATATGATCATGCTTCTCTACCTGCTGCCTCCGCCCCTCCTGCAGTACATCAAGACCCATCTGGAGAAGACAGGCACCTGGCCCGAGGTCGAGGCGCTGGCCACTCACATCGACGACCCCGAGGACATCGTGGACTGGTGGAACAGAGTGGAAGCCATCGCTGCCGAAGCCCAACAGCTCTTGGTGCGCGCCAACCTGCGCCTGGTGGTCAGCATCGCCAAACACTACATCGGACGAGGGGTTTCTTTCCTCGACCTGATTCAGGAAGGCAACCTCGGCCTGTTGCGCGCCGTGGAAAAATTCGACTTCACCAAGGGCTACAAGTTCTCCACCTACGCCACCTGGTGGATCCGCCAGGCCACCAGCCGCGCCATCGCCGATCAGGCGCGCACCATCCGCATCCCCGTGCACATGGTGGAGACCATCAACCGCCTCATGCGCACCCAGCGCACTCTGACGCAGAAGCTGGGACGCGAACCAACTCTTGACGAGCTGGCCCTGGAGATGGACATCTTGACGCCCGAGGAGGTCAGCATGATTCGCAAGGCCCGCGCCGAAGAACGTCCGCTCTCCCCTCAGATGGAACGCAAGATGCGTCGTGCCATCAACAAAGTGAGACGCATCATCAGCATCTCCCAGGAGCCCATGTCCCTGGAGACGCCCGTCGGTAACGAGGAGGACAGCGAGCTGGCAGACTTCATCGAAGACGAGAACCTGCCCGGCCCCATGGATGCCACCTCGACCCAGATGCTCAGCGAGCAGCTACAGCACACGCTGGACGAGCTGAGCGAGCGGGAGCGCGCGGTGCTGGAAATGCGCTTCGGACTGACCGACGGACAACCCCACACCCTCGAGGAGGTGGGCCAGGCCTTCAACGTCACCCGCGAGCGCATCCGGCAGATCGAATCCAAGGCCCTGCGCAAGCTGCGCCATCCCGGCCGCAGCCGCAAGCTGCGCGACTTCTTGATGTGAGAAACCCAGAGGTCCATGGTCCCCTAACTGCTTCCCTTGCCCGACACCTTTTTTATTCTTGGAGGTAAACATGTTCGTTCAGCTGGAAATTCAATCTCGCAACAAGGTCGATCTGCTGGACATCACCCAGCAGGTTCAGGCAGCCATCAGGAAGACCGGCGTCGAAGAAGGCCTTTGCTTTATCTACTGCCCGCACACCACGGCGGGTATCGTACTCAATGAGAACTGGGATCCCTCCGTCGAAAAAGACGTGAGCATGTTGTTGGATCGCATCGTGCCCCAGGGGCTGCCTTATCGGCACGGTGAGGGCAACTCACCCGCACACATCAAATCCGTGCTGGTGGGCACCGACCACTTTATCTTCATCCGTCAGGGACGCCTGCAGATGGGACGCTGGCAGGGTATCTTCTTCGCCGACTTTGACGGGCCACGCCACCGTAAGGTGTGGTTGCGGGTCATCAAAGACGAGGACAACGGATAGACCCGTGTCTCGTCCGACCCACTCCCCCACCACCGCACCCTCACGCGGAGACCGCCACGCCGGAAAAGCAGCAATCGGCGTTAGCCCTCCGGTCGCGCGACAGAAGAGGCAATTTTGACCTCTCCATCCTCGACGCCATCCTCCCAGATCAGCGGTATGGCCCTGGTGGCGGCGGGCGCCGTCGGGTTCAGCGCCGCCATCGTCTTCGCCCGGAGCATCGAGGGACTCAACGCCGTCACCATCACCGGCTTCCGGGGCCTGGCGGGATTTCTCTTCTTCTCCCTGCTGGCACTGAAGTACCGCCACGTCCTGCGCGTCGAGCGTTACCGCAGCGCCCTGCCTTATCTGCTGAGCCTGGGGGCCACAATGGGAGCGACGGCGGTGCTCTACGTCTACGCCGTGCGCACGACGACAGCAGCCAACGCCGTGCTGCTCAACAACACGGCGCCGCTCTACGTAGCCCTGTTCGGTCCCCGTTTCCTTCAGGAAGCGCGTCCCCGCTACACCTGGCCCAGCCTGGCCCTGGCCCTCACAGGCGTCGCGCTGCTCACCGGGCTTACGTTGACGCCGACGCGGGGTGACGGAGGGGGCATCGGCGCGGCGGTGCTCTCCGGCCTCACCCTGGGGTTGACTTTGCTCCTCAGCCGGCGGCTCAGTCACCACGTAGACGGCCTGATCCAGGGCTGGTGGAGCACGGGCGTCACGGCGCTGCTGGCCCTGCCGGTCGCCCTACTGACCCCAGGAGAAGTGCTGCTCCGCAATCTCCCGCTCCTGGCGCTGATGGGTATCTTCGCCTTTGGGCTGCCCTATTTGCTCTATTTTCTGGGCCTACAGCGGGTCAGCGCCCAGGTCGGCAGCCTGGTAGCGCTGCTGGAACCGGTCAGCGGCGTGTTGATCGGCGCGCTGCTCTACCAAGAAGTCCCTTCGGCAGCAGGGGGGGCCGGCATCCTGCTCATCCTCGTCAGCATCTATCTAATCTCGCGCTAAATCCAATCACAATTTAAGGAGGCAACATCAATATGGAGTACACTTGGTGGCAAAAAGCCGTTTTCTATCAGATCTACCCCCGCAGTTTCGCCGACGGAAACGGCGACGGCATCGGTGATCTCTATGGGATCATCGAGAAATTGGATTACCTCAAAGCTCTGGGGATCAACGGCCTGTGGCTCTCCCCAATCTATCCCTCGCCGCTCTACGATTGCGGCTACGACGTGGCGCATTACACGGACATCGCGCCAGAGTACGGCACCTTAGACGACTTTCGGCGCTTTCTGGACGAAGCCCACAAACGCGACATCCGCGTGATCCTGGATCTGGTGCTCAATCACACCTCCCACGAACATCCGTGGTTCCGCGCCTCGCGCATCAGCCGCGATCACCCCCAGCGGGATTGGTACATCTGGCGGGACCCGGCGCCCGATGGTGGGCCGCCCAACAACTGGAGTTCGACCTTCGGCGGGCCGGCGTGGGAATACGATTCGGTGACAGGCCAGTACTATTACCACTTCTTCCTTAAGGAGCAGCCGGACCTCAACTGGCGCAACCCCGAGGTCAAGGACGCGGTCTTCAACGAGATCCGCTTCTGGCTGGATATGGACATCGACGGCTTCCGGCTGGACGCCATCGACACCATCTACGAGCACCCGGACATGCCCGATCACGAGGCGGAGTTCACCCAGGAAGAGCTGATCAAGCAGAGCAAGACGCTGCGCTGGGAGACGACGAATAAGGCGCTGCTGGCGCAGTGGCACAAGATGTTCGGCTACCAGCTGCGGCAGCCCGGCATCCATAAGCTCTTCCAGGAGCTGCGCTCGCTCATCGATGAGTACGACGACCGCGTACTGGTCGGCGAGACCTCGGAGGTCGCTTTCTACGGCGACGGCAGCAACGAGCTGCATCTGGCCTTCAACTTCCCCTTGATGCGCACGGAGCGCATGACGCCGGCGTGGATTCGAAAAAATCAGCAGGCGCGCCTTTCCGCTCTGCCGCCGGACGCCTGGCCCTGCAATACGCTCAACAACCACGACGCCCCGCGCGTCTACAGCCGCTACGGCGATGGTGAGCACGACGACGCGCTGGCCCGCCTCTCGCTGGCGCTGATGCTGACACTGCGCGGTACCCCCTTCCTCTACAATGGTGAGGAGATCGGCATGACCGACTATCTGTTGGACGACATCGCCGACTTCCGCGACATGCTGGGTATGTGGCACTACCATCTGCAGCGCGAGTACTTCGAGAAGTCGCCCGAAGAGGCCCTCAAGACGGCGGCGAAGATCGGACGCGACAAGTGTCGCACGCCGATGCAATGGGACAACGCACCGCACGGCGGCTTCTGCCCGGCGGACGTGGAGCCGTGGCTGCCCGTCAACCCCAACTACGCCGACGGCGTCAACGTGGCGGAGCAGGAAGGCGATCCCAACTCGATGCTTAACTTCTACCGGCGGATGATCGCCCTGCGCAACGCCACACCGGCGCTGGTGGTGGGCGAGTACGAACCGCTACATGAGGATGCCGAGGACTACCTCGCCTTCTTGCGCCGCACCGAGGAACAGACCTGCCTGGTGGTGCTCAACTACGCCGACGCACACCACACCCTCACCTTTGACCTGGAGACGCAGCATGCCCGGCGGATCTTCTCCAGCCGCGAGCGTCCTGAGCGCACCGATCTTTCAGCCGTGCCCATCGCGCCCTTCGAAATCTATATCGCAGAACTGCAATAGGCGCCGTTCCCTTACAACCTGTGGATGAGTTCGACGTAGTAAAGCATGTAAAGCAACACAGACGACACTCATAGGGAGGAGGGACAACATGTCTGATGAGCACAAATTACGTCGACAGAACGGGATCATCGCCGGGGTCTGCGGCGGTCTTGCGGCGTTCACAGGGATCAACGTTTTCTGGTTCCGCCTGGCCTTCGTCATCGCCTTGATCCCCGGTGGACTGCCGGGCATCCTGCCGTATCTGGTGCTTTGGATCATCATCCCCAGAAAACGATAGACGCCAAGAAGTTACGGACATCAAGACCTCCGATGTCACGCGGTTTTCGTGCGACGTCGGAGGTCTATGGTCAATGGCTCTTATGGGTTTTCAGGTGAAATGCATTTCGCGTCCCGACTAGCTCTCGGAGATGATGATTCCAAAGACACGACAAAGCCTTGATTTTGGCCTAAAATTGTGGTTTGAGCCGGTTTAGATTGACTCAAGCCGTCATGCCAAACCTCTTCATGTAAGACGGGTTAACGGCTTCACCTAGTTGCCAATAAGAGCCTTTCGAAGGAGTCATCCGTACATCACCGAGAAGCACGTCGTCGGTAAGCTCCGCCAACTTGGGCGCAAAATTGCGTTAGTTGCCGTCCATGTGATGGTGCTTATGGTTCAGAGAACTTGTACTGCCTTCTATCGCTCATCCATTAGACGTCTAGTTTTCGTTCGCCCAGCCACTTCACTATTTCAGGGTCACGATGGTCAAAGAAACGACTGGTTTTTGTGTCTAGCGTTGTAATAGCCGCCATATCTTCCGAGTCTAATTCAAAATCAAACACACTGATATTTTCCAGCATCCTTTCTTTGTGAGTTGTTTTTGAAAGTGCAACAATGCCTCTTTGTACCAGCCAGCGAAGGATGACTTGGGCCACACTCTTGTTGTGTTTGGCGGCGATGGATAACAGGAGTTCGTTCTGAAAAATATTATCCTTTCCCTCTGCAAATGGCGCCCATGCTTC
>JBNGCW010000049.1:0-28076 GCA_049975525.1 Anaerolineae bacterium
TGATCAGTGGGTGGAATCCGAGAAATGGCTCGAAAAATAAGCGAACGTTCAGTAGACACTATCGCCCTCCAGAACTCCTCATCCGATGGTGTGCGCCCGGGGTAACGCCGGGGTCACAGGTTGTTATGGGATAGCACAAAAAGCCAACGCGGCTTTGGCAGCGCAAAAAGCACATCCGGCAGACCCAAATACCCCTTCAATCATATATCACGGGACAGGGAAAGCAAGTTTAGATTCAACGGGCGAACAAACTCCGAAATACAAAATCCCTGGAACGCGGCTTTCTTGCGTTCCAGGGCAGCATCTCAAAACCCGTGGAAGGGGAAAGGCGTCACAGCCTCAGCTTCTGGTGACGCTTTGCGGTCCACGGCAGGCGTCCTCAAAAAGCACCCCTCGCTCATGACTCCACTTGATGAGCACCGGGTTGCCGCCGAACCTCAACGTTCGGCGAGTTGTCGATCCAACATGATCAACCCATTGACGTGACCGCCGATCTTCTCCAAAAGGTCCACCAGCGTCCGCGCCCCCTCCTCTTCCTCCACCTGCTCCGTGATAAACCACTGCAGCTCGATCCGCGCAGCGTGATCGTTCACCTCGTCCGCCAGCTCATACAGTCGGTGGATCGAAGCGGTCACCTTTTGCTCGTGCTCGTAGACCGCCCGGAAGACCTCTAACGGCGTCCCGAACTCCGTGGGGGGCTGCTCAATGGGCTGCAGGAGAACGCGTCCGCCCCGCCGATTGACGAAGTGGAAAAGCCGCATAGCGTGTCCCTGCTCTTCCTCAGCCTGCGCTCGCATCCAATGGGCAAAGCCCGGCCACCCTTCGGCCTCACAGTAGGCCGACATCGCCAGGTAGAGATAACCTGAGTACAACTCTTTCTGAATCTGATCGTTGATTGCTGCCTGTAGTTTTTCGTCCATCATGGTCTCACGCTCCTTTTCACGTCTAAAATTTTCACTCGCCCCTACATGTAGGGAAATTGACGGTCAAAACCATAAGTCCCCTCCCCCTTCACCATGCTCAGGGTTCGGGATGACAAGGGAATGACCGACTGGAACCCCGATTTCTCCTGCCTTTTTCAGTAGAGACAACAGTAATTGAGCATACCCTCCAAGCACAAAAATATGAAACAACGGATTAAGCGGATTTAATCTGTTTAATCCGTTCGATCCCATTTTCGAAGGAGTTAAGCAGTCACATTGACCGAAATTATACCACAAAAGGCGAATCTAAACAAGATTAGATTTAACAAAATAGCGATAATCGCCGGGGGAGCAAGAACGATGACTTACGTCAGACACATAGGGCCCCGGCGCGGAGCGTCGCCCCCAATGCCCCTCTCAGACCACCTGGCTTACCGTGCGAAAAGCGAGCTAAGACGCGTCTGCGAAAAAAGGTCCCGGTGCTTTCACCAGCGGCCGCAGGGCCTTGTAGACCTGCTCCCATTCCCGCAGCGAGAGTGATTCGGCACGACGCGTGTGGCTGATGCGCACCTGCTTAAAGGCCGCTTCGACCTGTTGAGGATCGAGATGGAGTACGCTCGCCAGGGTGTTGCGCAACTGCTTGCGACGCTGGGCGAAACCGGCCCGCACGATCTCAAAGAAGCACGCTACGTCATCCACCTCTATGGGCGGCTGCGCGTGAACATCCAGACGCACCACGGCCGAATTCACCTGAGGCATGGGGTAAAAAGCCCCCCGCGAGAGTTTGAAGAGCAAGCGCGGCTCTCCGTAGAAATGCAGGCTCACGGAAAGTAAACTCATCTTGCCGGAGGCGACAACCATCCGCCGGGCCACCTCGTACTGCACGGTGAAGACCATCCGCGCCGGACGCACACGCGCCTCCAGCAGATGACGGATCACGGCCGAGGTGATGTAGTAGGGAAGGTTAGCCACCACCAGATACTCATCAAGTCGCGTTCCCCAGAGAGGCACAGCGCCCGCGTCAGGGGTGACGCCCAGCAGCTCCGCCGGATCCAACTCCAGGATATCCCCCTCTACGATCTCGACGTCAGGATAAGCGGCGACTTCTTCCCGTAAGGCGGGGATGAGGTGCGGATCCGTCTCCACGGCGAGCACACGCCCCGCCCGCTCCGCCAAAGGCACGGTGAGCGTGCCGACACCTGCCCCGACCTCCAGCACCGTGTGTTCAGATCCAACTCCAGCCTCGCGTACAATACGCGCCGGCGCTGTGGGATGCACCATGAAGTTTTGTCCCAGGGAACGTCGAGGACGCAAGCCATGACGCTCCAACACTTCCCGAGGGTTCGCAGATCTTGACATCAAGGTCCCAGGTAGTTGATCCGCTCCGGCACGGGCGTTAGAAGGTATACATCCACCCAGGCGTACCAAAGCTTGAGGTTTTCGTCACTATACCCCAGGTCGATGCGCTTGCCTTTGATAGTGCCACCCGTATCCGCAGCCAGGCCGATACCATAACCAGGCACATAGACTTTACTGCCCAGGCCGATGTAGTTGGGGTCCACCGCCACAATCCCATCGCCCATCTTGATCCCTGTCGCCGTATAGCCGTAGTGGGGATTGTTTGGAGAAACGCCGGCTGTGCTGGCGCTGTAGGACGTCGCCAGCATTCTGAAGGTGCGCCAGTATTCAATCACGCCCGCGGGCGTCTCCAGCTGACGCACCACAACTTTGGTGCCGTATCCCATCACCCGATGGGTCGGGGGCAAAACAATACTCTCGCCCTCCACACGCCGCTCCACGACTTGCCCGTCTTCGTAGCGCAGACGGACACGCCGCTCCAATACCCCCGGCTTCCCTTCCTGCAAAAGCCCGCGATGATCGATCTCCATGTTCGGATCGGGTTGCCAGACGGTCTCGAAGGGGACCGGGCTCTGCTCGACGATCACGCTTTCGGTGACCCGCACCACCCGGATCTCCGGATGATCCACCAGAGACGCATCCAGAGAGGGGACTGTGTAATCCTGGCCGCTGAGGATGATCCCCAGATCGGCCAAAACCTCGCCTACGCGCTCTCGATGCGTGCGCGTCTGTAAAGTGTGTCCGTCGACCTGCACGGTCACCGGGATGGAACGCTCCAGGCGAATGTGCATGCCGCTCTGCACCGGCGTGGCGGGGTCGGGGTAAAGGCGATCCGCCCGATAGAGCACGATGTCGTTTTCCAGCAACACCTCACCCACCGTCTGGGCATGGGTGTAAAGAGAGGCCTGCACCCCTCCCTCCTCCACGACCACGGGCACACCCCGCTCCACGACCAGACGGAACCGGCTATCGCGGGGATCGGTGACCAGCGGCGGACGGATCTCGAAGGTGTCGTGCCGGCCCAGTGGAATACCGGCCTGAGCCAACAGGTCCGCAGGTGCTTCGTCGTGGACATAAGCAACCCACTCGCGATGATCGGCCACGAAGACCACAGGGCGGGCGCGTCGAATGCGCACCGTCATATCCGGTGCCAGCGCCGTTTCCAACGCCGGTTCCACCCGATCCTCGGACCGCAAAGCCATGCCCAGATCGGCTAGCAGCAGTTCGACGGTCGGTTGATGGGTGTAGACGGTGCGCGTCTCGTCGTCCACGACGAGGGTCACGGGCATAGCGGTCGCCCGATAGCCGGCCGCCAGTCCGGTGAAAACCAGGGCAATCATGAGAACGGTGATCCAGGGATTAAGTCGTTGCACGTTGGTTCCCCCGCCATGCCCTCATAAGTTGTTCGCTACCTCTCTCACCTTCCCAAAACAAACAAGGGACGATAGCTACCCCATCGTCCCCATCGGGTGCCCTGAAGACGATGGCCGAAAGGCACTGAGGGCCAGACACACTGCGGCACCCAGAAACCACACCTTACCGCTGCTTCCTCCCGGACCTGACGGGGTTCGGAGGGCTCTGCCGCGCAGGCTCCAACCCTCAGCGCCTTTCGAACATCGTATCCAACGCCCGACGCCTGTATGTTAACGGAAAAGGGACGGTTTGTCAAGCGGGAGAGAGCCGGCGGGACCTGCGTGTCTGGCTGTGAACCATACACACACCCAGCCCACGCCCGGATGCATAATGATCCGGCACAACTGCGGAAGCGTGTCGCACCTTATTATACTGTAACTTTACTGTAACTTTAGACCGAGGGCATGCTTGCACATCAACCCTCTTATATGATACAATGAAAGCACACTCGCCCAAAGGTCACAGCCCTCAACCCAACCCATGATACCCACGCCAGCGTGATGCTGCAGGCGAGCAGGTATGGGTTGTAGTTCAAACACGTTCAGAACAGGAGGGAACCCATGAAAACGGATCAATGGCAAAGACTAGGGCGTCTCCTGGGCATGCTAAGTCTGGCCCTGCTGCTGGCCGCGCCGGTGACCGAGATCGGCAAAGCCGAGGGGCTCAGCCCGCTGCCCCCGGTGACCGAGGCGGACGGTCGCCTGGGCATCTGCTTCGCCCACTACGAAGCGTTCACCGGTTTAGCCTACGACGCCGGCGCCCGCTGGGACCGCTTCGATTTCCACTGGTGGGATATCGAAGACCAGAACGGCTACTTCGACTACGGCCCCCATGAGCAGGCCGTGGCCCGCGTCCTCGGCGAAGGGCGCGATGTCCTGGGCATCCTCGGCTCGACCCCCTGGTGGTACGCCGACTGCCCTCCCGCCAGCACCGGCACCGGCGCCGACAGCGCACCGCTCTGGGACGACCCCAAGAACGGCTGTCCGCCGGAAAACCTCGACCTGGCCTGGAACCATCCCGACAACCACTGGGGACAGTTCGTCTGGAAGGTCGTCGATCACTTCAAAGGCGACGTGGATACCTGGGAGATCTGGAACAACCCCGATATGGCATGGTACTGGAAAGGCACGCCGGAGCAGTTCGCCCGCCTGCTCAAAGTGGCCTATCTGGCCGCCAAAGACGCCAACCCCGACGCGACGATCCTCTTCGGCGGTCTCAACTACTGGGAGAACCCTGCCTTCTACACGCAAGTGCTGGAGACGCTGGCCGCCGACCCCGAAGGCGCAGCCCACACCTACTTCTTCGACGTCATGGCCCTGCACACCTTCTCCGACGTGCGACACGCCCACGACCTCGCCGCCGAGGTCAAGCAGACCGTGGCCGACCGGGTGGGCGAGCATCCGCTCTGGATCACCGAGGCTGGCGTTGCCATCTGGACCGAGGACTACGGGAGCCGCGTGCCGAGCTTCGCCACGCCCGACGAAGCCGCGGCCTTCGTCATCCAGGCTTACGCGGGCACCCGCGCCGCCGGCGCCGAGCGCGTCTTCCTCTACCGCCTGCATGACGATTACAACGTCAACGTCAACCCCTATCGCTACGGCCTGGTCAAGGACAACGGCGAGCTGCGCCCCGCCTACCTGGCCGCGCAGGTCGCCGCCCGCTATCTCCGCGACGAGAATCAGATCACCGGCCCCTTCGGTGACGACGTGCGGCGCGTCACCTTCTGGGGCACACCCCATGGGCGCGTCGACGTACTCTGGAACACGACCTCCACGGCCCTCACGCACACGCACCCGGCGTATCTGCCCACGGCGACGCTGGTCACCCACCAGGGCGTCACCTCCACCCTCACCGCCAGCGGCGACGCCTTTACGCTCACCCTGGACGCCGCCACCGCCAATTACGGCGACGGCGACACCTTTATCGGCGGGCCGCCGGTGCTGCTCATCCAGCAGGACGATGCGCCGCCCACCTCGACGCTGGAGGTCCTGCCCGCCACGGCGCCCTCCAATCCCCTGACGGTGACCTGGATGGTGACCGACACCGGCGCGGGCTACTGGTATGAGGAGATCGCCTACAGCGACGCCCCCACCGGCTCCTGGACGACGGCCGCCGGCTGGCCGGAGACGCAAGGCGTCACCCAGACCCAGATCACGCTGCCGGGCAGCGGCACCTGGTACCTTCGCGCCCGCGCCCGCGACCACGTGGGCAACTGGGAAGCGTGGCCGGCCACCGCCGAAGTCTCCACCACGCTGAACCTGCGCACCGTCGTACTCACCGCCACCGCCTTCTCCGACGTGGACGGCGACGGCGTCCAAAGCGGCGCCGAAATCACGCTGGACAACGTGACCATGCGCTGGCTTGACGCCGAGGGCGATCTCGTCGCTGAGGCGATCACCCGCACCTGGAACGTCAGCCGGACGGTGGATCTGGGCACCCAGCACCTGACCTTCGAGCACGCCGACCACCTGCCGGGCCGGGCCACGTTCGACGTGCCCGACGGCGCCACGCCGCTGATCATCACCCATACCCAGCCGCTGCACCCCATCGTCGCGCGTCTTTACCTGCCGTTGGTGCTTCGTCCATGAGCTTGCCACATCGACGCCGGGGCCGCCGTCAGCAGCTGACCCTGGCCCCAACGCCCCCGTCACGTGCATGTGTCCTGAGCGACCGAGGATAGACACGTTCCCATGAACATGAGCCGTCCTCTGCTCCTTTCTCTCCTGCGTGGTGTTCTGTTGACGTTAGCTCTGTTGAGCGTTGCGGCGGCCCAGCCAGAACGCGCCGGGCTTTCGGAGCTGCGCACCGCCGAAAGGTATCACCTGGCGGGCGCGCACAGTGCCGCCGAAGCTCACTATCTGCAAGCGAGAGAGGCGCTCCCTGACGAGTCCCTCCTCCGCTTGGCAGCGCTCTACAACGCCTGGGGGTACCCGCAGAAAGGCCTCGAGGCCCTGGAAGAAGCCGCAAGCCAGAGAGGCCCTTTGCCGGACGAGATACAGCCGTTGCGGCTGGAACTACTGGCCAAGGCAGGAGACTGGGAGACGCTCGCCGTGGCAGCCCAGGCCTATCTGGAAAGCGACCCCACCTTTCAGACGGCATGGGCTTATCTGGCCCAGGCCCAACTCCGGCTGCAGAGGTGCGAAGCGGCACAAGCCACCGCGCAGAGATGGTATCATAACATGCCGGAAGACGAAGCCGCCCGGCGCGTCTGGGGCGTGCTGGCGCTGGCAGACGCACCCAGCGAAGCGCACACCGTTCTCTGCAAGGCCGACAAAACCCTCTGTGCGAGGCTGGCCGCCTGCGCGGACCCCGCTGCCTGTGATGTCGAAGCGGGGCTGGCGGCACTCCGCTGGGACAGGGCAGGGTTGGCGGCCTGTGCGCTGGCCCGCGCTGTGGAGGCCAATCCCACGTCGGGGAAGGCGCAGGCCTGGCTGGGAGCGACGCTGGAAAAAATCGACCGGGCAACGGAGGCACTGGCCCATCTGAACCGGGCGACCGCGCTGAATCCCACGTCGCCGCTGGGATGGGCGCTGCTCGGCCGATACCAGCTGGAACGGGGAAACTACGCCGCGGCCCGCGAGGCGCTGCTCACAGCCCACCACCTCGATCCACAGAACCCGGCGCTCTGCCTGGAGATGGCAGCGGCGCTGGCCGGAGAAAGCCGCTACGAGGCACTCAAGCCGTGGATTGAGGCAGCCCTGGAGCGCGCCAACGAGGATCCCGCCATCTACAAAGCGGCGGCCCGCTTCTATCTGACGCGCAACCTCACCCACCCCCCCTACCCCCTGGAGGCCGCCCAAGATGCGACAACGCTGGCTCCGGAGGACGCCGAAGCGCAGATGCTGCTGGGATGGAGCCTGCTGCAGGCCGGGGAGCCGCAGGCAGCGCTGGAGAAGCTCAACCGCGCCGTGATGCTCGACCCCCGGCTGGCCCAGGCGCACCATCTGCGCGGACTGGCACTGCAAGCACTGGGGCGGACGGAGGAGGCGGAGGCGGCCTTCGTGCAGGCTATCGATCTGGGGTATCGCGGCTAGGCTGCGCCGCCCCGGCCGCTTCGATTCGGATAAGAATCCTGTTGGGCCTGTCGATAGACGTGCAAAACGCGCTGTAGCACCGTGAACCAGGAAAGCACCGTCAGCAAAACCAGCGTAGGTCGAATCAGGCCGACCATCAGCCCTACGCCTAAGAGCACAATGCGAGGCACCCGCGTCAACCACCCCACCTTGCACTCGTAGCCCACGCCTTCGGCGCGAGCCCGCGTGTAGCTGACCATCAGAGATCCTAACAGGGCCAAAAAAGCCAGAGCGCTCTCCACGGCGGCGTCCACGGAAAGGAGATGAAGCAACAAGCCGAAGAACAGCGCGCCGTCGGACAGCCGATCCACCGTCGAATCGAGGAAAGCGCCGAAGCGGCTGCGGCGTCCGCTGACCGCCGCCAGCCGCCCGTCCACCGCGTCCAACGAGCTGGTGAGCAGGGATAGGATACCGCCCCAGGTCACGTGGCCCAGCGCCAGGACGGCGGCGGCTCCCATCACCAGCGCCCCCCCTGTCAACGTCACGGCGTTAGGGTGAACATCCCAGTCGGCCAACTGTTGGGCCACGGGCGTGGTGAGAAAGGCCGTTCTGCTCCGCAGCCAATCGGTCAACGTTATAGACGAATCTTTCACGCGCACCTTCTCCTCCCCGGTAGTTTCGGGATTTACACGGGTGCACAGCTGGGGGTGTAGATCTCTCCCCCGCACAAAGTGCACCTCTTTACTCCACAGCATCGTAGCCCAAAGCGGGAATTTTGTCAACGTCCCTGTCCCAACGCGCCCTTGATCTTTGCTCTCCTTGGGCTACAATCATCCCAGGAGGACGGATGACAATTCGACGGTTGCCTGAGCACATCGTAGCCCGCATCGCCGCCGGTGAGGTTGTGGAACGGCCCGCTTCGGTGGTCAAGGAGCTGGTGGAAAACAGCCTGGACGCCGACGCGGAGCAGATCGCCGTGGATGTGGTGGAAGGGGGCAAAAAGAGCATCCGCGTCCGCGACGACGGCGGGGGCATCCCCGGCGACGAGGTGGACGTGGCCTTCCAGCGTCACGCCACCAGCAAGCTGGCCACAGCAGAAGACCTGGAGCACATCGCCACGCTGGGTTTCCGTGGCGAAGCGCTGGCCAGCATCGCCGCCGTGAGCCGCGTCACCTGCATCACCCGCAGCGCCACCGAGAGCACGGGCACCCGTCTGCGTCTGGAAGGCGGCCAGATCGTGCACCGTGCCACCGTCGGACGTCCGCCGGGCACCGAGATCCTCGTCGAAGATCTCTTCTACAATGTGCCCGCCCGCCGCAAGTTCCTGCGCACGGAACGCACCGAGCGCCGACATATCAACGGCTTCCTCACGCGCTACGCCATCGCCTATCCCAACGTCGCCTTTCGCGTCCGGCACGATGGGCGGGAGACCTTGAGCACGCCCGGCATCGGCGATCCCCGAGAGGCCCTCGTCGGCGTCTACGGCCTGGAGCTGGGAGGCAGTCTGCTGGAGATCCCCCCCGAGCTGACCGTCGAACAGAAGATCAAGGTACGCGGCTTCGTCGGGCCGACGGGCGTGCATCGCGCCAACCGGGGGTACATCACACTGATGATCAACGGACGCTGGGTGGAGGATCTGCGCATCAGTTACGCCATCATCCAGGCCTACCACACGCTGTTGCCCACCAAGCGCTATCCCGTGGCCTTTGTGATGGTGGAAGTGCCACCCGAGGAGGTGGACGTCAACGTGCACCCGGCCAAGACCGAGGTGCGCTTCCGCGACGGCGACGAAGTTTTCCGCGCCGTGCAGCGCGCCGTGCGGGCTACAGTCGTTGAGGCGTCTCCTGCCGCGGCCACCTGGTCGCCATCACGCACCCCGGCGGCGCGAAGCGAACCGACACCCCGCGCTCGACTCTCCGCTCTCCGACCAGCACAACAGTTCGACTTCTCCGGAGCGGAACGTGCAGCCGGCGTGCGAACGGGCCCGGCAGAGGGCGAACCGGAGCCCACGCAGAAGGCCTCCGCCGACCCGGACGCGGAGAGCACACAACATCGCCGTTCGGCCGGGCTGCCCCCTTTGCGGATCGTCGGGCAGATCGCCAACACCTTCATCGTGGCCGAGGGGCCAGATGGCCTCTACCTCATCGACCAACACGCGGCTCACGAACGGGTGCTCTACGAGCAGCTGCTCGCCCGCCGGGTCGAAGGGGACGTGCCGGCACAACCGTTGCTGGAGCCGGAAAGCGTCAGGCTGCCTGACGACGAGGCCGACCGTCTGGAGGGGTGGCTGCCAACGCTGATCCATCTGGGCATCGAGGTGGAGCCCTTCGGCCCCAACACCTTCCTGGTGCGCGCGCTGCCTGCCCCTCTGAGAGGGATCTCGGCTTCCACACTGCTGGCGGACATCGCCGCCGGCGACGGAAAGGGCTCCCCCGTCCGCACCGAACTGGAAGAGCAGATGGTGCGCCTCATCTGTAAACGCGCCGCCGTTAAAGGCGGACAGACGCTCTCCACCGAAGAGATGCGAGAACTGGTGCAAGCCCTGGAGCAGACGCGCAACCCGCGCACCTGCCCCCACGGGCGCCCGACGATCCTGCAGATCTCCGTGCAGCAGCTGGCGGCGCAGTTTGGACGGCGGTAGGAAAGTAAGCCCGGGGCGGAGTCGCGTCGAGATGTCATGCCGTTACGCTACGTGAATCACTACGAACCCAAACAGGTTTATGCCTTTCGTGCCAGTCAGACAGACAAGGAGCAAAAAGATGGCCACCTTTGTGATGCTCTCTAAACTCTCGTTACACCATCCTGGGGAGATCAAATCCCTGGCGGAGTTGGATCAGGAGCTGGACCGCCGACTCACCCGGATTCACCCGGAGGTGGAGCGGGTCGCCAGCTACGTGTTGCTCGGCGAGTACGATTTCTTGCACATCTTTGAGGCCGAGGACGCCACCGTCGCGGCAAAAATCGCCCTGCTTCTCCACACGCTGGGCATGGGCTCAACCCAGACGCTGACGGCGATTCCTTTTAGAGAGTTCCGTGATATAGCCGAGGAATAAGACCTTGCCAGAAGCTCTCACACCCCAGGAAAAAGCAAATCTAGAAGCCCTGGTGAAGAAGATTCTCGCTCACTACGGCTTCAAAAAGCCACCGGTGCCCGTGGAACGTATTTTGCAAGAGCCGCCACAGGGGCTGTTGAACGCTGTCGACCTCTCCGACCTCTCCCTGGTCTTCGGCATGGGTGAACACCGCCACGAGTACCGCATGGCCATCGCCCGCCTGCTCTACCGCGAGATCTGTCGTCAGCAGGCATCGGAAAACGGCCCTCTCCCCTACACCTCAGAGGCCGGACGCTACTTCGCCGCTGCGCTCCTCATCCCAGAGACCTGGATCCAGCAAGCCACGCTCTGGCCCTGGAGCAATTTACAGAAGCTCAGCGAAACGTTCCAGGTGCCCGAATACGTGATGGCGGCACGCCTGGCGCAACTGGGCAAATCCGTGCGTGGCATGAAGTGAGCCTCCACTTTACCCTACCATCCTGCACGCAAAGAAAGAAGGTGCGAGATAAACTCTCGCACCTTTTGTTTTAGCTCAACTCTGGCCGCGCATCCTCATTCCTGCCGCATGACCAGAGGCAAGTAGACGTAGAGTTCCACAGGCCGGGCGATGGGACCGCTGTCGAGGGAGACGTAGCCCAAGTTCAGCGGAACACCCGTGCCGTTCTCAATGGTGAGCGCCAACGTGTACGCCAGCTCCACCGGTGTTTCGGGAATGAGCGCTGACTCGGCAACAGGATAGGTGAGATGGACGCCCTCGCCGGGCAGATCGGGCACGCCGCTGCCGTTGAAATCCACAACGTGAGAGATGACGTGGGTGAAGACGGTGTCGGTGGTCGCCAGCGTCAGGGAAATGCCTTCTGTCGGCGCCGTGAATTGCTCCGGTAGGAAGAGAGTGATGCCGGTGCCGCTCTCGTTCGCCGAGTCAGCGAGCATATCGCTGATCAACTGCGGTTGGACGGTGATCTCCACGCCGGTCGAGCCGTCGGTGGGTACCTGCACGTCGCGCGTGGCCGGGTGCTTGTCACCGTGGTTGGTAACGAAGAGGATAAACTGTTCGTTCTCGTCCATCTGCGCGCTGATCTCTGCCAGCGCACTGCGCAATCCCGCCAGCGTCCCCGGATAGTCCCAGCCGCCGGCCGCGCCGTTCATGCCCACGGTGGTGACGGTGGTGCTGATGTCGTCGGCGAAGTTGGCCTCGATAGCGTCGCGGTCGGCCCGATCCAGAGCGCCGTTGACGCTGTCACAGCCGCCGTAGACCAACACGTGACGGCTCTGGATCTCGCCCGTGGGGCTGACAGGGGCCAGCGAGATGAGATCACCGGCGTTGAAGGGGTCCTCGTGACGCGATTTACCGGCGAGTCCCGCCGCGTGCACGTCATCGCTGGTGCGGCCTTCGCCGGTATCCAGCGCGCGGGCCGCGTCGTCGTGGTAGCCGCGATAGCGCGCCGTCTGGCTGATGGCGGTGGCGGAGAGCAGACCCGTCCGGTCACGATCGGCGAAGTCGTCGGCCATGTCACCCGCGTAGCACTGGGTGAAGACCAGGAGCGTGCTCTGGTAGTCATCGATGTAATCATCGAGCATCTGGCGCAGGCCGTAGTCCGTGATGGGCGGCCCCGACTCGGTGCAGAGTGTCGCGTAGGGCGGCGGCGTTTCCACGGTGAGCGACTGCGTGACGCGGTCCTCCTGTCCCCAGTAATCTTCTACGATGAGCGCCACCTCGTATTCACCCACGGGCAAGTAAGCCGCGCCGTACTCGTGATACGTGTAGAAGATCCGGTCGCTGTGCTGATCCGCGATCTCCCAGCTGTAGATGAGGCGCTCGTCGCCGCTGTCGTGGGACGAAGGCCCCGCGTCGAGGCGGATGAGGCTGTAGGGCTGCGCCGTCCCGGTGGGCGTCATCCAAAAGGCTGCGTGCGGCGTCATCGTCGGCGTATACGGCTCCTCGGTGATGACGAACTCTGTGTGGAAGTCGGCCGTGGTGGTGTTGGTGTACTCGATAGTGATGGTCGCGCCCTCGTGGTGTCCCGCTTCGGGAGAGAAGACGTTAGCAAACGCGTAGATGGTGTCCGTCTCCCACCCCATCACCCCCACTTCCATCACAGGGAAGAAGGGTGTAATGGTGATGGCATCCACTGCGGAGGGGCTGATATGCATGGCGTCCTCGGCGCCGGACTTAGGCTTGATCTCGAGGGGCGATGGAGTAGGTGCGATGACGGGTTGTTTGACCTCCGCGCCGCCGATGGTGTAGGAAACGGCGGTGCGCGCTTCCTTGCGGTCGCCGTCAGAGATGGCGGTGCCCGTCAGCGCGCTGGTACTCTGTTTCATGATGTCACTGCCGCCGAAACTGTGATCCAGGCGCATGGCGTGCCCAAACTCGTGCATAATGGTACGCACGCGGTTGCGCTCCCCCTCGTTCGCCGGGTCGCCCCAGTTGGCCTCCTCGTTGCTGTTGATGCGGATGGTGCCGTTTTTGGCCGTGCCCTGCCAGGCGCCTTTATCACCCTCGACCAGACAGCTGCCGAGGGTGATACGCCCCTTTTTGTCCGCACCGCCCATGTCCTCCTGCTTGACGGTAACGTCGGCGTCGTCGCAATCATCGACCTTGGTCAGCGTCCAGCCCAGATTCTCGTCGTTCCAGGCCTCCGCTGCACTATCAACATCGTCCTCAAAATCCGAATCGTTGCCTTCGACACAATACTTCAACTCTCGCCGGGGTTTGCCATCCCCGCCCTTGGGCCAATCCCAATCGTCGTCCACGTTGGCAATAGTGGGGAAGGTGAAGGTGGTGATCAAAAGAAACCCGATGCCCATAGCCAAAAGAACCGTCAACCAACGTCTCCACTTCATCCGAAACCTCCTCTCCTTCCTATGCGGCAAGAGCACCAGTCCACCCTCACCTGTTGGGTGCTCACCCTCACCGAGGACTGGCCCGGAACGCAGGGGGGCTATCCTCATCTTACAAGATTTCAGAGAAGAGGTCAACGGTCCGGTAGGCTCGTAGTCAGACACATATCCTCCACGAAGTAAAAAAACGGCCTGCAGGGCAAAACCCTGCAGGCCGTTCTGCTTCAGCCGGGGGGGGGCATCAGGGCGGCCCACCGGCGCCACGACCATGCTTCACTTCAGCTCATCTGGCACCTGGGGTTCTTCTTCAGGCTCAGGAACGGAGGGCGGCACGACCCCCGGCATAGGGGGCGACGGACGAGATACAACACCCCGCGAAGCGTAAGGCAGAGCCCCGAAGCGCGTCAACGTGACGGCGCCGGCGACCAGGGCGAGCAAGGGGAAGACGAGCAACGTGGATAGACAACCGGAGATCAGATGCAACATCACCGCCAACAACGTGATCAAGCCGGTCCCCAGCACCGCCGAGCCCAGAGGCGTGACGTGGCGGGCCCGAAAGACGCCTCGCAGCAGACGTCTCCCGAGGAGCGCACCCAGCGCCACCCAGCCCAGAACAAGAGCGACTCCCACGACAACACCTATCAAGAAGGCAAAGGGGATCAAGCAGAGCGTGAGCGTCAGCACCATCATCGCAACCAGCGCGACCAAAAGCGTCAACGCCCCCACGCCGAAGGTGGGCAAAGGCTCATCGACGATCACCTGCCCCACTCGCTCCAGCTGCGTTGGCCAGACGGCAGCGATGAGCAGCGCAAAGAGCGTGACGACGACGATCGTCCCCAGGGCGCGGATCAAGATCCAGAAGACCCGGTACCACATGGAAGACGGACTGTCTTGAGCAAAGACGAAGGGGCCTATAGAGGGCACGTTCCAATCAAAGGGAGGCTCGTCCACAGACGACATCTCTCCTCTGATGGAAGCCCCTTCCTCCTGCGAGATCCCGCCCACCGCAGCGACGTCACCCTCAACCAAGGCGGTCTCCACAAGATGGAGGGCACCGGCGACAAAAACCGAACCTTCCACCACGCCGGCCACCTCCGCCGCGCCAAAAGAGACCAGATCCCCGGCAATGACAGCGTTCTCCTTGACGGTGACCTTCCCAAAGGCCGCCAGGTCCCCCTCGAAGACCGCGTCCTCACCTATGATCACAGGGCCGAAGACGACCAAATCCCCTGTCACCACGTCTCCGTCCGCCAGGGAATAGGGTCCAAAGTGAAGGCCCCCGCCTCCCTGCGCGGCCCACACCGGCGTCGCAGCGAGACTCAAGATCCCCACGAGCAAAAGCACCACTCCCCATTTCTTCAACATCACAACCTCCCGAAAGATAAACCGGACAACTGGATTTTTAGCCGGGCAGAAAACGTCCCTTTAACGAGGGTACGCACGACGCCGTCGCAACAACACCAGCGCCAACGTCGCCAGCACCCCATTGGGCATAACCACCAACAGAGAGAGGAGCAGCATGCCTAACAGCAGCGGCAACACTACGTCGCTGAAGGCGATGAACCCAACCCACAGGCGCATCAGCGCTTGCAGCAGCAGGTCACGCGAAGCAAACACCGCGTCCCCCGCCTGTACGAGATCCGAGAAGACCACACCGCAGATCAACAGCTCGATCAGCAACACCACCCCGACGAGGAAGACACTGCCCCATATACGCGCCCGACGCTGACGACGCAAGGCGCCTTTCACCCGCGCGGCAGTCTCCATCACGAAATTTTCCGGCGGCGTCGGAACCGGGACCGTCGTGAAGAGACGATCCACCTCCAACAGGGCGTCCCACTCCTGACGACAGCGCTCACAGGTGGAGCGATGCGCCGCCCAGCGCTGTTGCTCGGCCGGCGTGAGCGCCCCCTCCAGAGCCCGCCGCCACCATTCCTCGTTCCCACAGTAAGTTTCAGACATGCGCGTGCTCCTCCATCAGATGCTCTGCCATGGACTGTCTGGCCCGATAAAGCCGCGATTTGATCGCCGAGACCGTCAAGCCGGTGACGTCCGCGATCTCCGCATAGGATAGGTCTTCCCAATAGAACAGAGTCACGACCGCCCGGTCGGTTGGTGAGAGCGTCTCCAACAAGGCGCGGACCTGACGGCGGCGCTGCTGCGCCACCAGATGCTGTTCAGGGTTGGGCGCAGTGCCGGCTTTCCATTCCCACGCGCCATCCTCGCCCATCCCGTCCAGGGAGAGCGTGGGCTTGCGGCGTCGTAAACGGTCGATACACAGATTTGACGTTACGCGCAACAACCAGGGACGCAAAGGACGACCCAACTCAAAAGAGTCCAGGTTGCGGAAGGCCTTAACGAAGGCCTCCTGGGCGGCGTCCTCCGCGTCCTGAGCGTTGCCCAACATCCGATAACAAACCGCGTAGACCGCTCGCTGATACGTCTCGATTAAGTGCGTAATGGCCTCATGATCGCCGGCCTGCGCAGCCTCGATCCATGCCTGTTCCTGTTGTATCTCCATCCTAAACTCTTATACGCCGTGAGGCGACCAAAGTTGCAAAGGAGCTGTTGATGCCTGTGAGCCACCACGTGGCCACGCATCTCGCGCCAATTCAGCGAATCCATCGCAAAAAGGGCGCCGGTTGAACCGACGCCCTTTGAAAAACAACCCTACAGAAGGGAAGAAGCTGCTTCTCACCTCAAGGTAGATCGGCGATGAGCAACGAATCCGTCTCCTCTTCCTCTTCCTCAGCCAACAGCGTGCCCTTGGGCAGTTCTTTTTCGATGGGCACACCCTCGAATTCCTCAATCGGCCCGTCCGACCCTTCGATGTCGCCGCGGTAACCGGTGCCGGCCGGGATCAGCTTGCCGATCATGATGTTCTCTTTGAGCCCGTAAAGCGGATCCTCGCTGACCTCCACGGCAGCCTTGGAGAGAATCTTGATGGTGTGCTGGAAGGAAGCAGCTGAGAGGAAAGACTCAGAGTTGAGGGCGGCTTTGGTAAGGCCCAACAACACCTGACGCGCGCGGGCCGGTTTGCCGCCCTGGCGCACAATGCTGCGGTTGGCGGCCTCGAAATCCATGCGGTGGACGAGATCGCCGGGCAAGAACTCGGTATCGCCGGCCTCGGTCACCAACACCTTGCTCAACATCCGGCGGATCACGATCTCGAAATGCTTGTCACTGATGTTCACGCCCTGCGAGCGGTACACCTTTTGCACCTCACTCAAGAGGTGACGTTGGACCGCTCCGCGCCCCTGCACCTGTAGGATGCGATGCGGGTTGGCTACGCCTTCGTAGAGTTGGGTACCGGCGGAGATCTTTTCACCCTCGGCGACCAGCAAGCGGGCCGAAGGCCGCAGCTCATACTCGCGCTCCTCGACCACGTCGTAAATGTGGGTGATCTCGCGCCCTTCCCGGCGGACGTGGCCCTTGGCTTTGGCCCGCACGTCCTCGTTGGTCTCGTGATTGCGGGCCAGGATATCAAACTCTTTCACTTCGTCGCCATCCTCAACAAAGATCTCCCAATCCTCGGGGATGGTATGTTGCTCCTCCTGAGTGCGGGTGTTGACAACCTGAATGTAGGTTGCGTTCCCCTCCCGGAGGATGTGGACCACACCGCTGATGTCGGAGATTTCGGCCTCACCCTTGGGGCTCTTGCGGGCCTCCAGCAGCTCTTCGACGCGTGGCAGACCGCTGGTGATGTCACCGGCGGACTGCGCCTGACCGCCGGTGTGGAAAGTGCGCAGGGTCAGCTGCGTGCCCGGCTCGCCGATGGACTGCGCGGCAATGATGCCCACCGGCAATCCGACGTTAACCGGCGTCCCACGCCCCATGTCGCGTCCGTAGCATTTGACGCAGATACCGTGGCGCAGTTCACAGGTAAGCGGCGAGCGCACCAGCACCGCGTCGACGCCAGCCTCCTCGATCTCCTCGATGACTGTCTCGTCGATCTCCTCATTGCGATCCACGATCAGCTCACCCGTCTCCGGGTGCACCACCGGAGAAGCCGCATACCGCCCGACAAGACGCTCAGACATGCGCTGCCCGCCGATGTCGTCCTCACGACGGATCCAGAAGCCCTGGCGCGTGCCGCAATCGTGGGCGTTGATCAAGACGTCCTGCACGCTGTCCACCAGACGCCGCGTCAAATAACCGGCGTCGGCGGTGCGCAAGGCGGTGTCCGCCAGGCCCTTGCGGGAGCCGTGCGTGGAGATAAAGTACTCCAGCGCCGAAAGCCCCTCGCGCAGGTTAGAGCGGATAGGCAGAGGAATGATGCGCCCGGAAGGGTCCGCCATCAAACCACGCATGCCCGCCAGCTGGGAGATGGGGCCAAATCCGCCCTTGGAAGCGCCGGAGTTCGCCATGATGGCGATGGGGCCGTAAGGATCCATGCTTCTGGAGACGGCCTCGGCGACCTCCTCGCGGACGCGTGACCAGATTTCGATGATGCGACTGTACTGCTCCTCCTCGGTCAGCAAGCCCCGGCGATACTGTCGCTCGATCTCGGCGACCTCCTGGGCCGCCTGATCCATGAGCACCTGTCGCTGGTGGGGGACCGTCAGATCGTAGATGGAAATGGTCACACCCGAAATGGTGGCATACTTGAAACCTACGGTCTTGATGGCGTCGGCGAACTTCACCGTCACCTCGGGCCCCAGGCGCCAGTAGCACTCCCCAATGAGATCATTGAGCGCCCCCTTGTTCAAGGGCCGGTTGAGGAAACGCAGCGGCTCGGGCACAATGCGATTGAAGATCGCGCGGCCCACCGTGGTCTCGATGGGCGCCGAGAACTCGGTCGCCGCCGCCTCGGCCTCTACCTCGGTTTGGGACACTTCTTCAAAAGGCGTATCCGAAGCACGGGCGCTCTCCAGGAGAATCGTATCGTGCAGATGCACCTGGCCCAGAGCGTAGGCCGCCTCTACCTCGTCGAGGTCGGCAAAGGTAGGACGCGGTGCCTCCTTCTTATGGCGCCCCTCCATGGTCAAGTAGTAGATCCCCATGCACATATCCTTGGAAGGGCCAATGATAGGCTGGCCGTCGGCCGGCTTGAGCACGTTCCGAGGCGCCAGCATCAGCTTACGGGCCTCCTCCACAGCTTTGCGCGAAAGCGGCAGGTGTACGGCCATCTGGTCGCCGTCGAAGTCGGCATTGAAGGCAGCACAGACCAGAGGATGCAACTGGATCGCCTTGCCCTCGATCAAAACGGGCTCAAAAGCCTGAATGCCCAGGCGGTGAAGGGTGGGCGCACGATTGAGCAACACGGGGCGATCCTCAATGACCTCCTCCAACACCTCCCAGACCTCCGGACGCTGGCGCTCGATGAGGCGCTTCGCGGCTTTCACATTGGTCGTGTAGTTGTACTCCACCAGCTTCTGGATGACAAAGGGGCGGTAGAGCTCCAACGCCATGGTCTTCGGCAGACCGCACTGGTGCATCTCCAGCTCCGGCCCGACAACGATCACGGAGCGCCCGGAGTAGTCCACGCGCTTGCCCAACAAGTTGCGGCGGAAACGCCCTTTCTTGCCCTTGAGCATGTCGCTGAGCGATTTGAGAGGCCGACGCCCGCGCCGACTCATAGCCTTGCCACGCTGGCTGTTGTCGATAAGGCTGTCGACCGCCTCCTGCAACATGCGCTTCTCGTTGTGGATGATGACCTCCGGCGCGCCCAGGTCCAGCAGGCGCTTAAGACGGTTGTTGCGGTTGATGACTCTGCGGTAGAGATCGTTGAGATCCGAAGCGGCGAAGCGCCCGCCGTCCAGTTGCACCATGGGGCGCAATTCAGGAGGCAGGACGGGGAGCACCGTGAGAATCATCCACTCCGGCCGGTTCTCGCTCTTGCGCAACGCCTCCACCACCCGCAGGCGACGGGTCGCCCGCTTGCGGCGGGTCTTGGAGGTGCCGTAGCGCACCTCGTGCCAGAGGGACTCGGCCAGAGTATCCAAATCCAGACGCCTCAGAATCTCGTAGATGGCCTCGGCACCCATGCCAGCACTGAAAACCTGCCCCCACTTCTGGCGCAACTCGCGATAGCGTGCCTCGTTGAAAAACTGCATCGGCTGCAAGTTGAGCAGCTCTTCGCGTTCGGCGTCATAGCGAGCCTTGATGGTCTCCCGCTTCTCCCGGAGCTCCTCTCGAATGCGTTCAATCTGTTCGCGGATCAACGCCGACTCGTCAGACGCTTCGGCCTCAGAAGCCAGCTCCTCCAACGCCGCTTCGCGGCGCTCGTTGATCTCCTCCTCCAACGCCTCGACGGCTCCCTTCGCCACCGTGTTCAGTCGGGCGTAGTGGTCCCGGGTCACCACATCCCCCGCCTCGACGATCACCGTATCTGTAGGTGTGAAGACGATAGCGTCGCTGACCTCGCGACCCATCATGCCCTCCAGGCGCTCCTGGAGGGTGCGGGCCACGGTGGTGATTTCGTCGGTGCGCCGGTTGAGCTCCTGCTCAAACTCGGTGAGCAGGGCTTCCCTGTCATGCTCCTTGGATTCCCGGATCGCCTTCAATCGATCCTGCAGATCGCCAATGTGCCGCTCGGCCGCGTGGGTGAGCAGCCCATCCCGCTCTTTCTCCTCCTCGTCAAGGCGCGTCAACGCCCGCTGGCGCGCCTCCTCGTCCACGTGAATCACAATATACTGGGCGAAGTAGAGAACGCGGTCAAGGTTACGTTTACTGATATCCAACAACACGCTTAAGTGACTGGGCACTCGACGTGTGTACCAGATATGGGCCACCGGCGCAGCCAGGGTAATGTGCCCCATGCGCTCCCGGCGCACCGCCGAGCGGGTCACCTCGACACCACACTTATCGCAGATGATACCTCGATAGCGGATGCCTTTGTATTTGCCACAATAACATTGATAGTCCCGTGTAGGACCAAAGATCGCCTCGCAGAAGAGCCCATCCTTTTCCGGACGGAGTCTCCGATAGTTGATGGTTTCCGGTTTCGTGACCTCTCCGTGGGACCAGGATTCGATGTCTTCCGGCGAAGCGAGGCGGATGCGCAACTTCTTAAACGTCCGTGCTTCGGTCATACCTCCATCACGCGCCATTTTGCCCCCTAACTAGTTGCATTAACGCACAAAAAGAAGCGCTTGAGCTGATGTGAGGAGCTGACTCGCGCTTCTGTGGAAAATAGAGTATCCGATTGACATAACCGCCCGCATTATACCACCCTATCTCCTCAGGTCAAGCCATGACCCCTTCGAAAATGTCAACGGCCGGCCACGTCATTCTGAGGGAGCGAGAGGCGTCGTTTTGGCATGATACGCCCATGGTAGCGCGGTGGGCCACCGACCAAATCATGAGAAGACACCGGCCTCGATGTACTGGACAATTTGCTCAGCTCAGGATACAATTCGTCCCAGATGACGCGCACGTAGTTTTCGAGACATCGGACGAAAGTCGGGCCAAGAGACGTGCGGCCTGGTGCCACTGAACTCAAGCAACTATGAACATACAGAGATCCCCCTTTTCAAAAACACGCTGGCGATGCCTGTCATGGCTCCTGCGCCTCGATGCACCCATCCCGCAACGCACTGAAGCGGAGTTCGCCGCTGAGGTGGAACGAAACTATCGGTGGAACTTCTGGGTCAATCTGCTGGACGGTATGGCTTTTTGGCTAGGCCTCGGTTTCGCTTCGACCTCCACGATCATGCCGCTCTTCTTGAGCAAGCTGACGGACAGTCCTCTGCCCATCGGCCTGCTGGCGGTGATCACCCAGGGCGGCTGGTTTTTGCCGCAGCTCTTCACAGCCAACGCCGTGGAGCAGCTGGCGCGGAAGAAGCCCATCGTGGTGAACCTGGGTTTCTTCCTGGAGCGCCTGCCCTTTTGGATCGCAGCTCTCAGCCCGCTTTTGGCCGTCGCCCATCCCCACCTGGCGATGGGGATCTTCCTCGCGGCGATCGGGTGGCACGTGGTGGGCGGTGGGATCGTGGCTACAGCCTGGCAGGACCTCATCGCCCGCATCTTTCCGGTGGAGCGACGCGGACGCTTTTTCGGCCTCACCAGCGCCGGGGGAGCCGTGGTAGCGGCAGTGAGTGCGCGTATCAGCCGTCAGCTGCTGCAGCGTTACCCTTTTCCCACGGAATTCCTCTACATCTTCCTGTTGGCCGCCGGAGGCATCACGCTGAGCTGGTGTTTCCTCGCCCTGACGCGCGAGCCCGTCCGCCCGGTCAGCACCCCACGACGCAGCACCGGGGACTTCTTGCACCACCTGCCCGTCATCGTGCGCAAGGATCACAACTTCCGCCATTACCTGCTGGCCCGGGTGCTGTTGACCCTGGGCGGCATGGGCAGCGGCTTCTTGACCGCCGCCGCCCTGCACCGCTGGCACGTCCCCGACCGCGTGGTCGGCGATTACACGCTGGCACTGCTGGTCGGCCAGGCCCTCAGCAACCTGACCTTTGGCTTCCTGGCCGATCGGGGCGGGCATCTCCGCAACCTCGTTATCGGCGCGTTGAGCACCACCCTGGGATTCATCCTGGCGTGGGTGGCGGTCGATCCCCGCTGGTATTATCCGGTCTTCTTCCTGCAGGGGGTGGGATTCGGCGCCGTTTACGTCTCCGGTCTGATGGTCGTGATAGAGTTCTGTCCACCGGAACGACGCCCCACCTACGTCGGGCTGGCCAACACGAGCACAGGGCTTGTGGGGATGCTCGCACCGCTGTTGGGCACCGCGCTGGCGGGCATCGACTACCGCGTGCTCTTCGCCACCAACGCGGCCTTCGAGCTGCTGGCTTTTGCGCTGCTGAAGTGGGTGGTCCGAGAACCTCGAAAGGTCCGTCCTGTCGACGTGACCGCTCCCTGATCCCCCCTCCCCTACCGGACTGACCCTCCCCGCTAATGGGATTCTAATGCGACCGAAGTATAGTAAAAAGGGATGCAAAGAACCCAACTCAGGTGACGCGCGTCTACGCTTCGGTCACAGACGCGCGCCTGGGAGGCACAAAACAGGAGGTGTTATGAACGAAGGAACTACAACCCCGCAAGCAGAGACGCTGGAGTTCAAGACGGAAGTCCAGCAACTGCTCAACATTCTGGCCAAGTCACTTTATACTCGACGGGAGATCTTTCTGCGCGAGCTGATCTCCAACGCCTCGGATGCGCTGCACCGTATGCAGTTTGAGCTGCTGACCAACCGCGATGTCGTCGACCCTGACGCCGAGCTGGAGATCACCATCGACTTCGACGAGGAAGCGCACACACTGACCGTCTCCGACACCGGGATAGGGATGACGCGCGAGGAGCTCATTGAGAACCTGGGCACCATTGCCCATTCCGGAGCCCGCGCTTTCCTGGAGCAGTTGGAGGAGGGTAAACGCCCGGAGGATATTATCGGGCAGTTCGGCGTGGGCTTTTACTCCGTCTTCATGGTCGCCGACGAGGTGCGGGTGACCAGTCGCTCCTACCATCCGGAGGCGCAGGCCTGGACCTGGACGTCCCGAGGCGAAGGTGACTACACCCTTGCGCCGGCGGAGCGAGAGCGGCGGGGGACCACGGTGGAGATCCGGCTTCAGGATGATGCGCAAGAGTTTGCTTCGGCCTGGCGCCTGAAGCAGATCATCAAAAAGCACTCCAACTACGTCTCCTTCCCCATCCGCGTGCAAGGCGAGGTGGTGAACGAACAGACGGCCCTCTGGCGCACGCCGCGCAACGAGATCGAAGAGGAGGCCTACACGGACTTCTACCGCCAGCTCACACTGGACACGGATCCCCCCCTGCTGCACGTCCACGTGATCACCGACGTCCCCATCTTTATCCGCAGCATCCTCTACGTGCCGCGCCACTTCGATGACAGCGCCCTGCGAATGCAGACAGAGCGCGGACCACGTCTTTACTCCAAGAAAGTACTCATCCAGGATCACGCCACCGACCTGCTACCCGACTACCTGAGCTTCGTGGAGGGGGTCGTCGATTCGGATGACCTGCCGCTCAATATCTCCCGAGAGACGGTGCAGAGCCATCGCATCCTGCGCCAGATCGAGCGTTCCCTCACCGGGCGGATACTGAGCGCCCTCCAGGAGCTGGCGGAGGAGCGCCCTGACGACTACGCCCTCTTCTGGCGGGAGTTCGGGCTCTTCATCAAGCAGGGCGTGGCCGCCCACCCCTTCGACCATGAGGATCTCCTGCCGCTGCTGCGCTTCTACTCCTCTAAGTCTGAGGAGACCCTGATCGCCCTGAATGACTACGCGAAGCGCATGCCTGAGGATCAGCCCGCTATCTACTACATCCTCGGCAACGACCGCGCTTCTATCGCCACCAGCCCACACCTGGATTACTTCAAGGAACACGACCTGGAGGTTCTCTATCTCACCGATCCCCTGGACGGGCTGATGATGCAAAGCCTGCGGGAGTACGAAGGGAAGCCCTTCCAAAACGTCGACGACCCAGACTTGACGCTGCCGGAGGAGGAAACGCCGGAGGAGGAAGCAGCGGAGGAGGCACTGGACGCAGAGGCCTTCGGTGCGCTCATCGCCCGCTTCAAGGAGGTGCTGGGCGATCGGGTGAAGGACGTCCGGCCGGCCAAGATCCTGCGCGACAGCCCCTGTCGCCTCGTCGCAGCGAAAGGGGGACCGGAGCGGGATCTGGAGCGCGTCCGGCGGCTGATCGAGCAAGATTACCAGGTCGCCCCCAGAATCCTGGAGATCAACCGTCGGCACCCGCTCATCCAAAATTTGGCCCACATGCTCCATGAGGGTGCGCACCTCGAGCGCGTCGACGTGGCCCTGGAACAGCTTTTCGAGAATCAGCTGCTGTTAGAAGGACTGCATCCCAATCCGGCGGAGATGGTGCCGCGTATCCAGAAGCTGCTGGAGGCAGCGACGGAGTCTCCAACGTAGCAAGGCTTCAACTTGAGGTGCAACTTTCGGCGAGGCAGCGCGTATGTAGAGTAGCGGTCACCGGGGATGGAGCGCACGTTAGGGGCATGCCTGTTCCTCTACATCCATCCATCCCCGGCCCGCGATGCCCTGACTCTGAGATCACGGCATGAGGGTTCAGTCAGGTACAACGCACCTTCCCTGCGGATACCTGAAAATAATCCGTTTGCGCCCTCTCGGATGCAGGTTGATCCGATGAGGCGCACCTTATGCCGTAACTTTGACTCACCTGAGAAAGTCTTTCTGACCACAAAGGGCACTAAGGAGACCAGGAAAATTAATATTGATTCTACTGAAAAAAGGTCCAAGAAATCGGATTTTTAGGTGACCATACCCTACATCTGGTGATTTTGGTCATGAGAAACCCACATATAGTATCAAGTCGTAGAAAAATCCGATTTCTGCTAGTTATTTCAGTGGAGTCAATATTGGCTGCCCTGAAAAAAGGGGCAGATAAAGAAAATATGGGGTATATGTTGTGGTTGGGCTGCGCCCAACCACAACATATAGTATCCCTTTCTCTAGTGTACTTTGTGTCCTTGGTGTTTTTTTCGGTAGAGTCAACTTTCACCTGAAAAAGTGGGAAAAAACGGAGGTTATACCATGTCTCATCAGCATCAACCTATCAAAGCGCCTCGCCCGCCGCAACGCCATCGCCCCTCGCTCTTCTGGCCCATCGTGCTCATCGTGAGCGGAATCGTATTGCTGCTCTCCAACCTGGGTTATCTTCCAGAGCCTTCATGGGGGTTGCTCTGGCGTCTGTGGCCTGTCCTCCTCATCGCCCTGGGGCTGGACGTGCTCATCGGTCGTCGCTCGGTCGCCGGGGCCGTGATCAGCGGCCTGCTCATCTTCGTACTCCTCGGCGGCGTGATCCTGCTCGTCTTCTTCGCACGGAACATTCCCCAGCTGGCCGATCTGGCCAGCGCTCCCACCGTGAAACACGAGTTCGTCAGCCACCCCTTAGGGGAGATCGAGCAGGCGACAATCGTGATCGACTTCACCGAAATGCCCGGTCGGCTCAAGGCGCTGGAGGACGGCGCGGCCCTCATCGAAGGGGATATCGACGTCTACGGCGACTTGCTCTTCGAGATGCAGGAGGAAAACGGCGCGGCGCTTGTCGAACTAGATACCGTGCGGCCGCAACCGCTCTTCGACGTCAATCTAGGGCGACGTGAAGCGGGCGTGTGGGACCTGGCCCTGCATCCCGACGTGGCCTACGAGCTGCTGCTGGACGGCGGATCGGGCGCCCTGACACTCGATCTGAGCGAGCTGAGCGTAACGAAGCTGGAGCTCGACCAGGGATCAGGCGCCGTCGTGTTGACGTTACCCTCGACGAGCAGCTTCTCCGGCACGATCGAGGGCGGATCGGGGAGCCTGCGGATCAAAGTGCCGGAGGAGACAGGCCTGCGCATCGAGCTCGACGACGGCAGCGGCGCCTTCCACACCGACGAACGCTTCGTCCTCGTCTCCGGTGATCCCGACGATAACAGCGTCTGGAGAACGGAGAACTACGACGAGGCCGAATACAAGATCGAGCTGGAGATTGACCAGGGATCCGGCACAATCAACGTCGGCGGGTAGAAGCGGGGGGCGAAAAGCCCCCCGCCGCCATCCGTCGGCGCTCAGGGCAAGACGGTGACCCCCTCTCCGCGGATGTACGCTTCCAGCCGATCTCGAGCCACATCGTCGGGGTATTGCAGCGGCGGCGACTTCATAAAATAGGCCGACGGCTCGACGATAGCGCCGGCCAACCCGCGATCCAGCGCTAATTTGGCCGTGCGCACCGCATCAATCATCACACCGGCACTGTTGGGACTGTCCCAAACCTCCAGTTTGACCTCCACGTTGAGCGGCACCTCACCGAAGGTCGTCCCTTCCATGCGAATGTAACACCATTTGCGATCCTCCAGCCAGGGGACGTGATCGCTGGGGCCCACGTGGATATCATCCTGATCCAGCGGATAGGGAATCTGGCTGGTCACCGCCTGGGTCTTGGAGATCTTCTTAGATTCCAGCCGCTCCCGTTCCAGCATGTTCAAAAAATCGGTATTGCCGCCGAAGTTGAGTTGATAAGTGCGGTCGATGCGCACGCCCCGGTCGTTGAAGAGCTGCGCCAGCATGCGATGCAGAATCGTCGCCCCCACCTGGCTCTTGATATCGTCGCCGATGACAGGCAGACCTCGTTCGGCGAAGCGCTGCTGCCACGTCGGCTCGCGGGCGATGAAGACGGGGATACCGTTGACCAGGGCGCATCCGGCCTCCAGCACCTGCTCGACGTACCAACGCGTCGCCGCCTCACTGCCCACGGGCAGGAAATTGACCACCACGTCGACCTGCGCCTCACGCAAAACCGCCGTCACGTCGACGGGCGGCTCAGGCGAGAGCTCGATGGCCTGCGACAGGTACTTGCCCACCCCATCCAACGTCTTCCCCCGAAGGACAGACACACCTAGCGTCGGCACGTCTGCAAAGCGCCTGGTGTTGTTGGGTGCGGCGAAGATGGCCTCGGAGAGATCCCGCCCCACTTTGCCCGCGTCCACATCGAAAGCAGCGACGAACTGGACGTCGGAGACGTGGTAGGGGCCGAGACGCGGGTGCATCAGCCCCGGCACAAAGGCATCTTCGGCGGCTTCGCGGTAAAAGTGAACCCCCTGTACCAACGCCGAGGCGCAATTCCCAACACCAACGATGGCTACCCGAATGTTATCATGTCCCATAACGTAACTACCTCCAGATGATATGTGGTATGGACGAACTACAGCACGCCGCCAGAAGCGAAGAGCGCAATGTAGCCTAACATGAAGTCACGAATAGTCAACGACGACGCGGCGTGCGGTAGGGCTCGCCAGACAGAGTAGGAGAGAGGCTGAAATATCATGGGTCTGTGGGAGTGCGCCGGGTGGTGGGGAACCTGTCATCCCTCCTGCGCTTGGGACAAGTTTCTGAACGTAGTGAGGAATCTCGTGGTTGGGGAACGAGACCCTTTCCCTCAATACTTCCAATACTTCGGGACAGGCTGCTACTGTTTTGTCAGGCGTGATCTGATGGACAGACGGGTGATCGTTCTGGAGCATCAAGTTTAGGGATACCCGTTCGTAGTCAGGCACGGAACGCAGTGGAGTGCCGTTCTGTGCTGGCCGACGCCAGGTGCGACGCACCTTCGAAGGTTTGAACATAGCCATTTCGTGCGCGCTGGCATGGGTTTTTAGTCACCATGATCGGGTCATCGCAAGCGCATCGCACCTTAGACCGTACATTCAGTCACCTGCCTGGTCACGTCATACCGAGTGAGCGAACGGCGTTGTCTGCCGGGAGCGAATCGAGGAATCTCTCCTCTGCGACGTAGGGTTGCCATCGAGCGGGGGAGATACCTCGACTTCACTTCGCTGCGCTCCGTTACGCTCGGTATGACGAGGAAGTAAGATGTGCGTGTGATGCGTGCATATTCCAGCTTCTTACCTCTTGAAAAGTGGCCGATGTTGATAGTCAAAAACGATGACCGGTAGCCACTTTCATCCATCAGTTAAGACTTGACAAGGGCGAGCGTAACACGGAGGGGACAAGAATAGGGGGGTAATGAGGGCAAGCAGT
>JBNGCW010000050.1:0-26090 GCA_049975525.1 Anaerolineae bacterium
CCACAACATATACCCCATATTTTTCTTTGGCTGCCCCTTTTTTCAGGGCAGCCAATATTATGGCTTAGTTTTATTATGCAATAATCCAACAAGAGCGTTTTTATAAAAACACCTTAAAATCCTTAGTGTACTTGGTGTCCTTGGTGGTTTTTTCAGTGGTGTCAATAATCGTGGGAAGATGCTCAGAACCATACTGATAAGGAAAACGATGGACAACAAAACCATTCACGTCCTCTTCATCGAGGACAATTCAGCAGACGTCCTGTTGCTGGAAGAGAAACTGAGCGACGCACAACACGTGAGTTGGAATCTACCGCATTTCGAGATAGAGCACACCACCCGGCTGCAAGCAGCCCTGGCGCGTTTGCGCGAGGAAACGTTCGACGTGGTGATCAGCGATCTCGATCTGCCGGACAGCCGGGCGCACGAGACCGTCACCAACCTGCGCACGCAGATCCCCCATATGCCCCTGGTGGTGTTGACGGGACGCCGGGACGAGGATCTGGCCCGCAACAGCATCCGCGCCGGCGTCCAGGATTATCTCTACAAAGACGAAGCCACGGGCAGCCTGTTAGCCCACACGATGCTCTACGCCATCGAGCGACAGCAGATCTACGACGATCTGGAACAACGGGTGGAAGAGCGCACGACGGAGCTGCGAGTGTCCAACGCGGAGCTGCGACGGGAGATCCAAAAGCGCGGGGTGGCGGAAGCCAGGTTAAGGGACCGCGAGGCCGAGCTGGCGGCGATCGTGGAGAGCGTTCCTTTCGCCATGATGGTCGTGGATCGAGAGAGACGGGTGCGAAAGATCAACCGTAGCGGCGCCGACTTCGTCGGTCGTCCTCCCAAAGAGATCCTCGGCATCCGTAGCGGGGAGATACTGCGCTGCGTCCATGCCCTGGATGACCCCCAAGGCTGCGGCTTCGGCCCCTTCTGCCAAATCTGCCCGGTGCGGCGTACGGTGTTGAAGACCATCGAAAGCGGTGAGAGCTGCCAGGGGCTTGAAATCGACATGACGTTTACCCACCCCGAGGGAGAGGAGGACAAAACCCTGTTGCTCTACACCACCCCTCTCACCATTGCCGACGAAACGATGTCCCTGGTGATCTTTCAGGACATCACCGGGCGCAAGCAGATGGAGAAAGCGTTGCGGGAAAGCGAGCGGCGTTTCCACAGCGTCTTCGACTTCGCCCCTCTCGGCATCAACCTCATGGACGCTGAGGGCCGGGCTCTCCAGGCCAACCGCGCGCTCCAAGAGATGCTCGGCTACACCGAAACCGAGATCCAGAAGATGACCTTCATCGAATACACCCACCCGGACGACGTACAGGCGAGTCTGGAACGGATCCACGCTCTTCTGGAGGAAAAGGGCGATCACCTGCGGATGGAGAAACGCTACCTCCGCAAAAACGGCGGTCTCATGTGGGGGCACGTCGCCGTCTCCGCCGTCCGCGACAAGGAAAACAGGTTTCAGTATTTCGTGGCGATGGTCGAGGACATCACCGAACGCAAGCAAGCCCAACAGCAGATCGAACGGCACGCTGCCGAGTTGGAACGCACCAACGAGGCCCTGGAACAGTTCACCTTCACCGTCTCTCACGAAGTGCCGAAATTGGCACAAAAGGTGCAGAGATCCCTGGAACAGCTGGCGAAACACTCCGAGCGCCAACTGGATGAAAAGGGCAACACGTACCTCGAACACGCTCTGGAACACACCACTCGCATCGCGAACATCGTTCAAGCGCGCTTGGACTCCTCCCAGCGATAAAGAAAGCCGGCGTAGGTCTTCTATATTCATTTAGTCATCTGAGGCACCGCGCACTCCGGCATACAACGAGATTCTTCACCCGCCGTCCCCCTCTCCTGGAAACGAATGTATCTCGGTCCAGGTCACCACAACCTTGGAACAGAATTGGAACACTATCGCACGTCAATCGGGACCCAACGTCACGGCATTCTAGATTAGAATGTGGTTAGCAGCTGAGAGCAGACGCTGAAGGTCTACGCACATTTGGCAAATGCATCTGGCCTTAGAGGCACACAACATGGCATTAGGCATCTTGCTCATCATGGGCGATGCGCCAAAGGGAGGGTACTTCCTGGGGCGGGCCCTGGAGCCGGGCTACAAGGACACGGCCCGTTCCGGCGAGGAGGTGCTGTACCTCCTGAAGTGCTCCCACATCGACCTGCTCACCCATCTGCGCCTGCCGGGCCTCAGGAACCTCTGAGCAAAAGAGGAGAAGATGGACAACACTCAGAAGAGCCATCAACCGGACATCCAGGCCGCGCTCCGACGCGCCCGCGGCGGTGATCGCGCCACAGCGCGCCAGATGTTGCTGAAGATCGTGGAAAGTGATCCCGCCCGCGAAGAAGTCTGGCTCTGGCTGGCCGGTCTGGCCGAAAGTTTGGAGGACGCCAGGGTCTACCTGGAAACGGTACTGGCGCTCAACCCCACGCATCCCCAGGCCCGGAAGGGGTTGGCCCTGGTCCGGCAACGCCTGGTGCAGGAGAAGGAGCCGTCCCCTCCGGCAACCGAACCTCCACGCTGCCCCCGCTGTGGGCATCCCCAACCTGAGGACACACCCTTCTGTCCCATCTGTGGATACCTCGAAGGCCAACCGGCGGTTGAAGAAGTGAGGGCGCTCCAGCCCATCCCCACGACGAAGGCGACCTCGCACGCCCCGTCCTCCGTCAACGCCGAGGTCGCCCCCAGTTTCATCCTCTCCGTCGCTCAAGCGGAAGCCATTGATGCCTGCCTGGAGCACATGGCCTACGAGAGCGAGGCCAGCTGCATCATCCTGGCCGACATCACCGGCCAGCTGATCAGCGAGCGGGGAAAGACCTACAACATCAACACCCAGGTGCTCTCGGCGCTGGCCGCCGGTGAGCTATCCGCCACCCAGGAGATGGCGCGATTGGTGGGGGAAAAAGCGCGCTTCAACTTGCTGCTCCACGAGGGTGAAGACCACAGCGTCTACCTCTCCCCTCGGACACAAGATGCTCCTCATCATCGTCTTCGACGGTCGCACCCCCATCGGTATGGTGCGCCTCATCCTGAAAAACGCCGTAGAGGAATTAGGTCCTGTCCTGGAACGTCCAGGCCGAGGACCGGAGAATGAGTTCAACGACATGTTCAACGCGGAGTTTACCCGAAAGTTGGAGGACGAGCTCGACGCTTCTATGGATTTCATGATCGAATAACGCTACGGCTTCATCGGCGTGGAAGCCCTCTTCCTTGAGCGTCGAACAACAAGGCGAAGGAGCAGAGCCGCCCTATGATTAAGGAGGACGTGCATGGCCATTGAAGGTCGCTTGAGTGAGATGGATTTAGCCACTCTGGTGCAATACGCCTGCACCGAAAACCAACAAGCCTGCCTGCGCATCCAACGCGGAGAAGAAGAAGCAGTCTTGTATTTTGATGCGGGGAACGTGGTACACGCGGAATTGAACGAACACACAGGAGAGGAGGTATTCTATCGTATTCTACGCTGGAAGGAAGGGACGTTTATCCTGGAGTCGGCTGTCGCGCCCCCGGCGAGGACTATCACAAGGCCCTGGTCGGCGCTGTTGATGGACGGCTTACAACAGCTGGATGAGGAAACCTGGGATCATACATCCAACGAGGAGGATTACGAAATGCCGGAAAACATACAAGAGATCTTGGAAGAGCTGGGAGAACAGCTGTCTGGCTTTATCGCCGCGGCGGTGGTGGGCATGGACGGGTTGGGCATCGCCGATCACGCCGTCCGCAGGGTGGAGGTGGAAACGATCAACGCCCAGATGACCCTGCTTCTGAAGCTGGTCGATACCACCATCAACAAACTCAACCCCAACGACGAGATGGACGATTATCTGTTGACCACGGAGAACGCCTATCTTCTCATCCGCTTCTTAAGGGATCGAAACTATTACCTGGGCATCGCCGCTGATCGCCGCAGCGCCAAATTGGGCAATCTTCGCTTGAACAGCCGCCTTTACAGCGAGCGGATCGACAAGGCCTTGCCGCATTAGCGCAGCGACCCCCTTCCCTTCTAGATGGGAGGGGGACGCAAAGGAGAGATAAAATGACCAAGATTGACGAGATTCTGCAAGAGGTGCGCATGGAGCTGGGGACGGAGTTCGTCTCTACGGATGTCGTGGGGATGGATGGTCTGTCTATCGGTGGCGTGGTACTTGATCCCAACTTCGACGCCACTGCCGCCTCCGCTCGCTTCGCCATGGTGATGCGCCTGGCCCAGAAAGTCGCCGACAAGACCCATATGGGGGCCGTCGCCGACGGCCTGGCCACCACCCAGAACATCTACATCCTCACCCGGTTCCTGGGCGATGGCTCTTACTACTGGAGCGTGGCCGTGACGCGCGAGGCGGTGCTGGGCATGGTGCGCATGGTCATGGAGGAGTACGCCGACCAGCTCTGGGCTGCGATCCCCCACTGAGCCCACCAACAAAATTCACATACAAGTCCATCATACAAGTCCATAAGGAGAGATTCAAATGGCAACCATGGAAGAAAAGAAACTGCGGGAACTGCGGCTGTTTAACAACCTGATCTCCGGCTTTGCCAAAGGGTTATACGAGCTCTTCAGTGATTCGGCTCTGGCCACCATTGACACCATCGGCGAAAACGTCCTGCAGGAGATGGAGGACGAGTTAGGTCTGGAGATTCAGGGCGAGAAACCGCAGGACATTCTTACGGAGATCGGGCGGCTGTTGGAGGACGAGTACGGTTTGGTTAAAAGCGCCCGACTGGAGATCGACCCGGAGGCACGTAAAATCGACATTCGCTGTGAAAGCTGTCGGCTCTGGAAGATGAGCTGGGACCTTCAGGAGGAAGGAATCCCGCCTTACACATGCGTCCCGATGATGATGGCCTCCTCTGCC
The DNA here is from genome assembly GCA_049975525.1 of Anaerolineae bacterium. Classification (GTDB taxonomy): domain Bacteria; phylum Chloroflexota; class Anaerolineae; order B4-G1; family SLSP01; genus G713. The sequence goes on from JBNGCW010000050.1 coordinate 4,882, forward strand.
CTGCGCAAGCGCCTGGGGCGACGGGCCAAGTTCATCGCCATTGAGCAGGACAGCGACAAGCACATTTGCGACATCCACTTCCGCCTCCTGGACTAGGCGCTCGTCGTCACCACACGAGATCTCCGGAGAGCGCACACCTCTTCAACTTGTCGCTTCCCGGAGATCTCGTAGCTACTCGTCCACGTGAACTACCGACATCTACCACTTCCATATGGCATACTTAAACTCGGTGCTCAAAAATCATTAAATCGCGTGGCCGAGCAGGCGAAATATATTGGGAGCCAGGCTTGCCCTTCTCAGAAGACGCGTTATCATCGAGCTCTGGACACGTGAAGCAGTAAGAAAGCATGGAGATTATGAAGGAACCGATACTGTTTCGCCGCGACGACCTCCTTAGTCACGAAGCGGCTATGTACTGGAAGGATCTCCTTTACCGCACGGTGAAAATCGGCACCGAGCTGGAGTTCGCGCTTCCCAAAGGCGTGCGCAAGGACGATTTCTTTCCTGAGCTGGTGGAGACACTCAAACCCTCCAAGGATCTGAACAACCTGGGTGAATACGGCGTCTTCGACGTCATCAGCGAACACTGCGGCATCGAGATCCAGGTCATCGGACGGCAACCTTACTATCCCGCACTGGTGCGCCAATATCACGCGATCCTCGATCCCCTGCTCGAAAAAGGCGTGCGTGCGCGTCCCACCTGCGGACTGCACTATCACACGCTGACGATCGGACTGAGCGAGCCCATGCCGGAGATCATCCTGGCCAACGTCTGGAATCTCACGCGGCGCTACGCCCCGCACCTGCGCTTTCTCACCAGCTGTGGCGATCGGCCAGAGGCGCTCTGCCGCCATCGCACCTACACCAGCCACCTGGAAATGGTCAAACATACGCCGGGGTCCTACACCATGCAACAGATCCAGCAGAAACTACACACCAGCAAGACGGTACCGGAGCACCAGAATTTCTTGAATCTGGAACACGTCGCCTTCACGGAAAACGGCGCCGTCAAAGACTTCCACCTGGAGTTCCGCTTTCCCGACGCCGACATCGCGCCCACCTCCATCGTGGCAAAAACTTTTCTCTTCCTCGCCATGCTCCTCAAAGCGGTGGAGATGAGTCAACACGGCGTGATCCACGTAGGTCGCATCCAAAAATGGCGCCGCAAGGTTCACCTTCTCGACCTGCTCAGCAACAATGACGGCAATCTGGCCACCAGCGACACCTCCCACGTCACAGCGGAGGTCATCGAAGAGCTGCGGGTGGGCTGCCGCGAGCTCCTGGAACTGCTCAAGCCCGTCTTCGGACGTTTCGCCCGCGTCTCCTTTGAGGCTCAGGAGGAACACCACCCGGCCTTCGAGGTGCTCAGCCTACTGGCCGAGACCCCCATCTCCTTACTGCGCTGCAGCGGCCGGAGTTGGCCGGAGATCGAACGGCTGCTGGGCGAGCGGGCTGCGCTGCCCACGGACAATTGGGACCAGAGTGACCGTCGTCTGATCCGCGTCATCGAGCTGGCGGAGCTGACCGGGTTCACCGAACCGGAGTCGTGGAAGTGGGAGACGGCCCGCGAGCTCTTCCTCACCCCCCAGGAGCTGGAACGCCGCCTGGAGCACCTGGATCGGTGGCGCGGCCTGCGCTGGGACATGGAGCTCGGCAGCATGGTCTTCCTGGGGTAAGCGATGTGCGGTCTGGTCGGTGTGCTGCTCTTTCCCAAAGCCCGTTCTCCCGAGGAACGGCGCGCTCTCCTGGACATCACCACGTCCAATCTGCTGGCCAACGAAGAGCGCGGGCGGGACGCCGCCGGGGTTGCCGTCTTCCAACGGGACGGCCGGTACGTCGTTTTCAAGCAACCGACGCCCGCTTCCGCGTTGGTGGAGATGCCCGGTTACCATGCCGCCCTTTCCACCATGGGAGCGCAGACCGTCTGTATCCTGGGGCACACGCGCAGCCCCACCAAGGGCAGTCGCTGGCGGAACGTCAACAACCACCCGCTGGTCGGCGAGCACGTCGTCGGCGTACACAACGGAGAGATCGAAAACGATGAGCAGCTCTTCGCCGCGCTCCGTCTGCCGCGGCGGGGGGAGGTCGATAGTGAGATCATTTTCCGTCTGCAGGAGAGCGTCGACCCCAGGTCGGCCAACGGTCGCTACTGTGCTGCACTCCGCCCACGCCTCAACCTGCTGAAGGGACACTTCGCCACCCTTTCCATCGACCTGCGCAAGCCCACCCAACTGCTGGCTCTCAAATATCTGCGACCGCTCTGCCTGCACTACGAAGCATCCTCCCAGGCTCTCTTCTTTTCCTCCCGATACCTCTTCCTGCGTCGCGCCTTCGGACGAGCCGTCATCACCGAAGCGCTGGACAGCGGTTTCGGTTTCTGCTTCGACGCCTTGGAGATCCCAAGGTTGGGCAGCACACCGGTGGAACGCTTCGCACTGGCGCCCGGCACCGTCACCTCCGCTTCATCCTTTCCCTCCATCTGCTGACCGACATGAGCCGAGAAACTGTGCTGATCATCGAGGACCACAACGAGATCCGTCACTTCCTCAAGGAGATGCTACCGGGTCCTCGAGGCCCGCGATGGAGAGGCAAGGTCTCGAGGAGCACCCCGATGAGCCGTTACGAAAACACTCCCCACGCTTGGCAAATTGGCAAAATATGGCATACTCAAGCGAGTGGAAATTATACACATCACGCCAACCGACACACGTTATACCATCCGGGAAGCGCTGCGCCGTTCCTCCGCGCAGCGTGTCCTCCTTGTTCTTCCGTGGGAGGTGGATCACGGGTGGAATTCACCGCTGGATTACGAGATCGTGGGGATGGCGGCCCAGGACGAGCAGATCGAGCTCGCCTGGGTAATTGAGGATTTCGACCAACGCGCGCTGCCCCGCGACATGGGCTTCCCCGTCTTCGCCGATCGAGAAGCGGCCGAGGCGTACGTGGAACGTCATGGCGCTTTCCCTCCACTGAAAATCAAGCCCTATCCCCAACGCCCCAGCCGTCCACCCTGGGCCGAGATGCCCGAGCCCCCGCCGCTGCCCGTGCAAAAGCGCCGCCCCCTGTGGGCCATACCGCTCCAAATCGGGCTCCTGCTCCTGGCGCTGGCAGCGATCGGCGGGGTTGCCTTTCTGATCATCCCCACTGCCGACGTCCAACTGGTTCCCCAGGGTCGAACGTACCGGGTCATCGTTCCCATCTCCGTCGATCCCACCCTGGAGACGGTCGATCTGCAAAACAACCTCATTCCCTCGCGGCGCGTCGGCGACGAGTTCGAAAGCTACGCCGAAGTCGGCACCACCGGTCTGGGTATCTCCTTCTCGGGCCGCGCCAAAGGCTCCGTCGTCTTCACCAACCAGCTGGGGCAGGATTATCGAGTCCCCCAAGGTACCCTCGTGCGCACCTCGGCGGGCTCCTATCCCGTACGCTTCGAGACCACGGAAGAGGTGACGGTGCCGGCCTTCGGGCAGGCCACAGCACCCGTCCGGGCTCTGGAGGAGGGACCGCGCGGCAACGTCGGCCCGTATCAGATCAACTACGTCGAAGGGACCGTGGGATTCGCTCTCAAAGTCACCAACCCGGAACCGATCACCGGCGCGGAAAGCCGGGAGGTCGCCGCCGTGTCGGAGAGAGATAGAGAACGGGTCTGGGACCTGGCCGCGCAGCGCGTGTTGGCGGAGGCCTACAACGGCCTGCAAAGCGAGGACTACCTGGAGCCCGGCGAGTTTCTGCTGCGCCAGTCCCTGGTCATCCAGGCCACGCCCAAAGAAGCTTACACCCACCTGGTCGGCGAGCGCTCGGAGACGCTGGGCCTCAGCCTGCGCCTCCTGGTCACCGGCGAAGCCGTCAACGCCTATGACATCCAAAAGGTCGCGTACCGGCGTCTGCTCCAAGCGCTACCCCAAGGTTTCCGGCTGACCGACACCCGCTTTGAGATAGGGGAATCCGCCGAAGAGGACGTGGGGCCCGGGCTTTTCACGTTCTACGTCACCGCGCACGGCTACGCTACCGCCCAGGTGGACGCCGCCGAGGCCAAGAAGCAGATCCTCGGCTTGCCCGTCGAGGAAGCCGAGGCCCGGTTGCAGGAGACCTACGCGCTGGCGCAGTCGCCGGAGATCACCCTCTCACCCCACTGGTTCCCCACCCTCCCCCGGCTTCCGCTGCGGATCACCGTAGACGTGGCTACCCACACCTGGGAGGAGCCGTAACATGCGCTACCTGGCCCTGGATCTGGGAGAACGACGTATTGGCCTCGCCATCAGCGACGCCACCGGCCTGCTGGCCCGTCCCCTGACGGTGTTGAAGCGCGCTTCGCGCGCGGCCGATTTCGCCCACATCGCCCGGCTGATCGAAGAGCACGAGGTAGATGCCCTGGTGGTCGGCTTGCCCCTCAACATGGACGACACGGAGGGACCACAGGCCGCCTGGGCCCGTGACTACAGCGCCGCGCTGGCCAGGGCCGTGGAGCGTCCCGTGCACCTCTGGGATGAACGGCTCAGCACCGAGAAGGCGCAAGAGATCATCCATCAACAAGGAAAGACCGTCCGCCAGACGAAGGATCGGATCGACGCCGTGGCAGCGGCCGTCATTTTGCAAGATTTTCTGGAGCGTGGGCAGAGAGAACGTCCGGGGTACGAGTTGGGAGTTGAGAGTTAGGGGTTACGAGTTGGGAGTTGAAAGAAAGGGTATGAAAACGTATCGAATATGGTTATTGACGCTTGGGGTCCTGATCTTCGCGCTGGCGTGTTCGGCGGAGACGCTCTTCCTGCGCACGTACATCGAAAGCCAGGAGGAAGCGCTCGCGCAACCGGCCGGGACGGACGAGACGCCCATCACCTTCGTCATTGAACCGGGACAGAGCGTGGAGACTATCGCTAACCAGCTGAAAGGGCAGGGATTGATCAACGATGCGGAGCTCTTCCGACGCTACGTCCAATACAAGGGGCTGGACGCGGGCATCCAGGCCGGGACTTACACGTTGCGCCAGACGATGACCATCCCGGAGATCGCCCGCACGTTGCAGGCGGCCAGGGCCCAGGAACAGGAAGTCGTTCTGCCGGAGGGCAAGCGCATGGAAGAGCTGGCGAGTTTGATCGCCGAGCAGACCAACATCGCACCCGACGCCTTCTTAAAGCTGGCGCAGACCGGCTGGCGGGAGACGGACCTGACGACGAAGTACGATTTTCTGGCCGGGATCCCCCTCACCGCCACACTGGAAGGCTACCTCTTCCCCGATACCTATCGCTTGCCGGCCGAGGCCACGCCTTATGATCTGGTGGATCGCATGTTGGCTAACTTCGAGCGTAAGGTGACGCCCGAGATCCGAGAGGCATTCGAGGCTCACGGGTTGACGCTACACGAGGGGCTCACGCTGGCTTCCATCGTGGAGCGTGAGGCTGTGATCCCGGCGGAGCGCGCCATCATCGCCGGCGTCTACCATAACCGGCTGCGCGACGGGTGGACGCTCTCCGCTTGTCCCACCGTACAATACGCCTTGGGCTATCAACCCGAGGAGGGCGACTGGTGGAAGAGTGAGCTCTACTTCAAGGATCTGGAGATCGATTCACCGTACAACACCTACCGTAATCTGGGTCTGCCGCCCGCGCCCATCGCCAATCCGGGTCTGGACGCCATCCAAGCCGCCGCCAACCCGGCCGAGACCGACTACTACTTCTTCATGGTGGATTGCAACAAAGGCGACGGCAGCCACCTTTTCGCCAAAACCGAGGCGGAGCATATGGCTAACTTCGAGGCCTGTGGTAACGTCATCACCAGCCCGGCGCAGTAAGTTGGAAGTCGGTGCCGTAACCAAAGCCCCCGGTTTTAGAGCGGGGGCTTTGCATTCAAAAGAACGTCACATGGAGGACGTATCGCCAGAACGTTTGGCGGCTTTCTCAATCTCGGCGAGACACGCCGCCAACGTCTCTCCCTTGCCGGCCTCCTGAGCACGTTCGTAGATGGCCAGAGCCGCGCTGTAAGCGTCGCTGCTGGCAGCCACAGTGGTGCTGAGAAGCAAATCCTCCAACTGCAGCACTGCGAACAAGATCGGTTGCAATCTGTCGTAAAGCGCGATGTCCTTTTCCAGCTCCTCCACCTCAAAGTCCGCGGGGAGCAGGTCGGGATCCTCACGGACCAGCGCCAACGCTTCATCGACAAAAGCGCGGCTCTTCTCCCCCATCTTTGGCAAGGCCTGCCGTTCCTCGGCGGTCAAGTTGAGCAGAAAAGGCAACCGCTCGCGGATCTCGGCCAAAATGTCCAACACCGCCTGCTGATCTTCCTGTGTGATCTCTGCCTGGATACGATTTGCAACCATGGCTTTCCTCCTTGGTGATTGCCTGGCGACTGCTTGGTGACTGTGCGTTGGGACGCTAAGCGACGCACTTCAGTATACGCCGACCCCTCAGGGTGTCAAAGCTAGGGTCGCACTTCGAGCGCGATATCGAGCACTGCCGCGTCCGCGCCGTCCGGACGCAGCAACCGCTCTCCGCTGCGCGCCTCGTAGAGTCCTGTCTGTAAGCGATACACCCCCTCGGGCAGCTCGGGAGGCACATGGAGAGTGTGCGCATCGACGATGTACTCCCCGGCAATCCAACCCGTGGTAGGACGCTGCCAGCTGCCCGGCACTTGATCGCTGCCTGCCACGCGGCGTCCCTCCCCATCCAGCAGATGGACGAAGGTCTTGTACGCCGTGCGCGTCTGGCGCCGGGCCTGCCAGACCAGCGTGAGGGAGAAACTTTCCCCGGGCCGCAGCGTCGCTGCACGGGGAGCGTCATACCCGAGGAGCCTGGCGACATCGCCGAAGAGCGCCGTCTGAGCGTGTTCCACCTCCGGCGGTTCCATGACGTGCTCCGGCGCCTGCACCTTCACGGTCCCCAACACCAGCGGAGCAGCATGTCCGGCGCCACGCACCAGGATCTGATAGTCCCCACCCTCCAACGTCGGCGGGAGCAACAGACGATGGACGCCCCGCCAGCGGTCCCCCGCCCGCCATTGCGAGGTAGGATAGCCCGGCACGGGCGGCACCGTTGCCAGAGGCACGGTCTCACCACGCGCGTCGCGCAGCGCAACCTCGACGTCCAGATCGTCCGTCGGTGTCTCCGTCGCTTCCCAGTAGAGCGTCAGCGGCAAGAGCTCTCCGGCCCACAAAGACGTGGAGGGAACGTCGTAGCCGATAAGACGCAAGCCGTTGGTCACGGGCGCGTCGGTGGACGTCTCCGGCGCCAGCGCTTCGCGCGTCGGAGGCTTCTTGGGCCGCGTCACCGTCAACGGAACCAGCGTCGCCGTCCGCCCGATGGGCGCACCGTCGGCGTTGAGCACGTCCAGCGCCTGCTCGGGCTCTCCGTAGGGATAGACGCTCGCCTGCAGCGTGTAAGTGCTAGGCGGCGTCCCGGGCATAATTTGGAGCTCATGGGGATCCTCGGCATACGCTTCGGGTGACCACCGTGTGGTGGGCGGATAGCCGCCGGGGTGCTGGTGATCACTCTGAGCGTAGCGCACGCCGCGCGCGTCCACCAGCGCCAGCCCCACGCTGTACTCCTCCTCCACCGGTACCGGCACCCGCCAGTAGAGGGTGATCTCCAGCTCAGACCCGGAAGTGGCGCTGGTCGGCGCGTCCACGCCCAGCAGGTGTAGACGGTGCGCGAAGTTGACCGTCATGGGGTAGTCCACCCCCTCCACGCCCTGCCCGTCGAAGCGCGTGCGCCGGAAGAGCGTCTGCTGCCCCTCGCGGTCGATATAGGCCAGCTTGAGCGTCAGCACGAGAAGCACGACGCTCAGCACACTCAGCGCTGCATCCGGTCGCACACCCATGCTCTGGGTAATGCGGTCGATGGGCGGCCCATGGCGCTTCCTCAGGACCAACGTCGCGCCGAGCAGGGAGAGCGCGGCGACGGCGGAGATGGCCGTGGCCCAGGCGCGCACCGGCGTCGTGCCAAAGTGGACGACAAGGTGATGGCGGCCCGCCGGCACCTCTACGCCGATCAGGCCGTGCGGATCCGTGGGCGTGATGGACGCCGGTTCGCCATCGATCTCAGCCCGCCAGCCGGGAAAGTCGAAGGTGTGAAAGACGGCGGTGAAGCGTTCCGGGCTTTGCAACAGGAGCTCATAGCGCGTCGGGCCATAGGCAGCGTGCAGCACCTCCGCGCCCGCCGGCAGCGAGGTCACGTCGAGGCGTTCCCCACTCACCAACGCGGGACTGTCCTCTTCCGGAAGCGCCCGGACCGTCACGGGCAGGAACTCCCCCATGGTCGTGGTACCCAGAGACCCCGTCTGGCGCTCAAAGCGCGCGCTCTCCAGCATAGTCAAAGCGCCCATAGGTGGATAACGGCGCATATACTGCCACGGCGTCACGTAAAGCGTCAACACCAACACCAGCAAGGGCATCAGCGCCCGCGCCACCACACGATCAGGCAACAGATCCCGCCAGACGTAAAGCGCGGCCCCGGCCAGGATCGCCAGGAAAAAGGACCCTACGCCCAGGAAGCGCCAGGGGAACTGGATAAAAGGGAGTAGGGGAAGGTGCTCCCAAAGCGGGCTGGAGAGAGGGAGAGACATCAACATCGCGCTCACGGCCCCCGTCAGGGCAAGAAACAACACTGTCCTCTGCACGAGGCGTCTCCGAAGTCTCCAGATCCCCGGGAGGGCCAGGACGGCCAGCCCCACCACCCCCAGGTGCAGGCGGCTCATAGGCCGTGTTTGATAGACCAGTCGCGGATCGGCCGGCACAGGCAGGCCAAAGATGACAGGAAGCGCAACGAAATTGGTATCAAAACGCAGCGCTGTCGGGAGGTAGAGCTGATAGATATGCACCAGATCGCGTTCGGCGAGGGCAGGCAACCAGAAGAAGCAGGAAAGGCCCAGGCCGAGACCCAGGATGAAGAGGGAACGCCGCAGGACAAGACCGGCTTGCTTTCGTGCGGACTCAAGGTTCCGCAGCCAAAGGGTCAACACCAGAGAAAGCCCATATCCCACCAGCACCGCCGTCGCCAGCATGGCGGTGATGTTGTGGGTAAGAATCAGAAGGGCATACAACCCCGTGCCCAGGACACCGTGGACGGTGCGACCGTGTACCAGGAAGCGATGTGTCGCCCAAAGCACCGCCGGCAAAAGCGCCAACGCGAAGAGCTCTGCCAAAGCGCCCCGGTAGAGCAGCAGGATCATCATGTACGGTGCCGCCGTGTAGGCCGCCGCAGCGACCAGAGCGGCTTCGGGGTCAAGCAGATCACGCAGCCAGGCGTAGGTCGCCAGCGCTGTCACCACCAACGCCAGGGCGAAGGTGAGGCGCAGCGCGACGGTGTAGGAAAAGCCCAGCAGGCAAAAGAGCTCGGCGACGTAATAGGCGGCGGGCGCGTAGTAGTTGAAGATCGGATATCCGTAACCGTAGGCCATATCCGGGGCCCAGCGGCTATAAAATACGCCCTCCCGGATCATCTCATCCAGTTGCACCAGGCGGTAGAGGTGAAAGCGCACGTCATGAGCCTCAGGCAACCGGGGATCGATAAGCAGCGGATGGGCGGCGAAGAGGCCCAACAGCAGCAGGGCCAACAAGGTAAGCCAATGAGAACGGTTGCGCGGAATACTGCCGAGGCTCACCCACCCCTCCGCGTCAACGTCACCACCGTCACCTCGGGCCGACAGTTGAAACGCACCGCCGGGGGGATGGTGCCCACCCCCCGGCTGACGTACACCTGCGTCTGTGTGCCCTGCAGCAGCCCGCCGACGAAGGTCTGCCCGAAGCAGGAGGGCACGAAAGGCGCGCCCAGCAGGGGAATCTGCACCTGGCCCCCGTGGGTGTGACCGGAGAGCGCCAGATCGACCCGTGCCGCCGGCAGCATCTCCGTGAAATCGGGGTTGTGCACCAGCAGCAGACGCGGGTCCGCCGTCGGAATATCGGCGAGCAGCGTGCGCAGCACCTCTCCGGCATCCTGCCAGTGACGTCGGAAGAGTGCGAAGTCGCTGTGCTCTCCCGGCGAGGAGAAACCGGTGTACCCGCGATCCTCAATACCCAGCAGCCAGAGCGTCGCGTCGGCGACCGTCACGCGGCGGCGCGCGTCACGCAAAACGGGGATGCCCACCCCTTCGAGGTGCGCCACCACCGTGTCCGCGTCGGTCCAGACGTCGTGGTTGCCCAGAATCGCATACACGCCGTAAGGAGCGCGCAAATCTGCCAGCGCTTTGGCGGCTGCGGCGCCGTGCACCGCAGCGCCGGTCACGAAATCGCCGCTGAGTACCACCAGATCCGGGGACGCGGCGTTCAACAATCGCACCGCATCTTTTACCAGGCCAGCATCGGCCGCAGATCCGACGTGGAGATCGCTGAGCTGTCCCATCGTTAGACCCGCTAAGGCCGGGGGCAGGGAAGAAACAGCCACCTCGGTCTTTACAACCTGCAACCAGCCCGGTTCCCCGAAACGCGCATACAGCCCGAAGGAGAGACCCCCTAGCAGGCCACCCAGCAGTGTCCGGCAGCCAAATCGCAAGAACTGACGGCGAGAGAGCCCGAGGTTTTCTGTCATAGGCAGCTCGGCGCTCACTCCGGTGTGGCGGTAGGCGTCGGCGTGGGCGTCGCGTGCCAGTGCGCCGTGCCGGTGCCGGTGCAGGGATTGTAGTTCCAACCCAGGATCACGCGGTAATCAACGGCACTGCCCTCCGTCGGCTGGCTCACCACGTCCTCCGACTCCAGGTCGTAGAGCTGGCGCAGCTTCCACAGGCGCGAGCCTTTATCCGTCGTGGTGAAATCAAGAACGGTGGTGCGCGGTCGGCCCTCGACGTCCTTGATCTCCGTCACCTCGAAGCCCTCCAGGTCCAGCCGGTAAGCCGCCACCAGACCCCACTCGCTGTTTCCCGAGCCGTTCCACACCTCGACACGATGCGCGCGCTGCTGCGCTCGGCTGGTGACCGGCGGCTGGGCAGCCTCCAACATGAACTCGTAGAGCGCCTCATACTTTGGAATCAGGATATAGCCGCCGTTCGGCGCTGTGCCCGATTCGAGCAAGGTGCTGCCGCGAATAAAGCGGCTTTTCAGATTGCGCAGGTCAAACCGCGCGGCGACAGAGCCCAGGTAAAGCATGTCGGTCAACCCCAGATCCGTCTCGATATCCTCTTTGTAGACGTTCCAGAAATCGGGGATGCGCGGGATCAAGTTCTGACTCATAGCCTGATCGAAAATCGCCCGGAGCACCTGCTGCTGGCGGCGGTGGCGGTCAAAATCACTACTCCCACTTAACGGTCCTCGCGACCGGACGTACCAGAGCGCGTATTTCCCGTCCAGATGATGGATACCCGGCTCCAAATCGATGTCGGTCTGGCCTGTAGGAGATTCAGGATCGGGATAGGTGTCGTGAAAAGGGCATTCCACCGCGACATCAACGCCGCCCACAGCGTCCACGAGACCCCGGTAGCTGTTGAAATCGACCATGACGTAGTAATGAATGGGCATGCCGAAGTTGTACTCCACCGTGGCCTTGACCAGTCCGGGTCCGCCCCCCGGATAGTCATTCTTGTAACCGCGCAGGTAAGCGGTGTTGATCTTGTCCATGCCCCAGGTGGGAATCCAGGCGTAGTAATCACGCGGGATGGAGATGAGACTGACCCCCGGGGTGTCGGGGAAGATAGAAGCGATCATCATCACGTCGGTGAGCGAGACCTTCACGCCGGGACGGCGGTCGCTGCCCAACAAGAGGATATTGATGGTGCCGTCAGGCTGCTCGATGAGCGGCATAGGCGTAGGCTGCGGCAGGTACGAGGTGACCACAGCCGTGGAGGTCAGCACCGGCGTGACGTGGGGTAACGAGGGCGGAACCGGCGTCTCCGTGCTCGTAGCAGTGGGTGAAGGCGTGGGGGTGACGGTAGGCGTACGCGTGGCCGTGGGCGTCGCCGTAGGCACAGGCGTCGCCGACGGAGTCAGCGTGGGCGTCAACGAAGGTGTCACCGCAGGCGGCGAAGCCGTTGACGGCGTAGGATTTTCTCCATATGCCGGCGCGCCACAACCCACCAGAACCAATGCCCATAAAACAACCCATATCTGAGGCCATCCAAGGTAACGTTTCATAAATCTGTAAGCTCCAAACCAAGGCTCATCGCCCACAGAGGACCTCCCACTGTCGAAAGCATTAAACGGATGTTTCTACAGAGATATCCGAGGTTTAGATCGACCCTCACACGTCAATCCCCAGTCTCCGGCACCTTCTCACACTCACCGGAAACCTCGGAGAGCTTAACCGGTCTTATTCAACCGTCTCTATCCGGCGCGCGGCAATTTCTCAGCACAGCAGACGCTGCGGCGTCGGAAGCACTTTCGCCGGTCGCCTCATCTCAAGGCCCTATCATATCACGCGATAGCATAAGAGCAATGCAGATTTTTGTCAACTCACAGTGGCTTGAAGCGTCTAGGAGAGAAAATAAGAAAAAAAAGAAACTCAATCTGTTTGTAGTCGGCGACGCAGCGCTGGCGGAGTCGCGTTTTGGGGGGAGCTGTGGCCGGTGTTCCGAGCGAGTTACCCCGGTTTATTGAGATGATGCGCCGGCACAACGGTGTACGTGACGTGTATAGGCGAACCTTTGGAGCTGTGCTATAATAAACTCGTTGTTCGCTGTATGTGTCACACAGAGAAAAGTGGAGGTATGCGATGAAGTCCCATCGCGGAAACAATTGGACGCAGATCCTTTTTATTGTCATCAGCCTGATCCTGATCGTCAGCATGGTGTTAAGCTTCGTCGCCATGGCTATTCGTTGATCCAATGCCCGGTGCAGGACATCCACTCACGGACTACTTGCGGTCCGGTGAAATTTAAGTAAAACGGTCTCATTGTCACGCCTTAAGGAGCGAACCATGCCAAAGACGGTGCGATGCCCCAAGTCTCCCGACCGGGAGTTCCATGTCTCACGTGCAAAGCGCGACGAGTACGCATTCGACGATGTGCTGTTTTCTCTCACCGGCAACGTCGTCTTTGCCGATTTCCACGCCGCGCGCCTTTTCGCCCAAAAAATAAACGCCAAACGCGACCTGATCCGCCATCCCGAACAGGCGGTGCGCGCCGGCGAGATCAACGCCATGGGCCTGATTGACGAAATCCTGCATTTTGTGGTACAGCGCTATCGAGAGGAGCGCAATCCCACCGTCATGAAAGCGGCCTGCACTTACCTGGAGGAAACGTTGGGCGCGGAGGCCCTCGACGTGGCCCTGCGCAAGTTCGTCGATCAGTTCCCGCCCATCGCCGTTTACCGGGGCGAGATCACGCCCGCGGCCTATCTGAAGGGTGAGACCCAGGGGACACCCAACCGGCAGGTGGCGCTGGAAGAGCTGCTGCTGCTCTACCTGGCCAACGCCAACCCCGCCTTCGAGCCCTACTTGGAGCTCTTCGACGACGCCGATCTCGAACTCCAGACCGCCTATCCCCAGCTCATCGACGGCCTGGAGTCCTTTTTCGAAACCCAACCCGGCTTTGGGCCGGAAAACAAATCCCTCTTCAAACTGCTCCGGGAGCCGGCCGAACGGGCCCGTACGCTGAACGAACAGCTGGCCTACATCCGCGAGCACTGGTCATCCTTCCTGGGTGCGTATCTTCAACGGTTGCTGAAAAGCCTGGACTTTTTGGCCGAGGAGCAAAAGATGTTCTTCGGGTTGGGACCCGGGCCCGCCGAGGTGCCTGAGTTCGACGTCTTCGCCGAAGCGCCGGAGCGCTTCAGTCCCGACAGCGATTGGATGCCCAATCTGGTGCTCATCGCCAAGAACGTCTACGTCTGGCTGGATCAGCTCTCCAAGCAGTACCGGCGCGACATCCACCGGCTGGATCAGGTGCCCGACGAGGAACTGGAGAAGTTGAGGCGCTGGGGGATCACCGGGCTGTGGCTCATCGGGCTGTGGGAACGCAGCGAGGCCTCCAAGCGCATCAAGCAGATGATGGGCAACCCAGAAGCCGTCGCCTCTGCCTACTCCCTCTACGACTACGCCATCGCCGGAGATCTGGGCGGAGAAGCGGCCTTCAACGAGCTCAAAGCCCGCGCCTGGCGCTACGGCATCCGCATGGCCAGCGACATGGTCCCCAACCACATGGGGATCGACTCCAAGTGGGTCATCGAACATCCCGACTGGTTTATCAGCCTGGACTATAGCCCCTTCCCCACCTATACCTTCAACGGCCCCGATCTCTGCGACGACGACCGCGTCGGCATCTACATCGAGGATCACTACTACAATCGCAGCGACGCCGCCGTGGTGTTCAAACGCCGCGATCACTGGACCGGCGACGAGAAGTATATCTACCACGGCAACGACGGCACCAGCATGCCCTGGAACGACACCGCGCAGCTCAACTTCCTCAAAAAAGAGGTGCGCGAAGCCGTCATCCAGACGATCCTCCACGTGGCGCGCCACACGCCCATCATCCGCTTCGACGCGGCCATGACGTTGACCAAGAAGCACTACCAGCGGCTCTGGTTCCCAGAACCCGGCAGCGGCGGTGACATTCCCTCGCGCGCCGAGTTCGGCATGACCAAAGAGGCGTTCGACAAGGCCATGCCCGAGGAATTCTGGCGCGAGGTCGTCGACCGGGTCCACGAGGAGGTGCCCGATACCTTGCTCCTGGCCGAGGCTTTCTGGCTGATGGAAGGTTACTTCGTGCGCACCCTGGGCATGCACCGCGTCTACAACAGCGCCTTCATGAACATGCTGCGCGACGAGAAGAACGACGAGTACCGCCAGCTGATCAAGAACACGCTGGAGTTCGACCCGGAGATCCTCAAGCGCTACGTCAATTTTATGAACAACCCCGACGAACGCACCGCTGTGGATCAATTTGGCAAGGGCGACAAGTATTTTGGCATCTGCACCATGATGGGGACGCTGCCGGGCCTGCCCATGTTCGGTCACGGTCAGATCGAGGGATATGCCGAAAAGTACGGCATGGAGTTCCGCCGCGCCTACTGGGACGAGAGCCCCGATCCGTATCTGGTTGAGCGCCACGAACGTGAAATCTTTCCTCTGCTGCACAAGCGTTATCTCTTCGCCGAAGCCCGCCACTTCCGCCTCTACGACTTCTACACCGCCGGAGGCACTGTGGACGAAAACGTCTTCGTCTATTCCAACCGCGCGGGCGGCGAGCGGTCACTGGTGCTTTACCACAACCGTTACGCCACCACCGCCGGCTGGGTGCGCACCTCGACCGCCTACGCGAGGAAAGAGGAGAACGGCGAAAAACATCTCGAACAGACGACGCTCGCCGAAGCGCTGGACCTCTCCGGCGACCCGAACCGCTATCTCATCTTCCGTGACGCCATCGGTGGACTGGAATACATCCGCAACTGCCGGGAGCTGACGGAACAGGGGCTCTATGCCAAGCTGCGCGCCTACCAGGCGCACGTCTTCCTGGACTTCCGCGAAGTGCAGGAGAACGCCTACGGACACTACGGACAGCTCCACGCGCGGCTGGCGGGACGGGGCGTTCCCGACATCGAAGAAGCGCTTAAGGAGCAGCTGCTGGAACCCGTCCACGTCCCCCTGCGCATGCTGATCAGCGCGCCCGCCTTCGAATGGTTGATGAAAGCCCGGCACACCGAGACACGCCGGGACGACGAGCGCGTCGCCGAGCAGGTCGAACAGAAAATGATGGACCTGCTGCGCGCGGTCCGCACCGCCGCCGACAGCGACGCCTCCGAAGAGCGACTGAGACAGATCGCCGAGGAGGTCAGCACGGCGCTGGAAGTCTTGCTCGATCTCCCCACCGCACTTAAGCCCATGGAGGAGAAAATTCGGCACTACGTCTTGGAGATGCTGGAGGAGGACGATCCGGCACGCTGGGGTACGCTCTTCGGCTGGCTCTTCACCCACCGGCTGGGCGCCATCACCGACAAAGACACATGGGCCACGACCAGCTATACGTGGCTGGAGGATTGGCTGCTGGGCAAGGTCATCGCCGAGGCCCTGCGCGACATGGAATTACCGGACTCGACCATCCAACGTGCCGTGGCGACGATCAAGTTGCTGATCCGCCACCACAGTCTGCTGATTCCAAAGCGTGACGCCGAGGCTTACGATGTCCTCTACGAGCTGCTGAGCGATCAGGCGACCCAGGCTTATCTGGGCGTCAACCGTTACGAGGGCGTGCTGTGGTTCAACAAAGAGGCTTTCGACTCCCTGCTCTGGTGGCTCCTGGTCGCCACCATCGTGACCACCGCCTTTGAGGAAGAGGTCGAGGCTCAGGAGGCTATCGCCGCGCAGTACGCGCTGATCACCGCGCTGCAAGAGGCGGAGGCCGCCTCTGAGTACCAGGTCGAGAAGCTGCTGGAGGCAGCAGGAGGTCAGGACGAAGTCACTCCCCAGAGCGGCGAGGCATCTGTAGAGGCTCGTAGTTAGGAAGCCCCTCGCATCAGGGCTTCGCAGCCGACGACGCCAAGGATATTCGCAACCATGCCGGACCGCCATGCAACCCATAAGAGTAGTTAGGGAAGGGGCCGATATTGATCATCAAAAACGATGACGTGGTCAACCGTACCCTTGATGTGATCGTAGTGGCGAGTTTGGGAGAAATCCGATTTGGGGGCACAACGCCACCGGAGAGGCTTAAGCATGGGACGTTGGGAAGAGCGAAACCACACCGCCGATCTCTGCATCCACGTCTGGGGTGCGGATCTGGAAGACCTTTTCGCCACGGCGGCGCGGGGCATGTTCGCCCTGATCACCGACCTGGAGAGCGTGCCGATGACGGAGACAGAGGAACTTCACCTGAACGCTCCCGACGTCGAGGTGCTGCTGGTCGATTGGCTCAATGAGCTGCTCTACCTGGCCGAAGCCGGAGACCCATTGACGGCTTACACGGCTTTCACCTTTGAGCGGCTGAGCACCACGGCGCTGCACGCCCACGCCAGAGGCGGTCCCATCACAGACTATCACGCCTACATCAAAGCCGCGACCTACCACAACCTGCAAGTGCGGGCCACCCAGGCAGGCTACGAAACCGAGATTGTCTTCGACACCTGAACCTTCCGCCTTATCGACAGGGGGGCCACCATCCCCGCCCGACATCTGACAAACCGGGGCTCTCCGCTACGTCAGCGCAGTGCCCCGTATCAACCCTGGAGGTTATCATGCGCATCATCACCAACCAGCCGTTCATTGAAAAACGTGAAAAAGCAGCCAACATCCTCCCGCTGGTCGCCATGGGCGTCCTGGTGATTTCCCTGGTCCTTTCCTTCATCAAGCCCGACTGGTTTCTGATCACGATGGTCATCGTCCTGATCGGTTTCTTCCTCTCCATCACCGGCACGTACTACGTACACCGCTTCGCCAGCCAGCTGGCGCCCCATAAAGAGATCCCCAAAGTGCTCAAAGGTTTCGACGATGAGTACGCTCTGCTGATCTATAAGGTGCCCCACGTGCCCTTTGTACTGGTGGAGCCCGGTGGGCTGACGGCAATCCTGGTCAAGCTCCACGGCGGCGAGGTAACCTACGAGGACGGGCAATGGCACCACAACCAGCGTCTGCGGCTGTTGCGTCAATTCGGCGGAGAAGAGGCCCTGGGTCGCCCCGACCGCCAGGCTCGGGAGCTCGCGGACCTGTTGGAAACATACGTCGAAGCGCGCCTGCCGGAGGGAGTAGAAGCGCCGGTGCGCGCCATCGTCCTCTTCCTCAACCCGGAGGTGCAATTGGAGGCCGACGAAGCACCCATGCCTGCCCTGTGGGTGGGACACCTGAAAGACTGGCTGCGTAACGAAGGCCGTCGCCAGAGACTGCCCGCTAAAACGCGCCAGGCCATCGCCGCAGCCCTGGGTATCTCCGACACCCACGCCTGAGATGCCTATTGGACGCTTCTACGCCGGCATCGCCGCCGTCATCTGGACCCCTGGAGCGCGCCGCTACCTGCTGCTCCGGCGTTCAGCGGATAAGGACTTTGGCGCCGGGGTCTGGGAATGTGTGACGGGCCGGGTGAATCGAGGCGAGGGCTTTGAAGAGGCCGTCCACCGCGAGGTGCGGGAGGAGATCGGCCTGGAGGTCCAGATCGACTTCGTGCTGGGCACCACCCACTTCTACCGGGGCCCGGAGCCGACAGACGAACTGGTGGGCGTGATCTTTTTCTGCACCACCGCCCACCCTGCGGAGATTACGCTGAGCACGGAACACAGCGCCTACCGCTGGGTCACAGCAGAGGAGGCGCAGAGGCTATTGAGCGCCTCCGACCCCAGCACGCGCTGGATGCGGCGCGTCCTTCGACGCGCGGAAGCCCTGCGCGAGCGCGTCCCCGCTTCCCTGGTGGCGTTTCACCGGAAACACGGCTTCGAGTTGGGGTAGCGAGTAGAGTTGCAGCAGAAGTAAAGGCCGACCTGCGGGGGGCGTATCAGCAGCTCGATGAAGTAGCCAATCCTTCCTCTTCGCTCAAGATGCTGCGTAAGGGGACGATGAGGCGATGACGGGCAGCGCAATGATATAAGTATACCGCAAGCTACCCCCCGCAAGTCGCGCTGGTTCATCCTGAGCCGGTACTACGAAAGGCCGACGCGACGCACGAGATGCGCCGCACCGGCCCTTTACTCTCTCAACGCCGTGACCGGGTATTCCCTCCGGCCGGCAGTAGTTCACCGCTTCTTGAGCACGATCACTGCCTTAGCCGAGCTCCCCGGCGCCCTGGCGATAGCCCGCTGGTTCGCAGGTTGTAGTGATACTTGTGGCCGCGAACCACGATCCCCCGCGCCGGATTGTCGGCCAGACAGACCGGCCCCACGACCACCTCGCCGTCGGCATCCATCAGCCGCAAGGTGACCGATTCGTCCGCCACGAAGTCGCCCGCCGGATCGGTGAGCGTGAACCGCACCGGGATGGTGCTGCCCACCTGGGCCGTGTACGGGTCGGTGACGCTCAACGGCGGCAGCCAGCTCCAGGTCGGCCCAATTCGTTGAGGTAGGCCCAGGCCTCGTCGAACGTCATCCCCGCCATCGGCCCCAATGGACGCCGCGCCCGCTCATCGGCGATAGCTTGTTGCAGCGCCGGACTGCCGGCAGCGGATAGCGCATCCAGGAACGTCTCGGCCTGCTGCTGATACTGAGCAAGGTGTTCGTTTCCCGATCGCACAGGCTGAACTCGATACGCTGACCATCCGGCGACCAGTGGGGATCGTTCAGCCATTGGCCGGTATGGAAAATGTGTTGCGCCAATTGCTCTCCGTCGCTTTCAGGAGTGACAAGGTAGAGATCGGCAGGATGGGAAAGACCGCTGCTAGGAATAGAAACAAGGATTTGATCTCCTGCAGGTGACCAACGAATATCTGCTCCAAGGGGCATCTGGCTCTGTACCAATTTGCGTTGGTTGGAACCGGCAACATCCCTGGTGTAGATCCCGTTATCCCTTACGTACGCGATGGTATTTCCATCCGGGGAGAGATCATAGTAATAGATCTGCCCTTCTACCAATCTCGTAGCACCCGTCCCGTCTATCTGGATCAGATAGAGGCCATCCTCTCCTGGTTCGAGCCAGGCTGAGCCATCTGGAAGCCACTGGATGTAGTTATAGGAGAATAGATGAGCACCGCCAGCCCCACCACGGCCGGGGTGTAGTAGCGGGCGAAGACGTCCACCCAGCGCTGCGAGGGCGCCTTCTGCGCCTGGGCCTGCTCGACCATGTGGATCACGCGGCTAATGGTGTTGTCCTCGGCCAGGCGGGTGACCTCGATCTCCAGCACGCCTTCTCCATTGACCGTCCCGGCGAAGACCTCGGCCCCCGGCTGCTTCTCCACCGGGATGCTCTCGCCGGTGATAGGGGCCTGGTTGACCGCCGAGCTGCCCCGGCGCACCACGCCGTCCATCGGCACCCGCTCGCCCGGGCGGACCAGGATCACGTCGCCCACCGCCAACGCCTCCACCGGCACTCTCTCTTCTGCTCCCCCCTCAACCGGATCGCCTCGGCCGGCGCCAGCTCCATCAGCGAGCGGATAGCGTTCCGCGCCCGGTCCATGGTGTAGCCCTCCAGCGTCTCCCCCAGGCTGAAGAGGAAGACCACCAGCGCGCCCTCCTCCCAGGCGCCGATGGCCGCCGCGCCCAGCGCGGCCACCGTCATCAGGAAGTTGATGTCCAGCTCGCGGTTGATCCAGACGCCGATGACGCCTTTGCGGGCCACGTAGAACCCGCCGACGGCGATGGCCGCCCCGTAGATGGCGTGGGTGACGGTCACCGAAACGCCGGAGGTCTCCAACACGAAGGCCAGGACGATCAGCAGCCCGGCGATCAGGGTCAGGGTGTCGCGGGGCTTGCCCTTCATAAAAGTCAGCAGCACGCGCAGCCCACCCAGCCCGGCCTCGCGCACCGCCGCCTTATCCTCCTCCTCGCGCACGTCGTAGCCCAGGCGGCGGACGCGCCCGGCGATATCGGCCTGCTCCACCTGCTCCACGTCGTACTCCACGCGCATTTTGGCGGAGGCGAAGTCGACAGCGGCGTGCAGCACCCCATCCAACCGACCGACGCCTTTCTCCAGCTTGAGCGCGCAGTCGGCGCAGTCCATGCTCTCGACGCGCAGATAGCGATGGCGGTAGCGCTGCTGGATGATGATGCCCTCCTGGCGAGCGTGGCGCTCCACCTCGGCCAAGGAGATCAGGTTGGGGTCGTAGTGGAGGCAGAGGTGGGGCGGATCGCCGCTCTGATCCACGCGGGCCTCTTCAATGCCTTTTGCAAGTGCAGAGCTTCCTGCAGGCGCTGCACGCAGTCCGCGCACTCACCGTTTTCCGGCAAGAGCACGGGAATTTCCAGTTTCAGTTTTTCAATCATTTTCGTCGTTCTCCTTGATCACGACTTTGTGAAGCCGTCCTTTCCCTCTTGGTCGGGTTTCGGGAGCCCTTTGCTTTCCTTGGGCTCTTCGCCAGGTCTCGGATCTGTCGCCGGAAGGCGGCCTCGTCGCACCCATCATCGACTCAGAAAGTCCCGCAGCCAGTCCAGAGCGGGTTGCAGGTTGCGGTCCGCGAAGCGGTCAGCGGGTCGAGCCGAAAGGGCAAGTTGCTATTGCAGTTTTCACTTTACCGCCCTCGGTAAGAGGTCTCAAACCACGTTATGACTTTCTGGATGGCATCTCTATGACGTTGGAAGGAACGATCCTCCCCCGGTTCGCCCAGGTACTTTTGAAACCTGATGTTCCCCCAAAAAAGTGGACATAAAGATAAACAAAAGAATGTATAATACCTGGACGTTCGCTTAAATTTGGACATAAAAACCAAAATCTGGTATCCTCACTTAC
>JBNGCW010000051.1:0-15463 GCA_049975525.1 Anaerolineae bacterium
AACATGAGTTTACACCATGACTGACTTTTTTACACTCGATGTACGGTAGAAAATAACTCATAAAAATCGGATTTCTCCAGAACTCGCCCCTATATGGGGGGAAAATTCGCGGTCAAAATCACGAGATCCCGAACCCTGAGCACGGCGAAGGGTTCGGGATGACAAGGGGATGACCGACTAGAAATCCGATTTCCCCCTTTTTTCAGTAGAGAAAGGGATACTATATGTTGTGGTTGGGCGCAGCCCAACCACAACATATACCCCATATTTTTCTTTGGCTGCCCCTTTTTTCAGTAGAGTCAAGGTTTGAACATAGCCATGTCGTGCGCGCTGGCATGGGTTTTTAGCCAACATGATCGGGTCATCGCAGGTGCGTTGCACCTCATTCAGGATGAATCAAAGGCTCGTTCGGGGCTTATCCCGCTATGTCTCAACGGACGCTTGCGTGACCGGCATCAAATTTTCCTCGATATCGGCCGGCGCCTTGCTTTCCGCCTCGACCTGACCGCCGTTAGCATTTTCCTCAATGTGGAGGATGGTGGGCATGAAGAAGCCGGCCAGACCGACGAGGCTGCAGAGTGCGCCGGCTATTGTGAACCATACTTGCAGGCCGAAGAGGTCGCTTAGCGGACCGGCCAGCGCCAGGCCAAAAGGCGACGAAAGGGAGAGCAGGCTGCCGACCAGGGTGAAGACCCGCCCCTGAATCTCCGGCGCGACGGTGGTTTGGATGATAGCCATAAAGGGGCCGTCTACCATGGGAATCAGGAACCCCACGAAGAAGAACGCGCCCACGGCCAACCAGAACATCCCGCTTGGCGTAAACCCCACGATGACCATGCTGACGCCAATCCCCATGAGGCCCATCATCGTCGTGATGATCTTGCGTTTGAAGCCGCCCCAGGCGCTCAGGGTCAGGCCGCCCAAGATGATGCCCACACCGGAGATCGACTCCAGCAGGCTCAACTGTGCTGCACCGCCCTCGAAGTGTTGATTGACCAGCAGGGCGACCAGGGAGAAGGCCGGTGTCAGGGCGACTTTGAAGAGCAGCGCCATGCCGATCAGGGTGGTGAAGCCTTTCCAGTTGAGAAGGTAACGCCAGCCGTCGCGCATATCGCTCCAGATAGAGTGGACATCGGCGTCCGGCGACCGCTTGGGCTGGGGGATGTGGACGAGAAAGAGCGGCAGAATGGCCAGCGTCGCCGTCCCTACGTCCACCAGCATCGTGCCGTAGAAAGGAAGCAGTTCCAACAGCAGGGCGCCCAACGGCGGGCCGACGATGTTGAGAATGCCGTAAAGGGTCTGGTTGATGCCTGCCACGCGCGTTAACTGCTTTTTGGGCACCATCAGCGAGGTCGAGGCTTGCATGGCGGGCCAGTGGAAGCTGCCGCCGATAGCGCGAAAGGCCATCATCACGTAGACGTGCCAGACCTGGATGGCCTCCATCCAGAACATAACGGCGAGCCAGAGCGTGGCCAGCGCGATCAGCCCGTCGGCCACGATCATCACGACGCGGCGATTCCAGCGGTCCACGTAGGCACCCGCAAAGGGCCCCAGCACAATCTCCGGGATCAGGGCGACCATCGTCGAGGTCGCCAGCACCGTCGCCGAGCCGGTCTTCTCCGTCAGCCACCAGACCAGCGCGAACTGTACAATTTTGCTACCCAGCAGCGAGAACGCCTGGCCGGTCCAGATGGTGAAGAAGGGGACGTGCCACGATTGTCGATGAGCGTCCATTTCTATCCCTCCACTAGATTTAAAATAGTAAAAGCGTAACATTGATTATTTTAATATAGACGCGCTGAAAAGTCAAGTTTATAGATCGTGATTTTAAAATATAAACCACCGTCATCAGAGCCGGTCATCTCTGAAGTCCTCCGATGGCCGGTCGGATACCTGTGGGGCTTGATCTACGTCGTAACGCTCGGTGGCGCACCGCTCGCGGCCCAGGCTCAAGCGCGGGCGAACGCCGTTTCCCCTACCTGACCACGGCGAAGGGCCTTTCGTCCAACGCCGGCGCGGCGTCATCCTTTTCCTCTACGTGTCACCCCGGAGAGACGGTGCCGGGTGTGCCTTCGCTGGTGACCTGGAATGGAAACGTTACCCCTCCCAACTTCTGACCGCAGGGAACGGGTTGAAAATGGGCCGATTGGGATTACACTTGTGGAAACACAACGACAGATAGACCATGAGGAGAAAGTCAAAGATGCCGGAAGAGCACGTACATGAGAAGGATCAGGAGCAAGACGAAGTCACCTTTGAGCCCAAAGAGAAGCTTTCCACCACCCAACACACCGTCACCATCGACGGAAAGGAGATCGCCTACACGGCGACGGCGGGCACCTTGGTGCTCAAGGAGGAGAGCGGGGAGCCGAAAGCCGTGATCTTCTTCGTCGCCTACACCCGCGATGATGTCGACGATCCCGGCGCCCGCCCCATCACCTTTGCCTTCAACGGCGGACCCGGGTCGTCCTCGGTTTGGCTGCACCTGGGTCTCTTCGGGCCTCGGCGTGTGCAGCTCTTCAATGACGACGGCGAGCGTCTGTCGCCACCGGGCCGCCTGATCGACAACGTCTATTCGCTGCTCGACGTCACCGATCTGGTCTTCGTCGATCCCGTCACCACGGGCTACAGTCGCGCAACTTCGGAGGAGGAGGCCAAGGCATTCCACGCCTTCGAGAAGGACATCGAAGCCGTGGGCGAGTTCATCCGGCTGTACACCACCCGCTTCCGGCGTTGGGCCTCGCCCAAGTACCTGGCAGGGGAGAGCTACGGCACGACACGGGCGGCAGGACTGGCAGGCTTTTTGCAAAACCGACAGGGGATGTACCTCAACGGCATCGTGTTGATCTCCACGGTGCTCAACTTCCAGACGCTGCGCTTCGACGTGGGCAACGATCTGCCGTATCAGCTCTTCTTGCCCACCTATGCGGCGACGGCATGGTACCATCAGCAGCTGGACGACGACCTGCAGCAGCGTCCGCTGCGCGACTTCCTGGATGAGGTGGAGGCCTTCGTACGCCTCGACTATGTGCCCGCGCTGCTCAAGGGCGACGCGCTCTCGGAGAGCGAGCGGGCCTCCATCGCCGGGCAGATCGCCCGCTATACCGGTCTGCGCCGCGCCTACGTGGAGAGCGCTGACCTGCGCCTGGAGATCTTCCGCTTCACCAAGGAACTGCTGCGCAAGGAGCGCCGCACCGTGGGGCGGCTCGACAGTCGCTTCACCGCCGTGGACCGCGACGCCGCTGGTGAGAAGTTCGAGTTCGATCCCAGCTATGCTCTCATCCACGGACCCTTCACCGCCATGCTCAACCACTACGTGCGGGCGGAGTTGGGCTTTGAGAGCGATCTGCCCTACGAGATTCTCACCGATCGCGTGCAACCGTGGGACTACGGTGCGTATCAGAACCGGTACGTCAACGTCGCCGAGACGCTGCGGCAGGAGATCTCCCGCAATCCCCACCTGCGCGTCTTCGTCGCCAACGGCTACTATGACCTGGCGACGCCCTATGCCGCCACCGAGTACACCTTCGACCATCTGCAGCTGGATCCTTCGCTGCGCGATAACATTACCCTGACGCACTACGCATCGGGCCACATGATCTACATCCACGAACCGTCGCTGGTCGCGCTGAGACAAGACCTGCTCGATTTTGGATTTTAGATTTTGGATTGCCGATTTTCGATTTGGGATTGTCAAGACGGTTGGCGGGTTTCTGCTATTCGGAGGTAGAGATGACAAAGGTACAAGAAATTCAATACGCGATAGAATCATTATCCCGCGAAGAGTACGTTCGTTTGCGAGAGTGGTTCTTGGAAAGAGATCGGGGGAGGTGGGATGAGCAAATCGCGGTAGATTCGATTGCAGGGAAGTTGGATTCTCTGATTAAGGAAGCCCGTGACGAAAAAGCCGCGGGCTATCTGGAAGCACTCTGAATGTGAAACTACTCTGACCTTTGACCTTAGACTCTTGACTCGTGACTCATGAGCCGATGAACGAAAAACTCCCGCTCCAGGAACTCGACGGGACGCTGGAACGCATCACCTTCCAGAACGAGGAGAACGGCTACACGGTCGCCAAGATCGTGCCCAAGGGCAAATCCTACGAGATCACCGCCGTGGGCACGCTGACAGGCGTCCAGGTGGGTGAGGCCGTGCGCCTGCGCGGCGTCTGGACCACGCACTCGAAGTACGGGCGCCAGTTCGAGGTGCACGGCTACAGCGTGCAGCTTCCCGCCACCGAGGAGGGCATCCGCAAGTATCTGGGCAGCGGCATGATCAAAGGCATCGGTCCTGTGATGGCGGATCGCATCGTCGATTACTTCGGCCTGGAGACGCTCACCGTCATCGAGGAAGAGACAAATCGCCTGCGCGAGGTGGCCGGCATCGGGCCGAAGCGCGCTGCGCGCGTCGCCCGCGCCTGGGAGGAGCAGAAGCAGATCAAGGAGCTGATGCTCTTCCTGCAGGCCCACGACGTGAGCACCGGTCTGGCGGTCAAGATCTACAAGAAGTACGGCGATGCGGCGCTGGGCATCGTGCGGCGTGATCCCTACCGGCTGGAGAAGGACATCTACGGCATCGGTTTCAAGACCGCCGACAAGATCGCCCGCAAGTTGGGTATCGCGCCCGACGCGCCGGCGCGCATCCAGGCCGGGCTGCGCTACACGCTGGGCACCTTCAGCGACGACGGACACTGTTTCGCGGCCCGCACGGCGCTTATCGACGAGGCGGCGCGCCTGCTGGAGGTGACGCCGGAGGCCTGTGAGGCGCAACTCCAGCAGCTGGTCGAGATGGAGGACGTGGTGACGGAGGATATGCCGCCCGACGAGGCGCGCCCGGCAAGCGTCGCCGTCTACCTGCCGCCCTTCTACTACGCCGAGGTGGGCGTGGCGAACAAGCTGCGCCGCCTGCAGGCGAGCCCGCGCGACCGGCTGGGACGCTTTCAAAGCCTGGACTGGGACACGGCTTTCGACTGGCTGGACCGGCGTAACCCTTTCCAACTCGTCGCGCAGCAGCGCGCCGCCGTGCGCATGGCGCTCACGGAGCGGGTGAGTGTGCTCACCGGCGGGCCGGGCACTGGCAAGACGACCATCACCAAGGCCGTGATCCAGCTTGTGCAGGCCAAGGGCGGGTCGGTGTTGCTGGCTGCGCCCACGGGCCGCGCGGCGAAACGCCTCAGCGAGCTGACAGGCCTGCAAGCCAAGACTATCCACCGGCTGCTGGAGTTCTCGCCGGGCCAGGGTAATGTCTTCCTGCGCGACCGGGAGAATCCGCTGAACGCGGACCTGATCATCGTGGACGAGGCCTCGATGATCGACATTTTGCTGATGAACCACCTGGTCAAGGCCGTCGAGGCGGGCAGCCACCTGCTGCTGGTGGGTGACGTCGACCAGTTGCCGTCGGTGGGCGCCGGGAACGTACTGCGCGATCTTATCGAGAGCGCCGTGGTGCCGGTGACGCGGCTGGAGACGATCTTCCGCCAGGCCGAAGACAGCTACATCGTCGTCAACGCGCACCGCATCAACCGGGGCCAGATGCCCATCTTCGCCGAGGACGCGCGGGACTTCTTCCTCTTCCGGCTGCCCGACGCTGAGGAGGCTGCCGACATGGTCATCGACATCGTCGCCCGACGTGTGCCGCATAAGTTCGGCTACGATCCGCACGAGGACATTCAGGTGCTCAGTCCCATGCACCGTGGGGCGGCCGGTGTCAGCGCGCTCAACCGGCGGCTGCAGGCGCGGCTCAATCCGCCGGCCGAACAGAAGCCCCAGACGCAGCACGGCTCGCGCACCTTTCGCGTGGGCGACCGCGTCATGCAGATCCGCAACGACTACGAACGCCAGGTCTTCAACGGCGACCTGGGCCGCGTCATCGCCCTGGACCGAGTGGAGCAGCTGCTCACCGTCGATTTCGAGGGCGTGCCCGTCGTCTACGAGTTCACGCAACTGGATGAGCTGATGCACGCCTACGCCGTCAGCATCCACAAATCGCAGGGCTCGGAGTTCCCGGCGGTGGTCGTGCCCATCCTGACGCAGCACTACGTGATGTTGCAGCGCAATTTGCTCTACACCGCCGTCACCCGTGCCGAGGAGCTGGTGGTGCTGGTAGGCAGCAAACGCGCCATCGCCATCGCCGTCAACAACAGCCGAATCGCGCGGCGCAACACGAGACTGCAGGACCGTCTGCAAGAAGCACCAACTCCAACGACGTTGTTTGAGTACGGCATGGGGGGAGAGTGAGCAGGGACGGATCGAGACATGATAAAGGGGGGACCCTGAACCAGGTTTTGAGAGGGTGTGTGAGTTTCGCCAACGGCGCGCCGGCCGCCGACGTCCATGTGCGTGTTTTCGATAAAGACGCCTCAGGCAAGGGTGACGACGATCTCACCCTGAACGAAGGGCGCTCCGACGAACAGGGACGCTTTGAGGTGCGTTTCGCGCCGTCGAAGCCCCTCGACGTTGTTGCGGTGGGCGGGAACGTGTCGGAAGATGCGCCCGAGGCGGGGCCCTTCAACGGGATGGAGGGAGCAGGAGGACTGCGCCTGCAGGACGGCACCGACGTGGACCGATCCTACGCGCAGTTTACCTATACCTTCAACGGGCAGCCGCGCGTGCACAAGGTCTTCTTGCGGCCTTTCCAGCGCGAGTTCCGCCTGCCGGAGATGCCGCCGGTGGCCTTCAAGCCGTCGGAGCACGGCTTCAAGTTCGTGAATCGCTTTCCGGGCTACTATCTACCCTTTTCTGTGTCCACCCTGCCTGAGCTCTTTGAAGTCAAAGGCGCTTATGGTCTGTGCGGCGGGATGTCGGCGGCGGCCTACGATTTCATGTTGGCCGGCCGACCTATCCCGAAGAAGAGAGAGATTCCCAAGCGCGGCACGAAGTTGCACCGCTACCTGCTACGCCGCCAGAACGACTCCTTTGGACGGCTGGGCGCGCAGATCGTGCGCTTCGTGCGCTGGGCCGCGCTGCCCGACGACGGACCTTCGGGGACGTGGCGCAAATCCTTCGAGGTGTGGGAGGCGCTCCGCGTTAAGCTGGACGACCGGAACTTACAGCCGCTGGGCCTCGTTTACATCAGCACGCGCGACTCACTCAACATCTGGGAGAATCACCAGGTGCTGGCTCACGCCTACACGGAGCGCGATGACGGCGGGGTTGACATCCACCTCTACGATCCCAACTTTCCCCTGCGCGACGACGTTTACCTGCGCTGTGAGCCGGTGACCATCGCCACGCCGGGCGCCGAATCTCTGCTCGGCCTGCGTACCGTGCAGCGTGTGGGGAACCGCGACGTGCGCCCGGTGCGCGGCTTCTTCGCCGTGCCCTACGTCCCCGTCGAGCCGCCAGCCGGACTGTAGTCGGGTAGTCAGATAGTCTGGTAGTCTGATCGTCAGAGGTCACGAGTCATAGGTCATCCTGATTTGTGAGGCCTGACTCATGAGCAGCGTGCAACACTTATTTGAAGGAGAGAGCTTATGCTGCGTCGTTTTTTATGGTTGATGGCAATCCTGGGTTTGTTATTGACATCCTGTACGACGGAGACGCCTTCCTCAACGGCGACAGTCCCACCGCCCACGGCGATCTCTACGTCTACGTCGACGCCGGAGCCGACGCCCACGCCGGAGCCGGAGCTGCCGCTCTATCTCGCCATTATCTGGCATCAGCACCAGCCGGTCTATTTCAAGGACCCGGAGACGGGCGTCTACGCCAAGCCCTGGGTGCGGGTGCACGCGGCGAAGGACTACGTCGATATGGCGGCGATGCTGGAGGCGTATCCGGATGTGAAGGCGACCTTCAACCTCACGCCCAGCCTGATCCGCCAGCTGGACGATCTGGCCCAGGGTGCCGGGGACGCCTATGGGGTGCACACCGAAGTGCCCGCCGCCGAGCTGACCGACGAGCAGAAGCGCTTCATCCTGCGCTATTTCTTCGACATCAACCCCAAGATCATCGCGCGTTTCCCGCGCTACGTCGAGCTGCAAGAGCGGCGACCGGCGGATGACGCCCAAGTTGAGGCCGCCATTGCCGGCGGCTGGACCGAAGCGGACTTCCGAGACCTGCAGGTGCTCTTCAACCTGGCCTGGACCGATCCCACGTGGCTGGCGGAGGAACCGCTGGCGTCGCTGGTGGAAAAGGGCCGCGATTTCACCGAGGAGGACAAGCAGATCGTGCTGGACGAACATCTGCGGCTGATCCGCGAGGTGATCCCCGTCCACAAGGCGCTGCAGCAAGCGGGTCAGATCGAGGTGACGACGACGCCCTTCGCCCATCCCATCCTGCCGCTGCTGATGGACACGACGCTGGCAAAGGTCGCCATGCCCGCCGCCGAGCTGCCCGATCCGCCGTTTCGTTATCCGCAGGACGCCCGCGCCCAGCTGGAACGCGGCGTGGCCTTCTACCAGGAGCACTTCGGCGCCGCGCCGAGAGGGCTCTGGCCCGCCGAAGGCTCCGTGGCGCAGGATATCGTGCCGCTGGTGAGCGAGGCCGGCATTCGCTGGATGGCGTCGGACGAGGGCGTGCTGGCCCAGTCTCTGGGCATGGAGGGCTTCACCCGCAACGCCGACGAGACGGTCCAGGAGGCCGATGCGCTTTACCGACCCTACACGGTGGCGGGGCGCGACGGCACGCCGGTCGCCATGGTCTTCCGGGACGTGGTGATCTCCGACAAAGTGGGGTTCTCCTACTCCGGCATGCCCGGCGAGGAGGCCGCCGCCGACTTCATGGCGCGCCTGCACGCCATCCGCGATCAACTGGAAGCCGAAGGTACGGAAGGGCCGCACCTGGTCACCGTGATTCTGGACGGTGAGAACGCCTGGGAGCACTACGAGAACGACGGCAAGGCTTTCCTCAACGCGCTCTACGCGGCGCTCTCCGAGGACGAGACCATCGAGACTGTGACGCCGTCCGAGTATCTGACCATGTTCCCCACGGAACCCAGCCGCGAGATCGAGGACCTCTGGCCCGGTTCGTGGATCAGCCACGATTTCTCCACCTGGATTGGCGAAGAGGAGGAGAACCGCGCCTGGGATTACCTGCGACGCACCCGCGAGGCCTTCGGCATGTACGAGAGGGGCGTCTACGAGCCGCCCGACGAGGCGGCGCTGGTGGACGCCCGCGAGCAGATGTATATCGCCGAGGGTTCCGACTGGTTCTGGTGGTACGGCGCCGATCAGAACTCCGGCGACGACCAGGGCTTCGATCAGCAGTTCCGCGACACGCTCAAGCAGGTCTATCTGGTGCTGGGGGAGACGCCGCCTCTGTGGCTGAGCGTGCCCATCATCGCGGCGGAGCCGGCGCCGCCGGAGCAGACGGCCGGCGGTCTGATCTCGCCCACCGTCGATGGGATTGCGGGTGAGGCCGAGTGGGCCCAGGCGGGCGCGTACAGCGCGGCGGGCGGTGCCATGGCCGGCGGGAGTCTGCCGTTGGAGCGGCTCTACTACGGCTTCAACGCCGAATCCCTTCATCTGCGGCTCGACGCGGTCTTCGACTGGGGCGCGTTGACCACCTGCGGCGGCAACCCCAACTGTCGCAGCACGGTGGGGGTCTACTTTTCGTTACCGGACGTGGACAAGGCGGGCGCTTTCTCTCGTTGGGGCGATGGCCCAGGATACCTGGGCTTCGGCGCGACGCGCCTGCTGGAGCTGACCTTTGGCAACAACGCGGAATTGCTCGGCGTCGATTACAGCGCCTTTGACGGGGACGGCTGGGTGCCTGTGGATGCCTTCGCCGTTGAGGAGGTGTCCGTCGCGGTGGCGGATCAGACGCTGGAGCTCTCCCTGCCGCTGACGCTGCTGGGCAAAGATGGGGCCGCGCCCGACAGCGGCACGCGCTTCGAGCTGCGCGCGGTGCTCAGCCAGGGCACGACGGAGGCGCAGAGCGACCGGCAGTTCTTACCCGTCTCCGGCCCGGCGCGCGTGACCATCCCCGATCTGGGTTTGACGACGGCGGTGCTGGAGGTGCAAGATCCCGAGGAGGACGACTACGGCCCCGGCACGTACACCTATCCCACCGACGGGGTCTTCAAGCCGGGCGCCTTCGACGTCACCGCCTTCAGCGTCGGCTACGACGAGACCAACGTCGTCTTCCGGCTGCAGTTCCGTGGCCCGCTGGAGAACGTCTGGGATTCGCCCTATGGCCTCTCGCTGCAGACCGTGGACATCTACGTAGATCAAGACGGGCCGGAGAACGGGGCGCGGCGCCTGCTGCCCGGTCGCAACGCAGCGCTGAACCCCGATCACGCCTGGGATTACGCCATCTGGGTCGAGGGCTGGGAGCCGGGTCTTTACGCGCCGGGGGAGACGGAGCCACAGCAGGTCGCGGGCGTGATCCCGGAGATCATCGTCGATCC
Organism: Anaerolineae bacterium; assembly: GCA_049975525.1. Lineage (GTDB taxonomy): Bacteria > Chloroflexota > Anaerolineae > B4-G1 > SLSP01 > G713. The sequence continues at coordinate 10,345 of JBNGCW010000051.1, forward strand.
GGGCCTCTTGCGGCTCACCATCAAAGTGCCCCAGCAGGTGCTGGGCGACGATCCGGATAGCTGGGCCTACGCGGCGGTGGTGCTGAGCCAGGATGGCTTCCCCTCCACCGGCGTCTGGCGGGTGCGCGACGTGGAGCCGACGGCGACCCAGTGGAAGCTCGGCGGCGCGCCCGACGATGTCTCGCACACCCGTGTCCTCGACCTGGTCTGGCCCGTCGCCGGACAGCAGGAGGCGCTGTTGAGCGCGTACACGTCGTCGGAGCAGCTGAGCAATCTGACGGCGGATGACTTCGCGCAACTGCCTATGTTGACGACGAAGTGAAATCCCCCTATTTGCTGCGGATGACTTCGTGTAACTGCCCGTGTTGACGGTGTCGGGAGGCGCGTTTAGCCAGGTAGAAGCAACGCCCCCGATAGAAGGCCGGGGGCGTTGTCGGTGGGGGTCTCCCGTCAGTCGTCGATGGCGATGTCGTCGACGTAGGTCCAGGTACCGTACCAGTCGTCGGGGTGCGTGATGTTGACCAGCTCGAGATCGATGGTCTGACCGCGATAAGCGCTGAGGTCGTAGGTGAATTCTCGCCAGCTCATGTCATTGACGTCTTTGGGACAGCCGTACGTCCATGTATCCGTGTAGCCAAAACGATCCAACAGCCTTCCGTTGACGTAGATTTCAAAGCGGTCGTATTTGTCTTGGCTGAACTTGTCGTAGGTGAAGATGCGATAATAGGGGGTGGTGTAGGCGGGCCAACACGGTGGCCTCCTGCCGGAACTGCTGGCGCAGCTGGTTCAGCTGCTCGGTGTCCAGGTCGGGTTGGGGGATCATCTCCTTAAGCGCCACGGGGATGTTCAAGCGCGTGTCCCACGCCCGATAGACGGCGCCCATCCCGCCTTCCCCCAGGCGTTTGACGATCCGATAACGCTTTTGTTGCAATAGATCTCCGGTTTGCAATGCCATGTTCACATCCTATCCATGTGCTGAGGTGCAGGAGGTCTCTGTCCCTCCGCTCCATATGTCAGTTGGCGACCTTCGACGGCGGACTTCCACCGTCAGAGGTGTTCACATCTGCTGGAAGGTCAGTTTGACTTTGCCCAGACGGATCTCGTCTCCGTTGTTGAGCGGCTGGGGTTGGCCTGGCATGACCCGCTGCTGGTTGACGAAGGTGTAGTTCACGCTCTGCAAATCTTCGATGTAGAATTGACCGCCCTGCGTGTAGATGCGGGCGTGTTTGCGTGAGACCCCCCCTTCGTCGCCGCCGTGGTCGGTCAGGTCGATCTCGGGGAAGATGCCGCTGACGGGATCCTCCCGCCCGATGATGATCTGGTTTTTCCCCGGCGGGAAGGGGAGCGTGGTGTTGGTTCTCTGGACGATGAGGCGGGCTTGCATGCCGCCCCCGACCGGCCCCGGTTGAGGCGGCTGTTGCTGCCAGCCTGCATAGGATTCCTGGTATTGAGGTGGGATTTGTTGGGGGGACGACCACGCCTCCGGCGGTTGCTGGGGCTGTGGTTGGGGCGGTCCTGGTTGCTCCTGGGGTTGCGGGCTTGGGGCGGCACCTTGGACGGGTGCCCCGCACATATCGCAGAAGGCGCTATCTGGCTCTAGCCGGGCACCGCAGCTGGAGCAGGTGAGTTGCCCGCCGGGCGTGGGACCGGGTTGCGCTTGCTGATAGGCCTGTTGGGGCTGCCCGGCGCCGAGCTGGGCGCCGCAGTTAGGGCAATAAGGCTCGCCGGGAGGCACCGAGGCGCCGCAGGAGGGACAGTTGTTGGACGCGACGACGGTAGGCGCGCCCGGCTGTCCCATCTGCGCGCCGGCCTGAGGTTGTTGTCCCGGCGTTTCGTTGAGCGCCGCACCGCAGTTGTCGCAAAACGCCGTGCCGTCGGGTTGCTGTGTGCCGCATTGAGGGCAGGTAATCATCGTCTTACTCCTTTACAGGTCTGTTTTTAGTCCGTCGAACGTAAGATGTGGGTAGTTCAGCTGCATCACCGAGATCAATCCCGGGTCAGCTTCCGGGTTTCGTAACGCAGTTTCTTTGTGCCTTCGGAGGAGAGTCGCTCGCCTTTCTCCAGACGCTCCGCCTCCTCCAGGGCTGTGTGGGCCAGTTCGTCTTCGCCCAGGCTGAGCAGGCGCGTCGCCGCGGCCCGCAGTTTCTGGGTGGCGCCGGCGACGTTGCCGACTTCGGCTTCGCTCAACGCCCGCGTCTGGAGTTTATGCGCCGTGACCTTCTCGACGATGTTGAGCACGTAAGGATTACTCTGCGCAGCCTGCGCGGGATCTTCGGTGAAGCTGAGGAGGATGTCGGCTTGCACCTTCTCGTTGGTGCGCTTCAGGGCCGGCACGTCGTAGTTGATCTCCGCCTGCGCCAGACGGTAGGTGCCGGGGCGCCGTGGAGGGATCAGCAGCTCGACCAGCACGCTCTGTCCCTGTTCGCGCTCCATGTCACCCAGTGTGACCTGCACGTCGCGCTCCGAAAGCGCCCGGTGTCCCAGCTTGGTGATCATGGGGGTGACGCGCCAGACGGCTCGGGGCATCACGCCGGAGACCAGCCGCAGGATCAGGGTGGCGTTCTGTATCACCGTGCCCTGCGCCGCGCGCACCTCCTGTTCAAAGGTGTTGAGGATAGCTTCCGGTTTGCCGTCGCGGATGAAATCGGGTGTGCCACCGCTGCGCTCTGCGATCTCATCTAACAGATCCTCGTTCCAGTCGGCGCCCAACCCGAAGGCGTTGATGGCGACGCCTTGTTGCCCGGCCTGGGCGGCCAGGGCGAGACACTGTTTCTCGTCGCCGTGGGTGCGTCCGTCGGTGAGCAACAGCATGCGCTGGACACGGCCGGGTTGGGCGCCTTTCTGGAGCTCTGCGAGCCCGGCCTCCATCCCGCGCGATATCTTGGTCCCTCCGGCGGCACGGATCTTGTCCACGGCCCGCTTCAGCGCAGCAGGATCGCCGGCGGGCTGGCTCTCCACCACGACGTCCACGGTGTCGTCGAAGACGACGACGGCCACGAGGTCCTGGGGCGTCAGCCGATCCACGGCCAGCCGTGTAGCCGCCTTCAGGTTTTCGATCTTCTGTCCGTCCATAGAGCCGCTGTGGTCCAGCACGAAGGCGAAGTTGAGCGGCATCTGCACCTGAGCGACCTCACCGGTGGGCACGGCCTCCATGAGCACATAGGCCAGCTGTTCCTCCCCTGTCGCGGGAAAGGCGTTTTTGTTGGTGTGTACCGTGAGTCGTACGTCTCCTGCCATGCGTACCTCCTTGTGGTTAGGGGCCGAATAAATCCGTACGCTGCTTGGTGTAGCTGTTGAGACTGACCGCCGAGACGATAACGGCGATGATCTGGATGGGTACGGTGATGAAGAAGCTGAAGCCGAAGGTGATGGCGCCCAACACGGCGAAGAAGAGGCTGGTCAGTATATAGGCGATCAGGATGGTGATACCGGTGCCCGTCTTTCCGCTGTAGATCCAGCCGAAGCCCAGGAAGCCGAACAGCCCGGGGCCGATCTCCAACAGCATGGCCGTGGAACGTTGTTTGGGCGGGTGGCTGTAAACCGCTTGTGGTTGTCCGTAGGGCGACGGCTGCACAGGGGCCGGCTGAGCGTAGGCCATCGGCGGGGGCGGTGACGGCGCCTCCCAGGCCGGCGGCGGAGGAGAGGGGGCGAAGTCGGGCGCAGCCTGCCTGTGAAACTCGGGTGGCAGCTGATCCGGCGAGGCTACCTGGGTGGGGGCGCCCCCCTGGGCGCGCTGCTGCACGCGCAACGTCGTCGTGCCCAGGTAGATCTGGTCGCCGGCCTGGATCTGGTAGGTGCCCGTCACGCGGTTGCCGTTGACGAAGGTCCCGTTGGTGCTGTCCAGATCCTGGAGTGTCAGGCGGTTGCCCTGGCGGTGGATCTGCGCATGGCGGCGCGAGACCTGAGCGTCTTGTAGCGTAACGTCGCAGCCCTCGCGCCCCAGTGTGGTGATGCCCTGCGGCAGCGGGTGGTGCTCTCCCGATGGTGTGATGAGCTCAAACATGATTGCTCCCTCTCTTGTTGGGCATGGAGTGTTCCCGTGATTTAACCGGGATCATGAATGGTCAGTTTGTAGGGCACGTCATTATTATAGCCTTGGAAAGGGTAGACACGAATGTAGTATTTTTTCTCTGCCTCAGCCGAAAACTCGACTTCCTCCGTCGGTACTTTGGTATAGTTGGACCAGGCGACCATCTCACCGGTCTCACCGTCGTAGATGTAGAGGTCATAATCCACGTCTGGGTTGAGTCCCTTGGCGCTGAGATCAAGATGGATGCGAATGTTCCCACTTTGACCTGAATAAGCATAGTAATCGTTATCGTCGGCGTGCCAGATGTAAGCCTCGTAGATTTTATTTGGCTCCAAGAGGATGTTGGCGCCTGATTGATCGCGCGTGTCGTTGGGCTCGTTGAGGTCCTCTGCATACCATGCGGCCCAGTTACGGGACGTGAGGGGGATAAAGACCTTGAACTTTTCATAGCGCAGCGTGGCCTGCCCATGGCCCGCGTTGCCCGCGGCATCTTGAGCGGTGACGCTGAAGGTATAGGTGTGTCCTAATGTGGTCGAGACGAAGTCCGCTGTGGTGAGCGTGGTGCTCTCATACCAGGTCTTCCAATCGGCATCGTCTTGCCGGTAGTGGACGCGGTAGGTCAGGTTGTCGGAGGAGGGCGCGGGGTCGTCGGCCTCCCACGACACGGTTACGGGGGTGGTCGCGGCCTGGGTGGGCACCGTCACGATGACCGTGGGTGCCCGGGTGTCTACGAAGATGGTGGCGCTGACAGGACCGGCACTGACGTTGCCCGCGGCGTCCTTAACCCAGGCGTAGACCGTCTTCTCGCCGTCGCCCGCAGTCGTGAGTTCAAAGGTGATGGGCTCTGTGGTCGTCCAGTCCGGATTATCTTCGGTTGGTGGGGTGGTCTGGGTCTCGGAGAGCAGCCAGGCAGTTGCCTCGGCGTCGTCGGCGACGGTGGCGCTGACGACGCGCGCGTTGGTGAAGTCCGGGCTGCCCGTGGTGCGGTCGTGCAGCGTCAGAGAGGGATCTGGGGGCGGGGTGGTGCTCAGGGTGATGGTGGCGCTGACAGGACCGGCACTGACGTTGCCCGCGGCGTCCTTAACCCAG
>JBNGCW010000051.1:15563-24962 GCA_049975525.1 Anaerolineae bacterium
CGACGCGCGCGTTGGTGAAGTCCGGGCTGCCCGTGGTGCGGTCGTGCAGCGTCAGGGAGGGATCTGGGGGCGGGGTGGTGCTCAGGGTGATGGTATCTGTGTAAGGGCCGGAGGCGTTGCCCACATAGTCGCGGTACCAGACGTAGACGGTCTTGAGTCCCTCGGCGGTGCTCAGGGTGTAGTTTCGCGGGGTTTGATAATTCTCCCAACTGCTGCAGGTGGATGCCTCGGCGATACACATTTGGTCGACGCCGGCTCCCGCGTCGTCCGCGTAGAGGTCTAACGTCACCTGGGGATCGTTGGTATATGAATCTCCGTGGTTGATGGTCACGCTGCCGGTGTAAGGCCCGGCGTCGTCCAGCGTGTAGGTGTAAACCAGTGTAGCGGGATGTCCGACGTTGTCGCGGACGGCGACGGTGATCTGGCCGCTTTCGGTCATCCCCGGGTCGATGGTGTAGTCGAAGTGCCAGCTCTCCCAGGTGCCGCCGTTGAAGGGCGCAGCGGTCGCCAGCGCGGCGGTCGCCGTCACGCTGCCCGGTCCGGAAAGGGCGTCGGTGGCGATGCCTTGAATGCGGAATTCTTTGTCTAAGATCATGCTGTTGGTGTAAAAGACGGTGGCGCCGGTGGGCGAGATCCAGGTAGTGTCATCTGTGAGGATGGGCGGCGTCCCATAGGTGACGGTGGGCGGTGTGAGATCTGGGGTGATGCCGTCGGAGGACGGTCCGAAGGCCGGACTGCGGTTGCCGTTTGCGTCCTCGGCCTGGAGACGGGCGTAGTAGGTTTCGCCTTCGGCGGCGGCCGTGAGGGTGTACACCTCATCGGAGGTGAAGGCCGTCTGGGTGAAGCTCAGGGTGCCCGTGACGTTCACCAGGTACCTTCGGAGGCCGGCCCCGTCCGTCGCCGCCGTCCAGGTGAAGACCACGGTGGTGGTGGGGGACCAGGCCCCGGCGTCGAAGGCTGGGGGGGGCATCGGCGCCACGGTGTCCACGACCACGGTCTGGCTAAAGTTCCCTTGATTGCCGACGTGGTCGGTGGCGCGGGCCGTGGGCGTGTAGACGACGTGGTCGGCGTCGGGCAGCGTCCAGGCATACGTCCACGACTCGGCGCCTGCAGCGGGTTCCCAGACAGCGCCGCTCTCGGTCAGCACCTCCACGTAGGCGACGCCTGCGCCGGGGTCCTCGGCCGTGCCGGTGAGGGCGTAGTCAGGCCCATGGGCCGTGGTCAGCACGGCGGGCGCCGTCAGCGTCACCGTGGGCGGATTGACGTCGCGGACGTAGGTGAGCCAGAGCGTGGTGCTCAGGGCGCCGGCGTTGAGGACGGTGTAGCCGACGCCCGTCTCCGTGGTGGCCGTGGTGGGCACGGGGTAGGTGACCACCGGCTGCCACGTCAGCGCGCCCATGGCGCTGGTGAGACGGCGGGTGGGCGTGTAGCCGAAGGCCGCGCCCGGCGTCAGCGTCAGCGGCGCGGTGCCGCTGATCTCGAAGGTGAGCGTGAGCACGCCGGCCTGGGCGTTGTTGAAGTAGACTGGGCGGTCGGTCGGCGCGCCGGGGAGGGTATCGGAGAGTGCCAGCCCCGGTCCGACCGTCAGCGTGACGCCTTCCAGGGCGGGATCGCCGCCGTTGGATTGCAGGGAGGCGGCTTCGATCTCCTGATGTTCACCCATTGCGTTCAGGGCGAGCAGGCTTCCGAAGACGCATAAAAAGACCCAAAGTAGACGTGCGTAAGCGGTTTTGTGGCTCATAAGTTCCTCTCTTCTATGAAAATAGCCCCCGGATTTCACCGATTGAGGCGGTAGCGCCCTGCGATAACCTCATCTGAATTCGGATCCGTCATGTGTGCGGTTCTTTTCTACCTTGTCATAGGCTCTGAGGTGATTATGGCGGTAGTTGATTTGTGGGTGTGGATTGTGGATTTTCACCGCCACCCCCGCCGCCGTTGCTTGGTGGGGGGGCCGGCGTCGAGGTCTGGGTCGGCGTTGGGGTGTCGGTGGACGTGGGGGTGGGGGTTGGCGGGATGGGGGTGGTCGTCGGTGTGTACGTAGGCTTGGGCGTCGAGGTCGGCTGGCCGGCGGGCACGGTGTCCGTCGGTTGGGGTGTCCGGGTGGGTCGGGGCGTGGCCGTTGCTGCCCCGCCGAGCGGCGCGCTTTCGGGCGTCGCTGTGGCCGCGACCGTGGTGGCCGGAGGCGGCGGGCTGCCGTTGTTGTCCCCACTGTCGCGCCACATGCTCCAGCCGATGGTGCCCGCTACGCCGAGAACGACGACGGCGACGAGGGCGGTGAGGGCGTACAGAAACGCCTTGCGCCGCGCCGGTGTCATTTTCAGGAGCGTGCTCCCTCCGCCGGGTGCTTTGCCCCCCACCTGAGCCAGTATCACGGAGATGTTGTCCAGCCCGCCGTTGCGGTTCGCCGCCGCGATCAGCTTTTGCACCGTCCGCTGTGGGTTGCTGTTGCGGGCGATCTTGCGGATATCGTGATCGCTCAGCATGTCCGTCAGGCCGTCGGAGCAGAGCAGGACGCGGTCGCCGGCCTGCAGAGGGATGGGGCCCACGGTGTCTACGGGCACGGACATCATGGCTCCCAGGGAGCGGGTCAGCACGTTGCGGTCGGGGTCCATCTCCGCCTCCTCCGGGCGGATGTGGCCCAGCTGGATCTTCTGTTGGGTCAAGGTGTGGTCCCTGGTGAGCTGCTTCATTTCCCCATCGCGCAGATGATAGACGCGGCTGTCGCCCACGTGGGCGATGTAGAGCATATGGTTGTGGATCACGGCGGCGGACATGGTGCAACCGGCTCCGCGGCTGTGGGTGGACTGCAGGTATTGGGTGAGGGAGTCGTTGGCGTGCGCCACGGCGTTGTGCAAATCCTCGCCGATGTTATAGCCCGGTTGCTCGTAATAGAACTCCACAGCGCTGCGGATGGCCCACTGACTGGCTTCTCGGCCCGCCCGGGCGCCGCCGACGCCGTCGGCGACGATCATCAGGTGCCCGTGCTGCTCGACGGTCTCCGGTTTGGGCGCGTAGATAGCCTCCCCGGCGCTGTTGGGATAGATGGAGTCCTCGTTGGCCTCCCGCTCCCGTCCGACATCTGTGGCGCCCCAGAGGGTGACTTTGAGCGGCGCCGCGGGGGGTACGGGTTGCGACTGCGCGTTCATAGGTTGGGATCCATAGGTCATAATGGCTAGGCTCCTTCATTGCGATGTGATAGGTTCGCTTCGGGTGGTGTGTTTATGTCCGGCGTCGGTGTGTAGGTGGGGGTGGGTGGGATGGGTGTCGGCGTGCTGGTGGGTTTGGGCGTGCTGGTGGGTTTGGGCATGTTGGTGAAGACGGACGTTGGGGTCTCGGTCTCTGTGGGCGTCACCTCGGTCGTCCCCGTCGATGTGGGCGTCTCGGTGGGTTTGGAGATCACGGGCGCGACGACGGGGGTAGGCGTGCGCTTCAGTGTCTCGTAGAGTTGGTAGCCGCCGTAGCCGCTGCCTGCCAGTCCGGCGGTGATGGCGACGGCGGCGAAGACCCGACGTCCGATGGCCGGCCAATCCGTCGGGTGACCGCCCTGCTCCAGGGCAGCGCGTATCTCGGCCGCTGACTGATACCGCTGCTCAGGTTGCTTGCGGAGCGCGCGCATGGTGATCTCGTCGAGGTAGGCCGGGATACGGGGGCGGAGTTCACGTGGTGGAGGCGGCATATACTGGGGGGCGATGATGTGCCCCAGATCCTCGAAGGGCAGCTGCCCCGTCAGCATCTCGTAGAGCACCACGCCCAGGGAGAAGATATCGGCGCGGTGGTCTAAGGGCGCCGGTTGCCCGCGCAGCTCCGAGGTGTGCTCCGGGGAGACGTATTGGGGTGTGGCGACGCCCAGGATGCCGAAACGGGGATGGCGCGGATCGCGGGCGATGCCGAAATCCGAGAGCACCACCTCCGGCACCGACGTGCCCAGCCGCCGCGGCAGGGGACGCCTGCGGAAGAGGATGTTGGCGGGTTTGACATCCAGGTTGATCACCCAGCGGCTGTGGATGTGCTCCAACGCCAGCGTCAGCTGGTGGGCGATGCCCCAGGTCTGGGCCAGCGGCAACGGCTTTTCCAGCGTCGGTCCGCCGTTGTTCCCGCCGGTCAACATCCCCGTCTGCGTGAGACGTTGCTCCAGAGAGCCGCCTTCTAACAGCTCCATGGCATAGTACCAGCCCCAGCCCGTGGAGAAACGCTCCCGTGCGGCGTAGGTGTCGCGGTGACGGCCGGGCAGAGGGTAGATGCGCACCACGTTGGGATGATTGAAGCGTCGTAGATAGTCGGCCTCGGCGACGAGAGAGGCTTGATGCTTCTCGTCGGCGATTTTCAACGCCAGGCGCCGTGGCACGTCGGGCGTCCGGTACTTCTCGCGCACCTCGACCTCACAGATCTGAGCCATGCCGCCGCGCCCACGAAACCCTTTGACCACGCGGTAGGGGCCGATGATTTCGCCCGGTTGTATCTTAACTGCACTCATAATTTTTGTGAGACCTCCATGCTGGCGTCTGAGTCCCGTCGAGGTGGCCTCACCAGGAGCGGTTCGGGTTGTTGCCGCCGCCCTGAGGCGGCCCACCGGCGGGCGGTTGGGCCGGTTGGGTGGGCCCGGCGTAACCCGGACCGCCCCCCGACGGCTGCTGAGGTTGCCCGTAGCCGCCTCCCTGATTGCCCGCTATCTGGGTCGGTCCATACTGGCTGCCGCCGCCCCCGGCTCCAGCGCCGCCGCCTCCGCCCGGTGTGCCCAGCCGCCGGGTAGGGCCACCCAGACGTTTGAACTGTATCTGCGTCGACCCCGCCTCGATCACGGCGTCCTGTTGCAGCGGATAACGTTGCATGGGCTGCAGCGGTGTCCCGTTGAGCTTGGTACCGTTGGTGCTGTTCTCGTCCTGGACGAAGAACCGATCCTGTTCCATGATCACGGCGAAGTGCGGGTTGGAGACGTATTGATCGTAGAGCGCGAAGTCCGAGAATTGGGGGTCACGTCCGACCTTGGCAATGGGCGCGGAGAGCTTGAACTCCCGCCCGACGTTGGCGCCCTTGATAATCACCAGCTTACCCCGGGCCGGGGCACCGCCGCCGGGTCCACCGGCGGTGAGTCGCTGAGTCATCCCTCTGATGGCGCCCGTGGTGCGCTTCACCGCTGTACGGGCGATCTGACCTTTGGTCCTGATCAACATAATGAGCAGCACGATAAGCCCAATGACGAGTGCCGCCAGGATAAGCAGCAGCCACCAGTTCTCGGTGACCCATTGGATGATTGTCTCAATGAGTGTGAGTTCTTCTGCTTCCCAGGTGACCTTGACGTCCACGGCGTCGCTCATGAACTCGGTCTCTAGATAGACGTCGTTGGCGCTGGCCAGGAGGGTGTATTCCTTCGTCTGGCTCGTCTCCGTGGGCGTCACAATCTTTGTAACATCCCAGTTGAAGACGTAGTCCGGCGCGGCCGTGGAGGTGCCGATGCGCACGCCGTTGGCGTAGTACGTCACCTCGGCCGGTGCGCGCTCGATGCCGTCCGGGTACTCGACTTGAACCTGGAGGGGGATGAGCGTTTCCAAAAAGCCCTCCTGGGTGCGGGAGTAAGGCACGTTGACGCTCAACTCGGGCGGGGGTACCAGGGAGATATTGGGCGTTTTCAGACGGGAGGAGACGTCCGTCTGCGTCGAGTCGTCACCGATGGGGGTGTCCAGTACGCGGACCGTGGCCTGGTAGTCGCCCTGGGGGCGATAGAGCGGGAAGGTGAGACGGTAGGCTTCGCGCTGGGTGACGATGTTTTCGAAAAGCGTGATGACCTCTACCTCAGTGTCTGGCAGGTGTTCTACGTAGAGACCGGAGGTCTGCACGGCCAGCGTCTCCATGTTATCGGCGTCCGTCGGCCCGCCGCTCATGCGCACGGTGTAGAGGAGGATGCCGGCGTCGTTGCACTGCTGGATGATGCGGGTCTCGTGCGCTTCGCTGCTGTATTTGTTGTCGATGCCGTCGGAGAAGATAACGATCAGCTTACGGCGCCGATCGACCTTGTCCTGGATCTCCGAGTCGGGGTTGTCCGTCAGCCACTTGATGGCGCGGTCGATGCCGTCGTAGAGCGGCGTGGTCTCCGGGACCACCTCCGTGCGCAGCGCATCGAACTCGTTGCGGATCAGGTTGGGATCGTAGTCGGTGAAGGGGACCGCAGGGGTCAGCCCGCCCTCCTCACGACCTCGAATGCCGATGAGGGAGACCATATCGGCGCTGGGGGTTCCATCGACGTTGAGCATCTCGAGCAGCCGGTCGGCCAGATCGACGGCCCGCCCGATGCGGGGATCGCCGCGGCGGGCGATGCCGCCGCGGTCGATGACGATGCTTACCGCGACGCCTCGGGTTTCCGGGGTGACGGTGACCTGCTGCTCTTCTTCGGAAACCTGGACGGAGAAGTTGGCCTCCGTTAGATCCGGGATACTGCGCCCGGTGTTGGGGTCTACGACCGAGACGTGAGCGTTGATGTTGGGTGGGTTGGATTTGGTGTCCGGCTTGCCGAGGACATCGATCAGCGGGCCGAGGCCCTCCGCGCGTGCGGAGGGCAGACCGCCGACGAAAAGTCCCACAATGCACAAAACGGTGATCATCTGAAGGAAACGCTTCATGGTCTGTCTTCCTTTCGATTATGAGTGCGTAGCCTGCACTACAATGACGGTGATATTGTCTTCCCCGCCGGCCTGGTTGGCGGCCTCGATCAGCCGGTCGCAGGCCTGTTGGGGTGAGTACGAGGTCTTCCAAAGATGCCAGATCTTATCGTCGGGAACCATGCCGCTCAAGCCGTCCGAACACAGTAACAGGGCTTCCCCGATCTGAAGACGCTGGTCGAAGAGATCGGCCTCCACTTTGGGCCGATCTCCCATCACGCGGTAGATAACGTTTTTCTGGGGATGGTTGGCGGCCTCCGCTCGCGTGATTTGCCCGGTCTCCACCAGGCGCTCCACCAGCGAGTGATCGGTGGTGATCTGCGTGAGACCTTCTGGTGTGAGGTGGTAGGCGCGGCTGTCGCCCACGTTGGCAATCACGGCGGTGTCGCCCTGCACAAAGGCCAGGGTCAGGGTGGTGCCCATTTCGCTGCGCGCGGCGGTCCGCGTTTCGTAAAGCTCTCGATTGGCCGTCTGGACGACGTCGGTGAGCCAGGCTCCGGGCTCCGGGGGTGGTTTCTCCTGGGCCAGGGGGGTCATCACCTCCGCCACGGCCTGCCGGGCGATCACGGCGCACGTCAAATGACTGGCCACGTCGCCCGCGTCGTGCCCGCCCATGCCGTCGGCGACGGCGAAGACGCCCACGGGTTGGCTCCTGGAGCGGTAGACGGGTGTCATCTGCAGCGTAAGCAGACTGTCCTCGTTCAGCGTGCGTACCTGTCCTACGTCGGTCTTCTGCCCCACGACCAGCATGACGCTCTCGGGCCGGCGCAGCTGTTGGAGCTCCGCGTCCAGCCGCTCGCTGAACTCGGGCGCCATGAGCCTCCCGTTGAAGGCCTGGGCCAGCAGGGCCTGGAGCGAGCCCGGCAGATCCAGGTCTGGGCTGAGTTGTCGTTGCCCGGTGGCCAGGTAGAGACAAAGGCCTGCCAATCCCTGGACATCCTGATTTAAGAGGTCGGGGACGCGCCCTCGGGACTTCGGCGAGATAACGTAGGCCTGGTCCAGGTTAACCCAGGCGGCCTCCTTGTCGGCGATGACCACGTGATTCAGGTGGGGCGTGGCGAGCACAACCTGGTGCCGGTGCAGGTGGGCCAGAGCCGACGCCAGGTCGCTGCACCACGTCAGCACGTCGTTGAGCTCCTGAGGGACCGGCATGGAGATGGCCGTTGGCGTGGAGAACTCCGAGAGCAGCCGGTAGTGACGTTCGGGACCGTAGGGCGTCTCGCTGAAAATAGCCAGGGGGAGGTGCAGACCGGGATGGTGAAGGCGCAATTCCAGCAACTGACGTTCGGCGCTGAAGGCTTGAGGGTCGGTCGTCTCCTCCAGCTGGTAACGGAGGTGGACAAGGGGGGTCTCGGAGATGTCGGCGCCGCAGGTGACGCAAAACTGCTCGTCGGCGTCGTCGATGACGGTGTTACATTGCGGACAGAGCCGCGCCGGCTCAAGGTCCTCGACGAGGTAGCTGGCGCTCTGATCGGCGCTCTTTTGCAGCCCCTGGACGACGTAGCGTCCACCGATCACGGCACCCACCGGGAGGGGCGCGTAGCCGCTTTGGATCTGGGGAAGCGGTTGCGTGGCGGCCGGATCGTTGACCGCGCTCTGCTCTGGGTTGACAGTTTGTGAGTCTGTCTGGATCCCAGATGGATGACCGGCGTTTAGTGTGGCGCCGCACTGCTGGCAGAAGTGAGCGCCCGGACGGTTCTCATAACCACATTTTGGGCATTTCATGCTCTTGCCTCCTCTCCTGCCTTGCTGTGGAATTGAAAGGTGACGCCGCCAATGCCGATGTACCATCCTTCCCGCAGGAGATTGCGCCCGGTGCGTTGTTGGTTGACGTAGACACCGTTTCGGGAGTCCAGATCTTCAATCACCCAATGGCCGGCGCGGCGATAAAGGCGGGCGTGCCGGCGGGAGACCGTCTGGTAGCCGGGAAAGCGTTCATCGATCACCAGATCGTTCTCCTCCGCCCGACCGATGGTCACGCTCTCCTGTTCCAGAGGGAAGAGGGGCGGCGGCTCCACGTCGGCCACCAACGTCAAGTATGAGGGGCGTTCGATCTCCACGGTCTCGTCCCAGGGCACCAGGGGCGCGGTGGACGGGCGGGGGGTCTCCGGTGGACGGGCTTTAGACCTGCGGCGCAGGCGAAGCAGCAGGAGCAACAGCGCCGCGATGAAGAGGAGGGGGAGGAGGAACCACACAGGGTTTTCGGCAAGTGCTTGGACCAAGCCTCCGGCCGGGGTGGATGTCGGGCCTGGGGTCGGGGTAGGTGTCTCTTCTGCTTCCTCAGGTTGCTCTGCCTCTACCGGGCCTTCGGGTGACGCTGTAGACGCTACGGAGTCTGCAGGTCTCGTCGGTGCTTCGCCGGAACTGAGATTACACTGTAGACTGAGGAGGATCAGACTCAAGATGCTGAGCCATAGCCAGATTTGTTTTCGTTTGTGCATGATCGCCGCCTTTTCAGGTGTCTTCATGGGAGGATCGCACGCTCACTATACACAGTTTTTCAAAATATGCAATAGCGACTCTGCTGAAATAAACCCTAAAAATCGGATTTCTCCAAAAATTACCTCTACATGTAGTGAAATTCGTGTTCAAAATCACCAAATATAGAGGATAGCCGACCAGAAATCCGATTTTTCCACCTTTTTTCAAAGCAGCCATCTTTTATAAAAAAGAAGACACCACTGAAAAAAACGGATTTTTCCGAAACTCGCCACTACATGCGGGAAAATTCGCGGTCAAAACCACT
>JBNGCW010000052.1:0-21958 GCA_049975525.1 Anaerolineae bacterium
ACTGCTTGCCCTCATTACCCCCCTATTCTTGTCCCCTCCGTGTTACGCTCGCCCTCTTGACCGGGGGACGAGGTGATCAAACGTCCAGTTGCATTTCTCCTCAGGCTGTAGTATCCTCAGATGCCACCGGCATAAGGAGCGAGGGGACACACCGGGCACCGCGCAGAGAAAATAGGTACCCCCTATCCTGGGCGAGACGTTACCGAGAACAGCATCTCTTCAAAGATAGCGTTGTTGACTCACCTGAAAAAAGGTGAGAAAAATCGGATTTCTCTAAAACTCACCCCTCCATGTAGGAGCATTCGCGGTCAAAACCCCTGAATATAGGGAATGACCGGCGAGAAATCCGATTTTTCTGAGTGATTTCAGTGGCATCATTGTTGATCGTATTGCAGAAAAGGAGCACACACGATGAAGCAATTGTTGACCATGACCCCCAGAGAGACCGCGCTGGCGCGTCTGTTAGACGCCGTGCCGGCAGGACCACTGGACGTGGAGCGTTGTGCGACCTCAGAGGCCCTGGATCGCGTGCTGGCCGAGGATATCGTCGCGCCGCACCCACTGCCACCCTTCCCTCGATCCACCGTCGACGGCTATGCCGTACGCGCCGCCGACACACGCGACGCAGGAGAGACACGCCCCGTCCACCTGCGCCTCGTGGGCGAGCTGCGCATGGGCCGTCCGCCGGACGTGACGGTGGGCGAGGGCGAGGCGGCACTGATCCACACGGGCGGCGCGCTGCCGGAAGGCGCCGACGCCGTGGTCATGCTGGAGTACACGCAGTTGTCCTCGCCCGACGAGGTCCTCGTGGAACGCGCCGTCGCTCCAGGTGAGCGGGTCATCCCCGTAGGAAAAGATGTGAAATGCGGCGACTTGGTGCTGGCGGCGGGCAAACGGCTGCGCCCTCAGGAGCTGGGCGGCTTGATGGCGCTAGGGGTGACGGAGGTGAGTGTGGCTCGACGGCCGCGCGTCGCCGTCATCTCCACTGGCGACGAGCTGGTGCCCCCGACGCAGACGCCGGGCATGAACCAGGTACGCGACATCAACACCACCTCCGTCAGCGCGTTGCTCCGCCGACATGGCGCAACCCCCCTCCCTCAGGGAATCGTACGCGACGACGCCGACGCACTCTACGCCGTCGCCGCGCCGGCTCTGGCCCAAGCCGATGCTCTGATCATCACGGCGGGCAGTTCGGTCAGCGAGCGCGACATCACCATCAAGGTAATCGAGCACCTGGGAGAACCCGGCGTACTGGTGCACGGCGTCTCGGTCAAACCGGGCAAACCCACCATCCTGGCGCTCTGTGACGGCAAACCGGTCTTCGGCCTGCCGGGCAACCCCGTTTCCGCCCTCAGCACCATCCGGCTTTTCGTCAGCCCAGTGCTGTGGCGTCTGCAGGGCGGCGTCGCGCCGCGCCCCGGCTACGTCAAAGCGCGGCTGGCGGGGGATGTGCCCGGCGTGAAGCGGCGGGAGTTCTTCGCGCCCGTGCGGCTGGAGGAACGCGAAGACGGCCTGTGGGCGGTGCCCGTCTTCGGCGAGTCGAATCTCATCTTCACCCTGGTGCGGGGTGACGGCATCGTACACGTCCCTCTGGGCGTACCCGCGCTCAAGGCAGGGACGGAGGTCAACGTCGAGCTGCTGCCGTGAGGGCCGCCCCTCCGTCCCAAAAGCGCGATGTTTGAGCGCGAGCAGATCTCCCTGCCCGACGGCCCGTTAACACTGGTGCGGGCACCCGGCGTGTCTCCGGCGTCCGAGGCCATCGACGCGCTGTTGAATGCGGTGCGCCGCCTCTCCGGTGAACGTCTCTTTGTGGGCGGGCCGGGCATCACGGCAACGGCTGCCTGGGCCGCGCGGGCCGGCGCCCCCATCACCTATTGGACCTCCAACCTGGCCGAGGCGGAGACGCTGCGGGCGACCTTTGTCGCCCACGATCTGCCCTTGCCCACCCTGCTGCTCCAGGAGAATTTCTTTGGGCTGACGCCCGGCGACCAGGAGATGGCCTTGCTCCACCTGCCACGCGGGCGGACGCTGCAGCGCGAACTGCTGCAACTGGCGGCGGCCCTTCTGCGGCCTCGCGGCCGCCTCTATCTCGTCGGCGCGAGACGCGAGGGAGTGAAAACGGCCTTCGAGGAGGCGCGGGCGCTCTTCGGGCGCGTTGGCGTGCTGACACACAAGGGCGGCTACCACGCTGCGGTCGCCGAGAGGCCGGAGGGGAAGTTCCCCTTACCCACCGTGGTGTATACAACCTACGAGATCCCCGTCACCGGGATGCCCACGCGGCTGGTGAGTCGCCCGGGCGTTTTTGCCCACGGCCGGCTGGACGACGGCGCGGCCGCCCTGATCAGCGGCATGCGCGTGGATGGGGGAGAGCGCGTGTTGGACCTGGGGTGCGGCACGGGGTTGGTAGGATTAGCTGCGCTGCGGAGAGGAGCGCAGGTCACGGGGGTGGACGTCTCTGCGTGGGCGGTGGCCTCCACACGGCGGACGTGGGCGGCGAACGGCTACCCCGAGGCGGCAGTGCACCTCTCCATCGGCGCGGCGGCGGTAGCGCAGCAACGTTTCGACGTAGTCGTCGCCAACCCACCGTTCCACAGGGGCGCGGGTGTCAACTTCGAGGTCGCGCAGCTCTTCATCACCGATGCAGCCCGCGTGCTCCGTCCCGGCGGGCGACTCTACCTCGTCGCCAATGCCTTCCTCAAATATGAGCCGTGGCTGCGTCACCCTTTCGCCCATGTCGAAACCGTGTGGAGAAACGCGCGCTATCACGTCTATGAGGCGCTCAGATAGTCACGTCGTCACCGACCCTCCGGCAAGCGGACTAAGTGGCCCAAATTGACTAATTCGGGGTTCAGAGTATAATGCAGCTTGCATGCCACCCTAGCTCAGCCGGTAGAGCAGTCGCTTCGTAAGCGACGGGTCGTCGGTTCGAATCCGACGGGTGGCTCAAGGCCCCGGCAGCAACGGGGCCTTTTTTATGGCAACGACGAAGGGCACTATGCTCTTCACTCAGAGGCTCTTCTCAACGGAGCCGAGAAGGGATCGACATCACATGCAACTGGCGCAGGTCATGGAGCGGGTCTGGCACCGGCTGAACAAGCCTTCCACGTTGCTGGCCCTCGTGATCTTCCTGCTGCTGTTGTTGATTTTGACGTTTCTGCTCCCCCAGACTCCGGTGTCTCCCGCAAACGAGGCCGCTTTTCTGCGATGGTTGGGCGAAGTGCGCACCTCCCTCGGCGCCTCGACCTCGCTTTTCGCCTCCCTGGGATTGCTCTCCCTACGGACTTCCTGGTGGACGCGGGGCGCGCTGGCGCTCCTGACCCTTGTTCTGGCAGCCCGCTGCGCGCGGCTTGGGGAACGTTGGAATGATCTTACGCCCGGCGACCGCGCCCTGCGGCTGAGCCCCCTCCTCGGCGGTTTACTCTTGCTCATCGGGTGGGGTGTGCAGCTGCACTACAGCTGGATTGAAAGCGGGGTCAGCGTCTGGCCCCGGGAAACTATCACTCTACCGGCGCACGATCTCACCCTGACGGCGCCCGCCGACGCAAAGTGGTTCACACCGCGCACGCTCAGCCTCTACCTGGTGCGGGAGAGCCATGGTCTGGGGCTGGACATCACGGCCTCAGAGGAGGACGGCGATCCTATCCCCTTGTTGCCCTCGGCCCAGGGCGAACCGCGCGAACGCCTGCGTCTCATCTTGACGCCCCAATCGCCCGATGTATATTTCGCTCTACCTTCCAGCCGCTTCATCTTCCGCCTGACGTTGCTGGCGCCCTCACCTGAACCCCAATTCCGCGTGCAAATCTACCGGGGAAGCGGTGGGGAGTTACTGTCGGAGACCGTCCTGCAAGACGAGGAACAACTCTTTGTCGAGGACCTACAACTTCATTTCAAAAATACACGGCTTTCTCAACTGCGCGTGATTTACAATCCCGGCGCGCCCCTGATGGGCGTGGGCGGAAGCCTTCTGCTGGTAGGAGCGTTGGTAGAGCTCTGTCGAGACATGAGCCAAGCGAAGGCGAGGTTCCGAGAAGCAGCACCGGGCGAAGCAGCTACGACTATGGAGGAGAGAAGCTAATGGAACCTATCGTCATCGGTGTGGCCGGGGGAACAGGTTCAGGTAAGACAACCGTGGCCCACCGCATTCTGGACCGCGTCGGCACGGAGAACATCACCTACATTCCTCACGATGCTTACTACAAGGACCTGAGCCACCTCTCACATGAAGAACGCAGCAAAGTCAACTTTGATCATCCCGATTCATTGGAGACGGAACTGCTCGTTGAGCACCTCAAGCGTCTGCGCCAGGGCGAATCTGTCGATATCCCCGTCTACGATTTTAAGACCCACACCCGCACGTCGGAGACCCAACACGTCACGCCGGCTCCCATCATCATCGTAGAAGGCATCCTGATCTTCGCCGAGCCCGATCTGCGCGCCCTCTTTGATGTGAAACTCTACATTGATACCGACGCCGACATCCGCCTGATCCGCCGTCTGCAGCGCGATGTGGAAGAGCGTGGACGGACCTTTAACTCGGTCATCGAGCAGTACCTGCGCACGGTGCGACCCATGCACATGGAGTTCGTGGAGCCGAGCAAGCGTTACGCCGACGTGATCATCCCCGAAGGCGGCTTCAACGAGGTCGCCATCGAGATGGTGGCGGCGCGTATCCGTGGGCTTTTGGCGGGCGACACATAACGTGATACAATTTCCTTGCTCAATATCACACACGGCAAGGAGAAGAGCATGCCTGACAACGTACGCATCCATCCCACCGCCGACGTCTCCCCAGGGGCTGAGATCGGCAGCGGTACCAGCATCTGGCATCAGTGCCAGATCCGCGAGGGCGCCCACATCGGCAAAAACTGCATCTTCGGCAAGGGGGTGTACGTCGATTTCGGCGTCCGTATCGGCGATAACGTCAAGGTGCAGAACTACGTCTCGATCTACCACGGCGTCGAGATAGAAGACGGCGTCTTCGTCGGCCCACACGTCTGTTTCACCAACGACAACCTGCCCCGCGCCATCAACCCCGATGGCTCGCTCAAGGCCGCCGACGATTGGGTCTTGGGCCGTATCCTGGTCAAACGGGGGGCGGCGCTGGGCGCCAACGCGACGATTTTGCCCAAAGTCACCATCGGCGAATGGGCGCTGGTGGGCAGTGGCGCCGTGGTGACGAAGGACGTGCCGGATTACGGCCTGGTGATCGGCAATCCGGCACGGCTCATCGGCTTTGTCTGCCCCTGTGGGCACCGGCTGGAGGCGAGCGCGAGTGAAGGCGAGACCATGCACGCGCACTGCCCGCACTGTGGTGAAACCACCGATATTCCACTCACACTTTGGAGGAAAACCGCATGATTTCCATCGCCAAGCCCCTGATGGGCGAAGAAGAAAAGCAGGCCGTTCTGGAGGTTCTGGATTCGGGCATGATCGCCCAAGGCCCGCGCGTCAAGGCCTTCGAGGAGGCCTTTGCCGAGATGTGCGGTGTCAAGCACGCCGTCGCTACCAGCAGCGGCACGACGGCGCTGCATGTGGCGCTGTTGGCTCACGAGATCGGGCCGGGGGACGAGGTCATCACCTCGCCCTTTACCTTCATCGCCTCGGCCAACAGCGTGCTCTTCACAGGCGCGCGCCCCGTCTTTGTGGACATCGACCCCGTGACTTTCAACGTGGATCCGGCGCAGGTTGAGGATGCCATCACCCCCCGCACCAAGGCGATCCTGCCCGTGCACCTCTTCGGTCTAATGGCGGAGATGGACGCCCTCATGGACATCGCCGAGGCCCACGGGTTGATCATCATCGAGGACGCCTGTCAAGCCCACGGCGCGGCGTACAAGGGAAAGAAAGCCGGCTCCTTTGGCACGGGCACCTTCTCGCTCTATCCGACGAAGAACATCACCTCGGCCGAAGGCGGGATGATCACGACGAACGACGACGAGATCGCCGAGCGCTGTCGCGTCATCCGCCAGCACGGCATGCGCCGCCGCTACTATCACGACGAACTGGGATTCAACTTCCGCATGACGGACGTGCACGCCGCTATCGGATTGGCGCAGCTGGGCAAGCTGGAGCGCTTCAACGCGCAGCGCAGGGCCAACGCCGCGTATCTCACCGCGCATTTGCGTGGCGTCACCCCACCGACGGTGCCGGAAGGCTATCACCACGTCTTCCACCAGTACACCGTCCGCGTGCCCGGCGGCAAACGGGACGAATTGGCGGCCTACCTGCGGGAAAACGGCGTGGGCACCGGCATCTACTATCCCGTGCCCATCCACCAGCAGACCTATTACGTCCACGAGCTGGGCTACGACCAGACGCTGCCGGAAGCGGAACGGGCGACAGGAGAGGTGCTCTCGCTGCCGGTGCATCCCGCGCTGACACAGGCAGATTTGGAGACCATCGTCGAGTTGGTCAACGGATTCATGACATAA
Organism: Anaerolineae bacterium; assembly: GCA_049975525.1. Lineage (GTDB taxonomy): Bacteria > Chloroflexota > Anaerolineae > B4-G1 > SLSP01 > G713. Next base: position 6,432 of record JBNGCW010000052.1, read on the forward strand.
TCGCATGACGTTGGACATCCAGGCACTCGAAGAAGTCTTTGCGCGCTATCCTGGCGTGCAGGCCGTCTATCTTTTCGGCTCTCACGCGGCGGGAACGGCGCGACCGGGAAGCGACGTCGATCTCGCCGTCGTGCCCCGCGACGCTTCGGTGCGCGAGCAGCGCCTGGAGATCCTCACCGACCTGGTGCGCGCGGGTATCGAGCACGTGGACCTGGTCTTTCTGGACGCCGACGATCTGATCCTGTTGTACGAGGCGGTACGCTACAATCGCGTCGTCTACCAGACAGCGGATTTCGAGCGCGGGACCTTCTACTCCTACGTCATCCGCCGCTACTTCGATTTCTTACCCTATCTGGAACGCCAACGGGCGGCCTACAAACGGAGGCTGCTGAATGATCAGACGTGAGGTTTTGCGGCGGCGCTTGAGCAAATTGGATGAATACCTGAAGATTCTCCGGCGTTTGCGTGAGTACGATCTGGGGGCCTTCCTGAATGATCCCGAGCATTACGGCAGCGCCGAACGCTTTCTGCAGCTCACTATCGAAGCGCTTAATGACATGGGCAGTCACGTCATCGCAGATCTGCAGTTGGGGATGGTGGAGAGCTACCGGGACGTTCCCCGGATTCTGGTCGAACACGACTATATCTCATCCGATCTAGGAGATCTATGGATCCAGATGATCGGCTTTCGCAATGTCTTAGTGCATGATTATCTGGACATTGATCGCAACTTAGTTTACAGGGTGCTCCAAGAGAACCTGGAGGACATCAACACATTGCGTCGCGTTTTCGCGCAATGGCTCTAACCATGAAACGTATGACACGCGCCGCCTTCGACGCTAAGCTACGGCAACTTCAACAATGTCTGGGCAAGTATCAGCCGCAGAAAGTCATTCTTTTCGGCTCCTTTGCCCGGGGCGATTATCACGCCGCCAGTGATGTGGATTTGCTTATCATTAAAGAAACGGATCTCCCATTCCTGGAACGCAGCGCCGAAGTGTGGCGATATTGTCCCGACGATTTGTCGTTGGAGCCTTTGGTGTACACACCAACGGAGTTCCAGGCTATGGTAGCGCGGGAGAATCCTTTGATCATGCAGGTGCTGCGAGAGGGGATCACGATTTATGAATCGGAATCTTGATGAGGGACGGCGCTGGTATGCCCAGGCCGTGCATGATCTGCGCGCTGCCGAGTTGGTGCAGGAGCACGGATTCCACGAGACGGCGTGCTTCTTAGCGCAACAGGCAACCGAAAAAGCGCTCAAAGCCTATCTCTACGCCCAGGGCGAACGCCCTGTTCTGGGTCATGCGACCCACCAATTGGTGCTGCGTTGTAGCGAATATGATCAGGATTTCGAACTCTTGCTGAACCGTTGTCGGCAACTAGATCAGTACTACATCCCCACGCGATATCCAAATGGTCTGCCTGATGGCATACCGCACGACATCTACACCCCAGAGCAATCCGCGCGTGCGGTGGCCTCGGCGCAGGCCGTTATCGACGAAGTAGCCAACAAATGGAACAAGGTAGCTATATGACACAAACAGCGAAACTCCGCGCAGCCGTCATCGGCGTCGGCTCCATGGGACGCCATCACGCGCGGGTTTACACAGAACTGAAACAGACGGCGCTGGTCGCCGTGGCCGATACTGTACCTGAGACCGGCGAGCGCATCGGCGCCCAGTACGGCGCACGGCCCTATACCGACTATCGCGCGTTGCTGGAGCAGGAAAAACCCGACCTGGTGACGGTGGCAGTGCCCACAAAAGCGCACAAGACCGTGGCAGAGACCGCGCTGGAGGCCGGCGCGCACGTGCTGGTCGAAAAGCCCATCGCCGCGACGGTTGCCGAGGCCGAAGCGCTCATCGCCAAGGCCAAAACGTTGAACCGGAAGTTGATGGTAGGCCACATCGTGCGCTTTAGCCCGACGATCCAGGCGCTCAAGCAGCATCTGGACGCCGGCGAGCTGGGGCGCATCTTTCAGATCACCTGCCGCCGCGTGGGCCCCTTCCCTGCGCGCATCCGCGATGTAGGCGTGGTCATCGATCTGGCCCCCCACGATCTCGACGTGATGCGCTTTATCAGCGGCGAGGAAGCCGTGCGCGTCTACGCCGAGACCGAGCAGCAGATTCACACCGATCACGAGGATCTGGTCACGGCGCAGCTGCGCTTCACCGGCGGGTTCACCGGCCTGTTGGAGATCAACTGGTTGACGCCGGTGAAGATCCGCGAGGTGACGGTGCTGGGCGAACAGGGCATGTTCCGCGCCGACGATCTGACGCAAGACCTCTACTTCCACGAAAATGCGGCGGTGGAGGGCCTGGACTGGAATCATCTGAGCTTGCTCAAAGGCGTGAGCGAGGGCAAGATGATCCGCTATCCCATCCAGCGGTACGAGCCACTGAAGGCGGAGTTGGCGGCTTTCGCAGATGCGGTATTGAACGAGACGCCTGTGCCTGTCAGCGGTGAGGACGGGCTGGCGGCACTGCGTTTGGCGCTGGCTGTGGTAAAATCAGGGCAGAGACACCGGATTGTGGAATTGGCCGAAACGACGATGAAACCGGAGTGAAAGGGGAAAAAATGGAAAACCATCAGATTCAGGCACTGATTCGCCAGGAATTGCCCCGTGTCTTAGAAGACAACCTTGAGCTGCGGTCTTGGGTCACCTCTCTGGTGCAAGAGCAGTACAAGATCTACATGGGCGATCGCATCGATCATATTTTGGAGGAGTTGCAACGTGACCGTGAGATCAACACCCGCAAGTGGGAGGAGGCCTCGGCGCGCCTGGATCGCATGATGGAAGAGCAGGCGCGCAAGTGGGAGGAGAACACCGCGCGCCTGGATCGCATAATGGAAGAACAAGCGCGCAAGTGGGAGGAGACCTCGGCGCGCCTGGATCGCATGATGGAAGAGCAAGCGCGCAAATGGGAGGAACAAAATCGCAAGTGGGAGGAGAGCACCGCGCGCCTGGATCGCATGATGGAAGAGCAAGCGCGCAAGTGGGAGGAACAAAATCGCAAGTGGGAGGAGCAGAATCGTAAGTGGGATAAGAATCAAGAGACGATCAACGAGATGCTGGCCGAAATTCGAGAACTTGCTCATAGGCATGATAGTACACTGGGAGCGTTAGGCGCACGGTGGGGCCTACACACTGAACAATCTTTTCGCAACGCCCTGGCGGGAATTTTGGAGGAATCGTTTGGTGTACAGGTCCTGAATGTAACAGAATACGACGAGACCGGGGAGGTCTTCGGGCGTCCCGATCAGGTCGAGCTGGACATCATCATCCAGGACGGCACGCTGATTCTCTGCGAAATTAAATCCTCTATGAGCAAATCAGATATGTACACCTTTGATCGCAAGGTCGCCTTCTACGAGAAACGCCACGACCGAAAAGCGAACCGCAAGCTGGTCATTTCACCCATGGTGGCGCCCGAGGCGCAAACGGTAGCACGCGAGTTGGGCATTGAGGTCTACAGCTACGCCAACAGCGTGGAACTCTAGCGCGGTCCCATGAGCACATTAGCGCGTTTGGAAACGCCCCTGGCAGCGAAGACAGCGACGTTAGGCGTCATCGGCCTGGGATACGTGGGCCTGCCCGTCGCCGCGCTCTTCGCCGACGCCGGTTTCAACGTCATCGGCGTGGACATCCAGGCCGAGCGGGTGGCGCAGATCAACGCCGGCCTCTCGCCCATCGAGGGCGACGAGCCAGGGTTAGCAGAGTTGCTAACGCGGGTCGTCGAGGCCGGGCGGCTGCGCGCCACTACGGACTACGCGGCGCTGCGCGAGTGCGACGTGGTCACCATCAACGTGGAGACGCCGGTGGACGAGACACACACGCCGCGCTACGTGGCGCTGCGGAGTGCGCTACGTTCGCTGGGACCGGTGCTCAAAGAGGGAACGCTGGTCATCGTGGAATCGACCATCGCGCCGGGTACCATGGCACAGGTGGTCAAGCCGCTGCTGGAAGAGACATCGGGCAGGCGCGTGAACGAGGGCTTCTTCCTGGGCCACTGCCCCGAGCGGGTGATGCCCGGCAAGCTGCTGGCGAACCTGCGCGGCGTGAGCCGCGTCTGCGGCGGAGAAACACCGGAGACGGCCCAGGCGATGATCGCGCTCTACCGCCACGTGGTCGAGGCTGACCTGGACGCGGCGGACTGCGTCACGGCGGAGCTGGTCAAGACGGCGGAGAACGCCTACCGCGACGTCAACATCGCTTTCGCCAACGAGGTTGCCCTGATCTGCGAGGCCGTCGGCGGCGACGTCTGGCGCGTGCGTGAGCTGGTCAACAAATCACCGGGGCGCAACATGCTCTACCCGGGCGCGGGCGTCGGCGGGCACTGCATCCCCAAAGACCCGTGGCTACTCTCGTACCGGGCGCATGCACAAGGTACACCGATACGGCTGATCCCGGCGGCACGCGCGGTCAACGAGTCCATGCCGCTGCATATGGTTGATCTGTTGACAGACGCGCTGGCGGAAGTGCACACTGCGCTGGACGGCGCGCGGGTGCTGGTGCTGGGCTACGCCTACCTGGAGAACTCCGACGACACGCGACATTCGCCCAGTGCCGTGCTGGTCGAGGCGCTGCACGCACGCGGCGCCGAGGTGGTGATCCACGATCCCTACGTGCCCGGCTATCGGGGCGATCTCTACGCCATGGCCGAGGGCTGTGAGGCCGTGGTGATCATGGTCAAGCACAATGCCTATCAGGAAATCGATTGGGACGCGCTGCAGGTGCGCTTGGCGCAGCCGGTGGTGGTCGATGGGCGGCATGTGATGGGCGCGGCGCCGGACGGTTTTGTTGTGCGGGCGGTTGGAGAGGCTGTAAGGGATTGAGGATGCAAGCGCCGGATATCGAAGCTGCGCGAGAATATCATCGCGCGCGCGAAGCGCGTGCGTATGCCCGGCGCGAGGAAACGCGTCGGCAGTGGAGAGATCGTGCCCGCGAGGCGATCCGGCGGGTGGCGCCCCACCATCCCCACGTGCAGCGCGTCTATCTCTTCGGCTCCGTGACCCGGCCGGGGCGATTTCACGCGACCTCCGACATCGACGTAGCCGTGGTCTGTGATACGGTCGCAGCCGAGAGCGCCTTCTGGCGGGATCTGGAGCAGGCCCTACAACGGGACGTGGACGTGCGCCCATTGAGGGGGGCCATTGCCGAGGCTGTCGCGCAGGGAGGAGAGCTGGTGTATGAACGGTAAAATCCTGCTTTTGATCCAAAATATACGGCGAGATATGGACGCCATCGCCGACATCTATGACCGGCTGGCGCAGCATACGCTCACAAGCGAGACAGAGGAAGACGTATTGATTGTGATTGCCTATCATCTCCACAATCTGTATAACGCTTTTGAGAACATCTTCCAGAACATTGCGGCGGTTTTTGAGCAGGACGTGGCGGATACCGCAAAGTGGCATGCACGGCTTTTGGAGCACATGCGTTTAGACCTCATGCCGCTGCGACCGGCGGTGATTGATGACGAGGCTTACGACGCATTGGATGAACTGCGACGTTTCCGTCACCTTTTCCGATATGCGTATGCCATTGACCTTGATCCGCAGCGGTTGACGCTGGTCTGGCATCACGCCTTGGCCCTCAAGACAATTTACCGTGAGCAGCTGGAGGTATTTGTGGCTTTCTTGCAAGATCTTGCCGAGCCTGAGCGCCATCAGCCGCCCGCCGGCCTTTCTTAACCTATGTATCGAGACAACACCGTCGCCGTCGTCGTGCCGGCGTATAACGAACAAAAGTTGATCCGGCGCGTCATCGAGACCATGCCGGACTACGTCGACTACATCGTCGTCGTGGACGACTGCAGCCAGGACGCCACTGCCGACGTGGTCCGCAGCTACAAGGCACAGCTGGGGGAGCGCCTAGTGCTACTGGAACACGAGACCAACCAGGGCGTGGGCGGCGCCATCGCCACGGGCTACAAATGGTGCCGCGATCACGAGATCGACGCCGTGGCGGTGATGGCCGGCGACGCGCAGATGGATCCCGCCGACCTGCCGGCGCTGCTCGATCCGGTGGTGCGCGGCGAGGTGGACTATGCCAAGGGTAATCGGCTCTTCACCGGCGACGCCTGGCGGCAGATCCCCAGGGTGCGCTACCTGGGCAACAGCGCCATGTCGCTCTTGACCAAGATCGCCTCCGGCTACTGGCACGTGGCCGATTCGCAGAGTGGCTACACCGTCATCAACCTCAAAGCGCTGAAGACCATCGACTGGGACAAGATGTACAAGCGCTACGGGCAGCCCAACGACCTGCTGGTGCGGCTGAACATCCACAGCTTCCGCGTGCGCGACGTGCCGGTCACGCCGGTCTACGACATCGGCGAGGACAGCGGCGTACGGCCCATCCAGATGATCCCCAGGCTCTCGTGGCTGCTGCTCAAGCTGTTTGTGTATCGTATGTGGCAAAAGTACGTGATCCGGGATTTTCACCCACTGCTCTTCTTCTACGCCCTGGCCTTCTTTCTGCTGGCGGCGAGCGTGCCGCTGGGGCTGCGCGTCTTCTACAAGTGGCTGATCCTGGGGCAGAACATCCCCTCGATCAACGCGCTGGCCTGGATGTCGGGCACCATCGCGGGCTTGCAATCGCTCTTCTTCGCCATGTGGTTTGATATGGAGTATAATCGGGAGCTGCGATGAAAGAGAACGAGGTCGAGCAAGACGTGCTGGACGACATCATCCGTCGCATCGTCGAGGTAGCCCAGCCGGAGAAGATCATCATGTTCGGCTCGGCCGCGCGGGGCGAGATGGGGCCACATAGCGACGTGGATTTGCTGGTGATCAAGTCCGGGGCACATCGCCGACGACTGGCCCAAGAGATCTATATGCACATGAGGGGAGCAGGACAGGCTGTCGACGTGATTGTGGTGACGCCAGAGGATGTAGAACGTTACAAGAATTCCTTTGCCCTGGTGATTGAACCAGCGCTACGGGAAGGGAAGGTTATCTATGCCCGATGAGACGTCGAAGCCTTATCTAGGTAAGCGCTTCCCACCGGATGATCCACGAGAGTGGTTGAACCGGGCCCGCAGCAATCTGGCTAAGGCCAGCATAGCCTCTGAGACGGACGTGGTATATCTCGAAGATCTATGCTTTGATGCCCAGCAAGCGGCTGAAAAGGCAATCAAGGCTGTGCTGATTCACATTAACGTCCGATTCCCTTACATACACGACCTGGCACAACTACTGGCGTTGATCGAACAAGCCGGCGAATATGTCCCAGCTTCTGTTGGAAGGGCAGCGGCGTTATCTGATTATGCGGTAGAGACGCGCTATCCCGGACTTGCCGAGGCAGTAACCTGGGAGGAGTACGAAGAAGCCCTCGCCATCGCTACCGCCGTCGTCCGCTGGGCCGAGGCGATGATTGGGCGCGAGGTCGGTGAGGAGAGCCAGGATGAAGGCTGAGCGTCGGTTGCCGATCAACGCGCGGGCCTGGATGTCGGGCACCATCGCGGGCTTGCAGTCGCTCTTCTTCGCCATGTGGCTCGATATGGAGTACAATCGGGGGCTGCGGTGACGCTCGACTTCACGCTGGAGAAATATGCGCAGTTCTGCGAAGCGCTCCGGCGACTTAATTGCCCGGTGATGACCGTGCGGGACTTCTTAAAGGCCGGGCAGCCGGGAGGATTGCGAGTCATCCTGCGCCACGACGTGGATCGGCGGATGGACGCGGCGCTGCGGATGGCGGAGTTGGAGTCCGAATACGACATTTCGGCCACCTACTACGTGCGCACGACGCGGGCCGTCTTCGAGCCAGCGGCGCTCAGGCGATTGCACCAATTAGGGCACGAGGTGGGGTATCACTACGAGGTGCTGGCTCAAGCGAAAGGCGATGAGGAAGAAGCCATTGCCCTTTTTGAGCAGGAGTTGGCGCGCTTTCGGGAGATCGTGCCGGTGGAGACGGTCAGTATGCACGGCAGCCCATTGAGTCGCTGGGACAATCTGGCTCTATGGCAGGCGTGTGATGTGGGAGATTATGGTCTTTTGGGTGATGCGGTCTTGAGCATTGACAGTCAGCTATACTATCTCACAGATACAGGGCGGTCGTGGGATGCCGGCAAGTACAACTTGCGAGATCATCTGGCCTCGCGCCAACTGCCCCGTCAAGTCGATACCACGGACGACTTGATCGCCTTCCTGAAGGAAGCGCCGGGTTATCCAATCTATATCAGCGCGCACCCCAACCGTTGGGCCGCGAATTGGTTAGAGTGGGGAGTTGGGGCAGCGTCCGATTGGGCCATCAATCGGGCCAAGTGGGCCATCGCTTCGACGCGCTCTGGACGGAACTGAGAGCGCGATGGGTCTACCGGAGAAGGTGGTCTTCGTCCTCTCGACCAGCCGCACGGGGACGAAGGCATTGGCGGAGGGATTGGCGGGGGACGAGATCGAAAGCCCGCATCAACCGCCCTACTCCCGGCTCCTGACCATTGCCTCCAACTATTATTTGCACGGCTGGCTTCCCCGGAGCGCGCTGGAATGGCTGGTGGCGCGGCTGCGCGAGCCGCAGATTCTGAACGCCGATTGTCGCTATTACGTCCAGGTCTTTTCGCTGGATTATCTGCCGGCCAAGATCATCAGCGAGAAGTACCCGAACGTTTATATTGTCCACATTGTGCGGGATCCGCGAACATTCGTGCGCTCGTATTTGAACTGGACGCACTCGCGGTTCAAGAGCTGGGTGGCGAACAAGATGGTCTTGGGCTGGCACCCATCGGGCTACTTCACCGGCGAGCTGTCCTGGCGAGCGTGGCGGCGGATGGACGAGTTTCAGCGCGTCTGCTGGCATTGGACGTACAAGAACGCGCTGCTGGAGGAGTTGTTTGCGGAGGATGAACGCTACATCAGGGTGCGGTTCGAGGATTTGTTCCTGGCCCAGGATTCGGGCACGCTAAGGGGAATGCTGGCATTTGTCGGGATTCCGTATCAGGAGCGGTTCACGGCGATGCTTGAGAAGAGCAAGAACGTGAGCCGCAAGGCGTATTTTCCCGCCTGGGAGTCGTGGGGGCCGGAGCAAAAGCGGCAGCTGTTGGGCATCTGTGGTGAGAAGATGAGGGAATACGGTTATTTATAGGGAGGCGCAGTGCGGGTTTGCATCTTGACGACATCTTTTCCGCTGTATGAGGGCATCGCTGTCGGCATCCACGTGATCGAGCAAGCGCGACACCTGGTCAAGCTGGGCGTGGATGTGGATGTGTTGGCACCCCACCATCAGGGAGCCAAGCGGAGTGAGGTCATCGACGGCATCCAGGTGCACCGCTTTCGCTATATGTGGCCCGAAAAGTGGCAGACGTTGTGCTATGGCGCGGGGATACCGACCAATTTAAAGAATAGCTGGGGAGCCAGAGCACAACTGCCGCTGTTGGAGTTAGCGTTTTTGGTAAATGGCTTTCGTCACGCCCGAAATTGTGATGTCATCCAGGCTAACTGGTCCATTGCCGGGTTGGCGGGGATTGTGTTAGGCAAGTTGATGAACAAACCCGTCGTTCTGGTGATGTATGGAGCCGAGGTCTTTGTGCTGGGCGATAATCCATTGCTGAAATTTATCATCCGCAGCGCTGATCACGTTATCGGTATCAGTCGCTATACGCTGGAACAGACCATAGCAGTGCAGCAACCTAAAGCTTACTCCCTCATCCCTCCCGGGGTTGATGTACAGCGCTTCTATCCACGTGAGGACACCACCAAAGTAGAGCGCGAACTGGCACAAAAAGGGATTGACCTTTCTCAGCCTTTGATCTTTGCCTTGGGCAAATTCATTGAACGGAAGGGGTTTTCTTATCTTATTGAGGCTATAGCGCTCTTGCAAGAAAAGGGACCTGTGCAGCTAATGATTGGTGGGCGCGGTCCGTTGAAAGAGTCCCTACAGAAACAGGCAAAAGAGTTGGGCATTGCCGATCGCGTCACCTTTTTGGATTACATTCCCGATGATGACCTGCCGGCATACTACACAGTTGCCGATTTGTTCATATCCCCATCGGTGGTAGATTCGCAAGGTGATACGGAAGGCCTGGGTATGGTCCTGCTAGAAGCTCTGGCCTGCGAGACACCCTGCGTGGCCTCTGCGGTGGGCGGCATTCTTGATATCATTGAGGATGGGAAAACGGGCTTTTTTGTGGAGCCAGGAGACTCCGCCGCGATAGCCGAAAAGGCCTGGCAACTTATCGATGATGAAGTCCTCAGGCAGAAAATGGGCAAACAAGGACGTCTGTCTGTAGAAAGGCAGTTCTCTTGGCAGGTTAAGGCCCAGGAAATTTTGAAAATGTATCAAAGGGTAATCAAGTGATTGAAAAACCAACGATCATCATCACGTCACTAGGCAGAACAGGAACTAAATTCTTTGCCGCCTTGTTTAGAGATCTGATTCCTAACGCTATCTCCCTACATGAACCGGATGTTTTCAATTTCTTTCAATACGAAAGTAAGAAGGAACGAATTCGGCAAACTGTCAAGCAAATACAAGAAGTTGGGCTCTATAATCTGTTTAGTCGGAGGGCCTTTGGTTCTGTGATTGAATTATCTGATTCTAGGATGAGGAATGATTTTGAGTATGAAGAATTTGCACGACAATTGTTGAAACTTCGCTGTGAGTTTGTTGAATCACGGGAAGGGACCATTTATGTAGAGTCAAGCATCGGTTATTATGGACTGATAGATGTTCTGAGTTGCGTATATGAGTGTCACAGGGTTGTGTATGTTGTCCGAGATGGGCGTGATTGGGCCCGATCTCATATGAACTGGGGGGAAATGTATGGCAAGGGCAAATTACGCAGCATTTTCGCACATACTTGGCCTACCGCTCCTGAGATCGCAGAGGATCCATACGCAGATCAATGGTCAAAGATGTCCAGGTTTGAGAAAATTTGCTGGGCCTGGGTCCGACTGAATAGGTATGCCCTGGACACCATCCAGCAGAATCCAAACGCCAGAGTCTTTCGCTTCGAAGATATTTTCGAGTCCGAGGATCGCTACCAACACTTAGCCGAATTGGTCAACTTCGCCACCGATATGCCGGGCGTAGATCCCGTCCCGGCCGAGGCCCTGGAAGGGTGGCTGGACCGTCGGATTCACAAGAGCAGTGGTGATTTTCCCGCCTGGCCTGAGTGGTCTACACAACAGAAACAGCAGTTCAAAGAGATCTGTGGGTCGTTGATGGAAGAGCTGGGTTATGAGCTCAACTGAGGGGGAGAAGTCTTTTGGGCAAATTGCGCTCGCTAAACTGAAGGCGTATTTGCCGTATGGGCTATCGGCAGGGGCCTTATTGATCTTCGTCACCTATTTATGGCGAAACTTCGATCGCTACCGGCAACTGCTCAACGTTTCCTTCGCCACGATTCTCTCCCTGATGGGTCTGGTACTCGTTTTCGCTTTGATCAACGGAGCGATCAACTACTTTTTCTACCGAGCACTGGACGTTTTCCTGACGTTTAACGAGAGTGTTGGACTTGCTGCGATCAACACATTGGCCAATCAACTTCCCTTTGCCGGTGGATTAGTCGCCAAGGGCGTCTATCTCAAACAACGACATCAACTGGCCTACACGCACTTTCTGAGCGCGACGATGGCGTTGTACGTCTGCTTCGTGGCTGTGAATGGAGCCGTAGCCTTGACGGTGCTGGGAGGCTGGGCGTTGGTGGAGGGCATAGAAGTCCCACCCGCGCTCGTTTTGGGCTTCTCGGGGATGGTCGCCGGTGTGATCTCCCTATGGATACCGGTGGACGCCCTCTCCTTGCCGGGGAAACTAGGGAAGCGCTTGATGCAGTTGGCGGAGGGCTGGCGAGTCTTGAGCCGGAACCTCGATTTAGTCGGCATTATGATCGGCTTTCAGGTGTTGACGACTTTGTTGTTCGCCGGGCGCTTCTGGATCGCTTTCCACGCGCTTTCTCAGGATGTGACCTATGCACAGTGCTTGCTCTTCTCCTCGGCGACGGTGCTGACGCGCCTGGTGAACATCGCCCCCGGCGGCCTGGGCGTGCGCGAGGGGATTGTGGCCGGAGTCGCCTCGCTCCTGGGCTTCGAGGCCGGCGTCAGCGCGGTCGCCGTCGGCATCGACCGGCTGGTCGCCACCTCGGTGATCATCGTGCTGGGGACGATCTACACGTACGTCCTGAGCAAAAAGGCCACCGATAGTGAGCCAGCTGACGCAATAAGCGCCGGAGAGTGAAGGCTATGCCCCTTCTGGTGATGTGTTCGTCAAGCGAATCTGGTGAGAGAAACCAACGGGATGAATGCAGGAGATGCTGATGGATGAGCGATTCTCGCCACTTCTGCAAGGCCAGGGCCGGGCTGCGGTCAGGCCGCCGTTTAGGTATGGACAGGAGGATCGTGAGGCGATCCTGAACGCGCTGCGACAAGCGCTGGAGGATCAACCGCACGTGGCGTTTGCCTACGTCCACGGCTCATTCCTGGCAGATCGCCCCTTCCACGACATCGACGTGGCGGTCTATCTGGATTTCCAGGCGACGGATGAGCGCAATGTGGATTTGTATGCCCAAGAGCTGGCCTTTGATCTGGAAGAACGCCTACGCGTCCTGCTTGGTGGAGAGCAGGACGTCGCGCAAGGCAGCGCCGCACCGTCACAGAGCACAACGTCACCATCCTTCCCTCCTGTGGATGTGCGGGCGCTAAATCAAGCGCCGCTGGGGTTCTGTTATCAGGTCTGTCGTGGGCACCTCTTGGTCAGCCAAGATGAGACCCAGCGGGTAGCATGGGTCGTGCGCGTCGTCTCCCGTTACCTCGACCGGCGTCCCTTGCACCGCCGCGCCTTGAAGGAGGCGATGACAACGTGTCACTAAATGAAGACCTGCTGAAGGATCGCTTCGACGACATCCGGCAATCCCTGGCGCGGCTGGAACGCTTCCGCTCGTTATCGCTTGAGGCGTTCCTGGCGGATCAAGATGCGCTCGACGTCGCCTGCTATCGCCTGCTGGTCGCGATGGAGGCCGCGTTGCAGATCTGCTTCCACATCAGCGCCCAAGAACTCAACCAGGTCCCGGAGCACTACGCTGAGTGCTTCGCCATCCTGGGGAACGGTGGCGTCCTGCCGCCGGACTTGAGCCGGAATTTACAGCGGATGGCGCGGTTCCGCAATATGTTGGTCCACGTGTACTGGGAGATCGACTATGAGCAAGTGTACGTGATTCTCCAAGAGCACCTGGATGATCTCCGGGCCTTCGTGCGCGCCGTGGGGGAGTTGCTGTGAGCGCTGACCGGTATACGCAGCAGCAACATCTTCAGGATTCGTGGGGGAGCAAGCTGCCATCGCTTCTGACTTGGCTGGACGATGAGTCCAACAGACGCACTATTCTCGTCGGATTGCTCATCACTGCCTTGCTCCTGCGCTTGGTCGTGGCTTTAGTGCTCCCCATCGACTACCGGCTGCGCAAGGATGCCGTCTTGTATGTCTCCGTCGCCGAGCACCTGCTTGATGATGGCGTCTATGGAGAGGAGCCTGGAGTCCCCTTTGCCCTGGTCCCGCCAGCCTATCCGCTGTTCCTCGCGGGCATTTTCGCGCTCAGCGGACGGAGTCTGATGCTCGTACGCTTAGGGCAAGTCATCGCCGGGGTCATTGCCGTCTGGCTGACCTACCTGGCAGGCAAAGAGGCTTTTTCGGAGCGCGTAGGCCTGGGGGCGGCCCTGATCTGTGCCATTTACCCGCCCTTCGTGCTCTACGTCGCGCCCTATCTCACAGAAGCGCTGTATATCCCGCTGTTCGCGCTCTATCTGGTATTTCTGGTGCGTTCGCTCAAAGCGCCCACGGTCAAATACGCAGCGTTATCCGGCATTGGATTTGGCTTGACGATGCTGACCAAGGAGACCTTGATCGCGTTTCCCCTGGCCCTGCCCGCGATCTTCTGGTGGGCCCGGGTCAGCTTCCGTCAAGCAGGGCGTTACGCGCTTGTGTTCGTCGTGATGACGCTTCTGGTACTCTCTCCCTGGCTGGCGCGTAACTACGCGACCTTTGGTTCTCCCTTCTACACCAGCCGCATCGCCTACATTCAGTACGAGCTCACGGGCACCGGTTACCTGGCGCCACGGTTTGAGGACGAAGTCGCGGAGCGGGAAGCGCCGGCGAGCGAATCTGATGATAAGTACGATTACTATCAACGCTACGGTCGCACCAGCGACCTTTGGAAGCCGAGCTTCTTCTTGAACCAACCCGGGACGTATCTCCGCTACTTGTTCAACCGCCTGGTCGAGTTCTGGCTGCACCCCAACGGGTTGTGGTCATTGCCGGAGATATCTGTCATCCGCGCTGGCTACGTCGCCGCGCACGTGGGCATGCTGGGGGTAGCCGTGTGGCAGATGATCGTCCATGTGCGTCGGCGGGACGCGGTGACCGGGGGGCTGGGGATGATGCTGATATACGTGACTGCCGTGGGCATTCTTCTCCGACGTCCCAACCCCCGCTACAATTTGCCTTTTCTGCCCATCCTATTTGTATTTACGGCCCGAGGTATATTGACGCTGGCTGATCGCTTCTTGTCTCGAAAGCGACCGCCGTCACCAGATGAGGAGCATTAGGCCCTGATGGCCGAAAATCCGTCCGGGTCGGAAGGACTAGCAACCAAGAGGGTCAAGGGCTCGGCCTACAGCATTGGGGCCTCGGCGGCGACGATGGTGTTGGGGGTTGAAGACTTGCTTGAGGTGATAATTTGACCAACTCACACAAGGCTTTTGAATGGAGTAGCCGCCTGTTGCCTTTCTTAATTATCGCTGGGCTGCTGGTGCCTGGTAACGCTTGGATCGCTCAAGAAATCCGCACCTTCGCCGGACTGACCACGGTACTGATTCTACCCGGCTATGCGCTGGCGCGGGGGCTGCGGTTGTTCGAGCGCTTCGACAACTGGCTGGATGCCCTATCACTCAGTGTGGCCCTGACGTGGAGTGTGGGATTGGTACTGTGGCTGTTGTTCTTTTTCCTTGGCTTCTCTCTACAATCTATTAGCTGGCTATGGATAGGCTTTGCTTTCGTTGGTCTCATCATTTCTGCCTTCATTCCTTTACCCAATCAACTGGAATCTCGTTTCCATAATACCTGGCTTGGGCGGGGAACAATTACCTGGATCTTTTTACTCGTCCTTATCGCTTATCTTTATGGGAGCCTGATGACAGGTGACGCCTATTCATATATGAGCTGGTTGCGCAATATCACAGCAGGAGATATTCAGCCAAGCGTCAACATTCATGCTAGCTGGGAAACGAATCATCCTTTTTTCAAGAATTTATATGCGCCTACGTTACTCTATTACGCTGTCTCCAGTTTCCTGGCCCGCGTAGATCCTAACTGGATTTGGACACATGCTCCTGCATTTTGGGTCCCTGTTATGCTGGCAATACAATTCAGTCTGACATACAAGCTCTTCGAGCGCAAGACAGTGGGATATGCGGCTATCTTTCTATCCCCTCTGGCAGGAGGACTGTTAAGCCTTTTCTCACGCCTCGGAAATTCACATACAATCTGTAACTTCATCTTTCTCCCAATGGCCTTTTGGCTTTTTCTGATCGCTATTTCT
>JBNGCW010000053.1:0-21664 GCA_049975525.1 Anaerolineae bacterium
TCGAAGCCGAGGCCGAGGTCGCGGAGCCGACGCCCGAAGAAGCGGAGATACCCGAGTGGCTCGGCGAACTGCAACCCCCTGAAGTCAAAGAGGTCGGTGGACCTCACGTCGCCGAAGCCGAGGGCGAGATGCTCTCCGGCGACGACGCCCTCGCCTGGCTGGAAAGCCTCGCCGCCGGCAAAGAAGACGAACTCCGCGCTCAGGCCGAGGCCGAACGCCGCGCCCGCGTCGACGAGATCATGGGCCGCACCCCCGCCCGTCCCCCTGAGGAAGAGGCCCCCCTCGAAGCCGAGGCCGAGGTCGCGGAGCCGACGCCCGAAGAAGCGGAGATACCCGAGTGGCTCGGCGAACTGCAACCCCCTGAAGTCAAAGAGGTCGGTGGACCTCACGTCGCCGAAGCCGAGGCGATCGAGGCCCTCGAAGAGGTTGAAGAAGAAGCCGAAGCAGCCGCTATGGCCGAAGAAGAGGAAGCATTCTTCGGCTGGTCGGGCTTCGGTCTCACCCCCCCTGAGACCGAGCCGGAGGTCGTCGTGGAGGAAGAGGAATGGGTCAAATCCTTCGGGTTCACCAGCTTTGAGGAAGACGAAGCAGAAGGTGCAGAAGCAGAAGAGGAACCCATCCTCTTTGAAGAAGCACAACCCATCGAAGAACCCCGCACTGCCCGTCCGGCAGAAGCAACGGTGGAGCCAGAGCCTGAGGTACCGACTGAAGAACCAGAGGGGGCACCCGAAGCCCCTGAGGAGGAGATCCCCGCCGTGGTCATGGAAGAAGAAGCCATCGCGGCCAAGCCTAAGCCCGAGGTCCTGCCCCGAGTGAAGGATTTGCAAACCTATGTCGCTTACGTAGAAGAGCACCAGGACGATTACCAGGCCCGTTTGAAGCTGGCGCGGGCCCTCTGGAACAGCGGTAGCGTTGACGAGGCCATCGAGCACTACGTGCGCCTCATCCGCAACAACGAGCTGCTGGATCAAGTCATCGAAGATCTGCAGTCCTGGGCGAGGGAACAGCCAGAGGATCCCCGCACCTTGCAGACGCTGGGCGACGCTTACATGAAAGAAGGCAATCTGGATCAGGCCCTCAACGCCTATCGACGGGCCATGAGCCTATTCTGACAAAGTCAAAGATGCAACCGGGGGCGCCTTTCTGGCGCCCCCGCCTTATGTCGCAAAACATCCCCCCCACCCTGGGGGTCCGGCTGAACTATCTTCTCGATAAGTTGGGGGTCTGTGGACGGTCCCTGCGCTTGCGCTCGGGACATGCTCCCGACCGAGCTACATGCGGATGATTGTCTTTGAGCATCAAGTTCAGGTATAATCGTTCATAGTCAGGCACGGAACGCAGTGGAGTGCCGTTCGGTGCTCTCTGACGCCACGCCACCTGAAAGCGGGCCTTTGGGGTTACTACCTTGTCAAGTCTTAACTGATGGACGAAAGTGGCTACCGGTAGTTAGCGCTTGAGCGCGGTTTGTAGTTCCGCGCTTTAGCGCGGTCAACAGCGCGGTCAACGGCGCTGAAGCGCCTGACGGCGAACTGTGCCGGGTTTGTAGTCACCCATCAGATCACGCCTGACGGAACGCTACTTTCCTAAACGCGACTCCGCCGGCGCTGCGTCGCTGACTACGAGCGGAAGGCTTGTCATCGAGGGCGCAGACGTCAGTCAGCATGAAGCGACAAGGCAGGGAATGGCCGATGTTGATCGTCAAAAACGATTATGTTGATCCGGCATAACCAGATAAGCGCCGGTGCGTCGCACCTTATGCCGTAACTTTGACTACATTAAACAACGGGTAAATCTCGGAGGTTTACTGTGAAACTCGAACGCTCACTGATCATCCTGAAACCCGACGCCGTCCAACGTGGTTTGATCGGCCGCATCATCCACCGCATCGAACGACGCGGGCTGCGCATCGCCGGCATGAAAATGCAGTGGATCAACCGCGAGCTGGCCGAACGTCACTACAGCGAGCACAAAGGCAAGCCTTTCTACGAACCGCTGCTGACGTTCATCACCTCGGCGCCCGTTGTTGTCATGCTTGTGGAAGGGCCCGAGGCCATCAAAGTTATGCGCACCATGATGGGCGCGACCAACGCCAAAGAGGCCGCACCCGGCACCCTTCGCGGAGACTACGGCCTCTCCAATCGCCACAACCTCATCCATGGATCCGACAGCCCGGCCTCGGCTCAACGGGAAATAGATCTCTTCTTCAAGCCGGAAGAGATCTACGATTACCGGCGCGTCACCGAGCCCTGGGTCGATCCTGACGCCGAATGGTGAGTCTCTTCTGAGCGTCGCGCCGCGATCCGCAGGCCATCACCAGATTCCCTGCAGCGTCCACGCTTCGACCGACAGCGCTTCACCGCCCAGGGAGGTGAAGCGCAGGCGCTCCGCCGCCGGATACATGCGACCGCTCAACACGACCCCGCCGTTGGCGAAGATCTCCACCGCCGAGTGGTCGACGAAGACACGCAGCTCAAGCCGTGCTCCGACGGAGCACGGCGACCGTGCCCGCTGCACTCCCACCTTGGGGGCACAGCCCGTCCCCGCGAAGAAAAGCCTCTGCGCTTGAGGATCGTAGCCTATACGCGCCGCCGGCCCACCGTCCTCGGCGCTGCTCAACGCGAAACCGACCACTGTGTCATGTACTTTGTAGGAGAGGCGGAGTTCACAGGCTAAAGGCAACGGCGCATCGAGATCGAGCACTTCACCGCGCAACGCTTCGACTTCCGGCGCCGGTTCACTGCTCACCATCCCGTCCGGGGTCAGCGAGAGCACCCGTGGGAGCGTCACCAGCCCGGACCAGCCGGCGGCCCGCTGCGCCGCCGGCGAGCGCGCCTCCTGCAGCCAGCCGAATAACAGCCGGCGGCCTGCCTCATCGGCAAACGTCAGAGGTGCGAAAAAGACCTCACCGTGATCGATCCACTGGCGGCGCGTCGGCGTGAACCGCCGCCCATCGAAATCGCCGCTAAAGGCGCGGACGCCGGTCCCTCCCAGGACAGAGACGAGGAGCACCCAGCGCTCGTTCAAACGGAAGAAATTAGGGCACTCCCACATGGTGTCGGGCACCACGCCGTCGCTCACAAAAAGGGGACCGAGGTACGTCCACTCGATCAGATCGGCCGAGCGGTAGAGCAACACCGCCCCTCCACGCCCCTCGATGCCGGAGCCCAACAACATCCACCACCGCCCGTCCGCCTGCCAGACGAAGGGATCGCGGAAGCCCGCCGTTTTCAGCCCGGCGGGGGGACCACTGATCACCGGATTGCGCGGATCCCGGGTCCAATGGACCAACTCCGGTCCGCCGCGCGCCAGACAGACGGTTTCGTGGTCGTCGCGCCGACCGGTATAGACCAACGTCGGCGTCCCGGCGTCGTCCACGGCACACCCGCTCCAGCATCCATCCGCGTCACAGCTGCCCGGCGTGGGTGCCAGCGCCAGGGGCAAATCACGCCAGTGCGTCAAGTCGTCACTCACGGCGTGCCCCCAGTGAATGTTTCCCCAAATCGGCGCGTCGGGGTTGTGTTGATAGAAAAGATGGTAACGTCCCCCCCACTGAATCAGGCCGTTAGGGTCGTTCATCCAGTTGGCGGGGGGCAGAAAATGATAAGTCGGATGATGGATATCTTGAGCCATCGTCCGACGGACATCGGCGTAAGTCTCAAAGTCAAAGGTTTTCATAACGTCTCAGTGAAGGTTCGTAAAAAGAAGACCGGAGACGAGGACGGAGCCGGTGTTCTTCTGCCAAAGGGTGCAACAGGCAACCGGTCTCTCGGCCCCGTCCCCGGCCCCTCTCGCTAATCCACCAACCAGCCGAGCCCCAATTCGTGGAGTTTGGCGTCCGTGGGTGCACCACTTTCCTTATCCCAACCACGCATCTCGTAGTAGAGATCCAGCGCGTCGGCCATGAGCTTCGCGGGAATGGCCACGCCCTTCACAGGTCCCTCTTCAAAGGGAGTGGCAAAGCGCCAGTGCGCCACATCGTCGCGGGCGGTGAACCCTTCGCGGGCATTGAAGACCCGCGCCATGGCCAACGCCCGCTCGCCGACCTTGAGCATCTCGAAGAGAGAGGTCTCCCAACCGGTCACCCCCTGCACAATGTCGCGTACCTGTGGTCGGCTGTAGGGCATGAACATGCAGAGGCCCAGGCAATTGAAAAGGACCTGCCAGTCAATCTGGTACTTGGCTAGGCGGATTTTCTCCGGCCCCAGATCGTCGGGCGGCAAGGGCTTCAGAATCCCCAGAGGACGCACGCTGTCCACGCTGGTGGCGAAGTCGGTGTCGTGGATGTTGTGCATGTGATCGGCGCCCGTAGGTGACGTCGCGTAGCCCACGTTCAGCGCGAACTTGATGCGCGGCTCGTGCATGGGGTACTCCTGCCCTTTGACCTGCATAGCGTATTTCTCGCTGCCACGCCCGATCTTTTGGGCGGCACGCCGTGTCCCTTCGGCCAAAAGGTCACCGAAGCCTTCACGGTAGGCGATCTGCTCCACCAGTTGGACCATCACCTCGGCGTTGCCGAAGCGCAGCTCAAGCCCACCGGTCTCCTCCTCCGTGAGCAGCCCGCGCTCGAAGCATTCCATAGCCCAGGCAATGGTCATACCTGTGGAGATGGTGTCAAGACCATAGGCGTTGCACAGTTGGTTGGCGTAGGCGATGGCCTCCAGATCGTCGACGCCGCAGCTGGAACCCAACGCGCCCACGGTCTCGTACTCCGGTCCACCGTAGGCGGGATCCACTTCGTAGCGCCCGGTGACTGCGACCTTCCGCTTGCAGGTGACGGGGCAGGCGTAACAGGTATCACGGCCCACGAGGATAGTGTCGGTCATGGTCTCGCCGGTGATCTTTTCCGCCCCCTCAAAACTCCCTTGCTGGAAGTTGCGCGTGGGGAGGCCGCCCATAGCATCCAGCGTGATAAGGCCTCCATCCGTCCCGTGTTCGTGCAGGCTCTGCGCCCAGGTCTCCGGGTAGTGCTCGCGCAGCCACCGCGCGGCTTCTTGCACACGCTCCTTATCCGCCAGCGGGATCCGCTCGCGACCGCGTACGGCGACGGCCTTGAGGTTCTTGGCGCCCATCACGGCGCCCAGGCCGGTGCGGCCCGCCGCGCGGCTGACGTCGTGCATGATGCAAGCATACCGCACACGGTGCTCGCCCGCCGGCCCGATCTGCGCCACGCGGGCACGAGGTTCATCCAGCTCCTCGCGGATCACCCTCTCCACGTCGAGGGTCTCCCGACCCCAGAGGTGGGTGGCGTCGCGGATCTCCACCTCATCGTCCTTGATCCAGAGGTACACCGGCGCCTCAGCCTGGCCAGTGACGATGACGGCGTCCCAACCGGCCCGCTTGAGCTCCACCCCCCAGAACCCTCCGGCTTCGGCCCCACCAAACCCGCCCGTCAGCGGGGATTTGGCGCCCACAGCGCTGCGCCCGCTGCCGCCAGTCGGCGCGCCGGTCACCACGCCGGGCGCGAAGATCAGCAGATTCTCCGGCCCGAGGGGGTCGGCACCCGGTTCCAACTCCGTGAGCAGATAGTAGGCAATCACGCCCCAGCCACCGAAGTACGTGCGGAAAAAGTCCTCACCCGGCTCCTCCACGGAGATCCGGCGCGTCGAGAGATCGACCCTGAGAATTTTGTTACGAAATCCTTTGCCCATGATAAACCTCCAGCTAGATAGTCACTCAACGACATTCAACAGAAGAACGAAATGGATGTTACGATGCCAAAACAACGCCGAGGATCACCGTCGTCGGCCCGATCCTATTATACCCTCCCTTCAGCTACGCGCCGCCGACCTCCTCCCCCGACAAAAACGCGCCAATTGCTTGCCAAACTCGCTCCCTCTGCTATAATACTTCTCGTTGGAGAGGTGGCAGAGTCCGGCCTATTGCGCACGCCTGGAGAGCGTGTGTACCTTCGGGTACCGTGGGTTCGAATCCCACCCTCTCCGCCAGCGCCCCGAAGCGCTTCGCTTCGGGGCTTTTCGCAGCTAGGCCAACGTTTCCTGCATAAAACGCTCGGTCAACGCCGCGACCGCCTTCCACTCCTGATCCAGCAGCACGCAGTGGGTGGAACGTGGCATCCAGTGCAGCTCTTTCTTGGCAGACCGCACATGCTCCAAAAGAAACCGGGGCACGCCGCTGTCCACGGTGCGATCCAAGCGGCCCTGGACGACGAGCAGCGGCTGCGTGACACGCGATAGCCGTGCACGCACCACCCGCTGTAGACGAAAGAGCTCTCGGGCGGCGGGGATAGGATCGACAGAATAACCTTGCCAGCGTTCGTCGGCCACACTCTCGACGCTCCGTCCCTTGGGTAACGTCGGCACGAAGGGCGCCAAAAGCTCCGTCAGCCAGGGCTGCAGCCGCGAGGGCACGCGCAACGCCGGCGCGTAGGTCATCACGCCCGCCGCCTCCGCCGGGTGGTCCGCAGCCAGATAGAGCGCCAGGAGCCCACCCATGGATTCACCTCCAACGAAGACCTGGACGCACGTTTCCCGCAGCTGTCGATACGCATCTTCAACGGCAGCCGTCCAGTCCTGCCAGAGACAGCGATTCATCTCCGCTGGCGTTGTGCCATGACCGGGCAACAACGGGCCCAAGACAGTGTAACCGCGCTCATGCAGATACCGGCCCAGCAGACGCACCTCCGCCGGCGTGGCCGTGTACCCGTGCACCAGCAGGACCCCCACCTCACCGGCTTCCCAGAAAAAGGGGGCGCCCTCTCTCTCCGGATTGACCAACCACGACATCTCCGCCATCTTCAGCCTCCTATATACCACTGCAAGATTTCAACGCCGAAGAGCACCGTCGTCAGCCCGCCCAACACCAGGAAGGGGCCGTAGGGAATAGCAGAGCGCAGGGAGCCCCGGCGCGCCACCAGAAAGAGCGCCGCCCCCGCCCCACCCAGGAAAAAAGTTAAGATCAGCATCTCAATCACCAGGGGAAAGCCGACCATCAGGCCGACGTACGCTGCCAGCTTCACGTCCCCTGCGCCCAACGCCCCCTCGCCCAAGAGCGCCACGCCGACGGTTGCCAGGATCCAGAAGACGCAAAAGCCGATCAGCCCACCCAGCGGGGCGTGCCACCACACCGCCTTCCCCAGTGCCGGCATGGCCGGACCGAAGATCAACCCCAGCGCCAGCATCGCGGCTATGGAAGGCAACATAATGGCGTTGGGGATCAAACGGCGCTCCAGGTCCGTCACCGTCACCATCACCAGCGGGATCATGGCTAACAGCGCTAACAGAGCCCGCAGCGTCAACCCATAGCGCGCGACCACCCCACCCCACGCCAGGGCCAACAGCGTCTCGGCGACGAGACGGGGCCAGCGCAGAGGCTTTTGACAATTGTGACAGCGCCACCCGCCACCGAGCAGCGCCAGTGTCGCGCTCCACTGCAGCGGTCGGTACCCGACCTGACAGTAGGGGCAAAAGGGGCGACCCAGGGGTCGGTCGGCCAGAATCGCCTCGGCCGCATGCGCGGCGAAAGCGCCGACGACGAGCCCCAGGGCCGCAAACAAGATAGGCATGGCCACCTCCCCGGTTACACCAACCGCAGCCGGTACTTCTTCTCCATGTGATGCGGGTGATAAGATTGCTTGGCCCGTCGCAGGCCGGGCACGCCCAGATCCTGCTCCCGGTTGACGTAAACGGCCTCCTGACAACAGTGGCGCACAAACTCGCGGTTGATCAGCTGATAGAGCCCCCGGATGTCGGGATCGGCCTTCTCAATGTGCACCACCAGCGTCTCCGCGTTCATCATCTCGCCGACGGAGAAGGCCTGAATCTTTCCCTCCACGCGGATGACCCCTCCCTGAGCCCGCAACAGTGGGAAGTTCTCCAGCGAGGAGAGCACGGCGTCACGTTCCTCCAACAAATTCATGTCGTCCTCGCAGCGGTACTTCTCACACCACTCACAGGCCACTTCCACGCAGGCGGCGATGTTATCCTGAGCCAACGGCTCGTAGGTGTACTCGTACATGCGCAGAAAATAGTTGAGGTGATTGCGCTTACTGCTGTAGTCGCGCCCGCTGAGCTCCGCCAGATCCTCGCGCAGGTAGACGTAATCGAAGTGATCGCGCGTCGGCTCACTGACGATGTCGTCGGCCTCGGCCAGCTCCTGCACCAGACGCTCGTCCGCCCGCTCGATGCGCGGTTCCGCAACTCCCTGCTCCTCCCGCAACCAGCGCAAGAAGGTGCGGGTCGCGTCCAAACGCGGGGCCGTCGCCACCGGGGGGAAGCCGTAGAACTCCTCGTCGTCCCCTTCGGCCAACAGCAGCAATACATCGTCCAACAACGACCACTGCACGCGGTACGCATCCCGCCAGATAAACAGGTTGGTAAAGGTCAGCTCCGACGTCGTCGGCTGGTAAGCCCATAGCCGTTCGTGGAGCGCGTCACGATCCTCCATCGCAAGAGGCTTGAAATGGGGAAAAGTTGGATAAGCGGTCACGGTAAACCTCCTTGTAGATTCACAATATCGTCACAGCCTCGACCCCACTGAAAACTGAAAAAGGTGAGAAAAAGCAAGAGAGTCTTGACTACCCTTTTCAGCAGAGCTGAGGCTCCTATATACTTCTTGTTGGCTGCCCCTTTTTCAGGGCTGTCGGTCTTCATCTGATTATCAGATGCCCATCGGGCTACGTCGGCTCGCTCATATAGATAACCCCGATGGTCTTAGGGCCACAGTGGCTGGAGACCACGGCACCCGCTTCGGTGACCGAGATCTCAGCATCGGGTGCAAGGGCCGTCAACGCCGCCCGCAGCTGCCCGGCGCCCTCGGAGTAAGCCGAGTGGGTGATAAAGACGCGCCGCCGGTCGAGAGTGGGCAAGTGAGCCTCAAAGTCCTCCACCAGCGCGTGCAGCGCACGTTGACGCGAGCCCCGCACTTTCGCCCTGACGTCCAAGCGGCCGTCAGGGCGCACGTAGATGACGGGCCGGATCTTGAGCAGGCTGCCGACCAGATGTTGTAACGCCGTGCAACGCCCGCCCTTGTAGAGATAGTCCATGGTATCGATGACGAAGGAGACCCTGACGCGGGAGGCGGCGGCGCGCACCCGGCGCTCGATTTCGTCCACATCGTGCCCCGCGTCGCGCAGATCGGCCGCCAGCAGGGCCAACATCCCCACCCCCGAGGAAAGGGTGTGGGTGTCAATCACCCGCACGTGCCCGTTAGAAAGCAGCTGCGCCGCGGCCTGCGCATTCCTCACACTGGCGGAAAGCTGCGAAGAGATACCTACGTACACGCCGGGCATCTCCCGCCGGAAATGCGTCAAAAAGTCGCCCACAGAAGGCGCCGACGTCTTGGGCAGCTCACCGTGCGTCTCCACCAGGGCAAAAAGGTCGGTCGGCGTGAAGTCAAAACTATCTCGAAAACTCCGCCCGCCGACGTGAACATTCAACGGGATAACCTCGACGTCGTGCTGTGTCACCAACGCCGCTGTAAGGTCCGAGGTGCTGTCCGTGAAAATCTTGATCAAGCTACGCCTCCTGGAAACGATAACGGCACGCTCCCCATTATACATGAGCCCCCGCTAAAAGAACACCCTGCAAAGCTAAGAAATCAGCTCAACCCGACCCACTTGAAAAGACGCCCATTGTGAGTATAGTTGGACCGTGGTAACCAAATAGGACGCGCCAGCTCGCGCCGTCCCCAGAAAAAGGGAGGTCCTATGACTGCCCACCTCCGTACCCTCCACATCGAGGAGTTCGACGCTTTCATGCGCTTCATGGAGCGCGCCTATGGGCACTCCCGCGAGTTCTTCTCGCGCTATTACGGCCATCTCTACCGACCGACGCCGGAAGCCTGTGCCAACTGCTACGTCATCGAAGAAGCGGGGCGCATCGTCTCCCACGTGGGCCTCTTCCCCATCCACGTCGTCTCGGCGGGCGTCCGGCTGACGCTGGGCGGCATCGGTGGCGTAGCGACGCTCCCCGAGGCGCGTGGACGGGGCTACATGACACGACTTTTGAATCACGCCATCGGTGAGATGCGTGCGCGCGGCTATCCCGCCTCCTGGCTGGGCGGCGACCGTCAACGCTACAACACCTTCGGCTGGGAGATGGCAGCGCCGGTCTTCCGGTTGACGTTCTCCCGGCGTTCCCTCGCCTGGCACGACGTGACACCCACACCCATTGAAGAAGTGCTGCCCGAGGCAGCGTACCCCCTCGTCGCCGCACATCAGCATCAAGCCACCTGTCACGCCCGCCGTCCCGACCTGCGCGAGAAACTGCAGCGCCGTGACCTGCGCTTCTGGGTCGCAGCCGACGGCTACGCCATCGCCGAGGGACAACAACGCGACCACGTCAAGGTCGTCGAACTGGTCTCCGCGTCCGGCGACGAAGCGGGCCTGCTCCAGGCCATCCTCGAATGGAACTTCGCCGAGGACGTGACCTGGGAGCTCAGCGCCTGGGAACACGCGCGCCTCGCCCGCGTCATGCCCTACACCGCCGGCTGGCAGATGCGCGCCCATGGCATGATCCGCATCAACGACCTGACCGCGCTGCTCAGCGCCGCCCTCCCCTTCCTAACGCCCCGCGCCGTCGGCCTGCGGGACACCGCCGTGACCCTGCGCCTCCGCGAGCGCGATCGGACCACGGCGACCACGCTCATTGTGAAAAACGAGACCGTCCGCATCCTCGCCGGCGCCCACACTCCCTCCACCTGCGAATTCCCCCTCCTCGACGCAGTCCGCCTCCTCTTCGGCGGACCTGCGCCCGCCGGCCTGGACGCGCTACCGCCCCCCATCCGCGCCCTCTTCCCCCTCCCCCTCTACGTCCCCCACCTCGACCGAGTCTGAACCGCCTACTTCACAAACAGCCAAACCACAGGTATACTGAAGGCCTATTCACGAGACAAAAAAACAAAGGAGAGCTCTCATGCCCCATCCACAGTGGGACAGCAAACCTGAGATGACCATCGACACCCAGGCAACTTACCGCGCCCTCTTGGAAACCGAGAAGGGGCGCATCGAACTGGAGCTTTACCCGCAGCACGCGCCCGTCACCGTCAACAACTTCGTCTTCCTGGCCCGACAGGGCTTCTACGACGGGACCGTCTTCCACCGCGTCATCCCCGACTTCGTCATCCAGGGCGGCGACCCCACAGGCACCGGGCGCGGCGGTCCTGGCTATACCTTCGAGGACGAGGTCGAAGAAAATCCCCTGATCCACGAAACCGGCGTGATCTCCATGGCCAACGCCGGGCCCAACACCAACGGCAGCCAGTTCTTCATCACCCACAAACCCCAGCCTCACCTCAACGGCAAGCACACCGTCTTCGGGCGCGTCATCCACGGCATGGACGTCGTCAACGCGATCGAACCGGGCGATGTCATGGAGCACGTCACCATCAGCAAAGTGAACGCCTCCGGCGCCCGCCTTTCGAACACAGAACCATCCCGCCGGCAGTAGAGGGTAGAGCGCATGACACATCGTCTGAACCGTCGCCAGATGCTGAAACTCATCCTGGCCGGCGCCACCACGGCGGCGCTCTCACCGCTGCTGCACGCCCGCGCCCGCTATCCCCACGCCGATCCCCTGCCGCCGCACCCCGGCGACGGACGCGGCGACTGGACGTGGATGGGCCGCGCCATCTACACCGTCACCTTCTACGAAGAAGCCGACCGTACCTCCGCAAGACTCGACGCCCGGCGCCGCGACGAGAGCTTCCGCCTCCTCGGCGAGGTACGCGCGCCCTACAGCGCCCACAACGACCTCTGGTACAAGACCCCCCTGGGCTACGTCCACTCCGCCTGGGTGCTGCCCGTGCGCGTCTACCCACCCCAGCCCTTCATCGCGGACGTGGGTGAATGGGGCTTCTGGGGCCAGGTCTCGCAGATCCACACCGCCGCGCGCCTCGCACCCGACAGCAACGCTGCGCAGAAGTACCGCCTCTACGGCGGCACCGTCTACCACGTCGTCGACGCCGTCCAGGACGACGCCGGCACCGGCTGGTACAAAATCGTCGACGACTACCCGCCGGGCCAGATCAGCTACCAATGGGTGCTGGCGCGAGACGTGCGCCGCGTCCCCCGCGAGGAAATCGCGCCCATCCACCCCTTCGTCGGGGACAAACGCATCGAAGTCGACCTCTCGGCTCAGCGCCTGGACTGCTACGAGGGCGACGCGCTGGTCTTCACCACCCCTGTCGCCTCCGGCATGGCCGGCCCCACCGAGACCGTCCGCGGCGAGAAGTGCGTGCTGCTCAAACAAGCCTCCCGCCACATGAGCAACGTCCCCTACGAGGACATGGACGAAGAAGACAAACCGGATCCCGACGACATCTTCGACCTGCCGGGCGTGCCGTGGAACATCTTCTTCGACCTCAACGGCACCGCCATCCACGGCACCTACTGGCACAACGACTTCGGCGTGCGTCGCAGCCACGGCTGCCTCAACGTCCCCATCGAGGCCGCGCGCTGGATCTACCGCTGGGTGCACCCCATCGGCGGCTACGAGGACGCCTTCATCCAGAGCACCTGTCGCGTTGGCACCCCCATCCACGTCTTCTAACACCCGCCAACAGCACCCCGGCCTGACCTTCACACCTGACTACAAATGGTCCTTTTTTATTTTATGGCAGATCAAAACGTCCCAGACCGCACAGCCCTGGCGCATCCCAACCCACCCCTGAAACACATTGGGCCTGGCTGAAGCGCACATCGCACCCCACCCAGGCCCTGCACCACGCCCGGGAGCTGTGGTCGCTCTCCCGACCAAGCCACAGCGGGCACGGAGCGAGTTGCCCCAGCTTTACCACCCGGCCTTCCATCAAGACGACGCGGCTTACGAGCCCACAAGCCGCTCGTACAGCGCCTGCTGGCGCGCCATGGCCTGCCGGTAGACCGCGTGGCGTTCCGCATCAGGCTGCACAGCCTCCCCATCGAAGGTCGGCGCCGCTGCCAACGTCGGCAGCGCGCCCAGCGCTTCCAGCGCCAACAACGCCGCGCCCCGCGCCGTCGTCTCCTCCACCCGGGAGACGAGCAGCGGCCGGCCCAACACGTCCGCCACCATCTGCAGCCAAACCGGGGATGCGGGCAACGCGCCACCGCTGACCACCACCTCCACCTCCGCCGGCGTCTCCGCGCGCAGCTGCTCAAAGACCAACCCGAGCCGATAGGCGACAGCCTCCAGGGCAGCCTGCATCATCTCCAACGGCGTCGTCGCCAGCGAAAGCCCCTGGATGACGGCCCGCGCGTCCCCGGCCCACCCCGGACTCCGCTCACCGGCCCAGAAGGGCAGCACCGTCAGCCCATGCGCGTCGGGCGCCATCTCCGCCAGTGTGGCCTCCACCACCGCCGGGCCGTCCAAACGCAGCGTCTCGCGCATCCAGGCGTAGACGCTGCCACCCTCGGTCAACGCGCCGCCCAGCAGCGAACGCCGCCGGTCGACGCGGTAGCACCACAACCCCGGCGGGACGGCGGCCGGTGCCCCCGCGACGATGACGCGCAGCGCACTGGTTGTCCCCACCGTCAGCGCGACCCGACGCGGCGTGACGCAACCGCTGCCCACGTTGGCAGCCGCACCGTCGCCCACCGCCGGAAACCACGGCACGTCCCGCAGCGCGGGCCAACGCCCGGCGAAGGGCGCGCGCAGCCCCTGCCGAGGGCGATCCACGTCCGTCAACGGCGAGAATCTTTCGGTGTCCAGCGACAGCGCCGACAACAACGCCGCGTCCCACATCAACGCCCGCCGGTGTAGCAGCCCCGTCCACGAAGCGACGGAATAGGTGACCGCCGTCTCGCCGAAGAGCCGTCGCTCCAGGTACTCGCCGATGGAGAGCCAGCGTGCCACGCAGGCGAAGACCCCCGGCTGGGTGCGCGCGTACCAGCGCAGGCGCGCGGGCAGATAACTGGGATGCAGACGACAGCCGGTGCGGGCGTGAACCTCGTCCTCGTCCAACTCAGCCCGCAGAGCGACCGCGTCGGCAGCGGCGCGCGTGTCGGCGTAGGTCGTCAGTGGCGTAACCGGACGGCCCTCCGCGTCCACGCCCAACACGTTGGCAACGAAGGTGTCCACGGCGACCGCGTCGATGCGCAGATCCAGCGCCGCCATCTGCGCGGTGACGCGATCCAGGCAGCGCCAGACACAGTCCGCCAGGCGCTCCGCGTCCATCTGCGAACCGCCGTCCGACGTCGTTTCGAAGGCATAGGACACACACGCGCCAACCCCCTCCACGGCCCGCCCCTGCGCATCAAACAACACAGCGCGCACCCCGGAACTACCGATGTCCAAAGAGAGAACTGCCGGTGATTGAGCCTGCAGAGGAGCAACGATACTCAACTCACCTTTCCTCCTTTTCTGCCTCCGCAAGCCGATAGAGCTGCTCTCCGGCGTGCGAAACGAGCAGGAGGCCCTCCTCTTCACGGCCCACCCAATCCGCCGGATCCAGGGTCGCCGGATCGCGGTAGCCCAGGTTGACCCGCTCACAGCGCGCGCGGAGAATGCCCGTCGCCAGCGTGACACGGATGCGCGATTGCTCCACGCCCGTCACCGCGTCGTAAGTGCCCGCCCCGCGCACATGCGTCGAGTGCGCCAACACCCCCCAGGGATAACGTCGAAAGCGCTCCCACTGCTTGACAAAGTAGTCGCGCACATGGTAGCCGATCTCATCGAGGATCTTGCCATGGGTGTAGGAGAGCTCCTCGATGTGCGGCGCGTAGATGATAACCTCACCGCCGTCCTCCACCACCGACTCGACCTTGTACATGCCCTTGGCCGCTGTCCAGAGGTCGTCGTACATCCGGGGCATCACCGAGAGCACTCGCCGGAAACGCCGCTCCACCGTGCGAATGTGCAGCCGGGAAGAAAGCCCCACGGCCTCGGCCCACGTTTCCGGATAGGCGCCAACGGTGAGGCCATGCACCCCAGCCCGGCTGACGACCAGGTTACAGTACGTCGTCGGCACGTCGACGAACGCCACGGCCCGGTCGATGAGACGGCGCACGGGTGTCTCGCGCCGCCCGATAACGGCTCGGGTCGTGAGCAGCGCACCCAGCCAATGGGTGACGTCGATGATCTCCTGGCCGGCTACGCCCGGCACAAAGTACTTCGTCCCTCCGGAGAAGCCCACCACCTCGTGGGGGAAGACCGGGCCGCAGACGATGAGGTGATCGTAGTCGAAGAGGCGCCGGTTAACGGTGATCGGCACCTCCCGCCTCAGCCGCCCGCCGCTCAGCGTGTGGAGCTCGCCTTCCGCCAGCCTCCCTACGTTGACAAAGGTCTCAGGATCATCCCAACGGTGGTTGAAGACACGCAGCCGGGCACCTCGACCGGAACGGCTCCCCGCTTCCAGACCGAGGTGACGTCGGATCGCCGCCTCGGACATGGGCGGGTGCGTGCCCAACGCGATGAGCACGTCCAGCGCCTGGACCAGGTCGGCCAAAAGCGCGCGGAGATGTCGGAACAACAACGGCAGCGGCGCCGTGCGCGTCCCGTCGGGGACGAGGAGCAGCACCCGCCTATCCTGCAGCGGAAGGCGCTCCAACCTTTGGGAAAGCAGCGCGTGGATCTCGGCCTCCGTCAAGAGGGGTGGACCTGTTCCCATGACAGTTCTCCCGATAGCATACAACGCAAAGCCCGGCAGAGAGATCTCTCTGCCGGGCTTATCGATGGCTCCACTTCACGTCTCCAGGTAGAGACGCCACTCCTTGGGGATCTCACCGGAGGCCACGAGGTAATTGGTGCGCGGCGTCTTCGGCTCCCAGAGCAAGCGCATCCCGGCCTCGTGCGGCTCGCGGTCGCCCTTGCGCTGGTTACAGTAGTGGCAGGCGCAGGCAGTGTTCCCCCAGGTGTTGGTCCCGCCCCGGCTGATAGGCTTGATATGCTCCAGCTCCATGTCGCGTCGGGTCAGACGACGCCCCTTTTTGACATCGCCCGGCGCAGCGCCGCAGTAGATGCAGGTGTAGTTGTCACGATCCAGAACACCGCGTCGCGTCCACGAGGCTTTGCGGTGCGGCACGTTGACGTAGTGTTTGAGACGGAGGATGGACGGTACCTCGAAGATCATGCTGGGCGTGCGGAGACGGGCACCCACCGCGTCCGTGGCGGGCACAACCTTTTCATCCAGCATATACCCCACGGCGTCGCGTTCCGAAACGACGCGCAGGGGCTCGTAACTCGCGTTCAACAATAGGATAGCCATCGCTACTCACGTCAATCTACCAGACCGGCCCTCTCAATCTCTTACCTTACACCCAGCCATTTTGTACTCTAGCATAGCACGCTTAGGCCAAAATGCAAGCCTTATGAGGCGCACCCTTCTGCTAATCGGCGACGAAGCGCAGGCTCTGGGCGACCTCACGTATCAGCAGCGGGCGCGCGCTTTCCGCCTCCTTTGGAAGGTGCAGCCGCAGGACGTAAAGCCAGTCGTCGGCGTCCTGAAGCACCCACCCTTCAATCGAGGCCCCTTCCCGAAAGGCGAAAGCCGTGCGCCCATCCCACACGCTCTCCTCGAAGGAGACAAGCGGTGGAGCCTGAGCGTCGCGCGTCGCCTCCAACATCATCAACGCCGTATCCCGTTGGAAAGGCTCCGTGGGGCCCGGCGCCCACCAGAGCTCCAACACCCCTTCCTCGTAGCCCCAGTGGCGGTAGCCGGCCCGGGCATCCCCCTGCGCGGCGATCTCGTCGAAGGCCGCGGGGACGCGGAGGACGACGCCGGAGGGCAGCGTCTCCGTCAGAGGACGGTAGGCAACGGGCGCCGGCTCGAAGGTCAACGTCTGCTCGCCGATCACAGGACGCCGGGTGTCGATGCCCACGACGACGCGCCACACACCAGGTGGCGGCGTCAAGGGGAGATACAAGGGTTCGGGCGCGACGTACCGTCCTCCACCCTGATGGAGCAGCGAAAAGCGGGCATAGGTCCTCCCCTCGGGGTCCAACACGGCGGCGATCAAGGAGGGCAGGGGCTCCGTCGGCGGCGGCATAAGATCCACCGTCACAGGAGCCGGGGAGACGGCGGAGACCCTATCCATGCGATGAATGGTCAGGGCGAAGGGCGGCAGAGGCGTCGGCGTGGGCGTGGGCGAAGGAGTCGCGGTCGGAGTAAACGTGGGCGTCGCAGAAGGGCTCGGCGTGGGGGTGGACGTGGCACCGGAGAACCAACCCCCGCCGCCACACGCGGCCAATCCGAGCGCGAGGAGCGGCAGAAGCGTCCAGAAGAGGCGCTGGCGAAAGTAGGGATTCGTCCCACCCGCCAGGCACCCATGAGGATACCGGTAGTTCATACTCCTTCTCCTGTTCATATACTCACTGCATAGACCCTTTCAGCAAGTCCATTATACCGTCTCCCGGAAAGACTGGAAAGAGAAAGCCTCCCTGCTTCTGGGGTTCAAGAACTTTTTCATCCGTACCAACTATGACTCTACTGAAAAAAAGTTTTTCAGTAGAGAAAGGGGTACTATATGTTGTGGTTGGGCTGCGCCCAACCACAACATATACCCCATATTTTTCTTTGGCTGCCCCTGTTTTCAGGGCAGCCAACTATGATATACTAAAGTAACAACCAGGTGAGCCGAAAGAGAGGGGCGCATGACAACACCCATTCACACATGGGGCGCTGATGACGACGAAGGCGTGCGTTTCTTCTTACAGGAGGCCTTACAGCGTGAGGGCCACACCGTCGTCGCCGTGGCCACGGGGGAAGCGGCGCTGCACAAGCTGCAGAACACGTTTTTCGATCTGGCCATCGTCGATCTCAAGCTGGGCGGTCGCGTCAACGGCCTGCGTGTGCTGGAAGCCATCCGCTGGCGCCGGCGGCCTACTTCAAGCGGGTCGATACCTTGTTTGTGGACAAGAAGGCCCGGAGGTGGGGCCGTTTTGACCCTGAAACCCACACCGCGGTCGCACACACAGAGCAGCAACCCGGCGACGAGGACCCAACCCACAGATTTACCAAGATAAGCACTACGTTCAGTCGCACACACAGAGCAGCAACCCGGCGACGAGGACCTGTTGGACTTCGCCGCCCTACATACCTTTCTCAACAACGGGGAACTCTTTATCCTCGAGCCGGATGCCCTGCCGGAGAAGGACATTCCTCCGGCAGCGATCTTCCGCCATTGAGAAAGCCTCGTCCTCGCGGGAGAGCGTCGGTAAACTTTAGGAGCACAAGGAGGAAAAGATGCGCAGAGGATTGGAAATCGGTGAGTTGTTTGGCATCAAAGTCCGGGTGGACTGGAGCTGGCTGCTTATCTTCTTGCTCGTCACCTGGAACCTGGCGACGGCCTTTGGCAATCTACATCAGGATTGGAGCGTCCCGCTGCGCTGGAGTCTGGGGGTCTTCGCTGCGCTGCTCTTCTTCGCCTCGGTGTTGGCCCACGAGCTGGCCCATTCCCTGGTCGCCCAGGCTCAGGGCATGCCGGTCCATAGCATCACCCTCTTCCTCTTCGGCGGCATCGCCAACATCCAGAAAGAGCCGGAGTCGCCCGGCAAGGAGTTCTGGATGGCGATTGTAGGGCCGTTAACCAGCCTTGCTATCGGCGCCGCGCTGACACTCGGCGTCGCCTTTGTCAGCAGCCTGCGCGTGGTGAGCGCCACCGAAGCCGTCCGCAGCCTGGGGGATTTAAGCCCTATCAGCACCATGCTGATGTGGTTGGGCTCTATCAACATCACACTGGGCATCTTCAACCTGATCCCCGGTTTCCCTCTGGACGGCGGGCGCGTGCTGCGCTCCCTTCTCTGGGCCGCCTTCGGCGACCTGCGACGCGCCACCCGCTGGGCCGCCTACACGGGACAGGGCATCGCCTGGCTCATGATCGTCGGCGGCATCGCCATGATCTTCGGCGCCCGTCTCCCCTTCTTCGGCAGCGGCGTCGGAAGCGGCCTGTGGCTCACCTTCATCGGATGGTTCTTGCACAACGCTTCCACCCAGAGCTACCGTCAAGTCGTGATCCAGGATATTCTGGAAGACGTGCCGGTCACCCGCATGATGCGAGAACATCCCCCCACAGTGGGGCCCGATATGTCGGTCAACACCCTGATCAATGAGTACATTATGAAGTCCGACGATCACGCCTTTCCGGTGCTGGCAGACGACGCTTTGATCGGCATGGTCACGCTGGACGACGTGCGGACGGTCCAGCACACCGACCGCGCGACCACCACGGTGCAACAGATCATGACCCCCCTCGAAGCGGTGATCACCCTTTCCATACACGACAGCGCCGACAAAGCGCTCATGTCCCTGGCTCAACACGACATCCGCCAGCTGCCGGTGCTCAACGATCAGACGGAACTGGTGGGCCTGCTGCGACGCCGAGACTTGGTGAGATGGCTGCAGCTGCAATCGGAGGTCGATCTGAAAAATCCACGTTCATAACACCACAGACACAAGGGGGATCATGAACTCTGGTCCTTTGTGTGAAAAAGAGTAGAAAACGGAAAACGATGGCTGCGGACCGCTAGGTGTCGCCGTGCACGCCAAAGCGTGACTTTCGTGAACTGATGGTCACCACAGCGAGTACACCGTTATGAACGGGAAAAGGCAGCGGAAGCGGCTGAGAACGCCGGACAATCCGCCGAGCAGAGCCCCGCTTTTGTCTTTCGACCCGTGGATACAATATTTACTTGCTTTCAGCATATTTGTTCGAGTTTTGCTTTGTGATTCGCTCGCAGACCACGCTGGACGCATACGTGAACAAAGCGTAGACTCTACTGAAAAAGGCTTTTCAGTAGAGAAAGGGATACTATATGTTGTGGTTGGGCTGCGCCCAACCACAACATATTCCCCCTATTTTTCTTTGGCTGACCCTTTTTTCAGGGCAGCCAAGGCGTAGTATTTTCAGCAGAGTCAATCATGATCGAACTCTTAAGGACCAAACTTCAGTCGTTGTACAAAGAGGCCAATCGTCGTAGCGGAAACACCCTCCACATCCTCCGCGACACCCTCATCCACTTCAACGAATCGGGGGCTGCACAAATGGCGGCCAGCATCGCCTACTACATCTTCTTCTCTCTTTTTCCGCTGCTGCTCCTGCTGATCTCGCTGGTAAGTCTACTGGCAAACGGAGATCAACAGGCCTACCAAGAGACCATCGACTTTCTCCAGAACGCTTTGCCCGTCTCCCAGCAGTTGGTGGAAAGAAACGTCCGGCAGGTCTTGAAGCTGCGGGGCTCGTTCAGCCTCGTCGGGCTGGCCAGCTTGCTCTGGTCCACTTCCGGCGCCTTCTCAACCCTGTCCCAGAACATCAACCGCGCCTGGACGGATGCTGAAGCGCGCAATTTTCTGGAAAAACGGCTGGTGGGGATCGGTATGGTCGCCAGCATTTTTCTGCTGCTGCTCCTCTCTCTGGCTTCCACCACCCTGCTCAGCCTCCTGCCGCAAATCCACCTGCCGCTCGGAGAACTGGAACTCGGCGCGTTGGAGATGCTGGGGACGCACGTTCTCTCATGGTGTTTCACCTTTGCCATGTTTCTGGCTCTCTACCGCTGGGTCCCCAACACCTACGTAAGCTGGCGCGCCGGTCTGTGGGGCGCACTGATCGCCGGGCTTGGCTGGGAGATCAGCAAAGAGGGGTTTGCCTGGTATCTGCGCAGCGGCCTCGTTAACTACGAGCTGGTCTACGGCTCCTTGAGCGCCGTCGTCGCTCTCCTCTTCTGGCTCTACCTGGGGGCGACCATTACGCTCTTCGGCGCGCACCTCAGTGCCTCCATCTCCCGGCACGCTAAAGGGAACGGCTGAACATGTCCCACATCTACATCATCCTCAACCCGGTCTCCGGCACCGAAGACGCCGAGCGCCTCCAGCGGACCATCGCCCACCACTTCGCCGCGCAGCCGGGCGCCTACGAAATCTATCGCACCACAGGCCAGGAGCGCCTTGCCGACGTTGTTCAAGAGGCACAGAGACGGGGGTTTGAGACCTTCGTGGCCGCCGGCGGCGATGGCACCGTCTCGGCCGTCGCCGATGGGCTGGT
Organism: Anaerolineae bacterium; assembly: GCA_049975525.1. Classification (GTDB taxonomy): domain Bacteria; phylum Chloroflexota; class Anaerolineae; order B4-G1; family SLSP01; genus G713. Next base: position 20,909 of record JBNGCW010000053.1, read on the forward strand.
CAACACGCATCTCCCTTTGGGCATCCTCCCTACAGGCACCGGCAACGTTTTGGCCCGCGAGCTGGGCATCCCCTTGAACCCGAAAGACGCGCTGGAACTCGTCACCGGGGCACACCAAACCCACGCTATCGACGTCTTACGGGCCGGAGCGCGTCACTGCCTGTTGAGCGTCAGCCTTGGACTGAGCTCTCTGACCATGCAGGACACCGGGCGAGAAGAGAAGCGCGTCTTCGGTCTCCTGGCCTATCTCTGGACAGGTGTGAAGAAATTAGTGGGCTTTCAACCGGTGGGTTTCGAGCTGACTTTGGACGGGGACACCTTCTACCGCCGCGCCGCCGAGGTCACCGTCGCCAACGACGGCGTACTGGGTATGCCCGCCTTCCGTTGGGGACCGGACGTCGCGCTTGACGACGGCCGGCTGGACATCTGCTTCATCCACGCCCGCAATCTGTTAGACTATCTGAAGATCGGCCGGCACGCCTTCTGGGGCAAACAGCGCCACGAGCCACGTCTGCACTGCCTGGAAGGGGGCAAACGGGCGACGGTTCGCGCCGACAGAGACCTACCCGTTCAAGCTGACGGCGAAATCATCGGTCGGCAATCTATTGAGGTCGAGATCCTTCCTCGCGCACTGGACGTCATCGTGCCGGCGACGCGCTCCTCGGCCTCGGATGGGAACCGGGAACCCGTCCCCAGGACTTAAGCGCCCCCAAAAGCGTCCATGCGCGTCCGCGCTCGGACTATCCCTTTTAGATA
>JBNGCW010000054.1:0-18851 GCA_049975525.1 Anaerolineae bacterium
CCCACCGCTGGCGCTGCGCGCCGCTCCAGGGAGGGGGAGAAGAGAAGGGCGAGGAGGGGGAGAGGCGAAGCCTCTCCCCCCCTCACCAAAAGCCTCTCCCCTTCCCCCGCGCAATGATCCCTGTGGTGGGTGTCCCGGCGCTTGGCGGGGGGAAGGGGCCGGGGGAAGGGGGCACAGCAAATCCACGGCGTACGGCTGAGCCCGGCGTGTTGCTATCCAAAGGTGTCAACCTATTTCTGAAGCATTTCCCGATTTGCTTCGAAATCCCGTATTTCACCCAGAAACCAATAAGAGCCATGTAGTGGTTCCGGTTTTTGAGCATCAAGTTCAGGTATACCCGTTCGTAGTCAGGCACGGAACGCAGGGGGAGCCGTGCGGTGCTCTCTGACGCCACGTCACCTAGCGGGCCTCTGGCGCCACTTTCCTAAAACGCGACTCCGCCAACGCTGCGTCGCTCACTACGAGCGGAAGGCTTGTGGTCTTTTCAGGTGAGTCATTCTTCCCTCCCGCTGGAATCAAAACCTTCTGCCGTTCAAAATAGCACCCGCAGAGGAACTTTTATTCACTTTTCCACACATTTATCCACACCCCTACCCCCATATTTAGGGGTCTCAAGACGTTCCATCCGTAATTAGAGGGGATAAGCGCTCAATTATTCACAGGGTGTCTCACAACCTTAAAATTTGCCGATTTTAAAACAATATCCCCCCTTTCGCATTGAAGCAGCGCCCATTTTCTGGTAAAATAGAGGCGTGTCAGGGAGCCCCCTTTCTGTTTCGTCTGCCCGATCTGACATCTCACAGGGCAGGCAACTCAGCACCACAGAGAGGTCGCTCTGCGATAGAGAGCGCCTCACACGGAGAAAGGGGAATCTTGTGGGAAGCGTTATCACAAGATAGAGCATGTAATTTCCTAATTATCAAATTCTGTGGTACGGTCGTGTCTGGCCGCACATGTTTGATGTGGCTGAAAGCGACCGCCAAGATTGAAACATTGGGGGTATGCATCCCCTGCACAAGAAAATACATCACTTCACCACCTCTTGGAGCGCGCTGAAGGGATACTTTGTGAGCCGAAAAGAGAGCGCCTCCACGACGTGACGTGAAGAGGAAACGTCCAATACACAGCCATGAGGAGGATTTTTGTGCCTCACTCAAGACAAGAGGTCTTATCTGAATCCGTAGCAACAGAACAACAGCTGGACGCCCGTCGGCTATGGCAAGCAGCCCTGGGAGAGTTGGAGTTACAAATGACCCGTGCCACCTTTGACACGTGGCTGCGGGACACGGAGTGTCTGGGGCTGGAGAACGGGAACACGTTGATCGTCGGCGTAAAAAACGGCTACGCTGTGGAGTGGCTGGAAAACAAACTTTATCCCGTGATCCAACGCACACTCCACCATCTTGCGGAACAGGAGCTGGAAGCGCGGTTTATCGTGTGGGAGGGAAACCACCGCCGTCCTTCTGCCCCTCCTCCCCCCCTGCTGCAACAAGAGAGCGCGCCCCCAGATCCCGGCCTGAACCCCGAATACACCTTTGAGAACTTCGTCATTGGGCCGGGCAACCGTCTGGCCCAGGCGGCCTCACAGGCGGTGGCGGAGACGCCGGCCAAGGCCTACAACCCGCTCTTCATCTACGGCGGCGTGGGGCTGGGCAAAACGCACCTGCTTCACGCCATCGGCCAACGATGCTTTCACCAGCAGCTCCGCGTGCTTTATGTCTCTTCGGAACAGTTCACCAACGACCTGGTGGAAGCGATCCGCACCCACACCACCGACACCTTTCGGGATAAGTATCGCAGCGCCGACATTCTGTTGGTGGACGACATCCAGTTCATCGCCGGCAAGGAGAGCACCCAGGAGGAGTTCTTCCACACCTTCAACGCCTTGCGCGACACGCATCGTCAGATTGTGCTCAGCAGCGACCGTCCGCCCAAGGCGATGGTGACGCTGGAGGAACGGCTGCGTTCGCGCTTCGAGTGGGGATTGATCGTCGATATCCAGCCCCCCAACTTTGAAACCCGCCTGGCGATTCTCCAAAAAAAGGCCCACCAGCTGGGGGCCATGATCCCCAATGAGGTTCTGGAGTTCATCGCCTCCAACATCGAGCGCAACATCCGCGAGCTGGAGGGGGCGCTGAACCAGATGTTGGCCGTGACGCGGCTGACGGGACAGCCCCTGAATTTAGAGACCGCCCAGAACGCGCTCGCCGATCTGCTACCCAATCCACCGGAGCTCTCCTCAGAGGAAATCATCAAGGCCGTAGCCGACCACTACAACCTCACCGTGGAGGATCTGCGGGGCGCACGGCGCACGCGGCGCATCGCCTTGCCGCGCCAGATCGCTATGTACCTGATCCGCGAGGAGACCGACGCTTCCTATCCGCAGATCGGCGCCCAGCTGGGAGGACGGGATCACACCACCATCCTTTACGGTTACGAGCGCATCAGCTCCCAGATCGAAAAAGACACGCAGTTACGTCGGGAGATCATGACCCTGAAATCGCGGCTTTACGAACGCTCTTAGTGCAGCAAAACGACGTCAGAGGGGGCGCACCTGCCGGCTTTTCAGGGAAAGCGGGTGCGTCCCAGCGATTACCTTGCCTTAACCAAAACAGGAAACCTGATGAGATGGCTTGACCTTCTGTTCGCCCTCCTGCCCATTCTTTCCATTCTGATATTGATGCTGGGCTTGCGATGGAAAAGCACCCGTGCCGGCATGGTCAGCTGGGCGCTGGCGCTGCTCGTGGCCTGGCTCCGCTTCGGCGCCGGTCCGCGCGTGCTCTGGTGGGCCCAGGTGCGCGGCTTCTTCCTGGCGGCGTACGTCCTCTACATCATCTGGGGTGCCCTGCTCTTCTATCGCGTCAGTGAGGCGACGGGCACCATCGCCGCCATGGGAGATCTGATCCATCGCCTCTCCCCCAACCGGGCGATGCAGGCGTTATTGTTAGCCTGGGGATTGGCGTCCTTCCTGCAAGGCGTCGGTGGCTTCGGCGTCCCCGTCGCCGTCGTCGCGCCGCTGCTGGCCGGCATGGGCTTTCCGCTGATGACGGCGGTGGTCATGCCTTCCCTGGGACACGCCTGGGCCGTCTCCTTCGGCTCACTGGGCTCCTCATTCTTCGCCCTGATGGCAGCGACCGGTCTGCCGGGGGAGGTCCTGGCCCCCTGGAGCGCCGTCCACTTGGGCGCGGCATGTCTGCTTCTGGGCGCGGCCACGCTCTGGGCGGCGGGCGGCGCGGTGGCGCTGCGGCAGGCCTGCGTGCCCTGGCTGCTCATGGGGGCCGCGATGGGCGGCGTGCAGTGGTTGGCAGCCCAGGCCGGCCTGTGGAACATCGCGGCGATGCTGGGCAGCCTGGCGGGGCTGATCCTGGGCGGGCTGTGGTCCCACCTCCAAGCCCCCCAATCCTGGTCCGGGCCGGAGATCCGTAAGATGCTCCGCACAGCGCTGATCCCCTACGGCTTGCTGCTGGGGCTGATCTTCCTCGTCAAGCTCACGCCGGCGCTGCAGGCACGGTTAGACGTGATTACCCTCAAAGTCCAGGTTCCGGCGTTGGAGACCACCCGGGGCTGGACGACGCCGGCCGGTCCCACGCGCAGCATCTCCCTGCTGGGGCACACGGGCGCTCTTTTGATCTACGGCTCTCTGCTCACCCTGGGGCTCGGTAGGCACTGGGGAACAGTGAGTCGCAAAGAGATCCGCACGGTGTTGGGCAAGGTGGGACGCAGCGGTCTCTCCTCAACACTGGGCATCCTCTCCATGGTCGCGCTGGCCAGCACCATGGAACACGCCGGCATGATCACGCTGTTGGCCCGCGAGATGGCCACTGTCTCCGGCGCTCTGCTGCCGCTGATCTCCCCCTTCATCGGCGCGCTGGGTGCTTTTGTGACCGGCAGCAACACCAACTCCAACGTTCTCTTCGCGGCCTTGCAGCAAGAAGCGGCTCAGACCCTCCGCTACCCCGTCGCCCTCATCCTGGCAGCGCAAAACGCCGGTGCCGCCATCGGCTCAACCTTCGCCCCGGCGAAGATCATCGTCGGTTGCAGCACCGTGGACCTTGAGAAAGGCGAGGGGGAAACCATCCGGCGGCTGCTGCGCTACGACGTGCCCGTGCTGATTGCGATGGCGCTGCTCACGTGGGGGTTGACGAAGATCTGAACGGGGTGAAGGATCGGCGTGGCCTTTATCCTGAGCCCATCCCCCTGTGCAACGCGCCGGCGATCTGCCCGGCCACCCGCGCGTTGTTGACCAATAAGCGCTCGTTAGCCACGCGGGTGCGCCCTCCCGTCAGCTCCACCAGCCGCGCCAGGAGGAAGGGTGTTACAGCGCGCCCGCTGATCCTCTGCGCGTCGGCCTCCTGCACCGCGCGCTCGATGAGCGCGGCCAGCTCGCCGGCCGGGACCTCGGCGTCAGGGGGCACAGGTGCCGTCACCAGCAGGCCCTGGGGCAGGTCGAGGTGCCGCTGTCGACGGTAGGCTGCGACCACCTCCTCCGCCTCCTCCACCCGCAGGTCCACGGACAGCCCCGAAGAACGGCTGTAGAAGGCCGGGAACGCCTCGGTCCCCCACCCCAACACCGGCACGCCCCAAGTCTCCAGGAACTCCAGGGTGCGCGGCAGATCGAGGATCGCTTTGGCTCCCGCACACACCACGATCAGGGGGATGGAGGCCAGCGCCGGAAGATCCGCCGAGACGTCCTCGGGATGACCGCGATGCACGCCGCCGATACCGCCGGTGGCAAAGACCCGTATCCCGGCCCGATGGGCCAAGGTCATGGTGGCGGCCACCGTTGTGCCCCCGTGGCGACCGCGCAAGCGCGTCAGGGGCAGATCGCGCACGCTGACTTTGACCGCTTGCTCGTCCTGGGCCAGCGCCTCCACCTGCGTCTCACTCAGCCCGACGGTGGGCCTCCCCTCCCAAACGCCGATAACCGCGGGGAGCGCGCCTTCGGCACGGACCGCTTCCGCCATCTCGCGCGTGATTCGCACGTTGGCCGAATAGACAAAGCCATGGGTGATCAGTGCCGATTCCAGCGCGACGATCGGACTTCCGCGCTCCAACGCTGCCTGCACCTCGGGCGCTATCTGCAGAGCCGACATCCTACCCCTCCTTACCCAGCAACCGCGCAGCCAGGGCCGCGTAAACGCCCGCCGCCGCGTAGACCTGCTCCAGTTCCACGTATTCATCGACGCCATGGATCACGTTGGGATCCCCCGGCCCGAAGCCCACGGTGGGCACCTGAGCGACGCCCGCCGAGTAAGCGCCCTCGGTCGCAAAAAGCCACCGCCCTATCTTGGGAGAAATTCCTACGTCCCGGGCCGCGTTGTGCAAGGAGACGACCAGGGGATGGGTGGCATCCAAAGCCCAAGGTGCAGAGATGCGACGGACCCGATACGTCTTCCCCGTATAGGTGGTCACCTCCTCTTCAATGACCCGCGTAGAGGCATTGATCCCCTCCCGAGCGATGACACGCTGCACCTCCGCCAGGGCTAACGCCTCCGTCTCCCCCAGCGTCAGTCGCCGGTCAACGACGATATCGCACCGGTCGGGCACGGCGTTGCGACTGACGGCAGAGGAACGGATGTCGGTCACAGCCAGCGCCCCCGGGCCGAGGAAGGGGTCGCTCGCCAGCTGATCCGCCAGGATCTCCAATCCGAAAATCAATCGCGACGCCAGGTAGATGGCGTTCTCACCCAGGTCAGGCGTGGCAGAATGGGCAGAGCGTCCATGGACCGAGATTTGCAGCTCCAGATGCCCTCGTTGACCCCGGATGAGGCGGCAGTTAGAGGGTTCAGCGATCACCACCCAGTCCGGCGCGAGGCCGTCTTTCTCGAAGACGATCCGCGTGCCGAGTCCTTCGGAAGGCTCCTCCATGACCACGGCACCCACCACCAGCCGGCCCCGCAGTGGATAGCCGAGGTGCAAGAGGTGCGCCGCGCCGTAGATGGTGGCCGCCAGGCCGCCCTTCATGTCACAGGCACCTACTCCGTAGAGGCGACCGTCTCGCAGCGCCCCCGACCAGGGGTCCAGCGACCAGGCATCTCGATCGGTCACGGCCACCGTATCCAGGTGGCTATCCAACAACAGGGTAGGGACGTTACCTGAGGGACCGATCTCGCCGATCACGTTGCCGGCCTCATCGATCCAGACGTTGGAAAAGTTCAGGCGGCGCATCTCCGCAGCCACCAACGCGGCCACCTCTCCTTCTTCGCCCGGTAAGCCGGGCGTCTGCACCAGTTTCACCAGGAAGGCCCGCAACGCCTCCCGCTCCTGCGTCGTCAATTGCCAAGCATTCATACTCTCACCTTCCTAATAGGCACCTTCCCCCATCACAACCTGAGGGATGGTCCGCAGTAAGATCGTCAGGTCCAGCCAGGGGGACCAGTTTTCAATGTAGTAGATGTCTAACAGCACCATCTCATCAAAGGTCAGCTCGCTCCGTCCACTGACCTGCCAGAGGCCGGTCATGCCAGGCCGCACCGCCAGCCGCTTTTCGTGCCAGGGTTGATACTGTTCCACTTCCTCGGGGATGGGAGGACGCGGTCCCACCAGGCTCATCTCGCCCCGCAGGACGTTGAAGAGCTGCGGCAGCTCGTCGAGGCTGGTGCGCCGCAGAATGGCCCCCACGCGCGTCAGACGGGGATCATCGCGGATTTTAAAGAGCGGCCCGTCGGCCTCGTTCAACGCTCCGAGCCTCTCGCGCTCCCGATCGGCGCCTACGTACATGGAACGGAATTTGTAAATGGAAAAGCGGCGCCCGTCTTTGCCCACCCGTTCCTGACGGAAAATCACCGGCCCCCTTGAATCCAGGTAAACGGCCAGCGCGATCAAAGCGAAGAGCGGCGCCCCGAAGAGGAGACCCAACGCCGCTCCGGTCACGTCTATCGCCCGTTTGACGAAGAGGGAGAGCGGGCGGAAGGCGATCTCCCGCACGCTGATCAGCGGAATACCTCCCAGGTCCCCAATCTCCACCTGGCTCAGACTGAGCTGGAAGAAGTCCGGGACGATGCGGGCCATGACGTTGCGGCGTTCACACTCGCGTAACACGCTCAAGATACGGCGGTGATACGTCCAGGGCAAGGTGATCAACACCTCATCGACGTCGAGCCTGTTGATGCTCTGGGGCAGATCGTCGATGGTGCCCAGCCCGGGGATCCGTCCGATCTCGCCCTCACCCTTTTCGGGGTTGTCATCGACGTAGCCCACGATCTGGTAGCCGAGATCGGGTCGCGCGACGATAGTACGCATCACCCGGCGCCCCACCTCCCCCGCGCCCACGATCAACACCCGCTTGACGCCGATCCCGCGCCGACGCAGGCGACTCTGAATGAAGAGCACCAGGATCCGTTCCAGGGAGAGGAAGAGGAACATGCCCACGCCGGCCTCCAACAGCAGCAGGCGGGAGTAGACCAGGGGACGGAAGACGAAGGCCAGCGCAAGGATCACAATCAGCACTTTGGCCACAGCGTTGAGGATCAGATAGACGTGATCCAGCCAACGCCGCCCCCGCCAGTCGCTGTACGCGCCGTCCAGCAACAACGTCAGAGGCACCAACCCCCCGAAAAGCGTTAAAAAGGGGAAGTAGGCCTGGAAAGAAGCGTCGTAAACGACATCTCGGAACCATTGCAGTCGATACCGTAAAAGGTAGGCCAGACTCATGGCTAACCCCACCATAAGCACGTCCAACCCGACGACCCAGATCGGCGCTGCATCCCCACGCTGACGCTTCTGATGAGCCATGGCGATCACCTCACTCCCAGGATGGATTTGTATACTTGAACCGTCTGCTCCGCGGTGGCCTCCCAGGTGAATTGCGCCGCGCGGGTCGGTCCGGCGCTGCGCAGGCGGGCGCGGAGCGTTTCGTCTTCCAGGGCGCGCCTTAGCGTCTCCCGTACAGCCGAGACGTCGTCGGGCGGCGCCAACAGCGCGGCGTCCCCGGCGACCTCGGGCAGGGAAGCGGCCTGGGAAGCCACGGTCGGCACGCCGCAGGCCAGCGCCTCCAGGACGGGCAACCCGAATCCCTCGTACCAGGAGAGATAGGCAAAGACATCGGCCGCATTGTACCACAGCGGCAGCGCCGCATCGGGCACGTAGCCCGGGACGTGAACCCGCGCCCCCACCCCAAGGCGCTCCACTTCGGCAAAGACATCCTCGTAAAGCCACCCCTTGCCTCCGGCCAGCACCAGGTGCAGATCAGGATCCGCCAACCCCGCGTAGGCCCGCACCAGGGTGATAAGGTTCTTGCGCGGTTCCAGTGTACCTAAGTAGAGGATGAAGCGTTCCGGCAAGCGCTGCTGTTGGCGAAAACGCCGCACTTTTTCGTCCGGGAGTGGACGGAAGCGCGGCTCCACGCCGTGGTAGATGACGTGCACGCGCGAAGCGGGGACCCCCAGCAGACGGATCACCTCTTGGGCCGTGAATTGCGAGACGGCGATCACCGCCGCCGCCCGCCGGCAGCTCAGGCGTGTCAGCCAGCGCAGATAGAGGCGCTTCTTTTTTGGGAAAAAGGAGGGGTAGCGCAAGAAGCTCAAATCGTGGACGGTGTCCACATGAGGTACCCCGCTCAGGATGGGTCCGCCGAAGGCCGGCGCGTGAAGAAGATGGACCTGGGCACGCCGCAGTACCCAGGGGACACCCAGCTGCTCCCACAGGATCCGCGCGAAGGGACGCGCCGTGGACCAGGCCGGTCGATGCGTGGGCAGCTGCAGCTCGGCAATCAGAGTTTCGGTGCCCGTCAACACCAGGTAGCGCACCTCGTCGTCGAGGGGAAGATGCTGCACCAGCTTCACAATGTAACCGCTGATGCCGGCGCTACGATAGGAGCTCGCTTGCGAGGCCAGATGGGCGTTCACGGCCACCACAGGGATATCGGATTTCATAGGTGGTGCCCATTATAATGGCCTTTGGGGGATTGACAAAAAGAACGCCGCCTGCGGGCAAACCAGGCAGTTCCAGGGTGGCTCAAACACCCTGGACGGCTTCCCATCCTTTCCCTCCCGCATCAACCTCAGCTTCGTTTGCCTTGCTTTCGTCTGCGCAGGTTCTACGGTACGGAGGGCATTTTCACCGGCGGACCCGCTTCGCCCCCCTGCTCGCCCGAAGCCAAGGATACCAAAGGTTCGTAGTTCCAGGCTGACCAACGTCACTCCGCCTAAAAGCGGATCTACCCATCACACTGCGTCGCTTGTTACGAAAGGCGCGTTGCGTCTGGCTACGCACCTTTTTTCCCCGCCGGGATATCCGTAAGCGCTACAGCGAGATGTGGACCACCACCAAAAGGGGGATACTTGTCAGCCCGCTGCATCCGCGTTACAATGGACGGGTAGAGTGAACGTCGATCATCGTCAGAGCAAGGAAGAAGAGGCCTATGAATGAAAAGACAGAACAGAGAGCGGTTCATCTCATCGTTCACGGGCGTGTGCAAGGGGTAGGTTTTCGTTACTTCACCCAGCGCAACGCCCATCGCCTCGGTATCGTCGGCTGGGTCAAGAATCGCTACGACGGGACGGTGGAGATTCAGGCCGAGGGCACCCAAGCGGCGCTCCAGGAGCTGATCCGCCAGGTCCAGCAAGGTCCCAGCCACGCTCACGTGACCAACGTGGAGGTAGCATGGCAAGCGCCGACCGGGCAATACTCGCACTTCGGTGTGACCTACTGAAACGATGAACAAAAATCCCCAAGTCATCGCCTGGATTGTGATGATCGTCTCCTTTTTGACGTGTATCGCGCTGGCGATAGGAACGCCACTCGGCATCCGCTGGTTCATTTTCAACGCCACGCAGCCCTTGGAGGTGCTGCTGGAGCCTCAGGACGGTATCGTCACCTTCCAGTCCAACGGACGCGGCGCCCAGGAAGTGATCGGGGAGACGGTAGAAGTCTCACCCAAGAGCCGTATCGAACTCTCGTCCAACGACGCCGAGGCTTTGCTGCTCTTCTACTTGCCTCAGCAACCCGAGGCGCCGGTCAGCACGCTGCAGGTCAACGGGGAGACGGCGCTTGTGTTTCGGACCGCCCGCACCCCGCTCTTTGAGCACAGCCCGCTGCCGAACCACATCTCGCTCCAGGTAGATGCCAGCAAGCGATTGCAGATCTCGGTGGGGGGCGACACGCGCGCCTCGCTGTTACAGATCACCACACCGCAAGGAACGCTCAAACTCGAAGAGGGGGCTTACACGTTGGCCGTGGACGCGGAACGGACGGAGATCATCGTCAGCCGTGGCCGGGCCCACGTGCCCGATCCACAGAGCGACAGCACCGTCGTCCTGAGCGACGCGCAGCTGGTGGAGCTGACGGCGGAAGGACGCGGAACCATCCGTTCCAGCAGCAGCCGCGATATTCTGCGCAACGGTGACTTCAGTCGTCCACTGGCTCCGTACTGGGACACTTTCACCCTGCGCAAGCAGTTCCCCGAGGAGAGCGATGGGGAGGTGATCCACAACGAAGGGGAGCGTCCTCACGTGGTCTTCGAACGTGAGGGCGTCGGCCACATCGAGGTGGGCCTCGTCCAGCGGCTCAACCACGACGTGCGTGACATCCAGGCGCTCCACGTGACGGCGCTCCTGCGGGTGGACAAACAGTCAATCCCGTTGTGTGGAGTCGCCGGCACCGAGTGCCCGGTCATGTTGCGGATCACCTACCTCGATGCCCAGGGCGGGCATCATGAGTGGCTGCAGGGCTTCTACGCGCTGGTCGGCAGCGGCTACTCCGCCGTGTGCACCATCTGCGAGGGCAGCCCGGAGCACATTCAGGTCCCTGCGCAGTCCTGGTATCCTTATACCTCACCTAACCTGCTGCCGCTGTTGAAGAAGCGCGGCGCGACACCGGCGACCATCGAAAATCTGGAGGTCTACGCCTCCGGTCACACGTTCCGCGCTGCCGTAGCCGAGATCGCCATGCTGGTCGAAGAGTGAACCCAGCGCCTTCACAGGAGAGCTCCTATGACGTCCTCAGATGAGTATTATCGCGTCGGCAAGCTGCCCCAAGAGGATTTGTTGGCCCTGCTGCGTCAGCAGGAGCTGCGCGACTCGCGGGTGATTCTGGGGCCGGGGTTGGGGCACGACGCCGCCGTGATCGCCTTCGACGACCGCTATCTGGTCACGAAAAGCGACCCCATCACCTTCGCCACGGACGAGATCGGCTGGTACGCTGCCCAGGTCAACGCCAACGACATCGCCTGTCTGGGGGCGACGCCCCGTTGGTTTGTGGCAACGGTGCTGCTACCGGAGAAACGGAGTGACAGGGCGCTGGTGGAGATGATCTTCGAGCAGTTGCACCGGGGGTGCGCAGAGGTAGGCGCCGTGCTGGTGGGCGGTCACACGGAGATCACTTACGGCCTGGGGCGCCCCATCGTGGTGGGCGCGATGTTCGGCGAGGTGGGCCCGGAAGCGCTGGTGCGCTCCGACGGGGCACGTCCGGGCGATGCGCTGATCCTCACGAAGGGCATTGCGGTGGAGGGGACGGCGCTGCTGGCCCGGGAGGTGCGTGAGCGGCTGGAGCGTCACGTGGATGCGGAGCTGCTGGAGCGCGCCGCCAATTTTCTCCACGAGCCGGGCATCAGCGTGGTGCGCGACGCCGCGCTCCTCACCGCCCACGCTGACGTGCACGCCATGCACGATCCTACCGAGGGAGGCGTGGCGACCGGCCTCCACGAGATGTTGGGGGCGGCGGGCGCGGGGGCGGTGGTGGACGAGGCCGCTCTCCCCATCCTCCCGGAGACGGCGAAATTATGCGAGATTCTGGAGCTCGATCCGCTGGGGCTCATCGCCTCGGGTGCGCTGCTGGCCTCGGTGGCACCGCAGGACGCGGAGGAGGTCGTCGCCGCGCTGGCGGAGGCGGGCGTTCGGGCGGCTGTCATCGGCCGGGTGCGAGAAGCTCCGGGCGTGGTGTTGGAGACGGTCAGCGGTGAGCGGCGGCCTCTGCGCCGTTTCGCCCGCGACGAGGTTGCGCGGCTTTTCGAGAGCTGAGCATGCCCGCGTCTGTGCCGCCAGAGGAGATCCCCCACGATCAAGAGGGCAAGAGTTCGCTTTTACACCGCCTCTTCGTGCTGACAGGCCGGCTGGGTAAGATCACGCCGGCGCAGCTGCTCCCCACCTGGGTTGCGCTGGCGCTCATCGCCGCTTGGCCCTGGGGGAATCGGAGGGTGCCGGCGGGCGGCATCTTCCTGCTGGGGTTTCTCTGGGACCGGATCGCACTGGCCCTGCTGCCCGTCTTCCGTCGCTCGTGGGGGCCGGTGACGCCGACGCTGTTGGGACTGACGCTGGTGCGTACGGGGCTTTCGTGGTTCCCGGCACGCCTTGCGCCCCACGACGTCGGTCTGGCGCTCTTCGGCGGGCTGAGCCTGGTACTGAACGCCACGGTCACCTACGCGACGTGGGTAGAGCCTTTCCGCGTGGAGGTCACAGAGGCGGAGTTGCGCTCGCCGAAATACGTGGCCCGGCGCCCCCTGCGCCTGTTGCACCTCACCGACCTGCACTTCGAGGGGCCGTCGCCCCGCGAGCGGCAGGTGCTGGAGCACGTCCGGGCGCTGGCCCCCGACCTGATCGTGCTCACCGGCGACTATCTGAACCTCTCGTCGGTCTACGATCCCGAGGCGCAGGCGGGCGCCCGCGCTTTTCTGGCGCAGCTCGAGGCCCCCTTGGGGGTTTACGCGGTGCCGGGCAGTCCTGTGGTCGACGTACCGACGATCGTGCCAGGTATCTTCCAGGCGCTCCCCATCCGCTGGTTGGATGATGAGGTCGTGCGGAGGGCCTGGGCGGGCAGCGAAATCCAGCTGCTGGGAGTCCGCTGCACCCGCGATCTGGAACGGGACGCCCGCGCGCTCCGGCAGCTGGTGAAGGCAACCTCCGATAAAGCCCTTAGCATTTTACTCTATCACACGCCGGATCTGATGCCCGAAGCCCAGCGGTGGGAGATCGACCTTTATCTGGCCGGGCACACGCACGGTGGTCAACTGCGCGTTCCTTTTTACGGCGCGCTCTTCACCAGCTCACACTGGGGCAAGCGCTATGAGATGGGGCGGTACGAGGCGCAGGGCACGACGCTGTACGTGAGCCGGGGGTTGGGCATGGAGGGGTTGGGCGCGCCTCGCGCGCGATTTCTGGCAGCGCCGGAGCTGGTCCTCTGGACGCTGAGAGGCACGTGACGTAAGCCGTTTGTGTGGTAGAATAGGGGTGCGCTTGAGTTGGTCGGGCGATCGCGGGCCGCGAGGCGGTCCGAGGAAAGTCCGGACTCCAAAGGGCACGGCGCCGGGTAACGCCCGGGCGGGGCAACCCGCGGACAGGGCCACAGAAACAGACCGCTCGGGACGATCCCGAGTAAGGGTGAAAAGGCGGTGTAAGAGACCCCCGGCACGGCGGGCAACCGTCGTGGCCAGGCAACCCCCGCCGGGAGCAAGGCCAAGCAGAAGGGAAGTCAAAGCGACGGGGTGTGGCCCGCACCCTCTCCGCGAAGAGCAACTTTCGGGTAGGCCGCTGGAGGCAGCGGGTGACCGTTGTCCTAGAGAGATGATCGCCGCCGGGGATGACGCGCGCCTCCGGCCACAGGGGCGCGCGTTCTTCGGAACAGAATCCGGCTTAGGACCGACTCAGGCGCCGGAATGTACGATAGAGGCCGAAGATGGAGGTGCGAGGTACGTCCGTCTTCGGTCTTTGGTTGTCAAACCGTCGGGATGTGGTATAGTTGATGGTTGAGTCCGAGCGGGCCTTTACCGCTCCTGACATAGGGTCAGGGGCAAACCCGTGGAAAAGGAGGAAATCCGTCTTGGTCAAGCGAAACTATGAATTGATGTTCATTATCAATCCCGAGTTGGGGGAAGAGGAAACCGAGGCTCTGTTAGAACGGATCCGAGGCTATCTGTTGGATGTGGAGGGCGAGATCTTCTTCTCCGACGACTGGGGGGTGCGGCGGCTGGCCTACGCCATTGAAAAGCACCGTGAAGGGCACTATTATCTGACGCGCTTCGCCATGGAGGCCGACAAGGTGCAGGAGTTTGAGCGTCGGCTGATGTTAACCGAAGGGGTGCTGCGTACACTCCTGATCCGGTTGGACGAGAAAGCCAACGCAGGAGCGCCACCCCCGACGCCCCCAGAAGCCACAGCCACACCGACCGAGTAGAGTAACGGGCAGCCATCATGGTACGGGGATTGAACAAGGTCTTGATCATCGGTCAGCTGGGCCGGGATCCCGAGATGCGCTTCACGGGAAGCGGGTGTCCGGTCACGACGTTCAATGTGAAGACGACGCGCGGCTGGACCAACGATCACGGGGAACGAGAGGAAGAGAGCGAATGGTTCCACGTCGTCGCCTGGGGCGGTCTGGCGGAGGTCTGCAAGCAGCATCTGCAGGAAGACGCGCTTGTCTATGTCGAGGGACGCCTGCAAACCCGCTCCTGGGATGATGCCGAGGGCCAACGCCACTACCGTACCGAGCTGGTTGCCCAGGAAGTTATTTTCTTAGACCATCAAAACGGTCAACAGGAAACCGACATCGGTTAGTCTCAAGAGCCGCAGGTGGTTTTTATTTGCCCAGTGATGAAGGAGAATGAAGGTGAGTTATCGAAGATACCGTCGTCGTGACGTGTGTTATTTTTGTGTCGAAGATGAGCCCATCGATTATAAAAACGTTGAGACCCTGCAGCGCTATATCACAGCGCGCGGGAAGATCCGCCCCCGTCGCCAAACGGGTGTCTGTGCCAAACACCAGCGGCGTCTCTCAACGGCCATCAAGCGAGCGCGCCATATCGCGCTGCTCCCCTTCGTCGCAGAGATCGAACACGTCTGAGGGACCCAGGCTGCCAGGGGCATAGGATCTCCTATGCCCCTTCTTTCTATGCCCACTATATGCCCACGTACACTGTTAGCGAGGAGCTCTGATCATTCCTATGGCTAAGAAACGAACGTCCAAGAAAGCGAAACTCACCCGTAGACAGCACTCCCTGCGGAGAAGAGACGAGCGCATCCAGCGAATTTTGACGTGGAGTGCCATCGGCGTGGGTACGCTGATAGTGCTGATTCTGGCATATGGCGCGATCACGGAGCTGATCATCAAACCCCAACGCCCGGTGGCGAAGGTAGGCGAAGAGAAGATCACAACCAAGGCATACCAGAGTCGCGTCCGTTACGAACGTCTGATGTTGCGCTATCAGATTCTACAGTACGAGGAGTATCTCTCGCAGATCGACACCAGCGATCCTCAGATGCAAACCTTCGCCCAACAGATCCAACAGACGAAGGCCCAGCTGGAGAATGAGCTTTCTCCGGAACTGGCGCCACTCTTCGGCAAGGATGTATTGGATCAGATGGTCGAGGAGAGGTTAGTGCGTCAGAAGGCCGCCGAGGAAGGGCTGAGCGTTTCCGACGCAGCGGTGACGTCGCAGATCGAACAGATGATGGGCTTCGACCGGGAGGCCGCTTTGGAGGCCACCACCTCGCCTACAATGACGGTCACGGAGACCCAGGCGGTGATGACCGAGGCCGACTATCGAGAAACTTACGCCAACTTCAAGGTCAACATGCTCCAGGAGGCAGGGATGAGCGAGGCAGCGTTCCGGGAGATGGTGAAAACCGATCTGCTGCGAACAAAGGTGCTGGAAGCGGTCACGCAAGACGTGGCGCAAGAGGCAGAACAGGCGCAGGTCACGTATTTCGCCACGCCGACAGAGGAAGAGGCGATGGCGCTGCGGGAGCGGATCCTGGCCGGAGAAGAGGTCGAAGCCCTGGTCGAAGAGGTCAACAGCAGCGAGAACGAAGAGACCCTCGCTCAGACACTCTCCTGGTATCCGCAAGAGTACCTGGCCCAAGTCCTGGGGGAGGATCTGGCGGAAACGGCTTTCACCCTGCCTGTGGGGACGATTTCAAAACCTCAACCGGACGCCAGCGAGGAGCTTTACTATCTGATCTATGTTGGCGGGCGCGAGGTGAGGGCGCTGAGCGAAGCGCTCCTCCAACAGGAGAAGCAGGAGGCGTACCAGGCCTGGCTGCAGGAGCAGAAGGAAGCGCAGGTGACGTATCTGGACTGGGAGTCGGTGACGCCGGACGAGCCGTGAGCGCTCAATGAACGACGGAGAATGGGATAGAAAACGGGCCTGCTTTTAGCAGGCCCGCATGCTTGCAGAACACTTTCCGGATCCGACTAGCCGGCGACGCGCCGTCGGGCGTGAATGACCTTGGGAATGCGCTCCAACCGTTCCAGGATCGCCTCCAGGGCCTCCAGATTGGGGACCTCCAGGGTGATGTAAAGGGGGAGCACGTCATCGCGATCCAGTCGTCCCTTTTGGATCGCGTGGATGTTCACCCGTTCGTCTTCTTCAATGATGGCGGAGATGTCCTGGAGCAGACGCGCCGAATGGTAGGCCTTGACGATCACTTCGGCGAGCAGGTTATCGGTCTTTGCGCCCCAGCTGACGTCGATCAACCGCTCGCGATCCGCCGCGTCCATCTTGCGGATGTTGTGACAGTCACGCCGATGAATGGTGACGCCCCTTCCCCGCGTCACGTAGCCGACGATGGCATCGCCCGGCAGGGGGTTACAACACCCGGCGATGCGGGTCAACAGGTCGGTCTTGGCGGATAGATCTCCCACGTATATCTGCGCCGAGGTCTTGGTGAGGTCCGGTTGCTCTATTTCCGGCTCCACCTGAGTTTCGGGTGGGGTCTCCGCCGCTCGCTGCGCCAGGAAGGAACGGACGCTGTTTTCGACGCGCGGGGCTTTCACGTCGCCCATCCCCACAGCGTTGAAAAAGTCGTCGCGGCGCGGGTAGCGTTTGGTGAAGAGATCGGCGACTTCGACCAACGTCAGGTCGGCCCCCAGACGCTTGAGGACCTGTTCAACTATGGAGCGACCCTGGGCGATGTTCTCCTCGCGGCCCTGTTTGCGGAACCACTGGCGGATCTTCTGGCGGGCACGGGAGGTCACCACGAACCCCGCTTCCTCGTTAAGCCAATCGCGGCTGGGTCCCCCCTTACGTCCGGTGACGATCTCCACCTCATCCCCCATCTGGAGCTTATAATCCAGGGAAACCCACTCACCGTTGACCTTGGCACCGCGACAGTCGTGCCCAATTTCGGTGTGGACGCGGTAAGCGAAGTCGATGGGCGTCGCACCGCGCGGGAGTTCGAAGATGTTCCCTTTCGGCGTCAAGACGTAGATCGTCGCCGGGGCCTGCTCCGCCGGCAAGTCCTCCTGGGACACGGCGTCCGGCGGCGCCCCCCGCATCCGCGCCACCTGGATCACGGTCTGACGGTCGAGGGGAGTGCCCGATTCCTTGTAACGCCAGTGAGCGGCGACGCCGTACTCGGCCAAGCGGTGCATCTCGTGGGTGCGGATCTGGATCTCCAGCGGGCGCCCGTCCTCCCCGATGACGGCGGTGTGCAGGCTCTGGTAGCCGTTGGGTTTGGGATTGGCGATATAGTTATCGAATTCATCGGGGATCGGTTCCCAGAGACGGTGGGTGACGGCCAGCGTGCGGTAGCACTGCCACTCGGTCTCCACAAGAACGCGCATCCCCTCCACATCGTAGATCTGCGCAAAGGGAACGCCCTTGCGCTGCATTTTGCTGTAAATGCTGTAGAGATGCTTAGGACGCCCCTTGATCACAGCGTGGTCGATGCCCTCTTCTACCAACGCCTGGGCGAGGATCTGGCGATGCTGACGCACCCGTCGTTCGCGCTCCTCCTTGCGGGCGTCGACGAGTTGGGCCAGCTCATGGTACATCTCCGGGTTCAGGTACCGGAAAGCGATGTCCTCCAGCTCGGACTTGAGGCGCCAGATACCCAAACGGTTGGCCGGCGGCGCGTAGACCTCCATGGTCTCATGGGCGACGCGCTTCTGCATCTCGGGCGAAAGTCCAGCCTCCTCCAGCGAGAGCATAAAGTCCAACTGATCGGCGAGCTTGATGGAGAGCACCCAGCGGTTCTCCTCGGCCAGCGTCGTAAGCAGCTTACGGAAGCTGATCAGCTCCTGGGTATCGCGCACCGTGGCCTCCCCCTGCCCGACGTGGCGGGTGAGCTGCTCGAGGCGGGTGACGCCTTCGACGAGGTCGGCAATATCGCCGCCAAAATCGGCGCGGAGCTGATCTGGCGTCAAGAGATCGAGGGTAAGGACATCGTGCAGGAGGCCGGCAGCGACGATAGTGGGGTCGAAGTGGAGGTCGGCGAGGAGGGAGGCGACGCCCTCCGCGTGCCGGCGGTACGGCGCCGGAGCCTGTTCCAAAGACGCATAAGCACGCCGGACAAGGGCGTGGTCTGGGTATTGAGTGATAGGCATGGTGAGGGTATTATACCTGAGGTGGGGGAGGAGGGAAAGGGAACGATCCAGACCCTATGCCCACAAGCGTATTCACTTCTCCCTGGGTTACCTCACACCGGCTGGTTTGAAGCGCAATAGGAGTCTGAGCAAGCCCAGAAGATTGGGGGGGAGGCACCTCAAAGTTGGAGGTTAGCTTTTTCAACTACGTGTATGACCGGGCGTCCGGAAAGAATGTGCCTCCCCTCGCTGGCGGATACGATTCAGGCTCAGAGCACAGGGGGGGTAAGCGATTCCCCTTCGCCACCCCGCCGGATTATCGAGAAGATACCGCATTCGTAAATTACGTGTTTTGATTTGCCAATCATCGTTATCGCAACAAAGCCTTTGGCTTTTTATGGTCAAGAACAGAAAATCAAGTCGTTCACTGTGCTAAATTCTCAGATTGGCAACTGATTGACTGACCAATTCTAAAAAGCAGATATTACACATTTAGCAACTTTACATGATAGCACATATTGCACTTGACATTTCTACGCCTCCTTAGGCATGATATAGCCTGAGGAGGTGCATCATGAACGCTATTCACAAAACATATGAAACTATTTTGTCTGAGA
>JBNGCW010000055.1:0-17270 GCA_049975525.1 Anaerolineae bacterium
ATTGATCAGTGGGTGGAATCCGAGAAATGGCTCGAAAAATAAGCGAACGTTCAGTGGTAAGCTTTTGAATTCTGGATGCTGATTTCTGAGTTTTGTCATGCTGAAGACTGAATTCTGGTGGGCTGTCCCCGCTGCGCTTGGGAAGCTGCGCACGGGGCTTCGCCCCCAAGCGTGCCGCGCGAAGCGCGTCGCGAAATTTTTATGTTCTAGTAGCCGCGATTTCCAAATCGCAATAACAATAAAAGGAGAAACACATGCCCCTTACCTATACCAACCGTAAAGGTGTCACCTACACACTCTGCCGGACCACCACCAAGACCGGCAAGGGGCGCTACGTCTTCGTACGCGATCCGGCGGACCGCGAGACCGTCGAGGAGATCCCGGAGGGTTGGGAGATCCGCGAGAGCGTCAACGGCGTCGTCTCGCTGGCCCAGGCCCGCGAGCAGCAGCTGCGGCCGGAGGAGATCGCTGCCGTCAAGGCGGCGCTGAATGCGCATCCCAAGGCCCACAACTACCGCCTGGACGTCAAGCCGGAGCGCCTGTTGATCTACGAGCGCGTAGGTCCCGATGCCGAGGCGCTCTTAAAAGCCGTCTCAGCCGACGGCAGCGTCGAGGTGCCGCCCGACTTACAACAACGGCTGCACGACGAGGTGGAACGCTACGGGCGCTTCACGCCCATCCTGCGCTTCATCCTCAATGACGCCGAGACCCGCGACTTCCGCGCCGAGCGCTGGTGCTTCCGGCACCACATCGACGACCGGATCTTCGTGGACAGCGGCGAGCTCACGGATCTGGCGGAGACCCTGATCCCCACGTTGGGCACTGATACATTCTTCGACCTATAACTGAGCATAGCGGGCACGACGCGGTGCGCGCCGAGGTCGAAGCGCGGATGGCGCAGTTCAACCGGAGGGCAGCCTCCAGGGTACGCCCGGATGCCCCGCAAAAACGTCCCCGGCCCACGTCTCACACGCGTCTGACGCTCTCAACGATGGAGGTCGGCGCTTCCTCCGGCACGAAATGCCCCACCTCCTGCAGAAAACACACCCGCGCGGCCGGAAAGGCGCGTCTCCACCGCCGGAGCTCCTTCCGCCGAAAAGCAAGGTCCTTCATCCCCCAGACCAGCTGCATGGGGATCGCGCGTAAGGTGGCCCGGGCAGCCCAAAGCTCGGCCAGCCACGGCGTGGAGCCCAGAACGGCGGCGGAGAGACGCCAGATGGCGTAGCGCGCCCGACGGTCGGCCGCAGGTCGAAGGTAGTGCGCGTGGACGGCGCGGGTGAGGGGGCGCCGACCGCCGAACCACAGCGGCATGACCCGACGAACGAAGAGGTTGTGGCGCAGGTAGAGCCACCGGCCCAGGGGACTGCGGGCCAGCGTCCCCAACCCCCAATAGTAGGGATCGCGGTTGAGGGGCCACATCCAGCTGTTCAAAACCACCAGGGCGCGGACGTTGTGCCATCGCCTTGTGGCGTAGCGCAAGCCGATAGGGCCACCCCAATCGTGCACCACGAGGGTGATGTCGCGGAGACCAAGGGCCTCAATCAGCCGGGTCAGGTTCTCGGCGTGCCCGGCGGGGGTGTAAGACCAGCGCTCCGGTTTCTCAGAAAGCCCAAAGCCCAGATGATCCGGCGCCACACAGCGGTGGGTGACGCGCAGAGCGCGGATGACCTCACGGTAGAGGAAAGACCAGGTGGGATTCCCGTGAACCAGAAGGACGGGAGGGCCCCTGCCCTCGTCAACGTAGTGCAGCTCGCCCGCCGGCAGCTTCAGGGTGTGGGAGGTGAAGGGATAGGCCGCACGATCCAGCCAGGACGGCACCTTCATCTAGGAATCTGCCCGGGCCGGCGAGGCACCGACCAGCCAACGGCGCACGTCCTCAATTCGGCGGACACCCTCTCGTTGCAGCCGGTTCAACAATTCGGCATAGCGCTCCTCCTCCGCACGGGCGATGCAGTGGCTCTCCCCCCGGCGGACAAAACGACCAGGCGCCTCGCCCTGCCAGATCAGGCGATCGGCGCGGCCATCGTGCTCGTAGACGGCGCGGATCCACCGTTGCATCGACCAGCCGCCGCGCCGTCGGACGTCCAGATAGATTTTGAGCGAGACGGCGTTGAGGTCCTCCGCCCTGACGGCGTTTTCCCCAAGCAGCTGCTCGTGGGTCTCGCTCAGGGTGTCCGCGTGCAGATTAGAGGCGATCATATATCCCTGGGAAGCCAGGGAGAAGAAGCGGCGGGCTGCTTCCCCCCACAGGTAAGCATAGTAATAAGTCGCCGGGCTGATCTCGTGGGCCACGTAGCAGGTGCGACCGACAGGCGAGCGTCGGGCCTGAGAGAGGACGTGCAGGTTTTCCACCGCCTGGAGCGTGGTCTCGTCGGGCACAAAGTTGAGCAGCGCGCACATCACCGTGGTCTTGCCGGCGCCTCCGGGCTGCGCTCCCACCAGCAGGGAGTGGCCCGCGCGCATCATCGCCGCCAGATAGGCCGCCAGGGGCAAATCGACGCTCTCAGCCTCCAATAGATCGATTAACGAGAGCATGCGCCCGCCGCGCTGGTTGCAGGCGTTGATGGCCCGCAGGTGCTCGAGGATCGGACGCTCTCTCATCGTCCCTCTCCGTCGGTCTCCGCTGCCTGCGACGCCGGGGAAGCCTTCTCGGCGTCGACAGCCGGCAGCGTGAAGTAGAATCGACTCCCTTCGCCGGGCACACTCTCCACCCCCGCTTCGCCCCCCAGGCGCTCCACGATCCGCCGCACGATGGAGAGCCCCAGACCGTATCCCTTCGTTCTCAACGCATCCAGGCGCGTGAACTCGGTGAAGAGCGCCTGCTGCTCCTCCGGCGTCAGCCCGCGACCGTTGTCCTGCACCCAGAAGCGCACACGGCTCTGATCCACCCGTTCGGCACCCAGGCGGATGACGGGGGGATCTCCCCCGTATTTGACGGCGTTGCTGAGATAGTTGACCCAGATTTCCTCAACCCAGGGCGCGTAGCCTTGCGCCACCGGCCAGCGCTCGGGGAGCTCCAGGATCGCCCCATACTCCTCAATAATGCCCCTCAGCCGACGCCGGGCTTCCTCGATGAGCGTGGGGGTATCCAGAGGCGCGAGCTCCACCTGCTCCTGGCGACGCACACTGGCCAGAAGCAACAACTCATCGACGATATTAGTCATGCGCCACCCGCTCCGTACCATGTATCCCAACTCCTCCTCCAACCGCTCCGGGGAGAGATCCGCGTGGCTTTCGAGGAGAAACTCGCTGAAGCCTACAAGCGTGCTCAGAGGGCTTTTGAGGTCGTGGGCGACGGTGTGCGCGAAGGCGTCCAACTCGGCATTGCTGGCTTCCAACTCCCGCGTGTATTCACGCAAGCGAGCCTCTGCTTCACGCCGCTCGGCGATCTCCTGTTGAGCCAGGGCGTAAAGGCGCGCCTGACGCACCGCCACGGCGAGCAGCGCGGCCGTCTCCCCGGCAATGGTGACGTGCTCTTGCGTGAAGACGTCGGCGTGGATCGATTCCAGATGCAAAGTCCCCACCAGCTCGTTCCGCGTGATCAACGGCACCACCACATAAGCGAGAACGCCCACCTCATAAAGGTATTGCTGAAAGGCGTCTCGCTCCGACAGAGCCCTCAAATCGGGGCAGCCCATCGGTCGGCCTTCCCACAGGTTGGACGACTGCATGATCTCCTCGTAGCAGTCGGTCTCCATCGGCAGGGGCAAGCCGTGACTGGACTCGGCCGCCACCAGAATGACATCGCCATCCGGCCGGCGCTCCAACACGTAGATGCGTTCGCAGGGAAGCAAACGCTTGAGGCGCGCGCTGGCCGCGCTGGCCATCTTTTCCGGGGAGCGCATAGTGAGCAAGTAGCCATCCAGCTCATGCAACACCTGCAACCGTTCGGCGTAGGAGCGCAAGGCAGCCTCGACTTCCTTCTGGGCAGTGACGTCTTCTCGCACTGCGATAAAGTGTGTCATCCGCCCTTCGGCGTCGTAGACAGGCGAAATGCTCATCTGCTCCCAGTAAAGCGTGCCGTCCTTGCGACGATTGTGGAACTGCCCGCGCCACACCTGCCCCTCCATCAGCGTATCCCACAGCGCCGTGTAATAGTCCGGGGGATGTGTACCGGACCGCAGAACGTGCAACGGTTGGCCGAGCACCTCCTCCTTCGTATAGCCGGTGAGCTCCTCAAACTTGGGATTGACGTACTCGACCCGCCCATCCAGATCGGTGATGACCACAGAGCTGGCACTCTGTTCCACAGCCTGGGAGAGCTTGCGGAGCCGGGCGTTCTGAGTCCGCAGGTGCGTCTCAGACTCTCGCAGCGCTTTTTCCACCAACACCTGGGCAGTTACGTCTCGCAGAACGAGCACCTGCCCCCTAGGCGCACCTCGACGATTGAAGAGCGGGGAGACCCGCAGGTCAAAGTATTCGGTCTCCTCCTCATCCTCCCAGACGACGCGGTGGGTTACGTCGGCTCCGTCCTGCAGATGCTGCAACAGCGTCTCGTGCCCGGCGAAGACCTCCGCCACAGGACAACCCAACAGCGAGCCGGCCTCCCGTTCCCCGGCGAGAAGACGGCGTGCCGCTGCGTTGAGATCAACGACATGCCGCTGAGCGTCGAGAACGATGACGGCATCCTCCATACTCTCCACCACCACATCCCGGGCGATGGGCACCACATCGAGAAGATGTTGGCGGAAAAGCCCCCAGGCTAAGACCACGTTGGAGAGCACATACACAAAAGGCGTCAGATCAAGATGGGGCAGAGGTGTGAGACCGACCAAGTAAGCCAGATTGCCCAACCAGGGCAACAACACCCCCACCAGGAGGACAAGACTCTGACGACGGTACAGATAACGCCCGCGCCGCACCTCTCGAAACAACAACACGACCGCCAGCGCCAGCAAGATGTAGGAGTATCCCGCCCCTGCCCAAAAGATCGGACCGTGGTCGAAATCCACGATGGTGACGCCGCTCACCGTGATCAGTCGCGTTGCCGTCCAGTTGAGTCTGTGATATTCATTGGTCCAGACAAAAGCGTTCCAGACCAAGGGAAGTGCGATCAAAGCTCGACGGAGGCCCATCGTCAGCCAATCGTCATCGCGCTGCAGGTAGGTGATGACGAAGAAGAAGACCAGCGAAGGGAGGGGAGCAATCCCCAGATACTGCAATTTGGCGAAGATAAGCTTGAGCGGCAAAGTCGGAGCTGCCAATTCCAGGGCGTAAGCAAACGCCCAGACGCCAGTGGCCATGACCAACAGGAAAAAGGCGCGCACGCCGGAGCGGGCGCGTTGCGTCCAGGCGAACAGCGCCAAGAGCGCCGAGGCGATGGTTGAAAGGAACAACCACCAGACATAAGAATTCTGATACCAGCTCATCCTGTCAAGTCCTGAAATCACACATGACTCTACCGAAAAAAGTCTTTCTAACCACAAAGGGTGCTAAGGACGCCAAGAAAATTAACATCATGGCTAAGTTTTATTATGCAATAATCCGAAAAGGACATTTTTACTTAAAAACGCCTTAAAATCCTTAGCGTACTTTGTGTCCTTGGTGTTTTTTCAGTGGTATCAACCCTTCCGCTTCCAGTAAGGCGACGCAGCGTTAAAGGAGTCGCGCAACCTCATCGACATGTCCCCACAAAGGTATGCAGACCCTCCAAGATTTACCCGGGGCATTTACACGGCCCAAAGCGGTGAATAGGGGGGATGGCCGACCAGACATCCGATGTTTCCGCTGAAAACCGAGCCCCCATCGTATCTTCTCAATAGGTTGGGGAGCTGTGGCCGATCCCCCCGACCAAGTCACAGCGAGCAGGGTCAGGAGCCCGAAAGTTGCCCCGGTTTATTGAGACGATACCTCCCCTCCGCCGCTCAGAGGAAGACACTTCAAGTCTAACAAAGCACGGTTAAAAAGCAACTTTCTCAGCGCTCCGCCCCCAGCCCCAGGCCGACGCGCGCCAGATTGAGTACTTTGAAGGGCAGTGGGCCGACGGGCACATCGAGCTCGGATTTGTCGCAGACGGTCGAGGTGTTGGCCGCGTCGATGCGGTCCTTGCGCGCCAGCAGCTCGCGCGCCAGCGCCGCGCCCTCGTAGCGCGCCATCAACCCCTCGATCTCGGCCATAAGCGCGCGGGCCTGGGCGATGCGCGCCTCGGTCTCGGCCGCCTTGGCCGCGCTGATGAGACCGACGTCGCGCTTGAGACGGTTGAGGCGGAAACCCGCCTCGTAGGTGACATCAGCCAGAGCGTCGCGGCCCATCCAGCGCGTCTCGTAGGAAAGCACGTGCTTCCACGTGGGCCGGAGCAACAACCGACGATGATCCTCCAGCGTGGAGGCGTGCCGCACGTAGCCGAAGCGCTCCGGCTGCTCGTAAGCCAGGCTACCCGGATCCAAGAAGGGCGCCAGCGGCGAGGTGAAGGGGATCAGACGGCCGTCGTCGAAGCGCGTGAGCAGCTCGCGGCAGTAGTCGACGGTCTCCAACGCCGACGCGGGCGTCTGCTGCGAGAGGCCCATCATGAAGAAGAGGTCAAAACGGCGCGCCCCGGCGTCCAGCGCCGCCGCGATGGTGCGCTCGATCCCCTCGTTGGTGTAGGGCTTGCCGGAGGCGCGACGCACGGCGGGATCGTGGGACTCCGGCGAGAACTCGACGATGAAGTCGGGCAGCGCCGCCGCCAGCTCCTCCATGTAGGCGCGGTCGACGGGCCAAAAGAACTCCACGATGACGGCGCCCTCGAAGCCCTGGACGGCGCGGAAGAAACGGCGCGCGTAGTCCAGGCCCGCCTGGCGCAGATCGCCCAGCAGAAAGACCGGGCCGCGGCTCAGCTTGCCCATGCGGCGCACGTCCGCCGCCAGTCGCTCCGGGGAGCGATACGCCGGCTTCCGCCGCCCATACCGCTGCCGCGAGGCGTAGGCCGAACCACCGCAGATGGTGCAGTTCTGCGTACAGCCTTTGACGGTGAGCGAGGCCATGATGGGATACTCCATCCAATGACTGAAGGGCACGTAGTTGAGCAGATCCCGGTCACGCACCACAGAGCGCACCACAACGCCGTAGTCTAACGTCAGGTGATCCAGGTCGGTGGGCACGTGGGTCAGCGGGTTGACGCGCACCTCCCCCTCGGGCCCCAGCCACGTGAGATTGGGAACGTCGGTCGGGTCATCCCCTGCCTGGAGACGCGTGAGCAGCTGCGCCAGCGGCACCTCCGCCGAATCCCCACGCACCACATAATCCACCATAGGCATCCGCACGAGCTCCTCGTGGAAGTAGGACGCGGAGTAGCCCCCGAAGATGACCGGCGCCTGGGGATGGTGCTTTTTGACCAGGCGGGCCACCTCCAGCGCGCCGTGGGCGTGGGGCAGCCAGTGTAGGTCGATGCCGAAGGCGCGGGCGTCGAGATTGGCGATGGCGCGCTCCGGGTCAAAGCGGGGGGAGCGCACCATGCGCGCCGCCAAGTTGTTGATGCGCACGTCAAAGCCCTGCTGCTGCAGGTACGCCAGCATGGTGGCGAAACCCACGGGGTACATGTCGAAAACCGGCGTTGAGGGAACGAGATCGGAGATCGGTCCCCAGAGCGTCGCCCGCTCGCGGAAGTCGTAGACGCTGGGCGCGTGTAAAAAGACGAGATCGTATGGCATAGGCGATTCCTCAAAAGAACAAAACGATAAACTGAAAATGACAAAATTGACTGCCTGACTATCAGACCACCCCATTACCCGACATTTTACTTCCCAACGGACTGGAGTAGAATAATACTCCCGAGGAGGAAAGTCAAATGCCTATCAAATACATCTTTGTGACCGGCGGCGTGGTCAGTTCCCTGGGCAAGGGGATTACCGCTGCCTCTCTCGGACGATTGCTCAAAGCGCGCGGCTTGCGCGTCTCCATTCAGAAGCTGGATCCCTACCTCAACGTCGATCCTGGCACCATGGCGCCGTATCAACACGGCGAGGTCTTCGTGACCGCCGACGGCGCGGAGACGGATCTGGACCTGGGCCACTACGAGCGGTTCATCGACGAGAATCTGAGCCAGCTGAACAACGTGACCTCGGGCCAGGTCTACCGCGAGGTGATCAACAAGGAACGGCGCGGTGACTACCTCGGTGGCACCATCCAGGTGGTGCCCCACGTAACCAACGAGATCAAGCGGCGGATCATCGGCGCGGCGCAACGGCTGAACGCCGACGTGGCGTTGGTGGAGATCGGTGGGACGGTGGGTGACATCGAGGGGCAACCTTTCCTGGAAGCCATCCGCCAGATGCGCAAGGACGTGGGCCGCGAAAACGTGCTCTACATCCACATCACTCTGGTGCCCTATCTGAGCGCCACAGGCGAACTCAAGACCAAGCCAACCCAGCACAGCGTCCGCGAGCTGCGCGGCATGGGCATCCAGCCGGACATCATCGGGTTGCGGGCCGACCGCGAGATCAACGCTGAGATCCGCGAGAAAGTCTCGCTCTTCTGCGACGTGGAGCCGGAAGCCGTGATCCCTCTGACGACGGCGCAGAGCATCTACGAAGTGCCGCTGATGCTGGAAGAGACGGGATTGGGCGATCTGGTCGTGGAGCGGCTGCAGTTGCATGATGAGGTAACCGCGCCCCACCTCGAGGAGTGGCGTCACGCCGTCACGCTGCTCAACGCGGAGAAACAACACCCGCCGGTGCGCATCGCGCTGGTGGGGAAGTACGTAGAGCTGCAGGACGCTTATATGAGCGTGCGCGAGGCCCTGATCCACGCGGCTCTGCGCTACGAGCGCGACGTGGAGATCGATTGGGTGCACAGCGAGATGCTGGAACGGGACAAGGGATTGGCGCGGCTTGAAGAAACCGATGGCATTGTGGTGCCCGGAGGCTTCGGATATCGAGGCATCGAAGGGAAAATCAAGGCCGCCCGTCTTGCCCGCGAGCAGCGCATTCCCTACCTGGGGCTCTGCCTGGGGATGCAAGTGCAGTGCATTGAGCTGGCCCGCCACGCGCTGAACAGCGATGAACCCAACAGTGAAGAGTTCGCACCCAAGACCCCCCACCCCGTCATCTCGCTGATGCCCGATCAGCACACCCTTTCGGACATGGGCGGGACGATGCGGCTGGGCAACTATCCCTGTGTGCTGCAGCCGGGCACCAGGGTTCACGCTATGTACGGTGTCGACGAGGTCGAAGAGCGGCACCGTCACCGCTTTGAGTTCAACAACGCCTATCGAGAGCTCCTCGCCGAGGCCGGTCTGGTCTACAGCGGGCTTTCGCCCGACGGCCGGCTGGTAGAAATCGTGGAGTTGGCCGACCATCCGTGGATGGTGGGCAGCCAGTTCCACCCGGAATTCCGCACGCGGCTCCAGCGCCCCCACCCGTTATTCTGTGGGCTGATCCGGGCCGCCATCGAACGGCAAACATCGAGGCGGTAACGAAACCGATGCCAATCCAAATCCAATCATCCTGCGCAAGGACTTGAGACGCATGAGCAAATCTAAGTTTCTTACCGTGCTCCTGATCATCGCCAAGGCCCTGCTTTCTGTGTTTTCGTTCTTCGCCATCATCATGTTTGTAGTTGGCGCGCTCACGACCGTGGAGGACGTTGCCACGCACCGCCGCTACGTGCGACGTCTGGACGAAGTTGGGCAAGTCGCCCAAGGCGTCGTCGACTTTCCATCGGAAGAAAACGGCTGGATTATCGTGGATTTCACCGATGCGTCCGGCGAGCATCGCGCCAACGTCCTGGAGATGAAATACTACCCAGAAGAGACCTGGCAACAGCTGGCGCCGGGCACCGAGGTGACGGTCCGCTATCTGCCCTACCCCAACATTGACAGCGACCGGATCGTCTTGGAGAACGAGTTGGAGCGTGTGCGCAAGTACGTGGGCTTCTTTGAAAACCATATGGGCACGGTGACACTGATCAGCTGGGCCCTTCTTGTCATCAAGCCGGAGATACTTTATCTCGGATTGGTCGACATAGAGAAGTTGAACCTGCTGCCAGGGGCATGAGATGAGAATCGATACGCTGATCGCCCTCACCCTCGGTATCCTTATTGAAGTGCTTAGCCTCTGGGAGATCGCGCGCCGGGAGCAAGGCCGAACCGTCCAGCTGCCCTATCTTCCGCCCTGGCTGACCCCGGAGCGCGTGGTGATGCTGGGACTCGCCGTGTTCGCGCTTCTCGCGATGGGTCTCTTTCGTCTGGGTGGCATCCAGGATCTCGACGCGGAGACAGCAGATGCGTGGATGATGGCGGTCATGGTGCCCGCCGGCGTGTTCGCCTTTGGCTTCGGCCTGCTCCACCCTGTACTTTTGCCGCGCGTCAATGAGCGGATGCTCTTCACCGTCTTGGTGACGTCCAGCGTGGGCATGCTCCTCAGCGGCGAGTTCCTACTGGACGAGACCTGGGTGCTGGGAGGGGTCATTGTGCTCAACGCCCTGCTCTTCTGGGCCAGCGTCAGCGGGCGCCGGTTACCCTCCGGCCTTCAGATGCTGGTGTACTTTGGCTATCTGAGTGGGCTCTTCTGGATGAGCTACGGGCAGATGAGCACCTTCGCCACCGCCCCCTCCTCCACGCTGATGCCGCTGGATGCATTCCTTTTGGGAATCGTCGGCCTCTTCTACGCGCTGCACGTGCTCTTCTGGGTGCGTTTCTTTCTTATCATGAGCTCCATGCTCCTGCCCAACCACTGGCAGTACCTGCCGGACATCATGGATCGACTTTTCTCAAATTCACGAAACACGCCCAAAGAGGTCGGTATTTCTCTGGGGATAGCGTTGGGATTCCTGGCTCTCAATCAGCTGACGGGCACGCTGCCTGCGTCCCTCTTCGCCAGCGTCCTCGTGCCTGTACTCGTGCAGGAGCTCAACCTGCGACAACGTCTGGGCTAAACCACCGAAGATCGGAGACAGCGGTCAGACCCGTTACGCGCCGTTCTCGGCCTTGATTTACTGCAACAACAGGAGCAGCATATGAGCAAAAGGAGGTAATCATGGCGCTCCCAAATTCGGCACCGGCCGAACGTGCCGACGAAGCCGGACTGGTGCAGGATTTACAAAGCACGTTCCTTTTTGCTACCTTATTGATCCTTTTTCTTGGCACGTTGATCCTGGCCTCGGGCAACAACGTCATCGCTCTGCAGATTCCGGCCGGGCCTCTGACGGCGGTGGTCTTTGTCGCCCTGGCGATCACGCTGGGTGGACAGATAGCGCTACGTCATGGCGTGCAACCCCGCCCCATCGCCTGGAGCGTGATGGGCGCTTACACCCTGTTGATCAGTCTGACGGTGCACTTCACCGGAGGCCCTCTCACGCCAGTGCCCGCGCTCTACCTGCTGGCGGTAGTGGGCACCGCCTTCCTGTTGGGGCACGTAGGGGCCACGGTCATCGCCACGCTGAGCGTCATCGCCTACGCCATCATCCTTTATCTGGAGTACGTGGGCCTCCTGCCCATGATCCAGATCTGGCGCAGCGACTTCTCGCCGGAGGGGCGGGGATGGCTTTTCGTGGTGAACTGGGTGACGTTGACCATCCCCACCATGGTCACCTCGCAGCTGGCGGGCACCCTGGCCCAGCGTCTGCGGTCGACAAATCTGCAGCTGCGGGAGTCGGAACACCTCCGCGAGACGCTGACCAACATGGTGGTGCACGATCTGCGCAACCCCATCACGGCCCTGATGGGCGTGCTGGACATATTGAGGATGGGGCAAAACAGCCTCAGCCCCGAGCTGCAGCGGTTGCTGCAAGACGCACGCCACAGCGGTGAGACACTCCTGCGCCTGGTCGACGAACTGTTGGACATCAGCAAGATGGAAGCCGGCAAACTGGAACCGAGCTTTGAGACGGTGAAAATCGAGGATCTCCTCACCCGAGAGGCCAACGCCGTGCGCGTGCTCACAGAAATCGAGGGACAAAACCTGGACGTCGAAATCGCGGAGGAGGTGGGCCTGGTGCAATGTGACCCCAACTTGATCGGTCGCGTCATCGCCAACCTGCTCTCCAACGCCATCAAGTACACACCGCCGGAAGGCGCCATCCGACTGCGCGCGCACGGAAATGAGGAAGAGATAGTCATCAGCGTAGAGGACACAGGGCCGGGTATCCCCCCTGAGTATCAGGCGACCATCTTCGACAAGTTCACCCAGGTGAAAGAACAACAGCCCGAACGCCGGGGGACCGGTCTTGGTCTGACCTTCTGCAAGATGGCGGTGGAAGCCCACGGCGGGCGCATCTGGGTAGAGAGTCAAGTCGGCGAAGGCAGCACGTTCAGCTTCACGCTCCCCCTGGTTCCAGGCCAGCACGCCTAAACCCGTCTCCTACTCCTGGCGTGAGGCCAACAAAGAGACGAAAATATCCGCGTCAAGCAGGCGCTCAAACCCGCTGCGGAGATGCCGCGTCGCAAAGGGGTTCCCCCAAGAGAGACGTCCGCAGACCGGCCGCCTGCGCGTTCAGCGTCCCAATCTCCCCACCGCCGCGCGAGAGGAGAACTCCTCACGCTTCACGGCGTTTGACAAGCACGTTCTCTCGCTTAATCTGCTCCAACAAGCGGCGATAGTCGGTGACGAAGATGTCGGCGGGGATGTCATCCTGGGCCTCGCCGTAGAAGCAGACGCGGATACTCGCACGCTTCGCAGCCAGCACGTCGATCTTGCGGTCACCGACGGCCAACGTGCGCGCCCGATCCAACCGATGTGTAGCGAGGATGGCTTCCGTCGACGCGGGATCCGGCTTGCGCGGGAAGGGCGACTCCTTCGTCAACGAATCGGCGAAGTACATGTCCATCTCGTGGGCCCGCAGCAGACGGTTGAGCGACGAAGCAGCGCGGTGCGTAACGACGAAATTGTCACCGATAGTGCAGATGTAGCGACAGATCTCTCTCACGCCGGGGAACGGCGGTTGCGCCTCCGGCGGCACGGCGCGGTAGCGCACCTGATACCCAGCCTGCAAAGTCCCGAGATCGACGTCGTATCGCTGCGCCAACGTCTCCAGCGCGTGCCGGGTGGTGACGCGCGTCAACCGCAGCACCTCCTCGTACGCCGCTTCGCCGCCCAGCGCAGCCAGCGCCTGCTGAATGGCCCGCGCCTTCGCCGGATACGTATCAAAGAGCGTGCCGCCCGCATCCCAGATGATGTATTGAATCATGTCACACCATTTTGAAACCCTTCCGCTAGAATCCCTCCATCTGGCTCAGGTCGACGATGCCATCGGCCAAACGCGCGACCCGCTGTAGCAGCGCCAGCCGCGCCGTGCGCACTCCCTCATCCTCCGCCATGACCAACACCTCGTCGAAGAAGCGCTCGATGGGCGAAATCAACGGCAGGAAGAGGTTGAAGAGCTCATCGACCTCACTCTCCGGCGAGAGTTCGCCTTCAACCGCCAGCAACGCTTCGTAGAGCGCCTTTGACGCCGGGTCTTTCAGCTGCGCCGGGTCAAGGGCCAGGTGCGGCTGGTCGCGCGTGATGCGCACGCAGCGCGCGTAGCTGTCGAGAATGTGCTGCCAGTCCTCACGCTCGACCCAGGCGGCGAGTTGTCGCGCCGCCTCGCGGGCGCGCGCCGGATCGTCACCGCGCTCGGCCAGCACGGCCTCCACCACGTCGTGGGCGAAGCCCTCGTCGCGCAACATCACCTGCAGGCGGCCCACGACGAAAGCCAGCGCCTCCTCGACGGCCTCGGTCGCCTCCTCGACCGGCATCAGACGGGCCGCCTCGATCAACCCTTCGCGCACGGAGAAAGAGAGACCGCGATCCAGCAGGATCTGCACCAAGCCAGAAGCCGCCCGTCTCAGGCCGTAGGGATCGGATGTGCCGGTGGGCACCATACCCACGGCGAAAAGCCCGGCCAGGCTGTCCAGGCGATCCGCCAACGCCAGCGTCACCCCGATGGGCGTGGCGGGCAGCACGTCGTCGGCCGAACGCGGCAAGTAGTGCTCAAAGATGGCCTGCGCCACCGCTTCCGGCTCACCGGAGAGCCGCGCGTACTCGCGGCCCATGACGCCCTGCAGGCTCGTCATCTCTACCACCATCTCCGTCGCCAGGTCGGCCTTGCAGAGATGCGCAGCGCGCTGCAGCAGATCCATCTCCACGGTGGAGAGCCCCAGACGGACACCCAACCACGACGCCAGCGCTTCCAGGCGCTCGGTCTTGTCCAGCATCGACCCCAGCGCCTCCTGGAAGGTGAGCTTGTGAAGCGCCGGCACAAAGGCCTCCAGGGGCTCTTTCGTGTCCTGGGCGTAGAAATACGCCGCGTCTGCGTAGCGGGCGCGGATCACGCTCTCGTTGCCCTCGCGCACAATGTCCAGGTTCTCCCGCCCCCCGTTGCGCACGGTGATAAAGTACGGCAGTAGTTTGCCCCTCTCGTCCAACACCGGGAAGTAGCGCTGGTGTTTCTTCATCACCGCGATGAGCACCTCTTGAGGTAGTTCGAGGTACGTTTCCTCAAAGCTCCCCAACAGCGCCGTCGGCACCTCCACCAGATGCGTGACCTCCTCCAACAACGCCGGATCGTCGGGGATGCGCCCCCCAACGCTCTCCGCCAGCCTCTGAGCCTGAAAACGGATGGCCTCACGGCGCACCTCGGCATCGACGAGAACGCCGTAGGATTTGAGCGTTTCCCGGTAGTCGCCCGCCGCGCTCAGGGCGATCTCAGGGGAACCTGCCGGGCGCGGCCCCCGCGTGACGCAGTCACTCGTCAAACCGGCGTAGGTGAAAGGCACGACGGTCTCGTCAAGTAACGCGACAAACCAGCGGATAGGCCGACTAAAGGCGACCCCCGTCTCGTTCCAACGCATGGAACGGGGGAAGTGCAACCCCGCCACCCATTCGGGTAGCAGCGCGGAGAGCACCTCCTCGGCGGGGCGCCCCTCCTCGCGGCGGGTCACGACAACGTACTCACCGCCGTCCACCTCCTCGATCCGCAGCGCGTCCACCTCCACACCCTGGGCGCGGGCGAAGCCGGTCGCGGCGCGCGTCGGCTCGCCGTCCTTGAAGGCGACTTTAGCGGGCGGCCCCTTGACCACGCGCACTTCATCGGCCTGACGAAGCACCAGGTCCTCGACCGCGACGGCCAGGCGCCGGGGCGTGCCCCACACGTGCACCGGACCGTGATCCAAGCGCACTTCCGCCAACGCCTCGGGCACCAGCGTCCGCAGCTGCGCCAGCGCCACGCTCACGTGGGACGCAGGCAGCTCCTCGACGCCGATTTCGAACAGAAACGGCGCACGTTCGGCGGAGGCAGGCTTCATGCGTGAGGCAAGACGGGCCGCCCCCGGGATCTCGGGCATCGGCAGATGAAAGGACGTCGCCCGCACAGCGGGCGCGGCTTGCAAACCGGGCCGGCTGCGCCAGGGGAAGTCGGCGGCTTCGCGCTGCGCCAGGTAAGCCCGGGCCACCTGTCGGCTCAAGCTGCGCATGCGTTTGAAAAACCGCGCCCGCTCCGTGACCCCCACAGCGCCCCGCGCGTCCAGGAGGTTGAAGGTGTGAGAGCAGCGCAGGACATAATCCAGAGCGGGCACCACCAGCCCGGCATCCAGGCAGCACAACGCCTCGGCCTCGAAGAGCTCGTACATAGCCTGGAGCCGGTCGATGTCAGCCTCCTCAAAGTCGTAGCGACAATAATCGACCTCCTGATCGAGCAAGATTTCGCCGTAGGTGTGGTGCTTGTCCCACTGCAGGTCCCAGACCACAGCGACCTTCTGCAGGTACATAGCGATGCGCTCCAGGCCGTAGGTGATCTCCACGGCGGGCATCTCCAGATCGACGCCACCGGCCTGCTGAAAATACGTGTACTGCGTGATTTCCATACCGTCAAGCCAGACCTCCCAACCGAGGCCCCACGCGCCCAGCGCCGGGCTCTCCCAGTTGTCCTCGACGAAACGAATGTCGTGCTCGTCGCGGCGAATGCCCAGAGTCTCCAAACTACGCAGATAGCGCTCCTGGGGATCACTGGGGTCGGGCTTGAGGATCACCTGAAACTGCGTGTGCATCTGCATGCGATTGGGGTTATCGCCGTAGCGTCCGTCGTCGGGGCGGAACGAAGGCTCAACGTAGCCCACGTTCCACGGCTCCGGCCCCAGCACCCGCAGGACCGTCGCCGGGTTCATCGTCCCGGCGCCTACTTTCTCGCTCCAGGGCTGCCAGATCAAAGCGCCCTGCTCCTCCCAATACCGCTGCAAACGCAAGATAATCTCTTGGAACGTCAATGCCATTTTCTCCTCCACCTCATCTAAAAACCAAATCAGTTGACACCACTGAAAAACCACCAAGGACACAAAGTACATTAAGAATTTTAAGGCGTTTTTAAGTAAAAACGCTCTTTTCTGATTATTGCATAATAAAACTAAGCCATAATATTAATTTTCTTGGTGTCCTTGGTGCCCTTTGTGGCTAGAAAGACTTTTTTCAGGTGAGTGAATCGGTTAGACACCCCCCGCCCCTACGTCAGGGCTCAAGCCGTCCGCCGCTTGCCGGGCCAGCCACGTCTCCTTCAAGATTGCATAGCAGTAGGTGTCCCGACGGGTGCCGTCGTCCAGGCGCAGATGCGCCCGCAGAACCCCTTCCCGCTGCATGCCCGCCTTCTCCGCCACGCGCCGGCTGGCATGGTTGCGCCCGTCACAGCGCCACGCCAGTCGTTCCCAGGGCCATCGTGTAAACCCCCACGTCAGCAGGGCGCGCAACACACGTGTGCCCAACCCCTGACCGGCAGCGTCGCCGCGAATCCACATGCCGATCTCGGCAGAACGGTTGGTCAACCCATGTCCCTCGCGCAGGTGAAAGCCGCTCCCTCCCAACAACCGGCTTTCGTCCGGCGTAAAAATACCCAACACAAAATCCTCGCCGATCAGATAGTTCGCGCGGAACTTACGGACGAGGGACTCCGACTCCTCAACCGTTTGATGAGGCTTCGCCCACTCCATAAATGTCTTCAAGTGTTCGTAAGAAGCGTTCGCCGCCTCGGAGAGCAACTCCCCATCCCCAGGGAGATATGTGCGCACAACAAAAGCGTCCGTCTCCCATCGCTCCGGAGCGAAGAAAGGTTCAAGATCCATACGTAAGCTCTCCCTTTACCGCGCTAAAGCGCGTAACTACAAACCCAGCGCGAACTACAAACCTATCACAGTTCGTAGTCAGGCGCTTCAGCGCCGTTTACTGCGCCGTTGACCGCGCTAAAGCGCGTAACTACAAACCCGACACAGTTCGCAGTAAGGCGCTTCGGCGCCGTTGACCGCGCCGTTTACCGCGCTAAAGCGCGTAACTACAAACCCAGCGCGAACTACAAACCTATCACAGTTCGTAGTCAGGCGCTTCAGCGCCGTT
>JBNGCW010000056.1:0-17174 GCA_049975525.1 Anaerolineae bacterium
GTGAGGATACCAGATTTTGGTTTTTATGTCCAAATTTAAGCGAACGTCCAGTTACACTCAAGAGACTGGTGAGAAAAACCAATAGTGCCTGAGGATTGTGCTCTCCATCCTTTACCTCTTAGTGTGACAACCGGCGCGACAAAAGTAGCAGCGATACACTGTGTCCCCTCCGTCTGTGATTTAGGGCTCTTCCAACTGTACAATAAGACTCGGCCTCCTGCCACCTCTTGCTCCTGCAGAAACCTGACGGAGCCTTCCAAATATATCTCGGAATTCGTTAGATGTCCTGGAAACTCGGCCAAGGCATCTCGTGGAGTAGGATACGTTTTAGCAAAGCTACAACTAATCACGAGCAGCCCGATACCCAATGTCGTAGTAAGCCGCCACCACATGTTAGCTTGAAGAGTTTGTCTTATCACTGTCTTACTCCTTCGGGTCTCTAGGACTTTGCGTGATCGGTAGCTTAAGTCAGCTCAGAGGAAGATCGCAACCCTCGACAACCCTACTCGGAGGGGGTTTCTAACCCCCGACCGAGCTAGAGACGCGGGTTACAAACCCGCTTGGAGCTTCGAGCGTTGTTAATTCTCGCTCAGAGGGTATGAGTCACACTATCGAGCAACCAGTGGTTGCCGACCGCTCTGAACACCACGCGAAATCCCAAAGAGCCACTCCGTCTTATAAAAAATCAGTCTTCGGACTTGATTCTCTGCTTATAATTATGATGCCCCCCCTCTCGGATGGGACCATTAGTCCAAAGTTACTTTCCTTCTAGCACGTTATTTGTGAAACTTACCATATCGTCTCCTTGTGTACGATCATGTCACTGTAAACGTTATCGATACCCCCCGCGTTTTCTACCCCCTTATCACCTATGCAAGTATACATACGGCCCCACGCAGTATGTCCCCATCCCTTAACACCCCCATACTTGACCTGGTAGTACCATAGCATAGCGTCTACCAAAAGATCCCACGAATATGTCCCAACCTCATCGGGATCTGTCACCGCTGTTGGGAAATCAAACCTAAGTTGGTAATCCTTGTCACCAGGATCGCCATCGCAGTTGTGATTCACCCACCATCGATTAGCTGTAATCCTCTCCCCACTTACCAAGACACGATGTTCAATCAGTTGCTCCCATACCTGTCCCCCTAATGGCATGGCTTCCCGAGGCAGATTTTGTTTCGATAGGTTTTGTTCCATCGCTACTTTATTCCATCGTGTCTCTTCATCTAGCTCCTGCAATATGCCGCGTTGCTCGGCTACTGCCTCGAACACTCGTGCTTTACCTTCAGCACTAAGCGCTTCGTAGCAACCGAGCGCCTTGCCCGAAACCTGGTCCTCAAGAGCTAACTTGGCCAGTGCCTGAATTTGCTCGTCAGTCCCCTTACCGGAACAGGTATCAGGCGAGAGCATCACTTCAGGCCCCGCCTCCGGGCCAGGTTTCTGAGCCAACGCCACACCCGGCCCGGCACTCAACAGCAGCGCCAGCAGCACGAACACCGATACGAACTTTACTTTACGCATTCTTAAACCTCCGTTTGGTTGATGACCACCGGACCATCCAATGGCCCTTTCAGTATAGCAAACGCGAGGCCGCTCGTCTACTGTAAATTCTTACAGGTTTTCCGCTCCGATTCCGCAGCGCAGATCGTCTGGACAGAAAAAAGCCTGACCTCAAAGGCCAGGCTTGCCAAATGGATCTGATGTCAACCGCTCAGGGGACGATACCTTCGTCCTTGGCCCACATCGCGGCCTCCACCCGCGAGGCCACGTCCAGCTTCTCCAGGACGTTGCTGACGTGAAAGCCGACCGTGCGCTCGGCGATGTCCAGGGCCTGAGCGATCTTCCGGTTGGTCAGCCCTTCCGTCAGCAGCCGCAATACGTCGAACTCCCGCTCCGTCAGGCCGCCCGGCCGCTCACCCTGCGCCCAGGCGACCACTTTGGCTGTCACTGATCTCCAGCAATCTGAACCCTTACTCTGAGAGTTCTAGAAACCCCGCATCCTCAGTATTCAATCTTGACCTCATCAAAAGCCACTTTGGTCGTGCCAGGATCCCCATACGGTGAGTAGTCGGTCAAGTTGATGTTTCTTACACCTAACAAATACGGCGAACCAGACCCTGAATAACACAATTGCCATTGGTTGTAAAAGTGAGCCTGGTTGGCATAACACCAATATTGGCTGGCAACATTGTACGTTACCAAGTATCTGGCATACGCCGTAGCATCCGTGGAGGATGGAATGAACATGCTTACCACGCCATAGTCATAGGCATAATCAATGTTATCCCACATCCCCCAGTTCGTAGCATGATGGTTTACGTTGTATGTCCACTGAAAATGCTTGGGCTGGCACCAACTGCCGCCGTATAGATAGCACCATCCCGCGTTATAGTGGTAATGCCAGCCAGAACCGCTCTGGCTCCAATAGGACCCGCTATTAGCGTAGATCTCAATACCAGGAGCTCCCCACGCGCTGGAGTGCAATGACAATCCGACTATAAGCATAACGGCTGCCACAAGGAATACTTTTTTTGAGCATTTTTTCCCTCCCACGATCGCTCTTGCGATGCTACCGACCTGAACAAATAAAGTCGGTGTAATTGACTACTATACCGTTTGAACTCACGCCAACTTGAATGAATGGAGGAAGATCGTATGTATCTGTCATGGGACCGGTGACTTCCCATCGAAAGAACCGAATGCTGGGTTCCCCCTCCATACTCTTTTCCCCCACTTGGAGCTCTAACTCGTCTTTCACCTCCTTGAAACAGACACTCTTTCCTTCCAGAAAGTCCCTCGCTTGCGCTTCCGACTCCTGGATCGAGTACTCGATAGCGGTGTCGCTTCTTGTCAGTATCAATGGATCCATCACGACCATTTGTCTAATGATATCGGTTTGCGGGTCGACCCAGTACTGTACACCTTCTGCTGAATACAACTCCACCATTTGCCCACTTACATTTGGGTTTGGGACAGTTGCCCCATACTCGATGGTCAAGTCGGGATCTCCTGCAAATTTCCGAATGGCTGCAACAGCAGCTTCCCGTTCTTCTGGACTGCGTGCATAAAGTGCATCGTACTCGCGGGCAGATTGATCGTGGACCTCTGCGACCTTCGTGGCTGAGGCACCGACAAATACCTCCCCCAGCACGGGATCATTTACTGTGGCTCCGGGCGTGGACAGTTCCGCCTGTGTGAAATTCCTTACTCTACGAACCAGCTCGCCGATAGGGTCTGAAGCAAAAGCCAGGGAGCTTGCACCGATTACAGCAAGGAAAGCCAAAGCTACTATTAACGTGTAAACAACGTATTTCTTCATCTCGCACCTCCTAATGCTTGTTGATACTCACCGCTCTCCCCGGTGGTGTATCCAGTTTACCACACTCAAGACTGCCGTGTCAATGGGGGGATTGCCTTGCTTTGGGGGTAGGGATTCCCTATGCCTCATCTTGTTCTTCAATGACCCCCTCCCGCACTGCCCACACCGCCGCCTCAGTGCGAGAGTCGACCTCCAGTTTTCCCAAAACGCTGCTGACGTGGTGCCCTACCGTCTTCTTGCTGATCCCCAGGGCCTGTGCGATCTCCCGGTTCGTCTCGCCTTCCACCACCAGCCGCAACACCTCCCGCTCGCGCCCGGTCAGGCTTTCCCAGCGCGCGCCCACCTCCTGGCGCCAGCGGCGGGCGCGCTCCAGCTGCTCCTAGGGGTAGAGCGCCTCGCCTTGCGCTGCCAAGCGGATTGCGTCATCGGGCGGGGGGTCTTCCTCATTTTGAAACATCTATGCTGACTCGCCCGGTTTCACCTGCTAATCTATCGCGCACGAAAATGTCCCTAAAGCCGTTCAGATCATTTTCTACCAGGTTATCGGCCAATGACGCAAATGTCACCAACCGCCCATTCGATGAGACGCTGGGAGCGTTGCTGATGCCATTGGCCTGCGCGCCATTACTGGATACGGAGATCCGTTCGGTCATCTCCGTCTGTAGATCGTGCAGGAAGACATCCGGACAGTTGCTGGCGAAAGTGGAACGCGGGCACTCGTTGGTATCACCTGGTACAAGGTTGCTGGCAGAGGATACGAAAGCCACCCAACGCCCCGTGGCGGAAATGGCAGGAGCGTGGCTCTCACCATCACTTGGCGTTCCGTCGCCGGCCACGCTTACCCTTGTTGTCACGCCCTCTTCTAGATCGTGTACGAAGACATCATAGCAATTATGTGGTCCAGTGATCGGATTGTCACATTGGTTCGCATCTTCCGCTACGAGGTTGCTGGCATTGGACGTGAACGCTACCCAACGTCCATCCGCCGAAATGACTGGCCCACCGCTCCACCCTTGTTGGTGCTGGACAAGTCCACTTTTCGCATCTCCTTCTATGCCATCACTGGAGATACTCACCCGACTTACACTGCTCGTTTCCCGATCGTACACGAAAACATCCGGCTCCTTGTTTGTGTCATCTTCTACCAAGTTGCTGGCCCACGACACGAAAGCCACTCGGCGTCCATCTGCGGAAATACTGGGAGCTACGCTGTCGTCATTGCTCCAAGATCCATCGTCAGCCGTGCTGACTAATTCCGTGGTACCGGTCTGGCGATCGTGCACAAACACAGCCCAATGATCATGTGGGTATTCTGGAACCAAATCACTGGCCCAAGAATAGAACACTACCCAACGACCATTGGCCGAAATATCAAGACGATGGTCACCGCCCCCCAGGCCTTGGCGACCCACGGCCCTGATTCGCTCTGTGGTCTTGGCCTGCCGATCGCGGACAAAGATGTCGGCGCAGTTGTAGGCCTGGGTCTCCTTGCCGCACATCTCGGCATCGTCTGCCACGAGGTTACTCGCGGAGGACCAGAAGACCACCCAGCGCCCATCTGCAGAGATGCTGGGTGAGAAGCTCTCGCCGTTTCCCTGGGTGCCATCATTGGCAACGCTGACGCGCTCGGTTGTCCCCGTCTGCCGGTCATATACGAATATATCCGACACACCATTGGTGTCATCCTTTACCAAATTGCTGGCCTCAGACTGGAACGCTACCCAGCGACCATCGGCCGAGATGTGGGGGTTATAACTGTGTCCATTGCTCTGCACGCTGGTCGTCGCCGTTACGGTGGTCTCCGCTGGCGTTGGCAGTTCGGATGTTGCCGTTGCTAATGTTGTAGATGTTTTTGTTGGCATGGTTGTTGGTGACAGCATGGTCGCTTCGGACGGCGGGCTTGTCACCGTCGGTGATTTGACTGGCGCCGAAGGCGTAGGCGAGTCAGCAGGGAGTTCATCAGGTACTGCCTGTGGAGCACAGCCTGTAATGCAGAAAAGTGTGATTATCAGAAGCCTAAATGCTCGCTTTCGTCCTGTTATGTGCATCTTAACACCAGCCCAGATTCCAGTACCAATGGCAGAGCCACGTAGAACCGGTCTATATCACCTGGAATTGCTATTCCGGTGCTGGCGCTCAACAGCAGCGCCAGTACCGCAAACACTGAGAACAACTTGATTTTATCCATCGTCAACCTCCTTACATTGATCTGGTCGGACCATCTGGCGACAAAATCAGTGTACCATACGCTCGGAGGTTTGTCATCGTCAAAACGACCATTTTTTTCTGGTCGTTTGACCAGATTTGCCTGGTCGAATCAGTCCAGATCCATCCTATCGGCCATTCCAGATCGCCAGACCCACGCCACTGCCTCAGCCCGCGAATCGACACCCAACTTGCCCAGTACGTTCCCAACGTGGGTTCTCACCGTACGCTCACTGATGACTAAAGCCTCGGCGATCTGTTGGGTGCTCTGTCCTTCCACCACCAGCCGCAGCACCTCCCGCTCGCGCTCGGTCAGGCGCTCCCAGCGCGCGCCCACCTCCTGGCGCCAGCGGCGGATGCGCTTCCACTGTTCTTGCGTGTAGAGCACCTCACCCCGCGCCGCTCGCCGAATTGCCTCCACCAGCGCGGGAGCTTCCTCGTCCTTGGTGAGGAAGCCCGCCGCGCCCGTTTCCTCCATCTCCGCCAGGAAGACGTCCCGGTCGTGGGCGGTCA
Organism: Anaerolineae bacterium; assembly: GCA_049975525.1. Taxonomy (GTDB): domain Bacteria; phylum Chloroflexota; class Anaerolineae; order B4-G1; family SLSP01; genus G713. The sequence goes on from JBNGCW010000056.1 coordinate 6,044, forward strand.
GGATCAGCGTTTCCGTCTCCGGGTAATTGTGGCGCACCCAGCGCTCAACGTCCGACGGTTTCGGCCCTGGCATGACCAGATCGAGCACCAGGACGTCTGGGCCAAGCTCGGCGACCAACTCCCGCGCCTCCACGCCGTCCTTGGCCTCGCCCACGACCACAATGTCCGGAGCCGCTTCTAAAATGGCGCGGATGCCCTGGCGCGTCGGCGGGTGGTCGTCGGCCAACACGACATGAATGGTCATATTCCCGTCCCTTTGCTCAATCGACATTCGGCAACAGCCATGATGTACCAAAGGCAAGGGGGAGTGTCAATATATGTAGATTCCCACAAGTAGCCAGTTCCAACAAAAACACTGGGCTCGCCGAAATATGTCTGGTCTCAACTGCTCAAGGGACGATACCCTCGTCCTTGGCCCACATCGCTGCCTCCACCCTCGAGGCCACGTCCAGCTTCTCCAGGATGTTGCTGACGTGGAAGCCGACCGTGCGCTCGGCGATGTCCAGGGCCTGGGCGATCTGCCGGTTGGTCAGTCCCTCCGCCACCAGCCGCAATACGTCGAACTCCCGCTCCGTCAGGCCGCCCGGCGGTTCCCCGCGCGTCCAGGCATCCACTTTGCCCGCCACGCCGGGGCTGAAGTAGCCTTCACCGCGCGCCGCCGCCCGTACCGCCGCCACGATGGCCCCCGGTGCCTCCTCCTTCAGCAGGTAGCCCACGGCACCGGCCGCCAGCATGCCGCGCACGTAGCGCTCGTCGTCGTGGGCGCTGAGCGCCAGCACCCGCACCGACGGGCACAATCGCTCAATCTCCGCTGCCACCTGGGGCCCCTCGATGTCCGGCAGCTCGCAATCGACCACGGCCACGTCGGGCGCCAGCTCCTCGACCAGCGTCAGCGCCTCCTGGCCGTCCTCGGCCTCCGCCACCACGTCGACGTCAGGCGCCTGCTCCAGCAGCACCCGCAGCCCGACGCGCACGGTCGGGTGGTCATCGGCGAGCAGGACGCGGGTCGGTTGGTCGGTCACATCTTCCTTAAGTCGGGGAAGAGAAGCGTGAAACGTCATTCTTGGCGCAGGAGGGCGTCGAATTCCTCGGCGGCGTCGAGCATACGACCCGGCTGGCGGGTCAGGCTGAAGTATTCCCACTGGGTGTCGTGGGAGAAGTAGTCCAGGAACCAGCAGAGCGCCTTGACCTGCGGCTCCTCGTCGATCACCTCCAGCGCCGTGGTCAGCCAGTCCGCGGGGTAATTCTGCGCCGGAGGGACGCCCACGTCGGGCGCGAAGGTGTTGGTGGAGGTGACGTAGACCGGCAGCCCCTGCGTGGTGGGATAGGCGTTGATGATCGCCAGCCAGTCCCGGTAGACGCGGAAGCCGGCCTGGGCGCCGTCCCACGCCTCGCGCCGCAGGTCGATCCGCGGCTCCTCGGCCCGATCCTGGCCCGCCATCTCCGGCGCGTCGGGCCGGCCGGGGGCCTGCACGGCGAAGCCATCGGGCGCGGCCAGGGGAATGCCTGCCTCCGCCTTGGCCCGCGCCGCTTCATCCAGCGCATTCACCAGGGTGTTGAAGTAGTTGAGCCACGGTGCGTCGATCTTGTACGTTCGCTCACCGCCCTGCTCCGGGTTCCACGGCTGCAGCGGGCCGACCAGCAGCCGCGCCTGGGAGTCCTCGGCCCGCATCACCTGGACGGCGTTGTCGGTGTGCGCGATCTCCTCGCCATAGCCGTTGAAGATGCGGGCGTACCATTCCGGCGATACGCCCTGAGCATTGTAGTTGCTGCCCAGGAAGTAGGCGTAGACACCGTCCAGCCGCTCGTCCCGCGCCAGCCGCTGCACGTACTGCAGATACTCGGTCAGCGCCAGCTGGTCGCCCTCCGGCGGCAGGCTCTGGCCCTGGTCATAGTCCACGCGCACCAGCACCCGCAGGCCCTGGGCTGTGGCTCGTTGGACCCGCGCCGCCAGGTCGTCGATGCCCCAGTGATCCTCCTCGGACAGGCGGGCATAGGTCAGCTCCACGTCCCAGCCGCTGCGCCCGTGCCAGTCCCGCTCCGGGTTGGCGAAGACCACACCCAGCTTGGTCGGCGTCCGATCGGGCGGCTTCGACGGTGGCTCAGTCCCCACCGTGGTGCGTCCCCGCGCCAGGCAGCCGGTGTGGCAATCGCGGTAGAAGACGAGCTCGGTTGCGCCGTCCTCCGGCAGGGTGAAGGTCCACGTCCAGGTCCAGGTACCGCCCGGGTTGGCCGCCCAGTCCATCTCCTGGATCGGCTCGCCGTCGACGGTGAGCAGGACGTGGCTCCAGGGCGCATCGTCCGTGACCCACAGTGTGGCCTCCTGAGCGGGCCGCGGCGTGCCGGGTTCAAGGTGCATCTGAGGGTAGAGTATCGCACTGTCTCTTGGGGCCAGTACCACGTGTCCGGAGATGGGCAACAGCCAGACCGCGCCGGCCAGGGCCAGCGGGATGAGGAGCCAACACCAGCGTCGCAAGATTCGTTTCATATGCTCCCTCTGAATTTACTTCCCGAAAGCTCCAACAGGGGTAAAATTCGCCCCAACTCACGTCATTCAGCGCTTTTTGACTTGTTCGGTGGCTGCCTTTCAGCTTTCGGGAAGGTCTCGCTTACTTTACGTTTACTCCGGCAGGACGGGCAGGACGAAGTGCGCGCAGGTGAACGTCTCCTCGCCCTCAGCCTGGCTCTCGATGGTCAGCTCGCTGCCGTGGCGGCGCAGAATCTCCTCCACCAGCGCCAGCCCCAGCCCGCTGCCCTCCACCTTCTGCGGCGCAGCGCGGTAGAAACGGCGCGTGACGTGGGGCAGGTGCACGGCCGGAATGCCCGGGCCGGTGTCGCGGACGGCGCACGCTACACCTTCCTCCGTTTGCTCCAGCGAGATGACGGCTTCATCGCCGGGCCGACAGTGCTTGATCACGTTATCCAGCAGATTGAGGAAGACCTGCATCAGGCGATCCCGATCGCCGACCACCAGCGGCACCGGCGTGTTGGCCTGCAGAGAGAACGCGATTCCCTGCTGCTCGGCCTGGGGCGCCAGCTGAGCCACGGCCTGCTCCGCCACGGCCATCAGATCGACCGGGCGCCGCTCGAGCTCGACGCTGGTCTCCAGCCGCCCCAGCTCCAGCATCAGCCGGGTCAAGCGCGATATGCGCTGCGCCTCCGTCTTCAGCATGCGCAACGACTGCTGACGGATCTCAGCGGAGACGTCGGGGAGCTGCAGGATCTCCAGGTGGGTCAGGATGCCGCTCAGCGGGGTATGCAGCTCGTGGGAGAGGCCGTTGAGCAGATAGCGGGAGGCCTCCTCGGCCTGCTTCTGGTCGGTGATGTCGAGCAGGAAAACGACGTCCCAATCGCGCCAGGATGTGATCCACCAGCGGGCGACCCGGCCTGAGGGCAGCGAGATAGTGCGATAGCGACCGAGGGCGGCCTCGGTCCCTCTGGCTGCCGAACGATCCTTTTGTAACGCAGTGACCCAATCGGCCTCCGGCAGGGAGCCGGCCGACGCGCTCAGATCCAACAGGCGGCGAGCGTAGGGGTTGGCGTAGCGGTAGGACCCCGGGCCGTCCAGCACCAGCCAGCCGAAGGGGGCGCGTTGCAGCACCGGCCCCGCGCCCTGGGGGTCGAAGAGCGCGGCCTCCTGCGTTCGGCGCCTCCGCCGGTCAAGCCAGACGACCAGGGCGACGAGGGCCCCGCTCAGGATGAAGAAGCCCGAAAGTAGCCAACGTAGACCGATAAAGTGCATCGTCAAGTCGGTGAACGCAATACTGTGCAGTGGATCATCAAACAGAGCATCAGTATACCAAAGATGAAACGGATTGTCTACTTGCAGATCGATCATGTTGGCGGCTCGACATGCCGGGCGAGGATGGGACAGGAGAGATGGAACATGGGGTAATCGGGCATAGGGAGTCATCAGTCTACGTCATCGCCGCCGCACAACCTGCCCACGTGTAAACTTGGCACCCACCAGAGCCGTACGTCGCACGCCGACCGCGGAACTGAGCGGTCCTTCGGCGCTTTGTGCCTTGTGTGTTCGGCGGTATAATGAGTATAATTAAGGTAAGGCCGTGGGATGGAGTACGTTGGAGTACGTGCGCAGGTCTGCACCGTGGAAGCAGGGTCCATTTTAGAGACTCAAGGGGGTGTGAGATGCGGTTGCCACCTGGATTGCGACACGTTTTGGCCGAAACCAAATTGTACACTGACGCTCGGGATTACGTGATTCTGCGTCTACCCATCGAAGAGACGGCAGCAGCGACAGAGATGGTCAAGGATTTAGACTCCCCGTTTGTGGGCATGACTCGGGATAAAGACGAGCTCACGTTGGTGCTTTCCCGAGAGGAGTGGGAGGGTCAAAGCCCGCTGGTGGAAGTTTTTGAGGAGTCGCCGGATTACCGCCTGATCACCTTCGATATTCCCCTGGAACTAGGGCTGGTGGGCTATCTGGCTACCCTCGTCTCCGCCCTCGCGGAAGCGGGAGTGAGCGTCTTCTCCCTTTCCGCCTTCTCCCGCGACCACGTGTTCGTGCCCGCCGAGGACTTTGAACAGGCTTGGGAGGCGCTTCGGGCACTGATTCGCACCTGTCAGGCCGAGGAAGCGGCGGAGGTTTATGAGTAAAAGCGGAGTCGTGTGTGAGTAGCATCCATTTCTTAATCGGCAAGCAGCTCGGTAAGTACGAAGTCACCGAACACATCAGCCACGGTGGCATGGCCGAGGTCTATCTGGGCCGACAGCGCAATCTGGATCGCCAGGTAGCCATCAAAGTGCTGCATCCTTTTCTCGCCGACGAGCAGGGCTTCGTCTCCCGTTTCCAACGGGAGGCCCGGCTCGTAGCCGCTCTTCGTCACCCCAACATCGTGCAGGTCTACGACTTCGATCACCACGAGGAGCTCGACATCTACTACATGGTCATGGAATTTATCAAAGGGAACACCCTGAAAGAGCGGCTCAAGGGAGGGCCACTCGACGCCGAAGAGGCCGGTGCTATCACCGCAGCGATTGCCGATGCTTTGGACTACGCCCATCGGCGGGAGATGGTCCACCGCGATATCAAGCCGGGTAACATCATGTTCACGGAGGAAGGCGACCCGGTGCTGGCCGACTTCGGCATCGCGCGGATGCTCAGCGTCACCGGGCTGACGGCCAGCGGGGCCATGGTGGGTACGCCGGCCTACATGGCGCCCGAGATCGGCGCCGGTGAATCGGCAACGGCGGCCTCGGATATTTACTCGCTGGGCGTGGTGCTCTACGAGATGATCACAGGGCGGCTGCCCTTCGAGGCCGACATCCCCATGAGTTTGGTGATGAAACATATCAACGATCCCGTGCCTTCCCCACGTCAGTACGCGCCACAGCTCCCGAAGGCGCTCGAGAAGGTACTTCTAAAGGCGCTGGCAAAGTCCCCCCGCCAACGGTATGCCACCGCGGGCGAGATGGCCAAAGCGGTGCGGCAGGCCCTGGATTTGGATACGCCTATCTATGCCCCTGCTCCCCTCGGCGAAAAGCACACTCCAACACCGGGGAGAGCGACACAAGATGCGGAGGAGAACCGTCCTCTGCTGCGGGCCTGGTCAGACGCCGACACCTCCCCTCCACCCGGTGAGCTCCCTTCACCCCAGCCGCAAGAAAAGACGCGGAAGTCCCGGACGTGGCGCTGGATCCTGGCCACTTTCCTGCTCCTGATCCTGGGCGGCGGTGGCTGGATGGCTATAGAGGGAGGACTCCCCGAACCGCTCACTCACCTGTTAGTCCGCTCGCTGCCCGTTAAGGGCACGGCCAACACACCGGCGACCTCCACGCCTTCGCCCACCGTGACCCTACCCCCGATCTCGGAAGCGGCGACCTCCATCCCGATCACGCCATCGCCCACGTTGACGCCAACACCGACTGCGACCCAGACGCGGCCCGCGGTGACGACCGCCCGGGCCGAGGTGCTCCGCCTCTACGTACGTCCCTCCGATGAGGCAGTTCCGCCGGAGACCGTGGTACTCGCCTACATCACACTGCGCAACGGCGGGAATCAGCAGTGGCCGGAGGGCACGCGCCTGGCCTTCGTGCGCGGGGAGCAGCTGGGGGCGCCCAGCACGCTGGCGCTTGAACCCCTTGGCCCCGGCGAACAGCTGCAGGTGCTGCTGCCCCTCCACGCTCCGGCTGAACCCGACGTGTACGAATCCATCTGGGAAGTTCAACAGCCCGACGGACGCTCCATCAGCAGCCAGATTCAGCTGAAAGTCACCGTCCAGGAAGATCTGCCCACAGCCACGCCGACGCCCACCCTCCCACCGGAGACTCCTGTCGTCACACCTACGGTCGTCGCAGCCCTTACCCTGGGAGAGCCGGTGCTGCAAAGTTGGGAGGTCCAGGCGGAGCGAGAAACGTGGATCGGCACGCTCACCTTCCCTGTAGAAGGCGGGACGGGTAACGTGCGCCTCTATTGGGACGTGATCGGGGAGGAGACTGAGATCCTCAACAACGAACTGACCTTTCAATGGGAACAGTGTAAGGCCTTTCCTCTTAAAGTCATCGCCACAGCCGGAACGGACGTCGTCATCTGGGAAGGGGAGATCGCCTACCCCGCTCCCGAACAATGCACAGCCCAACCCTAGCCTTCCCGTGACATTTCTCGGCCTCTGGTCGTCCTGAAGAAAAGCGCAGCTAGAGAAAAACCGCCGGCGCATCTGGCACTTCGCCAGATGGCCTCAAACAGAGATAACCTCAAAACCCATCATGATCAGGAAAATCCGGACGAGGATCAGCGCTTCGCTATCCCAACGAGAGAGCCTGTTGAAAATTTTTTTGGGCGCGGTGGCTTACGTCGCGCTGGGACAGGTGACCCACTACATTCGTAACCCCATGTTGCCCGAAGCCAGCCTGGCGTTAAACATGGTGGTGCTCGTCATCGCGGGCTACTGGGGCGGTCCCGTCGTCGGCGGGGCCGCCGGCCTGCTGGGCACCCTCGCCAACTTCCTGGTCAAGATCCCCTTCCACGGCCCCGATCTTTACGAGCTGGCGGCGATCCTCCCCCACGCCCTCATGGGCGCTGCGGCGGGCAGCAAAGAGCTGCACGCCGGCACACGGGTCAAAGTGGGTCTGACCATTCTCATTGGGCACATCCTCAACCTCGCGGCTTTCGTTCTGATGGGCCTCATCCCTCTCGAAACCCTGATCACCTCCCCCTTCTGGCTGGGGCTTCTGGCCGAGGTGATGATCGATCTCATCCTCGTCGTGCTCAGCGTCGCGCTGCTGGAGCACGTGCAAGGGCGGGCGGCAAGACCGACCTGGGCGTACCTGGGCTGGCTCCGATTCTCTTTGCTGAGCGGGCTCAACCTGTTGCTCATTCTTCTCCTTCTCAGAGAATACCACCAAAACACACCCTACATTGACTACTTGATGATCCTTTCGGTGGTCTTTATTGCTCTAACGTTGGGCTTTTTAGAGGCCTGGTTGAGCGCCCTGCTCATCACCATCTGGGTAGGCCAACGGTTGATACGTGACGGCCTGCTGGCCGGGACCCGGGAAGCCATCTTGATCCTCGTTCTGAACACCGTCGCGCTGATCATCGGCGATGTGGTGAGCAACCTACGCTATCAGCGGCGGATGAATCGCCTGCATCTCGAAGAACTGCAGGAGGCCTACACCGTACTCTCCGAAGCGGATCGTCTCAAAGAGCAGATGATCCAAAACATCTCTCACGAGCTGCGCACGCCGCTCTCCATGATCCTGGGCTACAGTGAGCTGCTCGTGGACGGCACCTGGGGCGAGCTGACGGAGGCACAACAGGAAGCCGCCCAGGTCATCCACCGCCACGCCCAGCGACTCGCCTACATCGTTGAGAAGGTCACGGTCCTGGATCGCATCGAGGGAGGCAAGCTGACGCGCCACCCCACGTCGATAGAGGCGCTGGCGCAGAACCTGCTGGCGGCCTGGCGGAAAAAGCCGCTCGCAGCGATGTACAATCTGGAGCTCCAAGTCGCGGGACAGATCCCTCCGGTCAACGGAGACGCTCGCTACCTTCGACTCGCTATCGAAGCGCTGCTGGACAATGCCATCAAATTCAGCCCCGAAGGCAGCAACATCGTCACCCGGGTGTGGACGAAAGATAGAAAGGTCTTTCTCGCCATCCAGGATCCCGGCATCGGCATCTCCAAGAAAGACCAGGCTCTGCTCTTCGAGCGCTTCTATCAGGTGGATGGGACGACGACCCGACGCTTCAACGGGCTGGGCACCGGGCTGGCGCTGGTGAAGGAGGTCATTTACGCCCACGGCGGCGACGTCTGGGTGGAAAGCGAGGTGGGACACGGCAGCACCTTCGGCTTTTGGATCCCTCTGGACAGAACGACCGCAGCCTGGCAGGAAAACAGCTCGGTGTTCACATAGCACGCAAAGGAGTCTCCATGTCCGACACAGCAACTATGGTCGAACTCATCAAGGCCCGTGGCGTCCGCGATCCCAACGTCTTGAAGGCCATGCGCGCCGTCCCTCGCCACCGCTTTATCCCCGGCGTCTCGCGAGCCAGAGCCTACGGAGATTATCCTCTCTCCATCGGACATGGACAGACCATCTCTCAACCCTACATCGTGGCATTGATGACCGAAGCCCTGGAGCTGGAACCCGGGGACAAGGTGCTGGAGGTGGGCACCGGTTCCGGGTACCAGACGGCGATCCTGGCAGAGATGGGCATGGAGGTCTACACCGTCGAGGTGGTGCCCGAGCTTGCAGCCCGGGCGCGGGAAACGCTAGAGGCGCTGGGATACGAGCATGTACACTATCGCGTGGGCGACGGCTGGCAAGGCTGGCCTGCTCACGCTCCCTACGACGGCATCATCGTCACAGCGGCTCCACCTCAGATCCCCGACCCGCTGATAGAGCAGCTGACCGACGGCGGTCACCTGGTCATTCCGGTGGGGCCCCCGGGCTATTATCAGACCTTGTGGAAGGTCACCCGTGTGGGAGACGAGGTCCGCAAGCAGGACCTGGGCGGGGTGGCCTTCGTGCCTCTGGTGCACGCCAACACCACGTAAGCGCGTAAGAGGGCGGCGCCCTACCCTCCGTCTCGTTTGACGACCATGTCGCCCACCGAGCCCCCCAAATCCCGGGCGATAACGGGACATTTGACCTGCAGCAGGAAGAAGAGACGCGGATCCCCGCATCCGCTCAACGTCTCGTAATTGGCCTGCCCCTTGGCGATGATCAGGGCAGCGGCGGAGAAACGCGCGCGGAACGCACTCGAGCAGCGGTGGAGAAGGGTGCCGACGCAGCGCGCGCCGGTGCTGACCACCGTGGCGACCTCATCAAGCCCTGCCGCACCAGCGTCTTCCAGGGTAGCATCGTTCAACGCCGGCCCCCCCTTGACGGCGTAGACCACCGGCGGGGCCAACGTTTCGATGAACAAGCGGTCAAAAACCGTCTCTCCCGCGTTGTCGGCCAGGTAGAGCACCTCGTCGGCACCGGCAAGACGCGCCCGCAAGGCCTCGCGGTCGTCGAGGGCGAAGGGCTGCGTCAGCATGCGCTCGACGACGGCCCACAGATCATAATCCTGAGGTCGCGCCAGGTCGATGATATTGCCGGCGATGGCCAACCGCAACGCTGTGTCCCACGCATTGTCGGACGTGGCGATCACGTGTTTGAGCTTCGGATAGAGTGCCAGCGCCTGTTCCGTGCTGGCCCGCTTGGCCTCGCGATAGGGGTCCTCAACGTGGGTGTGGGCGCGGACGATGTCGTGCACGCGGGCGCTCAGCTCGGGCGGGGTGCAGGTCAGCTCGAAGGTAGCCATGGCCCTCAACACCTCCTGCAAAAGGGCGTGTTGCGCCGTCTCGTCGGCGCCGGTGAACCGGGCCGCCGTCAAAGCCTGTTGCAGAAAGCAGGGGTAGCAATCGAGATAGGTGTGCACATGAGCCTCCCGGTCGTGTTAGCGGTGCTATGATACCCTCTGCGAGACGTGTGGCCCGCGTCGCGCGCCGTGAATCTGCACCAGGACGCTCCCCGCAAAGGCCAACAGCATCCCTCCGATCTGGCGCAACGTCAACGTCATGCCGAACACCACCCACTCCCACAGGGCGACCTGAAAGACCAGGGTGTCGGCGATGCTGCTGAACTCCACGGCAGCGAGCGTACGCTGCACGTGGTTCCACAGCGTAAAGGCGAAGGCCGTGTTGACCACAGCGAGCCAACCGATGAGCGCCAGATGCCGCCAGGCAAGCGCGGGCAGCCCCTGGGTGACAAACCCCAGCGTCAACAGCAGCGCGCTCCCCAATCCCATGGTGACGGCGGTCACGAGGACGGAAGGCAGACGCCCACTGCGGTTAATGGATCGCCCCAGCAGCGACGAACCCGTGGTGGAGAGGATGGCGATCGCCATGTAGAACAACCCGGTGGCCTCCGCTTGGGGAAAGCGCAGCGGTGTGAAGTAGAAGAAAAGGCCGACGAAGAAGGTCAACAGGCCAACGACCTGGAGACGTCGAGGGCGCTCCCCCAACAAATAGACCCCCACGATGCCCACGATGGGTGTGGCGAAATTGAGCATCAACGTGACGGTGCTGCCGGGCAAAACGGTCAGGGCGCTGAAAATCATGCTCTGGGAAAGCGTGTACTGCAACAGGCCCATCAAGACCAGTTTACGGCGCAGCGCGCGCGGCAGCCCTCGAAGCGTACGCAGAGGACGGCGGCGCAGAACCACCGGGAGCAGGCAGAGGAACGCCAGAAAATACCGCACGCCCGCGAAGGTCAACGGGGGCAGATCCTCCAATCCCCAACGGATGAAGATAAAGGACGTAGACCAGAGAAAGACCACGAGAAACGCCTGCGCGATGGCACGGGCGCGCGTTGACAGTCGGGACATGCAAATCAAGACCTCCTGAACGTCGTATGGCCCGACTATAATCCCAACGGGGCTAAAAGCAAGTATCATCTTGACTCACCTGAAAAAGGTGGCTCAACCAGGGATTTGTAGTCGGTCATCTCCCATATCTGGTGGTTTTGACTCCTGAGTGACTCAGCATCACATCAAGTGCACAATTGACCCCGTCCTCATTTTGGACAATTAACATCGATCACTTCCATACCTTGTCGCCTCATGCCGGCTGACGTCTGCGCGCTTGACGACAAGCCTTCCGCTCGTAGTCAGCGACGCAGC
>JBNGCW010000057.1:0-16926 GCA_049975525.1 Anaerolineae bacterium
TCAAACCCACGACGGCCCAGACCAAGTTTCTTAAGCGGCGTACGTCGCCATAGACTGTGTGATCCAGAATGGATTGAATCTCAGAGCTGAATATGTAATATCTGATTTTTAGAATTGTTCAGTCAATCAGCGCGCGATCCTCCTGAAATACGACAATGGCCTGAATATGGGATACGGACCAAGTTTGACAAAACTGCTAGAGGAAATGTAATAAAAAATGCCCAGTATATTGCTTTTCACAACAATACCGGACATTTTTGATCAATTGTCGGGGCGCGCGGATTTGAACCGCGGACCTCTGCAACCCCATTGCAGCGCGCTAGCCAAGCTGCGCCACGCCCCGTCGACGCTTTGCATTATACACGATGCCGGAAATTTGACAAGCCCGCGTATTCTGTCGCGCCCCCACCTTCACAAGACCTGCCGACCGGCGTTTCATGCGTGACCCCCCTCCGCGGGCAACGCTCCCTCTTCGACTCTCACAAGAAGGGTCGCCGTGGAACGTCGCCCAAACGGTCAACCCGCCACCGTCACATTGCCATACCCGCCCTTTCATGGCAAAATAGACGCAGCGAAAGAACAGTGGTCACGAGACACGAGATAAAGGAGAAACGGTGAAGATCGAACTGACGTTTGACGACCGGGGCCTCATCCCCGCCGTCGTGCAGGACGCGGAGAGCGGCGACGTGCTGATGGTCGCCTGGATGAACGCCGAGTCGCTGCGGCTGACGCAGGAGACGGGCTACGCGACCTTCTGGAGCCGCAGTCGCCAGGAGCTCTGGAAGAAGGGCGCCACGTCGGGCAATCTCCAGCGCGTGCGCGAAATCTGGGTCGATTGCGACGCCGACACGCTGCTGCTCAAGGTCGAGCCGGCAGGCCCCGCCTGCCACACGGGTCACCGGAGCTGTTTTTACAGAAAATTACCAAAGATCTCGGAGATTTGATCACCGGATTCAGCGGATTAAACAGATTTCTGTAATTACGGTATAAGGTGCAACGCACCTACGATTACCCGATCATGTTGGCGAAACACCCATGACAGCGTGTACAAAATGCCTATTTTCAAGCATTCGAAGGTGCGTCGCACCTGGCTACGTTCTAATATCGTAATTTAAGCAGATTTTTTTCTCTAGTCCGCTCCATCGTTTTGCATCCGTTGACTACTTGACTATCTGACTAAACAACTACCAGACTACGCTAAAAGGAGCCAACCCATGACCGATATTCTCGACGAGCTATTCGACGTCATTCAGGACCGCAAGGTCAACCGCCCTGCCGGCTCGTACACCGTCAAATTGCTAGAAGGCGGTGACGAAATTCTCAAAAAGGTGGGGGAAGAAGCCATGGAAGTGATGCTGGCAGGTAAGGGTCAGAGCGACCGGCGCCTCACCGAGGAAATCGCCGACCTGATATATCACCTGCTGGTGTTGCTCGCTGCCCGCGATTTGACCCTGGACGACGTGAAAGCCGAGCTCGCCAAACGCCGCAGGTAGTATCAGACCCAACGCTGCAGCGCAAAAGGACACAGATGCACGATTTTCTTGTATAATGAGCATGTCACCATCCGCCAGAGGAGAGAAACCATGTTCGATGATCCAGAAGGTCCGATTGAGCATTTCTCCTGGGCTACGTTCGTCATCAACGGGCAGGAGCATTCGCCGTCAGCGGGCGTGGGCAAGGATGTGCGGCTGATCGGCGACGAGGTCAGTCCCTGGCGCGAACGCAGCGGTCACCGCCTCAAGAGATCGATGATCACGGGGATCTACGACCGCGACGTCGAGGTGCTGGTGCTGGGCCTGGGCGTCCACGGGCGCCTCACGTGCCCCAAGAAGGTCAAGAAGGCCATCGAGCAGCACGGCCTGACGCTGATTGCGGAGCCGACGCCCGAGGCCTGCCGCATCTACAACGAACTCCACCGCGAGGGCAAGAAGGTCGCGCTGCTGGCGCACGGCACCTGCTAGCGCCCAGGACTTTAGAGCGTCTCTTGGATGATGTTGGCTAATCTGATCGCGGCTTCTCGCGGCGTCCCGGCGATGAAGATCCGCTTCCGCTCGCGGGCTGGGGCCTGGTTGAGGCCGGAAACGCGGGTCGGAGAACCGTCTACCCCGATGTAGGCTTCGTCCACGGCGAGGTCGCCGGCGCTCCAGACGGTCAGCTGTTCCGGCGCGAAGGCCCACGCCTTGATGCGGTAGTCCATAAAGCGCGGCTCGTTGCACGCCGTCGCCACCGAGAGCACGGCAGGCAGCGGTGCCTCCAGTAGTTCGTGCCCGCCCTGGATCTCGCGGCGCCCGCGAACCGTGCTGCGCTCTGGATAGAGCGTGGCCTCCGTCACCATGGTGATCTGCGGCACATCCAGCCACTCCGCCAGCCCGGCGGGCACCTGGCCCGTCGCCCCGTCAGAGGACTCCTCGCCGCAGACGACGAGGTCGACGTCGCCCAGTTTGGCGATGCCCCGGGCCAGCGTGTAGGTCGTCGCCAGCGTGTCGGCGCCGCCGAAGGCACGGTCGCTGAGCAGATAGGCCGCGTCAGCGCCCATGGCTAACGCCACGCGCAGCACGCCGTCAAAGAACGGCGGGCCCATGGAGAGCACGCTCACGCGCCCACCGTGCTGATCCTTGAGGCGCAGTGCCAGTTCCATGGCGTTCATATCCGGCGGATTGATCTCAGAGCGGGCGTGGGAGCGATCCAAACGCCACGTCTCCGGATCCACGCGGACTTCCTCGGGTTTGGGGACGACTTTGACGCAAACGACGATGTGGATCATTGAGACCTCGGTTGTGAGTTATGAGTTGCGAGTTGTGAGTTGAGCAACTTTCGCCAGTGTCAGATTTGGGCTCGCAAAGCGCACCTTCTACCTTATCTTTCCACGCATCCTTGGGCAATAGACATTGCATCCGTCTGATAATGGCCACTTTCTCCTCCCACGAAAGCGCCGCGAGCGCCTGGCGACGTTTTTTCTGGGCCGCCAGCAAAGGGGAAATGTCGGGATAGCGTTTATCCATGGATCAGACCTCTTCTTCCAGAAAGCGCTTCTTGAGATGATTCCCTCTTCCTCCAACCGGTTCAGGATCTTTAACGTTTCTTCCATTCACTCCCTCCGCCGTCCTCATCACGCAGCTGTCTCAACAACGCCGGGACGATTTCATGCACGTCTCCCACGACACAGTAGTCCGCTTCGTCGAAGATGGGCGCGTTGGGATCGGTGTTGATGGCAATAACGGTCTCGGCGTTCTCGATGCCGACGGTGAAGTGAAAGGCGCCGCTGGCCCCACAGACGATGGCGAGCTTGGGCCGACAGACCACGCCCGTCTGCCCGATCTGGCGCTCACGCTCGATGTGCCCCTCGTCAACGGGAGGACGGGTCGCGCCGACCTCGCCGCCCAGCAGCTCGGCCAATTCGCGGAGCAAGGCGAAGTCGCCGTCGACGCCGCGCCCACCGGCGACGATGACCGGCGCTTGGGTCAGGTCGACGCCCTCGCCGACGACGCGCTCGACGACGCGCGTGCGCACGACGTCCGCCGGGATCTCCACTGCCAGCGGCGTGACCGCGCCCGCGCGCGTGGGATCGGGTTCGCCGGGCGGGAAGACGCCGGGGCGCACCGTCGCCATCTGCGGGCGATGCTCGGGCATCTCGATGAGCGCCAGCACGCCGCCGCCGAAGCCGGAGACCTCACTGACCAGCACACCGGTCTCCGCATCGAGCCGCAGGTCGGTGCAGTCGGCGTTGAGGCCGGTGCGCAGGCGCACGGCAAGGCGGCCCGCCAGATCGCGCCCGTTAGGCGTCGCGCCCAGCAGAAAGACGCCGGGCTTGCGCGCCATCAACGCCTGGAAGGCCGCGTGCGTGTACGCCTCGACGGTGAAAGGCGCCAGTCGCGGATGCTCGACCAGCACAACCTCGTCGGCGCCATGGGCGAAGGCGCCCTCCACCAGCGGCGCGACCGCGTCGCCCAGCAACAACCCCGTCACCGACCAGCCCGCCGCGTCCGCCAGCTCCCGCGCGCGTCCCAGCAGCTCCAGCGCCACGCCGGCAAACTCCCCACCCTCGTGCTCCAGGAAAACCCAGATCGTATCCGTGGCTTCTTCGACACCGTAGCGTGATGTAACCAAGCAAACCTCCATTTAAGACGAGTTGCAAGTTGCAGGTTGCAAGTTGAAAGTTATGGGTTGCACACATCCAACTTGTAACTTGCAACGTTCAACTTTCAACTGAACGTACCACAATCTCCGCCACATCCATCACCCGCAGATTTTCGAGGCCCCGCGCCTTGAGGCTGTCCTCCAGACACACGAGGCAGTACGGGCAGGCCGTCGCCAGCACGTCGACCTCCGCCGCCCGCGCCTCCTCGACGCGCAGATCGGCGAAGCGCTCGCCCGCCGCGGTCTCCTGCCACATGCGCCCGCCGCCGCCCCCGCAGCAGAGCGTATCGACACCCGCGCTCTCCATCTCCACCAGCTGTACTCCGGGCACCGCCGCCAGCACACGACGCGGTGCCTCGATCTCCGCGTTGTGCCGCGCCAGGTAGCAGGGATCGTGGAAGGCGACCACCATCTCCACCGGCATCTCCAACGATAGCCGCCCCGCGTCCAGCAGCTCGGCGAGAAACTGTGTGTAGTGCAGCGGCTCGAAGTCGGAGCCGACCGCAGGATAATGATTCTTGAAGGCATCGTAGGCGTGGGGCGACGTGGCGACCAGCCGGGTCACGCCATTTTCCCGAAAGACCTTGCTGGTGGCCTCGGCGATCTCCTCGAAGTAAGGGCGATGCCCCACGTCCAACACGTCGGCGCCGCTGGGCGGCTCGTCGTTGCCCAGCACGCCGAAGGCGACGCCGCCCGCGCGCAGCAGGCGCACCAGCGCGCGGGCGACCGACTGCGTGCGCCGGTCGTAGGCGGCGGTGCTGCCGACGTAGAAGAGGATCTCGTGTTCCGCCGGGTCGAAGCGCGGCAGGTCGAGGTCGGCGGCCCACTGCGCGCGCTGCGAGGGCGGCTGCTCCCACGGATTGTCGTTCCAGTAGACGGACCAGAGCAGCGACGGCAGCCCCTCCGGCGTCTCCCGCCGCTCCCAGGCCACGGCGCGCAGCGCGCGGAAGACCTCGGCGATATCGACGCCGCGCGGGCAGTACGCCTCACACTGGGCGCAGGTGGTGCAGAGCCAGAGCGCCCCCGTCGAGGCCAGGCCCAGCTGCACCCGGCGGATGAACTGGCGCACAGAGACGGTCTCGTCCTTCACCAGCCCCCAGGGGCAGGTCGCCGTGCACGTCCCGCACTGGTAGCAGCGCGCCGCCTCCCCGCCGGTCAGTTCAATGAGCCGCTCCCAGAGTTCGTCGTCGATGGTGATGGCGTGCTCTTTCGTTTCTTGGTCCATCATGACCTCCGCGCGTGTTATGTACCTGTCTTGAGCATAGTCGAAGGAGTGCGTGTTCCGTTGCTTACAGATTCCATCACGTTTTACGTTTCACGTTTTAGTCGCCGCATACCGCCGCACCACCTCGTCCATCTCCCGCAATTTCTCCGCGTACTCCTTGCCCTCGGCGGCGGAGATCCAACGCAGCTGCAGCCGCTCCGGGTCGATGCCCTTGCGCGCGAACTTCTTCTGCCAGCGGGCGAAGCGCTTCGCGGTGAAGCGGTTGGCGTAGTTGTAGTGGCAGTCGGAGCCGTCGTCGGTGAGCCGGCAGCCGGTGATGAGCACGGCGCCCGCGCCCCGCTCGAAGGCCCGCGCCACGAAGGCTTCCTCGAAGCGCGCCGAGCACATGGTGCGGATGACGCGCGACGACGGCGGGTACTGGCGCTTCTCGATACCCGCCAGGTCGGCCCCGGCGTAGGAGCACCAGTTGCAGGCGAAGACCAGGCACTTGGTCTCCGGCGCGTGGGCCAGCGCCGCGTCGATCTGGGCCAACACCTGCGCGCGGGTGAAGTAGGGCATGTCGATGGCCTGGACGGGACAGGCCGCGGCGCAGTTGCCGCAGCCCATGCAGGCCGCCTCGGTGATCTGCACTGCGCCGGGCTTGCCGCGCTCGCCCACCTGCTCGATGGCGTTGAAGGGACAGACGCTGACGCACTTGAGACAGCCGATGCACGCCTCGGGATCGTACTGCGCGGTGAGCGGCGCTTTCTCGATGACGCCGCGCGCCAGCAGCGCGCCCGCCTTGCCCGCCGCCGCCAGCGCCTGCGCCATGGACTCGCGCACGTCCTTGGCGCCCTGGGCCGCGCCCGCCAGGTAGACGCCCTGCACCGCCGTCTCCACCGGGCCGAGCTTGGGGTGCAGCTCCATGTAGAAGCCGTCGGCGCTGCGCGAGAGTTTGAGCTGCTCCGCCAGGTTGTCTTCGGTAGGCCGCAGCCCCACGGTCAGCACCAGCAGGTCGGTGGGGATGCGCACCCGCTGGCCCAGGTAGTGATCGTAGAATTCAACCGCGCCGTCGGCGCCGCCGTCAACATCGATGACGTCCTGGGGCGCCTGCGCGTCGTCGTAGCGGAAGAACTGCACGCCCGCGCGCATGGCTTCCTCGTAGAGCTCCTCGGCCTGGCGGCTGTAGGTGCGGATGTCCTTGGCAACCACGCGCACCTGCTTGCCCATCTCCCGCAGCCGCAGCGCCTGTTGAATCATCGAGGTGCAGCAGTAGCGAGAGCAGCCCACGTCGCCCTGGCGCGAACCGACGCAGGAGATGAACGTGATCCGATCAACATCCGTCGAAAGTTCAAAGTTGAACGTTGAGCGTTGCTCACCAGCAGACAACTTGCAACTCAGTAGTTTCTCCAGCTCAAGGTTCGTGATAACACGAGGCGCCTCACCATACCCAAATTCCTTTGGAACGTACGGCACGCTGCCCGTCGCCATAACCACCGCGCCGACGGTGAGGTCTTCCCCGCCGGACAGGCGCGCATGGAAGCTGCCCACGACGCCGCCGATGGTCTCGATCTCCGCACCGGTGTGGACGTGGACACCGGCCTCTTCCAATGCCCGTGCCTGCGTCTCAACCAGCGTCCGCGCCGCCAGACCGGTCGGCGCGACGTGATCCAGCTGCCGCAGCATGCCGCCCAATCTCTCCTCCCGCTCCACCAGATGGGTCGCAAAGCCCTGGCGCGCCAGCGACGCGGCCGCCGTCATGCCGGCGATGCCCCCGCCGACGACCAGCGCGCGCTGCGTCAGCGGCAGGTGGCTGATCTCCAGCGGTTCCAGCAGCCGCGCCTTGTCCACCGCCATATCGACCATGTCCATGGCTTTGATGGTGGCGGCCTCTTTGTCGAACTTGTGCACCCACGAATCCATGTTGCGGATGTTGGCCATGACCAGCAGGTAGGGATTGAGGCCGGCGCGCAGCAGCACGCCCTTGAAGATCGACTCGTGGGTCTTGGGCGAGCAGGCAGCGATGACGACGCGCGTGATGCCGTGCTCGCGGATGGCCTCCTCGATCTCGGCCTGCGTGTTGCCCGCGCAGGAGAACATCTGGTGATCGGCGTGGACGACGTCGGGGAGCGTCCGCGCGTGTTCGACGACGCGCTCTACGTCGACGACGCCAGCGATGTTGCTGCCGCAGTGGCAGACGAAGACCCCCACCCGTGGCTCATCCACGTCCTCGATGGGCTCGACGGCGGGTGGCTCGGGCCAGGCGCGCTCCGTGAGGTGACTCAGGGCCATGGCGGCGGCCCCGCTGCCCTCGGCGACGCTGTCGGGAATGTCCTTGGGGCCGGAGACGCAGCCCGCCGCGTAGATGCCGGGGCGCGTCGTGGTGATCAGCCCGCCGCGCGTCTCCTCGGCGCGGATAAAGCCGTCGGCGTCCAGCGCGATGCCCAGCCGCTCGGCCAGCTCGGGCAAGCCGTCCGGCGGCGTCACCGCGTTGGCGAGCACCACCATGTCGAAGTCCTCGACGATGCGTTGGGCGGTATCGGTGTTCTCGTAAACCACTTCAAGTTGTGACGAGCGTGTCGTGTGCCTGTTTCGTGTCGCGGGATCGGGTTTCGCACGGATGCGGGCCGGGCGACCGCGGACGAACCTGGCGCCGGCGTCCTCGGTGCGCTGCCAGAAAGCGTCGAAGCCCTTGCCGTAGGCGCGCACGTCCATGGTGAGCACCGTCACCTCGTCGACGCCGTGGTCGAGGGCCTGGTAGGCGTGCTTGATGGAGTACATGCAGCAGAAGCGCGAGCAGTAGTGACGGAAGCGCCGGTCGCGGGAACCCACGCAGAGCACGAAGAGGATCTTCTCCGGGTGCGCGCCGTCGGACGGACGGATGATCTCGCCGCCCGTCGGCCCGGCGGAGTTGATGAGCCGCTCGAACTCCAGAGCGGTGAGGATGTCGGGATGGGTCCCGTAGCCGTATTCGTGGAGCTTGTGCGGATCGAGCATGTCGTAGCCCACCGCCACGACAATGGACGCCACGTCGCGGGTGACACGCTGCTCCGGGGGCATGAGAAAATCGATGGCCTTGGGCGGACAGGCCTCGTAGCAACGGTCGCAGGGCAGATAGTTGGGCGGATCGTTGAGACAGTGCGCCATGTCGATCATGTAGGCGCCGGGCGCGGACTGCGGGATGGGCGTGTAGATGGCCTTGCGCGCCGCCATGCCGGAGTCGTACTCGTTGGGGAGCACCACGGGACAGACCTCGGCGCAGTCGCCGCAGCGGGTGCATGCGTCGGTGACGTAGCGCGCCCGTCGGCGCACCGTGACGTGGAAGTCGCCCGGCCCGCCCGCGACGCGCTGCACCTCCGAGAGCGAGAGCACCTCGATGTTGGGGTGCAGGTCCACCTCGGACATCTTGGGCGCCTCAATGCAGATGGAACAATCCAGCGTGGGGAAGTTCTTATCGAGGACGGCCATGGCGCCGCCGATAGTCGCCTCCCGCTCCACCAGCACCACGTGCGCGCCGGCCTCCGCCAGATCCAACGAAGCCTGGATGCCTGCGATCCCGCCGCCGATGACCATGATTGAGTTGCTCATAAGTTGTTCCTATCGATATGGGTTACAAGTTGCAAGTTACAAGTTGAAAGTTTTGGCTTCCAACGAGCAACGTTCAACCTTCAACTTGCAACTTTCAACTGAGTTTCTACGGGAAAATCCCCCGCTTCTTGTAAACGGTCTCCAGACGGCGGAGTGCGACGATGTACGCTGCCGTGCGCCAATCGGTGTCGTAGTCTCGCGCGGTATCGCGCACGCGCTCGTAGCCGCCGATGATCTTCTTGTAGAGCTTGGCATCCACCTCGTCCAGGTCCCAGAACTCGCTGCGTTTGTTCTGCAGCCACTCGAAGTAACTGACGATGACGCCGCCGGCATTGCAGAGCACGTCGGGCAGCACGTGGATACCCTTCTCCTGCAAGATACGGTCGCCTTCCCGGTCGGTGGGGCCGTTGGCGCCCTCGGCGACCAGCCGGACGTCGAGCCACGGCGCCGTCTCTGCCGTGATCTGGTTCTCCAGCGCCGCCGGCACGAAGATATCGGCCTGCACGCGCATAAAGGTCTGATGGTCCACCGGCTCGCCGTCCGGATAGCCCGCCAAGCCCCCGTGCTCGGCAACGTACGCGGCAAGGTCCTCGGCGTCGATGCCCTCGGCGTTGACGATGGCGCCGGTGTGATCCTCGACCGCCACCAGCGTCGCGCCCAGCGGCTTCAGCAGGCGCGCCGTCCACGAGCCGACGTTGCCGTAGCCCTGGATGAAGTACGTCGCCTCACTCAGGTCGAAGTCGTGATCCTCGGCCCAGGCCTGCAGCACGTAGACGATGCCCTGACCCGTGGCCTTGTTGCGCCCCACGCTGCCGCCCGACTCCACCGGCTTGCCCGTGACGACGTGGGCGCAGCGGTTGCGCTCCAGCGGCGGCATCATCTGCTGATAGGTATCCAAGATCCAAGCCATGATCTGGGGATTGGTGTTGACGTCGGGCGCGGGGATGTCGTACTCCGGTCCGATGTTGGTGCCCAGCGCGAAGGTAAAGCGGCGGGTGATGCTCTCGATCTCCCGCTCAGAATAGTCCGCCGGATCGATCTGAATGCCGCCCTTGGCCCCACCGAAGGGCAAGTTCACGATAGCCGATTTCCATGTCATCCACGTCGCCAGCGCGCGCACCTCGTCGATGTCCACCGACGGATGGAAGCGCAGACCGCCCTTGAAGGGCCCCAGCACGTTGTTGTGCTGCACACGATAGCCCGTGAACATCTCCAGATGTCCGTCGTCCATAATCACCGGAAAGTGGACCACCAGCTCGTTCATGGTGGTGGCGAGGATCTTGCGCACCGCCGGATCGAGGTTCATCAGATCGGCGGCTTTATCAAATTGTGCAACAACGTTTTCGTATACGTTTCCCATGACACACTCCTCGTACTTTTAGTTACAGGTTACAGGTTACAGGTTACAAGTTGCAAGTTGCGAGCGTGAACGTTCAACTTTCAACTTGCAACTTGCAACGGGTCTTCTCAAATGTGTATCCTGCTGCGAAAGCCTCAAGGTTCAACGGCAGGATTTTCGGATTAAGGCTATCTTCCAGCGCCTCTTCCATGGCGTCGCGGCTGACGATCCCCGTGACGCGCGTGAAGTAGCCCAGCATGATCACGTTGGCGACGATGCGCCGGCCCAGCTCCTCCGCCAGGCGCGTGGCGGGAATCGCCAGGGGCGCGTCCCCCTCTTCAGGCGTGACCAGATCGGCGTCAACGATGACGAGGCCCTCCGGCTTGACCGTGGGCCGGAACTTGGTGTACGCCTCCTGCGACATGGCGATGAGCACGTCGGGACGCTGCACGAAGGGATAGTCGACGCGCGTATCGGAGACGACGACGTTGGAACTCGAGGCTCCGCCCCGCGCCTCCGGACCGTAGGCCTGAGTCATCACCGCTTCCTTACCGTCGTAGAGCGAGAGCGCCTTGCCCAGCAGGAAGCCCGCTAAACCAAGCCCTTGCCCCCCAAACCCTGATAGACGAATTTCCTTGTGCATATTCCCTCTTGTGCTTATGAGTCACGAGTCACAAGTCATGTCTCTGAAGAGAAGTTGACTTCTGACTTGTGACTTCTGACTTATCAGCTCTCCACCCTAATCGGCTGATAGACCGGCTTGTCTCGATTGATGAAGTTCCCTACGTAGATGGGACGGTCCTCCCGCAGATCGATCTCCAGCTCCTCCAACGGCACGTCGCGCGCCAGGACGGAACGCTCGCGATAGAGCTGCATCTCCTCCAGGCCGTCGCGGATGCTGTTGGAGCGCCCGAAGCCCACCGGGCACGAGGAGAGCACCTCGATGAATGCGAAGCCGGGCTTCTCGAAAGCGCGCAGGATGTCCTTCTTGAGCTGGCGGACGTGCAGCGTCGTCCAGCGGGAGACGTAGTTGGCGCCCGCTGCCGCCAGCAGGTAAGGCAGGTTGAAGGGATGCTCGGCGTTGCCGTAGGGCGCTGTGGTGGCGCGAGCACCCAGCGGCGTCGTCGGCCCGAACTGCCCGCCGGTCATGCCGTAGTTGAAGTTGTTGACGCAGACGACCTTGATATCGACGTTGCGCCGCGCCGCGTGGATCAGGTGGTTGCCGCCGATGGCGGCCAGATCGCCGTCGCCGCTGAAGACGGTGACCATCAGCTCGGGCTTGGCCAGCTTAAGCCCCACAGCGAAGGGTATCCCCCGCCCGTGGGTCGTGTGGTACGAATCGACGTTCATGTAGCCGGCGACGCGCCCGGTACAGCCGATGCCGGAGACCGTCACGTGCTGCTGCTGCGGAATGCCCGACTCCAGAATCGCCTGCCCGTAGCAGCGCATGGCGACGCCGATGCCGCAGCCCGGACAGAAGATGTGCGGAATCCGCTCCGAGCGCATGATGACGTCGAGGGGGTGTTCTTCGACAACAACGGCCTGGGTCATAGCAAAACCTCACGCAGTTCGATCATTCGGGTTGCGCAGTGCGTGATGCGTGATGGTATCACGCATCACGTTCTCTCAAACCAAGTCACCTACGGTCTATTCGCCTCTTGCTCAATGGCGCGCATAATTCTTTCCGGCGTGATCATCTCACCGCCTGCATGGTGGACGCCGCGCACGGGGCGAGCGGCGCAGCGCTCGACCTCCAGCCGGATCTGCCCCAGGTTCATCTCTGCGACGATAAAGGCCCTCCCCGCTGCCGCCAGATCACGGATCCGTTGCTCTGGGAAAGGCCAGATCGAAACAAGACGCAGCAGCCCCGCGCGGATGCCGGCCTCCCGCGCGTCACGCACGGCTTTACGCGCCGAGCGCGCCGTGCAGCCGTAGGCAACCACCACAATCTCCGCGTCGTCAAGGTCATAGTCCTCGGTGATGATGATCTGATCGGCGTTACGGCGGATCTTCTCCACCAGCCGCGTAACGAGGGTGTGATGTGTTCCCGGGGTGATGTCGGGATGCCCGATCTCGTCGTGGGTGAGGCCGGTGTAGTGGACGCGGTAGCCCTCCCCGGCGTGAGCGATGGGCGGCACCAGATCGTCCTCGTCGGCGCGGAAGGACGCAAAGCGCCCATCGCCGCGCTCCGCGTAGAACTCAGGCGGATGCGACGGGCGCTTGCGCGCCCAGCGCGGAATCTCGTCGGCCGGCGGGATGACGACGCGCTCCACCATGTGCCCGATCACCTCGTCCGAGAGCACGATGACGGGCACGCGGAAGCGGTCGGCGACGTTGAAAGCGCGCACCGTCAGGTCGAAGATCTCCTGCGGCGACGAGGGCGCGTAGGCGACGATCGCGTAGTCACCGTGGGAGCCCCACTGCGCCTGCATCACATCCGACTGGCCGGGCATAGTGGGCAAGCCCGTCGAGGGAGAGCCACGCTGGATGTCGATAAGCACGCAGGGCAGCTCCAGCATCACGCCCAACCCCAGATTCTCCATCATCAGGCTGAGCCCCGGCCCCGACGTGGCGGTCATAGCGCGGACGCCCGCTGCCGAGGCGCCCAGCACCGCCGCGATGCTGCCCAGCTCATCCTCCATCTGCAGGTAGATACCGCCGACCTCCGGCATGCGCCGGGCGAAACGCTCGGCGATCTCCGTCGAAGGCGTGATGGGATAGCCGCCAAAAAAGCGGCAACCCGCTGCAATCGCGCCTTCAGCGCACGCGTCGTCGCCGCTCATGAAGTGCCGACCGGTTAGTACCGCTTTCGCCACTACGACACCTCCTCCTCGATCTCGCGGGTGAAAATGGCAAACTCAGGACAGATGAGGGTGCAGAAATCGCAGTGCACACAGGCGTCCTCTTTGCCGGGCGCGATTTCAGGGTAGTGATAGCCCTTGGCATTCAGCGCTGAGGATTCTTGTAACACGTCCTGCGGACAAAAATCTATGCAGAGTTTGCATCCTTTGCATCGGTCTGGGATCAGATAGACTTCGCCGCGCGGCACCTTGACGCGATGGAGATTCAGGGGGGTTCGCGCAAAGACTTTCATCACGACCTCGCTTCCTTTCTGGATTCCAAGGCCAGATCCATAGAGAAAAAGCTGATACGATTATAGTAACATAGAATGCCATGAAAAGTCGTGCCAAACCTCACTGAAGATTTGATGATTGTCAGATTTCAAGAGCTCCACCCAGCGGGGAGCAATGAAGCGCCATGACAAACAGAGCGCCCTCAAAGAAAAGAAGGACTTTTCAGAGGATGTAAACTAAATTTTCTGAGTCTGTACCGA
The DNA here is from genome assembly GCA_049975525.1 of Anaerolineae bacterium. Lineage (GTDB taxonomy): Bacteria > Chloroflexota > Anaerolineae > B4-G1 > SLSP01 > G713. The sequence continues at coordinate 13,603 of JBNGCW010000057.1, forward strand.
AAATTCTTGACACCGCTATGAAAAAGTGTATTATGAATATGGAACAAGTGCCTCAAAAGGCAAACGTAAAGAGGTCTCTACCCTTAAGTGTAAAGGAGAGAGGTTTATGCGCAAATTCCCTGGTTTGATGCTGGTTATTTTGCTGTTGTCGTTGATGGCGGTTCCCGTGGCCGCTCTACCCCAAACCTGCACCGGCGGTACTCATGTTGTGCAGCCCGGCGAAAATCTCTTCCGCATTTCTCTGCGTTACAATGTGGATATGTGGGCGTTGGCGCGGGCCAACGGCATCACCAATCCCAACCACGTCTACGTAGGGCAGCGACTGGTGATTCCCTGCGGCGGACAACCTGCGCCACCTCCAGCCCCGTCAGGCAAGATTCACGTGGTGCAGCGCGGAGAGTTTCTCTCGCTCATCGCCGCGCGCTACGGAGTGAACATGTGGGCGATAGCGCGCGCCAACGGCATCACCAACCCCAGTCACATTTACGTAGGACAACGGCTGATCATCCCCGGCGTGCCCCCCACCCCAGCGCCGAGGCCCAAATCCGCACCAACGACCACGCCGAGCACAGGAGCGTGGCACGGCGAGTATTTCAAAGGAACTGAACCCACAGGCGGCCCCGTCTTCACGCGGAACAGCAGTGTTATCAATTTCCACTGGGGTCTGGGGTCGCCGGATCCGCGCCTCTGCTGCGACGAGTTCTCAACCCGCTGGTCGCGCAACATCAACTTCATCGGCGGACTCTACCGCTTCACCTTGACGGTAGACGACGGTGGACGGATCTGGGTTGACGATCGATTGGTACTGGATGCCTGGAAGGTGCAGTCAGAGACGACGTACACCGTGGACGTGACGCTCTCAAAGGGCTATCACACCATCACCATCGAATACTTTGAGCAGGAGGGCAATGCCACGGCACAGTTCAACTTCAAGCGATTGGGCAGCGCCCCGACGCCGGAGCCTGCGCCACCCGGTGACGCCGAGTGGCAGGCGACGTACTACGCCAACAGAGACCTCGCGGATCCCGGCGTGAAGACGGTGATGCAGCCTGCCATCAACTTCGATTGGAGCACCGGTGCGCCTTTCCCCGAGGTGCCCACCGACGGTTTCAGCGTCCGCTGGACGCGCAACGTCGGCTTCGAGAGCCGCACTTACGCCTTCTGCGCCCACGCCGATGACGGGGTGCGCCTCTTCGTCGACGACCAACTGGTGATCGATGAGTGGCGCATCTCCGACGGCAGCTTCACCGTGTGCCGCGACTATCCCGTCTCCGGAGGGCTTCACGGCGTCCGCGTGGAATACTTCGAAGAGACGGGCCGCGCCATGGTCAAGGTCTGGTGGGAGAAGAAATGAAGGTCTGCTAGACCCAACGTCTTCCGGGTAAGAGAGCACGGCGCCTGTAGCTGCGTTGGCTGCGAGCGCCGTGTTTTATTTCGCCAGACCGTGAAACCTCCGAGGGTTCTGAATTGACTTTCGCGGAGCGCGCTGTACGCTACATCGACGCAATGATTTTGTACGCTCAAGGAGCCTGCTTTGACGGAAACGACCAACGGAGACCAGACACGATCTCTCACGACACAACTGGGCGTGGCGGCGGGCGCGCGTCTCATGCTGAACACGGCCCGCCGCTTCGCCTATCCCTTTGCCGACGCGCTGAGCCACGGATTGGGCGTCCCGCTGACAGCGGTGACGACGCTGATCGCTGCTAACCAGGTCAACGGGCTGCTGAGCCCGCTCTTTGGGCCGTTGAGCGACCGGCGGGGCCACCGCGCGGTGATGCTGGCGGGCATCGGCGCACTCACGCTGGGCATGCTGGCTGGCTGGATCCTGCCCCGCTACAGCATGATCATGGCAGCGCTTTTTCTGGCCGGGTTGGGCAAGAGCCTCTTCGATCCGGCATTGCAGGCGTACGTGGGCGAGCGCGTGCCCTACGCGCAGCGCGGGCGCGCCGTGGGACTAATCGAGTTCTCCTGGTCAGGCAGCACGCTGCTGGGCATCCCGCTGATCGGCCTGCTGATCGAGCGCTTTGGCTGGCGCTCGCCGTTTTTGCTGCTGGGCGCGCTGGGATTCCTCAGCCTGCTGGCGCTGCGCGCGACGCTGCCCGGCAATCGCGTTCGCGCAGGGGAACCCGCCGGGACGACGCCCCCCACCACGTTCCGGACGCTGCTCAACAGTTGGCGCGGACTGCTCGCAGAACGTCCTGCAGCAACAGCGCTGGGGTTCAGTCTGCTGATCAGCATCGCTGCCGACAATCTCTTTGTGGTCTACGGTTCCTGGCTGAAAGCGGGTTTCGGCCTCAGCACGGCTGGCGTGGGGTTCGCCACCCTGGCCATCGGCGCGGCTGAGGTGCTGGGCGAGATGTTAACAGCGTCGCTCGCCGACAACATCGGTCTCAAGCGGGCCTTAGCCGGCGGCGTCGCTCTCTCCGGTCTCGGCTACCTGCTCCTGCCGCTTTCAGGTCGGGCGTTGATGCCGGCGTTAGCCGCGCTTTTCTTCGTCTTCGTCACCTTCGAATTCACCATCGTCACGTCGATCTCGCTGCTCACGGAGCTGCTGCCGGAGGCACGCGCCACGCTGCTCTCCGCCAACATCGCTGCGCTGAGCCTGGGACGCATCATCGGCGCGCTCATCGGCGGTCGGCTTTGGACAGCGGGCGGCATCGCGGCGACGGGTGCCGTCTCCGGCATCCTACACCTCGGCGCGCTAGGCCTGCTGCTCTGGGGACTGCGCCGCTGGCGCGGCCGCGCCTAGTAGTCGCGCACATCCAGCAACTCGACCTCAAAAATCAGCGTGGCGTTGGGCGGAATGACCCCGGCGTATCCCTCTGCGCCGTAGGCCAGATCCGGGGGGATGATGAGCTTGCGCTTACCCCCGACCTTCATGGTCGCAATGCCCACATCCCAGCCCCGAATGACGCTGCCCGTCCCAATCCGGAACTCGAAGGGTTCGCCGCGATCCAGGGAGCTATCGAACTTGGTGCCGTCCTCCAACCAGCCGGTGTAGTGGACGACGACGATGTCGCCCATGCCGGGAGAATCGCCCTCACCCACCTCGAGGTCAACGTACTGCAGGCCGGAGTCGGTGGTGATGATCTCTTCTTCAGCGCCGCCGCTGCCGCCGCAGGCGCTCACGCCAACGAGCGCGATGATCGCGCACATCAACCAGGGCATCCAACGTCTCATCGTTGACTCCTTCGAAAATAGACAACAAATTGAGAAACTAACGAATTAAAATCCTAATTCCCTAGCTGAGGCCGGTCTTCCGACCGTGCCCTACCGCGCTAAAGCGCGTGACTACCAACCATTGCCCTACCGCGCTAAAGC
>JBNGCW010000058.1:0-16025 GCA_049975525.1 Anaerolineae bacterium
TAGATTGTAAAAGTGCTTATATACATATAGGCTAAATTGGTCAGTCAACCAGGTGGTTACATTGTAAGTGATAGGGCCAAGTTGTACTCGGCAATGTACCATTTGACAACCATGTGATGAAAAGCATGCGATTTGGAGAAGGACAAGGTCTTGCGCACGAAACGAGCCAGCCGCTGGCGGAGGGTGTTGTACCATCGTTCCATGTGAGCAGTCTCGCCACTTTCTTTCCCACGCAGCGATGCGTTGCGCCGGGACAGGCGGCGACAGGTCTTCTCGCTGCGATCACCTATCACAAAAGCCACGATTTGGCCTGTGCGGCGACACATAGCGGTCCACAGCCAGCGTTTTCTACTCTTTTTCAACACAAAGGACCAGAGTTCATCAAGCTCCAGCACATCCCCTGGCTGGACTGGCTCCAGGGTATCCTTGAGATCAGGGAGCGTCTGCACGAGTTCTCGGATCCAGCGAGCCACCGTGCATGCTGGTTCGTTCTTGATACGCCCGCAGGATCGTTTCTCTCTTCTCTTTGTCGTAGCGGCGCTTGGGCTCCAGAACCCGATAGGCACCGCAATCCTTGCAATGGTATTGGGGATTGCCACACTTGTTGGTGCCATTCTTGACAATATTGGTGCTGCCGCATTGGCGGCACCGATAGGTGATGGTCTTCTGGATCATGGTTTACCTCCGGTATTGGGACTCTTATCGATCCTCCATCATACGCCATCACTTACTTTTTTACCACTACCCAAGCCTTTTCCACGAATACTGACAAGATACGCTATGCGCCGCTATTTATTGAGATGCTACCAAGAAAGTTCTGAGTAGTTTTCAGTAAGGGATAAGCTGTACGCGATCCGCCAAGAGAGTGCCGGCGCCTCCGACTTCCCCACTCGCCTGTACCTGGTTTCCCTCTACGATCTCCTCCCAGGTCGCAGGTTGCCCGTCTGCGGTGAGCAACTGCCCGTCCGGTGTCAGCGTGATGGTTACAAACCCCGCTACCGGCTGCTGCAGCACGATGATGCGCGCTTCGGGGTTACTCTCCAGGACGGTGGCGGTGATGGTCGTCGTGGCGGAAACAGGAGGATAGAGCTGTTTCCAGAAGGGGCAGTGCTCTGTATGGTCCGAAATCTTGCTACAGGGACCATCTTGCACGTAAAGATCCTGCAACTCGACACGCAAAGCGCCATTTGCCTGCAGCACACCGTGGGCCAGCGCGTCCTGCTCCAGGTAGGGGGAGAATTCCTCGCTCCCGATAGGGTTGCCGCTCTCACTTACCAGAAACGCCAGGGTTTGCTCAAGTGGTCCCCGCAACCACACCGTCTCGCCTGGGGGATAATTTGAGAGTAGGAGCGGCTCAAACTCGTCGCGCGTGACAGTGAAGAGCGTCTTGTCAAACCAGGTTTGCCACTCATCATCGTTGGTCTGGATGGCGATGTACTGTGCCAGCACCTCGCCGGTGGCCAGCGGCTGCCCCGCTACCCGCAGCCGGTCCCCGTCTTGCGGCCTCGGCGCATTGCTGTGGTAGGCATAGTCAATTGGCAGACCCTGAAAATGTGCGCGAAACGGTTCAGCGTAGATCGTGTAACGCTGTCCCGCGTCGGTGAGCAAAGTGAAGCGCATATCGTAAATTCGGGCCTCATCCCAGTCCGCCACCTCCCCCACCAGCCCCTGGCGGTAAGGAAATAATTCGTCCGGGGGGAGAGCGGCCAGGTCGAGGTCGGGAGGAGCGGCTCTGACGATCAAACCGGCCCCCTGCTCCCAACCGGTGGGGATGTCAACGCCCTCTGCCGGGCGACCAGGTAAAGAGAAACTCTCCAGCATGTAGCGGTAAATTGCAGCCTCGGCTGGGAGCATTGGCCTTGCCGTACTGGTGAACAATATGCGTAAGGCGTACTCATCGGTGGCGAAGATCAGTGTAACCATGTCACCTGTGCCCCCCTTAGCCGGACTATAGTAGAAGAGCGCCGGCTGCCCCAGTAGCTTCGCGTTGTAAGTGACCGGCTCCGTCGAGTCGGTAAAGAGCAGCGCCTCCGGCCTGGTATTGACCCAGGTCAGCAAATCGAAATCGGGCAGCGCGGTCACATCCCATACGTCTACGATCACTTCGGAGCCGGTCTCGGCCGATTGGAAGACCACCCGTTCCTGGATGGGACCGGGATTATTTCCCCTGGGGGGTTGAGTGTATCGTCCCCAGTGTTTGTATTTGGTCCAGGATTGAGGGTAGACGATGCAATACCCCGTACAACTACCCTGATACCAAGCCCAGCCTGGCAATGGGGAAGGTAGATCTGGGACAACAGTAGGAGTGGGTGAGTCGGGGGTGCTTGCCGTAGGGGTAGGAGAAGGGGGAGCCATAGTAGGCGTGGTAAGAGAAGGAGAAGGAGCAAGGGTAGGAGACGGAGTAGAGATTGGGATAGTATCCCCTTCTTGGGACACGCAGGCACTCAACGCCAGGAGCAACAGAAGCAATAATGCAAGACTGGCCGATCTCGCCATCCGAGGCAATTCCGGGGAAGGTCTGCCTGCTCGTGCAATTCTTGCGGTTAATTTGGTAATATCGAAAGATGCAGGTATTCTATTCACTGTGTCCTCCAAATTGGGCTGGCCTTAGCCTTTCTATCACGGCTCTTTGGAAATTCATATGGTTGAGCAAAAATTAACCACGGATCCTTCGGAGACTCAGGACAGATTTCACGAATTGGCACAGAAAAAAGTTGAAAATCAGTGCAATCTGTGGTGAAAAATTTACGTCGTGCGGCATCCACCACACCAAGTCCCAGAGACCCTCTCTCACTTTGGGGTGGTGCTTCTCCATGGAAGCCATTCGTCCCCCCCCCATTGCGCTTGAGCGCAATGGGGGGGCTGGTGCCGAGAGCGACCAGCCGCGAAACAGTTACTGTTCATGGTCAAGGTTGCGGGGAATATCTCTCGTAAATGTATCCATCCGGCGCCGAGACAGACCTGTCCCTGGTGTAGGCGCATTTATCACTGCCGCACGCCATCTCAGAAGTGTGTATAGTGCCGCCCCCAGTGTAGTTTGCAACGTATGCCACGTGGCCCAGGGAGGAACTTGGTGACTTGTTCCACCAAGCGATGTCTTCTTTTCTACCCGGTCCACCTCCACGCCTCCAAAGATAATAATCAGGCACTTGTCCCCACCACTTCCATGCATCATGACGGAAAGGTACCCAGCCGTATTTATAGAATACCCACCAGGTGCAGTTACCTGCAACGCAGCATGGGAAGGGGTTGCCGCTGGAATAGTAGCCGCAGCAACTCGATACCCGAACACCTGGCACAGATACACCTGGTGTAGATGAAGACTCCACCGCCTGTTGGGCGCTCTGTTTCACGTCCTCAGGAATCTGCGCCAGGGTTATCTCACTTCCTGTGATCGTCTTACTCCCTGACAGGGTGGATGTATCAAGCATATGCCAATAGGCCTGCACTCCCCGTTTGTTCTGGGTTACGGTGTACTACAACCGGTAGACATATTTTCCATCGCTAAAGAACGCGGCCAACATGTCAACCGTGCCACCTTCTTCCACAAACACCACCGCCGGCTGGCCCGCGATCCGCGCGTTCGCATGGGTAGTTGGGAGCTCATTACGTGTTTTCCCATACCAATTCAGCCATTTATCCAAGTCATACCCCTTCAAGAGCCATACATCCAGGTCAATTGAGCCTTCTGGACCGCTAAAGGTCTGCCGCTTGATGATGGCGGAAGGGTCAGAGAATGGAACAGACTGCTGGATGGTCGTCTCCACCTTCCACTCTGCTGGATATTCCAACGTAAACGCATAGTTTGGGTCCTCGTAACGGAGCCAATCGCTTATAGGTTCGGCAGAGAGTTCAGTGTGGAAACAGGCTGAGGATCTACAATTTTTCACAGTCGACATAGCAGATGAACCATTCTGAGGTGGCGATTCTCGGCCCACTACCGCTCCGGGGACAGCACTGACCAACAACGCCAACAACACGAACATTGATACGAATTTCACCTTACGCATGTCAAACCTCCTGATTTGAGATATTTACCGAGCGGGATTGCCCGATAGCACTCTCAACATACCACAAAAGTGCCCAAAATTTATGATGAATTATGGAACAGCACCCAGTAACCCAAAAGAAGTATTGACACGTGAGCTTACCACGGGGCGGTCTAGGCATTGTAAAACAGCAATGCCCCTGCCGGCGACTGCTGCTCGCCGTGGACGCATGCCCCGTCTACAGCAAAGGTGAGGCGTCGCACGAGCAACGGTTGCCAGATGGCCTGCTCCAGCACCACTGCGCGTCGGACACCCGTTGCTGCCGCTGGTCGGGATCGACGGAGCCGGCGGGCCTTGCACACCAACGCGGCAACGTCGCCGTCGGTGGCTAGACGGAAGGTTAGCAAACATGCACCAGCCAGCGGGCCCAGGCTAAGGGGAGAGAAGAGCATAAGTTTGTGGATGGACGTTCTTGCCCCGTTCCAAGAAAATGGTTTGACCATCAACCCGGATAGAAATAGACGGTGATTGCCGAACCTTTGCTGGAGGAGGGCTTTGAATCATCGCTGCAACAACGCCACCAACACAGACAGCGAAACGAACTTCAACTTACGCATGTCAAACCTCCTGTGATTTTAGTGAGTGGGTTGACACGCACCGGACCACCCGACGCTACCTATCATCCTACCAGATCAGGAGGCGCCTGTAAATAGCAATTTCTTGTTATTTTTCGGCCTGGATATAACAAGAATTTGTTATATCCAGGCCTCCCACGGCTTGCCCTGCGCTACCGCCCGCACTGCATCGGTGAGGGTGAAAAGCGAGGTGGTCTTGAACACGTAGCCCGCCACGCCCGTTGCCAAGGCGGCGTGGATGTGCTCGGCGTCGTCGTGGGCGCTGTAGGCCAGCACCGTTGGTGGGGGATCGAGGGTGTGCAACTGGCGCGCCACGCAGGCGCCGGGGAGATCGGGCAGTTCCAGATCGAGCAGGACGACGTCAGGGTGCTGGGATTCGGCCATCTGCAATCCGCTGGCGCCGTCGCCCGCCACACCGACCGGCTCAAGGTCATCACGATGCTCGAATAAATCGCGCAGACCCTCAGCGGTCGCCGGATGATCCTCAATGATCAACACGCGAATCTTCGCTGTCCTCATACCCTTGGGGATTGTAACAAGAAGCGAACATAGGTCAAGGAAGTGCACAAAAGGGCAAACGAAGCAGTTCCGATATGTCCGAGAGGCACGAGGTTGCACGCTAAGCATTTGGGTGCGTTTCAAATCAATAAAAACCAACATAATACCGAATGGAGAAAAAAGGGAATGAGTTGAAAGTCACGAGACTCCTGATAAAGTATGCTCAACCAAACACCAGGGCTTTATCGTTTTCCGCGACAGACCAAGCAGTGCTATCTAGTACGACAATGGCATATTAAAAACGATAAAGTGCAACTTGCGAAAATCATGCAAATATGATATACATAAGCGAATGAATATACGAAAACTCTGAATTCGCTTTTGGATCCGACGCGCTGGGGACTGCCCGCGCAGGCGGTAGATGAATTGCCCGAGCGACTTATGCAGTTTTGGAGTCGCTACCGCTATTGTTTTTGGACGCAAACCCGCGATCAATCGGAACTGGCGTCTTACTATCTGAGCGGACTCTTGCGCATGGAGACCCAGCGCAATTTTACGGAGATAGGCCGACAGACAGAGGTTGCTGGGGAGAGAATACAACACTTCATGACGAATTCGCCGTGGAGCAAGGCAGCGGTCTGTCAACAAGTGCAAACCGACATCACGGAAACCCCGGCGCTGCAGGGTGGAGCATTGGTGTTGGACGAGAGCGCTGATGCCAAGTCGGGCCCGTGCAGCGCGGGGACGGGCCGGCAATACAACGGCCGGTTGGGCAAGGTGGACGTCTGTCAGGTGGGAGTCTTCTTGACCTACGTTAAAGAACCGTGGTGGACGTGGGTGGACGGGGAGCTGTTCATCCCGGAAAGATGGTTCGCGGACACCTACGCGGCGCAGCGCGAAGAAGCCGGCGTGCCTGCCGAGCGCACCTTCAAGAGCAAGGTCGAGTTGGGCTGGGAGATGGTGCAACGGGCCCAAGCGAACGGCTTGCCGTTTGACTTTCTGGCGTGCGATGATCTCTATGGCCGCGCCGCTTGGTTTCGTGCCAACTTGGCGGAAGCCCACATTTCCTACATGGCCGATGTGCCCTGCACGACCCCGGTCTACCTGGAGCGTCCAGAATGGGGCGTGCCGTCCACGCCGGAGGGACACCAGGGGCCGGATTTCAGCAAGCCCCGGGTGTTGTCGGAGCATGAACCACTTGCGGTGCAGGCGATAGCCCAGGATCCGGACACGACCTGGAAAACCTTGCAGGTGCGGACGACCGAACGGGGCATCCTGGAGTCGGAATACACTGCGCGGCGCATCTGGACCTTGCGGGATGACGAACCCACGGAGGAGTGGCTGCTGATCCGGCGGCACTCTGACGGCCGACACACCTACGCTTTGAGCAATGCTCCGGCCGACACCGCGTTGCAGCACCTGGCGTGGATGGAATCGCAGCGCTATTTCGTGGAGCGCTCGATCCAGGATGCCAAGTCGGAACTGGGCTGGGATGAATTTCAAGCCTGGAAGTTCCGCGCCTGGGAACATAACACGGCGATGACCATCTTGAGCTCGTGGTTCATCACGGAAACCCAGGTGAGTTGGGCGCAGCAATATTCCCGCGACCCGCAGTTGCTTTCCGACTTGGAGGTGGACGAACTGCCCACCCTGTCGTACGCGAATGTACGCACGATGTTGCGCGCGGCGATGCCGCTGCCGCGACTGTCCAAGCGCCAAGCTCGACAACTGGTGGCGGAGCATCTACTCAACCGCACACGTTCGCGCAAAAGTCGTATGAAACGCAAACTTGCTAGAAGTCATTCGAATTCAAAAGATCCTACCTAATGTGCCATTGTCGTACTAAAATGTTGCTGTTAAGGTGTTTTCCGGGTCATTGGTCTCTTCCGGACTTTTATCTGGATTTGCAGGGTTACCAGCAGTTTGTCCAACGGCTACCACTAGATGTGGCCATTTCCGGCGAATTCCAAGAGAGCCTCCTTTCTTTCATTCACCTACATTTCGGTTGGATTCAAGGAAATGATATTCCGCCTTCAACTCCGTACAGAAATCCTCGAGCTGCCAGCGCGTAGTTCGCATGATCAAGGCCGGCCCTTCTCCGGTATATGGATGACAGTCTTTCAAATTCTGTGTATCAACCAACACGATCAAGGTGAAAATGTCGACGGGCGCTCGACCATTTGTTGGTCTCTGTTCTTGAGAGGGCTCGTCATCTGTATCTCCACCTTGTTCACCTTCTGATATGGCTTCCCAAGGTGATTGAATAAAGGGAAAACGGAGATTGGGATAGAAGGCAATGGTAACGTCGGGTTCTATTGGTTCCAATACACTGGCTCCTTGATTTCTAGCACTTTCTCCAGGGTGGGAATCAACGTGTCGTGCCCAAATTCACTTGCTTTGAAAGTGGTCCCATTCCTACCTCTGTTGGCCCAGTATGCATTTTGTCGCTTCAAAATCTGATTGTTGATAAGAGACTCATTTTGCCAAAGAAATGAAATAGCGTACTGAACCCAACCCTCTTCATCAATTTCCTGGAAACGTATTTCAAGGGCTAGTTCTCCCGAAACAAGTTGAGCCATTTTTTACTCTCCTCCTACTCCCGCAGATACCGATTGTACAGCACGTCCCGCAGGAACTCCGCGAAGTGCGGCTCCTCTGTGCCGTGAAAGCCCTTTCCCCTCCGCTCCAGGACTATGACCACACGTACTCCCAGCAGACGAGGTGCAGGTCCTCGCGCGTTAGCGGGGCTGCCGTGGGTGCTCTGGTCTCCGGCTGCGATGCTCCCGTCTCCAGCGCGTCCACCGCGTCCAGCAGGGCTGCGAGGTCGCCGTCGCGCTGGTACTCCTCATAGGCTGCCCGCAGGTCCTTGACGTAGGCCCGTGAGAGCGGTTCCCGCAGCGCTTTGAGCGCCGCCCGGATGGCCTGCGCGGAGACGGCGGGGTTGTGGCGCTGCTGCTCCAGCACGGTGCGCACGGTCTGCTGCAGCGGATCGACGATCTTGGGCGCCGCCTCGACGGCTTGCTGGTGTTGGACGCTGCGCAAGATATGCTCGATGACGCTCTCCTGCACGGCGAAGACGTCGACGTTCTCGGCTACAACGCGCGGTTCGTCCGGTCCACAGCGGAGTAGCCCGGTGATCTCGTAGCGGTTCTCGTGGATCTTGCCGGTCGCCAGGTCGACGTAGCGCCAGAAGTGACGGCGTCCCCCGCGCGCATCCTCATCTTCGGGCGCCGGCGCGGAGAAGTAGAAGAAAAGGCCGCGATAGCCCGCTTTCGCCCGCCCGGAGTGGATACCGTCGGGTAGGTCGCCGGGATCGAGCGTGCCGTCCTGCAGCACCTCCCGCAGCGTCGCCAGCAGGAACTCGCTGCTCACCAGGTCGGACTCGGCCTCCAGCTCGTCAAGCACCGTCTCATCCTCGGCGGCGATGCGCTGCAGGGTGTTGAAGGTGCGCGGATGCACGGCCTCGCCCAGCACGCTGGTATCAAGCATCCCGGCCTGGTCGATGGTCGTCAGCTTGCGGTTGAGGCGTTCCACCAGGCCCAGGAGCTCTTCCAGGCCCGCCTCGGGGAAGACGTTGTAGATGTGCAGCCGGTCGAAGGTCGAACCGATGCGGTCGATGCGCCCGGCCCGCTGGACCATGCGCGTGGGGTTCCAGTGGAGGTCGTAGTTGACCAGCACGCCGCAATCCTGCAGATTCTGCCCCTCGCTCAGCACGTCGGTGGAGATCATGATGTCGATGCTCTCCTCGCTGCCCACCAGGTCGGGGCGATCGTTGGCCACCGGCGCGAAGTAGGCCACGCGCCGCGCGCGATCCACCGGGGCGACGTCGCCGTCCAGGCGCGCCAGCCGCGGCTGACCAGCGTCGGCCAGGAACTCGACGTCGTTCGCCAGCTCGCGGTGCAGGTAGCGGGCCGTGTCCTTGTAGGTGGTGAAGAGCAGCACCTTCTCGCCACGCAGCTCCTCGGAGAGGAGCCGCTTGATCTCCTGCAACTTGGCGTCGCGTTCCGGCGTGATCTCCTCAATCTTTCCCCAGACACCCTGCAGCGCGGCGACGTCGTGCTGCACGGCGTCGCGCAGCGCCGTCAGATCGTATTCACGGGGATCCAGTTCGGGGAGCGCTTCGAACACGGCTTGCGCCGCCGCGTTCTCGTCATCCAGTAGCGAGGCCAGCGGGTCCGCCGCCGCGTCCTCGTCCTCCGGCTCCAGGTAGCGCAGCGCGGTCCGGAAGTCGCTGCTGTTGAGCAGCTTGCCCTCGTCCAGTAGCGCCAGGAACGCACGGTCAAAGGCCAGTGCGCGCCGTACGCTGATGCGGAAAGCCGCCACGCTCGACTCGAAGCGTTTGAGGAAGCGGCTCTTGAAGATGCCCACCAGCGCCTGCTCGCGGCCCAGCGCCAGCTCGTCGCGTTCCACGCCCGCGCGCTTGTACTGCTCCAGGTTGTAGGGCGCCAGCGTCAGCTCCTCGATGGCGGTGACGACGCTGCGGTAGATGCCCGCATAGGCGGCTTCCAGGTTGTAGCGCACGGTGTGCAGCTCTCGCCGGGGCCAGTGGATGGGTTGCCCGTGGATGGTGGCTTCCGGGTAGGCCTTGCGGATGAAGGCCCGCGTGCGGCGGATGACGACCTCCTCCAGCAGGTTGAAGAGCGCCTGGGTCTCGCTGCTGCCTGTGGTGGGCGACGTCGAACCAGCGCCGCGCTCCGCCTGACGCCGCGCCTCCAGGAAGTAGCGGCGCAGGTCGCCGATGCCGGCGGCGGAGAAGTAAGTGCGGTCGCCCTGGGCGAAGAGCATCAGCTGATTGTAGAGGTCGAAGATGGTGTTGTTGATGGGTGTGGCGGTGAGCAGGATGACTTGCTTGCGTTCCCCATCACGTCCCAGACCACCGTTGGCCCCGATCAGGCGCTCCAGGTTCTCGTAGCGGTTGGTGTTGTGGTTGCGGAAGTTGTGCGATTCGTCGATGAGGATGACGTCCACGTCGCGGTAGGGGCGGATCTCGCAGTCGGCGCGGCCCAGCAGCTCCTGGGAGACGATCTCGGCGGGGATGGCGGCCTCGCGCAGTTCGGTGCGCCACATCTCCCGCAGCGCAGCAGGGCAGATGACCAGCGCCTTCTGCCGCCGATGATAGGCGGTGTCCTCCAGCAGCTTCTTGCCGATCCAGGTCTTGCCCAGGCCCACCGAGTCGGCGATGAGCACCCCGTCGTAGCGGGCCAGGATGCGCCGCGCCTTCTGCACCGCGTCCTCCTGGAAGCGGGTCAGTTCCACCGCCGAGCGGGTGCCCGGCAACGGCAGACCATCGCCGCCCAATTCGTCGCGGAAGTACTCGTAGAGCGTCTTGAGGTAGATTTCGTAAGGTGTGTACTCGTGACCACCGAACTTGGACGCGTCCAGCAGCGCGATGAGATCGTCCTTGAAGTCGCGGGACTCCTCCCAGCGGGTCTCATACCAGGTCAGCAACTCCAGGATGGCCCGCGCGCCGACCTCACTCTTGATCTCGCGGCGAGCGCGGGCTTCCACGTCAGCGGTGTCCGCCGGTTGGGCGAAGAGCGGCAGGTCGTCGGTGGCGGCGTTGGCGGTCAGCACCGGACGGACGGCGTCGGCGGCTTCCCAATCGTCGATTTCCTCCGGTTCCAGGAAGACCTTATGGGTGAGGTTGAGTTCTTGATTCGTGGTCAGGCCGGCGCGGGTGAAGTTGCTGGAGCCGACGATGCCCGCCACGGGACGGAAGCGGTCGCCCGACGCCGTATCGGCGAAGCAGAGGTAACTTTTGGCGTGCAGGAAGCCCTGCTGATAGAGCTTGACGGCGACGCTCTCGCGGCGCAGGAAGCGGATCAGGGCCTCGACCAGCTGGAGTGTGGCCTCGTCGAAGGGCGCCGCGTCGAGATCGCGGCGTAGAGCCTGCCGCAGGCCCAGGTCGCCGGCACCGCCCGGCTCCGAGCCGAGCAGCAGGCGCATCGAAGCCAGGCCCTCCAGCGCCGCCTGCAGAAGCTCGAAGGCGCCCACGTTGAAGTAAGCAGTGGCGACGTCGAGCGCGTGGACGGCGTCGCTGCGCAGCAGGTGGTCGAGCACGACAGCCAGCCGGTGCTCGCGGTTATCAATGACGTAGGGGAGTTTCATGGTAGGTCTCCGAACCGGGCCTTACAGCCCAGCAGAACAGTGCGTCCGGCGTTTGATAGCGTTTCTAGCAGGTAGATTCCCCGGCATAGTCCAGCCCTTCATGCTGCCTCACCTTTACCCATCTTCTTCTTCAAACCTCGCGGGGGTGCTATGCACGCGCAGCCAGGCCGCCGCAGCCTCCCGCTCCACCTCGCTCCGCGCCATTTGCAGGGTGAAGGCGTAGACTTCGGCATTGGAGGCCCGGAGGACGTGACCGTTGCGCTCCAGGAAGAGGCCCACCGCCACGAGGGCCACGCGCTTGTTGCCGTCGATGAAGGGATGATTGCGAATGAGGGATTCCATCAGGGCGGCAGCCTTGTCCCACACGGTGGGGTAGAGCTCCGCGCCCTCGAAGGCGGCCTGCGGGCGGGCGACCGCCGCCTCCAACCGCCCCAGATCGCGCAGGCCCGCCGCGCCGCCGGTGCGCTGGATGAGGCGCGCGTGGATCACGGCGACCTCCGCCACGGTGAGGTAGCGCACGGGTCAGGCTTCCGGATCGCCCGCCAGCCGCTCCAACGCCGGGGCATAGCGGTCAATGAAGCGGTCCACCTGCGCGAGAAAGTCGGGTTCCACGCCGGCGAGGGGCCGCGCCACCGGCGTGATGACGATGCGCCCGCCCTCGGGATCGGCGGTGACGGAGACCTCGTCCCCCGCGTCCAAATCCAGGACCTCCAGCACCTCTCCCGGCAGGGAGACAACGGTGCTGTTGCCGCTCCGAAACAACTTGCGTGCCATAGCGCTCCTTTCTGCGGATGATGTACTTACACTGTAAGCATATCACGGAGGGGGCGAGGTGTCAACCGGGGCTAGCTCCCGGCAGGCGCTAACCGGGGCATCTGATTCCAGGTCCGCCCTTTGAGTTCCCGCCCAGCCTCTTTCCGGCGGATGCCTCCCCACTGTTTGAAGAAGAAAGGCGTATCACTCACCTGGCACTGATCGCGGATATCAGTGACCCACGCTTCGTCCATAGGGCGGGCACCAGGCCCAGACTCACCGCCGACGATAACCCAGTCGATGTTCTGGAGGTTCAAATCGGGCAGGGGGCCCAGCAACGGCTCCAAGGAGAGGAACTTGACGTGAGCAGCCGTTTTTCTCAGATGCTCAATCCGAAACGTATAATCTTGATTCTCCACGCTCACGCCCATCCAGACATTGTCGGGCCAATCAAGGCGAGGATTGAGTTCAAGCAAGCGCTGGGAGCGTTTGGTCAAGACCTGGAAGGTGTGTTGTGCGGCTTGTCGCATCACGCAGAAAACATCTTGGATAAAGGAGAGAGGAACATCTTTGTGAAAGAGATCGCTCATGGAGTTGACGAAGATCATCCGCGGCTTTTTCCACGCTAGTGGTTGCTCTAAACACTCCGGATGGACGGTCAGTTCAAAGCCCTTGGCATATTTGGGTTGTCCCATGGCCTTCAAGCGTCTCGACATCCGCTCGGCGTAGCAATATTTGCATCCTGGGCTGACCTTGGTGCAGCCGGTCACCGGATTCCAAGTCGCTTCTGTCCACTCGATACCTGAATGGGTACTCATTGGGATCTCCTCTCTGTGGCCCTCACAAATCTATCCACAATAAAGTTCCAAATTACATTCATAATAGCACAAATGTTCTGGCATGTAAATATCAGAAAAGTTTCTGCTGCCCATAAACATCGCGCTTTGTAACGGCACGCCAAAAATCGTGACCGAGAGGATGCTTACTGGCAAAGATAAGACGGTAGAGAGGGGCTTTTCTCTTCTCGTTGCGCATCAAGGGTTCTGGTTCATCCCCCGGTAGGACTTCCTCATACCCCAAGTTGTGCAATTTATCTTTGTAGTGATCAATCAGCTTGCGGTGTAATCCGGTTCTTGTTCGCCACTTCCGATAAATCTTACGCCACTCTCTTCCGCCGAAAAAGAGATCTACTTTGTTTTCTTCGGGCGAGTCGAAGGCCTGTGGCATAAATCTTGACAACCCCATCTGAGGATAGTGAATGACCAAGTCCATCCGATTAATCTGTGCCAAGACCTCCACCGTTTCCCAGTAGAGATCTATCCCTGCCGGATCAAGAAAAGCCAAGTTCAAGGAAGACCATTGTCCGCGAATGAATTCTTGATCTACTGAAATTGATTCAGCCACTTCGTGGACAACTTGATTGCTATCACCAACTACGTAATGAACACGATCTGCGAGGGGAGAAACTGAGCAACGTTCGCGCAACGCAGAGATATTGTTAGGTTCTAGATCAACAAAGTAATAGCGAGTGAAGGCATGGGGAGCTTTCAAAGCGATGATGGGAGAGCCAAGATATATCTCACCACTATCCCGCACACGGCATTTACCAGGGCCAGCGAAGAGGTCGATATAATGCATCGCCCGCCAAGGTTTATCATGCATTGAAATGACAAAGGCATCAATGTAACGCTGCAGGTAATCCAGTTTTTTGAGTGCCCAAGAACCGGATGACCGCATGATCAGACCATCATATTCTGCCTTGAGATATTCTTGCATTGATGATATACTCCTGTATCAATGCAGTTATTGCTTTAAAGTTATTCTCTCCCCTCCACCACCGCGATCTCCTCTTCGGTCAACCCATACAGCCGATAGACCACCTCGTCAATCAGCCGGTCCGTCGCCGCGATGCGCTCGATGAGCGCGGTGTACGCCGGGGCGTGCGCCGCGTAGACACGCTCAACCTTCGGGGTGACGGCGCGTTTGCCCGCCAGCAGAGCGACGAAGGCGGCGTAGCAGTCGGCGTCCCAGCCGAGGCTCTCATCCAGTGTGCGCGTCGAGCGGCTGTCGGGGTTGACGTAGGGGGCGCAGGCGGCGTCCTTCGCCAGGCTCTGCTCCCACTTGCCCTTGTTGCGCAGCGTCTCGAAGTCGCTCGCGTCGGTGGCGGCTTCCAGGTCATCCCAGAAGGCGTCGACGCGCGCCTGCTTCTGCTTGTGCAGGTCGATCATCTGCTCGGCGAGGTGGGCCAGCAGGTCGTGGACGACATCACTCTTTTCTTCCGCGCCGGTCGCGCCGGGCCGGAAGGCGAGGAAGTCGCCGTCGGCGTCTTGGGGCAGCAGCGCCTCGACCTCCGCCAGCAGCGCCGCGTGCTCGCCGCGCGCGTAGCGTGCGACCAGGTCGGCGACGCGCCGCTCGCGCTCGGCCTGCGGGGTGGTGAAGTGGATGCGGCGGATTGGAAGCTTTTCTAAATCCGCAACTGATATTCGAGGGAACGTGTCCGAAACGATCTTGTTTGCTGTACGGATGTATATCCACGAGAGTAGTGCTGAATTGACCAGAGCTAGATGATAGTAGAGAGAATATAAATTTGCCTCTGGCAAGATAATCAGTGAAGTCTTATAGTTACAAGCCACCTCAGAAGTGTAAACAGCGCTAATCTTATGGCTTCCCTCTTGGGTAATTTCTCGAACTAAAAGTCTTGGCTCTGTGAAATATTCCAGTGGCCTGTAATCATGTAAATGGGGACCATATTTGACCCATTGATCATCAGGTATCTTCAATTTATACCGTCCAACGTGTTTACCACTAATCTCACGCAGATAATCTTCTGACTCTTTTTTGTCGGAATGGAAGATTCGATTCTCAATCTGTTCTCTTGTATGTTTTGACCGATTGTATGCTTGAATTCCGATAGAAGGACTTGTTAGGTCATCCAATAAAAGAGAAATTGCTTGGCATTTTTCCAAGACATGTTGGTCTTCGGCAGTTAAGCGAACCTCAATCCGTTTACCCGGTGTCTCCATGATCTTAGATTGGGATATCGTATTCTCCTGATGGATGCTATACAGCTTGTTTCTAGAGTTGTCGCCCTTCATAATTGATATATTGCCAGAAACATTATTTTTCTCTACAATTAACACCACATTATCAACCGTAGCTTCTGCGAATACCGGATTGGTGAGGCGTAATATCTGCAAAATGTTTGAATGGGACAAAACATATTCTCTAAGTGGTTCTAACTTTTCCATGGTCAGCCATGGTTCTGGAACGATGTAGCTCAATTGTCCACCATCATGTAGAATTTCCAGGCCGCATTCCATGAAAGTATGAAATAAGTCAATGAAGTAGCTGGCAACGCTGTAATGCTTTCGCAAGTATTTCTCAGCATCTCCCTTAGCAGAAGCATACGGCGGATTCCCCACCACCGCGTCAAAGCCGCCGTCCTCCTTCCAATCGGCCCGCTCCAGGTCGATGAAGACTTCCGGGAACTCCAGGTCCCAGTGGAAGAAGCGCTTCTCCGCGTAGAGCGCCCGCGACCGCGCCACGACTGTCTCGTAGACGGGATCGACGTCGTCGGCCCGGCCCCGCACGATGTCCAGCGCCTGCTCCGGCGTGTGCGCCCGCAGGAACTCGTCGGCCCGCTCGACGCCGAAGTGCCGCGCCACGCGCACATCCAACAGCCGCTTGTAGGGCGTCGCCTCGTCCTCGAAGATGTCGTAGAGGCTGCGGCTCTGCTCCACCTGATCCAGCGTCACGTCGGTGTTGGCGCTGATCTGCTGGATGGTCTGCGCCGCCCGCAGCAGCCCGCTGAAAGGCCCGCTGCCGAAGAGGGGCATATCGCTGGCGAACTCGTCCGCCACCTCGCGGCCCATGGCCCCGATGAGGCTGTTGCCGCAGCGCAGGTGGTGATCCAAAAAGGAGAGCGGCGCGCCCAGTGTGAAGCAATCTAACCAGAGACTCACCTTCGCCAGCTCCACCGCCATGGGATTGAGGTCCACGCCGTAGATGCAGCGCTTGAGCACGTGGCGCTTGAGCAGCTTCA
>JBNGCW010000059.1:0-11860 GCA_049975525.1 Anaerolineae bacterium
CGTTAGGTGCAACACACCTCTGGCATGGTGGAGTCAAACCCACCACCGGAGGTGCAAGATGGCACATTGGCGCAAGAAAGTACCGGCCTTCGACGAAATGGATCGGCTCATCCGACAGCATCCTGGCATCCGACCGGCAGAGCTGGCACGGCAACTGGGCGTCGCCCGCTCCACCGTCACCCGCCGTCTTCCCAGCCTGGAAGAGGCCGGCTATCTCTACAGTGAGGACGATCGCGGCGGCCTCTGGCCCTTTGGGCGACGCCTATAGCCGCCGCGAATTCGCCGAAAACCGCACACCTGTTGCGGGATTCCGCATCCTGGGGCTTTAAAATAGGCATAAAGCGACACGAGGAGTCCTGTCATGACCCAACGCGCAGCCAACAAGGCCGACCGCCTGCTCCAGATCGAGCAACTGCTCCTGAGCTATCCCGAGGGCTTGACCCAGGCCGAGATCGCCCGGCGCATCAGCGTCCACCGCTCGACGGTCAACCGCTACCTTCCCGACCTCACCGAGCGCTTCGCCGTCTACGAGACCGACGACGGGCGCCTGATGATCGACCGCGACGCCTACCTCACCGAGGTCCGCTTCACCCTTCACGAGGCGATGGCCGTCCACCTCGCCTCGCGGCTGATGGCCACGCGGACCGACAAACACAACCCCCACGCCGCCGCCGCGCTCCGCAAGCTCGCCGCCGCGCTGGAGGGACTGGCCCCCTTCGTCAGCGACCACGTCCGTGCCTCCGCCGACGTCATGGACGCCGACGCCCGCCGCCACGACCCCGTCTACCTCGAGGTCCTCGAGACCCTCACCCGCGCCTGGTCGCTGGGCCGCAAGGTCCGCCTCAAACACCAGATGCCCGATCGGCAGATCTATGAGTACGTCTTCGCCCCCTACTACATCGAGCCCTACGCCGTTGGTCGCACCACCCACGTCATCGGCTGGCGCGAGCCGCCCGACGCCCTCCGCACCTTCAAGATCGAGCGCATCCGCACCGCCGAGCTCCTCGATGAAGCCTACACCATCCCTGACGACTTCGACCCGCGCAAGCAACTCGCCGACGCCTGGGGCATCTGGACCACCGAAGCGGAGCCGGTGGAGGTCGTCCTGCGCTTCCACCCGCGGGTGGCGCACCGCGTGCGCGAGACCCAGTGGCACCGCAGCGAGCGCCTCGACGAGCAGCCCGACGGCAGCCTCCTCTGGCGCGCCCGCGTCGCCGAGCCCCAGGAGATGCTCCCCTGGATCCGCGGCTGGGGCGCGGATGTAGAGGTGTTGGCGCCGGAGGCGGTGCGTGCGCAGTTGAAGCGGGAGACACGACGGCTGGCCCGGATTTACGACCTGAATGTCCATCGTGGAACCGAAGTCGGTGATGCGCCGGACGTCCGCGAAAGCAATGATGATCTGGCCGCTTCACTGAACCAGACGTTCAGAGATCTCTTTGACTAAGGAGCGAGCATCGTGGAGCTATATCCCTTCCAACAAGAGGTCGCCCAACGGTTGCTTCATGGCGAAAGCGTGATCCTGCAAGCGCCCACCGGGGCGGGCAAGACCCTTGCGGCCTTGCTCCCTTTCGTCAATGCCTGGGAGCACGCCCGCGAGTTCTCACGCAAGTGCATCTATTCGGTGCCGCTCCGTGTGCTCGCGACGCAGTTCCAGGAGGAATGGTCAAAACTAGCGGCTGAGGCGGTCTATGACCCTCCCATCGACGTCACGATACAGACCGGCGCCCGGCCCGACGATCAGAAGCTGGAGGGCAATCTGATCTTCACCACTGTCGACCAGACCCTCAGCAACGTCCTGAACATCCCCTATGCGCTGAGCCTGTCCCAAGGCAACCTCAACGCGGGCGCGGTCCTATCCTCCTATCTGGTCTTCGACGAGCTGCACCTCTTCCCCCGTGAGATGCTCGCGACCACGCTGCATCTCCTTGAGATGCTCACGGGCATCACTCCCTTTGTCGTTATGACTGCCACGCTTTCAGGGGAAATCGTCGATGCAGTGGCGGACAGAATTGGCGCCGTGCCCATCGTGCTCTCGGCGGAGGAGGCCGCCGCTATCCCCTCTCAACGGAAAACGCGCCGCCTCCACGTGGTCGAAGAACGCCTCACACCCGAAGCCGTCATCGCACACCACTCCACGCGGTCCGTGGCAATCTGCAACACGGTCGATAGAGCACAGGCGCTCTTTGAGGGCCTGCACACGCAGGTCGACCCCGCCACAGAGGTGCGGCTCTTGCACAGTCGCTTCCTACCGCGCGACCGCGAGGCCAGCGAGAACTGGTTGCGGCGCGAGTTCGGCAAGCGCAAGGAGGATCACACCGTCGGCAGCGCAATCCTGGTCGCAACTCAGGTCGTGGAGGTCGGACTCGACATCACCAGTGAAACTCTGCACACGGAGCTTGCACCGGCTGCCAGCGTGATCCAGCGAGCCGGTCGCTGCGCTCGCTATCAGGACGAGGAGGGCGACGTCTATGTCTATGCACTACCTCTCAGACAGAACGGAGAGCCCAGCTACGCTCCCTATCTCAAAGAGCAACGCCAAATCTGCGAGAGGACCTGGAATGCCCTGAAGGCCAGATCCGGCGAGGTCTGTTCCTTCGCTGACGAGCTCCAGATCGTGAACGCGGCCCACGGGGACGCCGATCGCCGCCTGCTGGCACAGCAGCGGGCCCAACGTCACGCCATCGCTCACAAGATCGCGGACACCATCGAACGCCAGGAGCGCGGCGCGGCCTCAGAACTGATCCGCGACGTCGACAGTCGCACCGTCATCGTCCACCCCGATCCGCCCAGCCTCGAGAATCCATGGGCTTGCGAGGGTTTCGGCCTCTATCGCGGCACCCTGCTCGGGTCCTACGAACCCCTCATCAACCTGCAGCAGGCCCTTGGCGAGACGTGGGCTCTGATGACGGCGGAGCCGGAGCTTGAGGCGGAGTCATCCCGAGAACCCACGCAGTGGAAATGGCGCACCATCGGTAGCAAAGCCGACCTGGCAGGCGCCCTGCTGGTGGCGGTGAATCCGCGCCTCGCCGCGTACAGCTCGAAGATTGGATTCCGCCTCGGCGTGCAGGGCGACGGGACGTGGGCGTCGCCGCACCGCGAGCGGCCCTCAGGGCGCCGCTGGTTTGCGCCCTACGAGCGTGAGACCTTTGAGGAGCACGTAACGCGGATGCTGCAGGTCTACGAGCACCCGTTCTGGGATCACGCGGCTGGCAAACAACGCCTTCCGCTCCAGCAGGAGATCGCGTACGTGAGTCGACACATCGAAGCGCAGTACGGATGGGAACCGGGCACGTTGGATCGCGCCGCCCGATTGGTCATCGCGCTCCACGACGTTGGCAAGCTCGACGTGCGATGGCAGACCTGGGCCCACCGCTGGCAGGAGGCCCTCAGCAAACTACGAGGCCAGGACCTGACGCTTCCCCCCTCGTATATGGCCGCTCACACGGACTACAATCCACGGGATCCGGCTGAACGCGCCCTGAGCCGGAAGCTCAACCACCTGAGGCCCAACCACGCCGTCGAGAGCGCAGCGGCGGCGATGGAACAGCTTTGCGAGACGTGCAAGGCACTGCCGCTGGCCAAAGCGGCCCTCACCGCCATCGCCCGCCACCACAGCGCCGGCGCCTCAGGCCGCCACGGCGCGCTTCAGGCGCACCCGCTCGCTGCACAGACGCTGGAAGCACTCTTCCCCCACAGCAACGGCATCGCGACCTCCGTTCCCACCGGCAACCTCGCCCGTCGTCTCGTCAACCCCACCCGCCAGGACGAGCTTCTCGCATATCTGATCCTGGTACGCACGCTCAGGCTGGCGGACCAACGAAGCCAGGAAAGGCGAAGCTAATGGACCAGGTGCTCATCGCCACCCTCGGGACCGAACCGCAAGTCGTCACCCTGGCGCTCGACGCCCTGCGCATCAAGGGCTACGAGATCGCCAAAGTGATCGTCGTCCACACATTTGGCCGTCCCATCCAGCCTGCGCTCGAACGGCTCAAGACGGCCTTTGCGGCACTGGGAATGCCGCTTTATGAACCGACAGCCGTGATGGACAGTCAGGGACGCCCTGTGGACGACATCGCGTCGGAGGAGGATGTCGCCGCCCTGCTGCAGACCCTCTACCAAGCCGTGCTGGCCGAGAAGCGCGCAGCACGCTTGGTACATCTCAGCATCGCTGGCGGTCGAAAACCGATGGCCGTCTACGGCACCGTGGTGGCGCAGCTACTCTTCAGCGAAGATGACCGCGTATGGCATCTACTCACACCGGGCTGGCGACCGGGAGATCCACAGGTGATGCACCTGCGTCCCGGGACCCACGTCCAGCTCGTGCCTGTACCGGTGCTGCGTTGGGCCAGCGTCTCGCCAGTGCTCACAGAACTGGCGCTCACCGACGATCCGTGGGAGGCTATCCGTGCCCAGCGCCGGATGCGCCAGGCCGAAGATCTACAGCGCAAACGCGAGTTCGTGGAGCGGTGGCTAACGCCGGCCGAGCGCGAAGTTGCGAGATGGGTCGCCCGGGGCCTGGACAACGCCACCATCGCCGCGCGACTGCACAAAGCGGAGAAGACGGTGGCTAATCAACTGACTGGTATCTACGCCAAGTTGCATGAGTGGCGTGGCTACCGCACCGACGTGCCGGTGAGCCGGACGGTGCTGGTGGCGGAGTTCGCGACCTATTTCGCGCTGGAGAGGAGATGATGTGGGAATAGATTCCTAGGGAAGTTGGGAATGGATGCTCAAGACAAGCGATGACCGCAGTGGTAGGATGATAGCAGAGGAAAAGCTAGGAGGTTAGGATGCGAGAATTGCGGGTGACGTTGGAGACAGTGACGCCGCTGTTGCTCCACGGAGCGGACAACAGGACACCGGAGTTACGCCCGCCATCGTTTCGAGGCGCGATGCGTTACTGGTGGCGGGCCGCGCTGGGTGGTGTCATCGGGGATGAGAATCTGAAGGGCCTTCACGAACTCGAGGGGGCGCTCTTCGGGAGTACCGAGCGGGCTTCGCCCATCGGCCTGCGCCTAAAATCGCTGGATATTCAGAAAACCAAGGCTGATGTGTTACCCCACAAGAACAAGTTTATCCCTAGCGGGGCTCTGGATGGAACATTCGAACTTATGCTCACGCAGCCACGCCACGACGACACGCTGGTTTGGGATGCGGCCTGTGCCAGCCTGGAACTGGCGCTGACGTTCGGCGGCGTGGGGCAACGCTCCCGGCGGGGATATGGTGCCTTACGGATTGTGGAGGCTTCCGACGCCAGAGTGAAGCCTTTCCCGATCACTATGCATGGCTGGAAGAGACAGGTGACACGAGTGAGTCAACAAGCGATCGAAGTGGCTATGGAAATGGCGATCCAAGTCCTGGGGCCAGATGACCTAGGGCGGGTTGAAGGCCTGGCTGACTACCCTTGTGCGACCAACGCAGGGTTGATCCGACTGTACGACTTACAGGCAGGTACAGCGATGGAAGCTGTGGCGCGGTTTATGCGTCAGACAAAGAAGAAACGTGCCTTTGGCGGAGTCAACAGACGCCAGGCTTCCCCACTTTGGATGCGCCCCATTCAAACCAGACCTTCATCATACGGTGTTCTATGTACCGTGCTAACTTCAGAGTTCCGAGACGCAGATTACGACTATGTAGAAGGCTTCCTCAAGAGCCTGGGAGGTGAGCCATTGAAGGTGAAAGGGTGGAACACGCTATGAGCGAAGCTATCTTGATCTTCAGTTTGGGACCGGTGCAGGGCTTCATCGCCGAGGCGCGGCGGGTCGGCGATCTTGACGCTGGCAGCGAGGTGTTGAAGCGCCTTTCCAGGGCTGCCGGGCAGGCGATTCAGGCGCAGGGCGGCACGCTGATCTACCCGGCAAATCTGGAGGACGACGTGCCCAACAAGTTCGTCGCCCGCGTGCCGGCCGAGCGCGTTGAGACCATCGCTGAAGACGCTCAAAAAGCCGTCGAGCGTGAATGGCGGACCTGTGCGAACACTGCCCGTGACTTCTTGATGACACAAGGACCTGCCCCCGATGATCATTGGAATGCTATTTGGGAACGGCAAACCACCACCTTTTGGGAGACTTACTGGGCCGCAGCGCCGTTGGATGGGGATTACGCGGCTGCCTATCGAACAGCCAGCCACGCCTTCGACGCTACCAAGCGGACGCGCGTTTTCTCGCAGGTCGAGGAGCACGGTGTCAAGGACTCGCTCGGTGGGCAACGCAGCGCCCTGCGAACGGCCAACTTGAGCGCCGCGGAATACTGGGCGAAGGTGGCCGCCTTGCCCAACGTCACACAGGCCCAATTGCGCCCTGAAGGGCGCGAACGCCTAGATGCCTTGGGTGCCATCAAGCGCTGGGGTGGGCTGGCGGGCAAGTCACCTTCGGTGAGCCATATCGCGGCGACAGATTTTCTGGCGGCTGCGAAGAGGCAGTCAAACGAGCTAAACACCTATCGGGGGACGGTAGAGAATCTAATGCGAGACCGCCTTTACTATGTTGCTGATGATCCAGCCTGGCCTTACGACGGCGATCTGTTCTTCGAGAAGACGTTGAGCGAGAATCGTCTGGCTGATAGTTACGGCTTAACGCAACCTCAGCCCGGTCTGCTGCAGGCAGCACAAAAAACCTTGGTGAGAACGCTCTATCCTGTTATCGGCCGTCCTTCTCCCTACTACGCCATCATTATCTTCGACGGCGACGGGATTGGTAAGATGGTAAACAAGTGTGAGACGGAACCAGAGCATCGTGAGTTCAGCCAGAGCCTGCTCCATTTTGCCAAGCAGGCCAGGAACATCATCGTCGACCATTTCGGACATCCGGTCTACGTGGGCGGCGACGACGTGCTGGCGTTGGCGCCACTGTCGAAGGCACTGCCGCTGGCCCAGACGCTGGCCGGGCGATTCAAGGAGATTGTGGAGGGCACCGCCTCGGCGGGTATTGCCCTCGCCCATCATCTCCATCCGCTGGACGCGACGTTGAGCGCGGCCCGCGCGGCGGAACGGCGAGCCAAGAGCATGACCGACAAGGCATCCGTCTGCGTGCGCGTGCTGCGACGCAGCGGTGAGCAGTTCGACGTTTGCAGTCGTTGGGACGATTTGGATGATTTCGAATCTTTGGTCAACTTCTTACGAGATGAAGCGCTTTCATCTAAACTGCCCTACGCCGTCGCCGAATCGGCCTACGCTTTTGAGGAACCCGACGACGCCTTTGAAGCGGAGTTGAAGCGTTTGTTAAAGCGTCACCGTAATCCTAAGAAATGGTCCGAACGTGAGGCGGCGGAGTGGGCGGCGCGCCTGCGCACCTGGGCAGAAGGATTGCCCAAACCTGCGAAACCACAAGCGGCCTATTCACCCCAAAAAACCAGCCAGGCTGAAGAGCTGGCCCGCTGGCTGGCATTGGCTCGCTTTTTAGCCCAAGGAGGTATCGAGTGAAGAGGAAACTGTTTATCGAACCGGTTGACGTATGGCTCTTCCGCGACGGTCGCCCCTTCAACGCCGGCACCGACCATCGGGCTCGCAGCCTCTTCCCGCCCTATCCCAGCGTGATGCAGGGCGTGATACGCTCCCATCACCTGGTGGTGCAACGCATTGATCTGGGAGATCGGCAAGCCATTAAGGATGCAGTGGGTACAGCGACGGATTATCGTAATCTGCGTCTGCGCGGGCCGTTCGTGGCTCGCAGGGAAAAGGGGAACGTGGTACGTTACTTCCCTGCCCCCCTGGACGCTGTGTTTCGCGATGACGAGAAACTCCATCCACTCGCGGTCGAGAAGATTCCCGAAGGGATAACGACCAGTGCGCCGACGCCGTGCCTGCTTTGGGACGCTGGCGAACCCAGAAAGCCCAGGGGGCGGATGTGGTTGAGCGAAGCGGCGCTCAATCGATACCTGGAGGGACAGCCGG
Organism: Anaerolineae bacterium; assembly: GCA_049975525.1. Classification (GTDB taxonomy): domain Bacteria; phylum Chloroflexota; class Anaerolineae; order B4-G1; family SLSP01; genus G713. The sequence goes on from JBNGCW010000059.1 coordinate 7,892, forward strand.
TAAAACCCATTCTGGAACGCAAGTTGTTCTTACGCGAGGATCGCCTGGGCATCGGTCTCGACGACGCCACGCGTACAACGGCGGAATCGGAGGCGGGTGGCGGCTTGCTCTACGAGGCGGAGTTCGTCCGTGTGAAGAACGAGGTGGGGCTGGAGGTTGAGTTTGAAGGTTTGCCTGGTCTTAACGCCTGGCCCGAACGCGGCGCGCTGCGGATGGGCGGCGAGGGCCACGGGGGGCGCTACGAGCCTTCCAACTCGCCGGCGTGGCCCACGATCCCCAACCCACTCCCCGAGCATTTCAAGGTCTACTTCGCCACGCCGACTTACTTCGAGGACGGCTGGCGTCCCAAGACTTGGGACCGTTTCTTCGCGGGCAAGGTGGAATTGAAAACCGCCGCCGTCGGGCGCTACCAGAGCATCGGCGGCTTCGACGTCGCCGCCGGGGAGCAGAAAGCCGCGCGGCGCTACGTGCCGGCGGGAAGTGTCTACTACTTCGAGTGTCAGGGTGAAGTGAAACCTCAGGAGACGTTAGTTAACCGTGCGATCACAGACGACGGAGCCGAGATCGGCTTCGGGCAAGTCATCATCAAGGAGGTGGCGTGATGTTTGAGGCAAAGACGATGTTGTACGTGTACGTGGAGACGCCCCTGCACGCCGGCAGCGGCCGAGCGTTGGGCAACGTGGATCTGCCCATCCAGCGGGAGCGGGTGACCGGCTATCCTATCGTGCAGGCCAGCAGCCTGAAGGGTCATCTGCGGGCCGCGGCCGAGGGAATGCCCTACTTCGAGGCGGTCTTTGGGCCAGATACCGAGAACGCCGACAAGCACGCCGGCGCGTTCTCACCCGGGGACGCCAAGATCCTACTCTTCCCAGTGCGCTCGTTGGCCGGGGTCTTCGCCTGGACCACCAGCGTAGAGGTGCTGCAGCGCTTCCAGCGGGACGCTGCGATGGCAGGGATCGAGCCGAACTGGTCGACACCCGAGGCGCCTGGAGTGGGAGAAGCCCTCATTAGCAGTGAAGACCTCAAGGCTGGCGGAAAGGTGGTGTTGGAGGAGTTCACCTTCACACCGAAAACTGACCAGGATGTGAGCCAGATCGGCCAATGGCTGGCGGAAAACGCCTTGCCGCAGACGGATGAATACGGTTACTGGCGCAAGGAATTACCCAAGCGCCTGGTGATCCTGCCCAACGACGACTTCCGCGATTTCGTCACGTTCTCGACCGAGGTCGCCACGCGGATCAAACTCAATCCCAAGACGAAGACGGTTGACGAGGGACCTTGGACCGAAGAATATTTACCTACCGACACGCTGCTCTACGCGCCGCTGATGGCAACCCCAGCCCGTAAGAAGGGAACGGAGTTGCATGGTCAGGAAGTGTTGCAAGCCGTCAGAGATCTCAACTTGACCCGCGTCCAGTTGGGCGGCAACGAGACGGTGGGCCGCGGTTCAGTCTACCTGCGAATGGCATAGGAGGGCACAATGAGCAAGCGACAGACACAGGAACAAGAACGGGCCAAGCAGGCCTGGGAGAACGTTCACGGCGATGTAAAGGGAAAGAACTTTGCCGACGAGTACAAAGCCCTGGTCAGCAGCGCGCCGGCCGACATCCAGACCAACGGCCTGGGACAGACCGTGGCCTTTTGGCGCTCCAAGGGCAAATCTCATCACGATACCCTTTATCGCCATCTTTCCAACTGGGTGATGCAGAAGATGAAAGTACAAGGCGACCTGATGCACTGGATCACGCAGACTGACAGCCGCCGCTATCGTCAGGCCACCGTGGAAGCGCTGGCTTTCCTGGGCTGGCTCAAGCGCTTCGCCCAGGCGGAACTGTAGGAGGTGAGACGATGACCCGATATCCGCTTCCCTCAGATACACAGGCTGTGCTTCAGCGATACCCACGCAAATGCCAAAATCCTGGGCTGCTCTTCGAGCGCTACACCCCAGACCTTCGGGGTAAGGAGGCTAAGCAACAAGCCCTGGAGGCCATCTGTCGGTGTAAGCCCAACCATCGGGCGCTTGATGCTTACCGGCACCGTCTACGTGTCCTGGTCGAGTCCGCCGACGCCATCACCTTCCAGGCCAAGACCGACTGGCGCTTTGTCACCGGGCTAGGACGCAACACGCCCTTCGAGGTCGGATTCACCTTTCATCGACTCTACGGCTTTCCCGTCATCCCCGGCAGCAGCCTGAAGGGGTTGGCGCGCGCCTGGGCTCACTTCCGCATCAAAGAAGAGAAGCCTGAGAGTGATCCGGAAGAGGATCCCTTATTCGCCGTCGTCTTCGGTCAGGCGCCGAAGGGCGACGAAAGCGAGGGCGGCGTCGGCGGCGCCGTCTTCTTTGAGGCCGTCCCGCTGGACGATCCAGCATTGGAACTGGACGTGATGACGCCGCACTTCCCTGATTACTACTCTGGCCAGCGCCCCCCAACCGACGACCAGAATCCGGTTCCCATTCCGTTTTTGACCGTCAAACCCGGCGTGCGCTTTGGATTCGCTGTCGGTTGGCGAGGGGCATTGCATCCTGAAGCGCACAACCAGGCCGTCGAATGGCTTAAGGCCGGGTTAAAGAACCTGGGCGCAGGAGGCAAGACGGCGGCGGGGTATGGGTATTTTGAGGTGATGGAGAGCCAATGATGGGCGTCTACCATCTGATGGGACTAGGCTTGTCTGCTGGAGCCGTTGTCGGGCCCCTCTCGTATCTCGCGCACCGCTACGACCGCTGGAACCCTGCAGACCAACGTTTCTATCGCCGTTCCGGTGAGCGCAGCCAACGACGAGCCGACCTGCGCGTAGGCGATGTGCAGGCACTCATTCTGTTCACGACCAAGGAGGTCCTCAACGGAGATATCCTGGCTCATTCCTACGTGCTCAACCCACCGGGACGGGTGACCAAGGGGCCTGAGCAGAAGCCAGGACCGATGAAGCCAATCCTTCGCGAGCTCTTGATGCAAGTGTGGCCCGTGCTCTCAGGCGGTCGTACATCGGCGAGCTTGTTCTGGTGTTCCATCAATCGCCGCGACCTGAGCGATGCCTACAACCGCATCGTCCGCGTCATCTCTGCCTTGGCAAATGTGGGCAAGCAAGGACACGAGATGTGGGCCAATCTCACGGGAGGCAACAACGTGACTAACCTCGCTCTCGAGCTCGCAGCCGCCTTCTCCGGTGAGGTCGCGCGCGTCTATTATGTACAAGCGCAAGACCAAGATGCTGAGAGGTGTGTTCGGCATACGTCAGAAGATGGCTATTGGGTGGAGATACCCATCATGCCGCTGAGCTTAAGCCGCGTAACCCTGGCGGTGCTGGACTTGCTGTCGGCTGCTCTTGCCGATACCTCGACGATCTATGGAAAGCTCTGTAACTTCCACTGGGGCTTGATCGAGGGAATCGAGACCAAGGAGGCTCTCTACGCGGAATACTTGAGACCGATGTGGAAGCAGGGCCTCATCGTCGAGGACAATGACAAATACGCGGTTGGTCCGCGATGGGAACTGGTGGCGCCATATTGGAACGCACTGGAAGAGGCGCGCTCTGCGCCAGTGACGATTGAACAGCTTTCCCAGTCCGAGTCTTGGATCACCCATGAGACAATTGAACTCAAAGGAGGACACCTATGATCCTCCTCAACTTCGCTCACCCCATCACCCCAAACCAGCGTGCCCAAATCGAGGCCCTCACCGGCCATACCATCGAGCGCATCGTCGACGTCGATAGCCAGATCGACCCCCAGCACCCCCTCGTGCCGCAGATCACCGCTATGATCGACGAAACGGGACTCTCTCCCACGGAATGGCAGACGTTACCGCTGCTCGTAAACCCACCAGCTCTCAACTTCAGCGCGGTGGCATTGATGGCGGAGCTCCACGGCCGATGTGGGGCCTTCCTCCCCTGCCTGCGCCTGCGACCCGCCGCCAACAGCCTGCCCCGCCGCTACGAAGTCGCCGAGATCCTCGATCTGCAGGTAGTGGG
>JBNGCW010000059.1:11870-15465 GCA_049975525.1 Anaerolineae bacterium
CGCGCACGACAACAGCGCCGCCAATGAGGGCGCCTAACCACGATGGAGGTAATATGTACCAATCAACCTACTACGTAGAGAAAGCCACCAATACCTTCGCCGACGACCTGCTGGCCTACGGGCTGGCCTCTCTGTTCGCGCGCATCTTGGCCGACAACGTCGGAGAGCATACGGTCACGGTCCGAGATGCCGGGAGCGTCTACGCCATCGGGCTGGAGACAGCCATCGAACCGGGCTTCGAGGAGATCGACTGGTTCTGCGACCTGCCCTTTCTGAAAGCGGGTCGCAAGAAGCCGCCTGACGGCTGGCTGGGCGAGGTCGTCGACTACGACGCCCAGCGGGAGCGCAACAGCCTCTTCTTCGAGGCCCGCCGTCAGCTCCCTCCCGCGGCCAAACGCCCGGGTGCCACCGTCGATGAGTTCCCGGAGCTGAGTGCTGTCGAGGCGCTCGCGCCGCGGCCCGACTGGGATATCCTGGCGCAGATCAACCAAATGTCCGGCATCTACGCCTACTCAGACGTGCTCACCAACTGGTTCGCATGTCGGGTCTGCTTCCCGGACCTGCTGCGGTTGACGTTAGCGCTCTTCGCCACGCCGACCAACGACCTCGATGCAGCCACAAGCGACTGGAAAGATCTCAAGAAGCAGCACAAGCTCAAGGTCAAAGACACCGTCACACCGGTGCAGATTCTTAATCCAAGCATGGGCAAAGGCCTCAACCGCCCCAAGACCGACCGGGCCGACATCCTCACCAACCCCAGCTCCTTCTGGCCCCTTGAGTTCCTGAAGTTCTGGGGCATGCGCTTGGCCGGCCTGCCCCGCGTCGTGCGCACTCCCCAGCGCGGCGGTCCCCGCGACCGCAAGACCTACGTCCTTCGTCCCCGCAACCTTACCCTGGATACCCTCGGACGCGTCTATACGCCCTTCAACGCCGTGATGTGGCCGAGCACCGCCATCAAGATGGACGTGCTGGCGGCGATCCGCTTCACCGACGTCTTCCTGGAGCAGTGGCTTGCGGGACTCTTAGGCGACATCGACTGGGGTGAGCAGCCCGATGACTTCGTCGGCGGGCTCGCCGTCGCCTTCTACAAGGACATGGGCAGCGCCTCGTCGGTCCTCAACCTCGCCGAGATCAGCCTGCCGGCGTGGATGGCAACCGACAACCCCGAAGCGGCGCGCGCCTACCGAGGTGTCCTGGAAGAACACCGCCGCGTGGTCGGGAGCCTGGGCGAGGATCGGGGCGATGAGTACCGACTGCTGCAGCGCTACCGCGACTTCCTCTCCGGCCGCGATCTGCGCGCCTTCTTCGAGTTTAATGCCGGCTACGCCGGCCTGACGCTGTCCCGTATGGAGCGGGGTCAATGGGCCCCGCGGTTCACCACACCCAATCTGGAGGTCTTGATGATGGCACACGATGAGAAGCTGGCACCTATCCTGGAAGACGAAGGATTTAGGCACGTAGCCGCGGCGATCCGCCGCAGCACCGTCATCCCACAATACTTCAAAGCACAAGGCAAGCCGGGGCCCTACACCATCCGCTATGGCCTGGGCAACGAGCTCCTGCGCCACGCGGCCTATCCGGAGCAGTTCGCGCGGGCGCTCAGCGCCTTCGTGCATGAGTACAATCGGGAGACGGCGCAGATCTACGAGCGCTACAAGGGCAACCCGCCGGTGCGGAGGGCGACGATCACCACCGACGATGTCGAGGCGGTGGTCCGCCTGATCGACGTCTATGGCTCTGAGACGGTCGCGAATCTGCTGGTCGCCTTCGGCTACGCCCGCGAGCCCCGCGAGCCCGATTCGGCGGATCCCGGCGTTGCTGAGGCAGAAGACGTACCCGAGCAAAACTAATCCATAAAGGAGAGAAAGATGTCCCAAAACACTGCTGTCTACGCTTTGGCGCTGTCGGCCCGCGCGACCCTCGATATGCACAGCCTCAACAACGAGGGCGGCGAAGGCAACCAACTCCAGACCCGTATGGTGGATGTCGTCGGCCACGATGGCCGTCTGCACAATGTCAATGCCATCTCCGGCGATATGTTCAAACATATCCAGGCCGAACACCTTTACCGCATTGCACGCGAGCGCAAAGAGTTGCCGCTCTGCGCGGCGTGCAGCGTCTTCGACGCCAACCGCATCAGCGCCGATGCCGGCTTTATGGAGGCCATCAGCGATTTCAGCGACGCCGAAGCGCTGGATCTGATGCTACAAACCTGCACCCTGGATGACATCGAGGGCAATCTCTTGACCGGCGAGGGCCGCTCGACCCCCCGCAAAAGCGTCGTAGAGTTCGGGTGGGTCGTAGGCGTCCCTGAGATCACCACCACCGATTCCTACTTCCACGTCAAGTATGCCAAGGATCGCGGCGCTGCAGCAGAGGATGTCGACGAGGAGGCGCGCAAAGCCAATCTCGAACAGCGCATCTTCCATCGTCCGGCGTCCTCCGGCGTCTATGCCGTGGTCAACCATTACGAGATCAGCCGCATCGGCTACAACGACATCTCACAGCGCTACGCGCTTGACGAAACAGCGCGAAAGGCGCGCTACCGTGCACTGCTCGAGAGCATTCTCTACACCTTTGTCCAGCCGGGCGGCGCGATGCGCGCCACCCAACTGCCCCACATCGTCGGCTTCGAGGGCGCCCTGACCTACACCACGGCCGTGCTGCCCGCGCCCACAGTCAGCCCTCTCAATCCTGGATACACCGACGAGATCGACGGTGTGGTACATGCGCTTTCCGCACTGCGGCCCGGCGCGGTCACGCTTAAGCGCTTCGACGCCTTGTCCGCCTTTGCCGCCGCCATTCGCGAGTTGATCGAAACCACCACACCGTATGCGCTCGCAGTCTGACGGTGCAGAGAGGGATCACAAGGAGGCGCGTATGTGGACCATTGCACAATACCAGCCGACGGCGTTCTTCAGCCTTCGGGCATCCAGCGCAACCTCGTCGGGCGGCAAGTCCCTCATCGTGCCCACCCCCTACGCCATCAAGACAGCGCTGATGGATGCGGCCATCCGCACGCAGGGCCTCGCACACGGCAAAGCGCTCTTCAAGGAGTTGAAGGCCCTCTCCATCGCTATACAACTGCCGGAACAGATCGTCGTCAACAACACGTTCACCAAGATCTTGCGCGTCAAGGAGATCAAGACCCGAGCTGCTGAAAAGGAATCGGCCATCGACGCGGCGATGGCCCAGCAGCAATGGCCATACCAGTCGACGATTGCCTTCCGGGAGTACGTGCAGTTTGGTGGCCCCCTCTGCCTCGCGTTTGAGGGCCTGTCAGAAAAGGTGCTGACGCCCCTGCTGACGCAGATCAACTACCTGGGAAAGCGTGGGGGATTCCTCCAGCTTCGAAGGCCGCCTGCAACGGTCGCGTCGCTGCCCGAGGGCTTCACGCTGCTGACCGACGGCTTCGGCGACGCGTTCCCGCTGGGGACGCTGCAGGTCGTCGATGACTGGGGGCCGAGGATGACCTTCGATCATCTCAACACCTACAGCGACAAGTCGATCCGCACCGGCTCGCACCGCATCTTCCACCAAATCGTCCTACCCCATCGACCGGTGCAATCGAGTCGCAACTACACCCTGTATGCAC
>JBNGCW010000060.1:0-15316 GCA_049975525.1 Anaerolineae bacterium
CGATCGCTACGGTGAATGTGACGGGGTGCCCGCCCAGGACGGCACCGGGTACGGCGCTCTGCGAGGCGGGCGTCGAGGAGGGCAAAGCCAATAAAGTGTAAAGACTTTAACGTTGGAACCTCCGGCAGTTCGACGTACTGAACTGCCGGAGGCTTTTTTTAGACCCCTCGCTTGTAGTCAACAGAGTGCCGTCCCCACGCTGCATACCAAAAGTAAACTTGGCTCTCCTTAAATAGCTAGTACAATAGAGTCATACATGTTTTGACTCACCTGAAAAAAGGTCCTAAAAATCGGATTTTTAACAAGACATCCCCTATATCTGGTGGTTTTGACTGCGAATTTTCCTACATGTAGGGATGAGTTTTAGAGAAATCCGATTTTATGAGCTATTTCAGTGAAGTCAACGATGGCTGCCCTGAAAAAAGGTCCAAGAAATCGGATTTTTAGGTGACCATACTTCACATCTAGTGATTTTGGCCACGAGAAACCCACACATAGTATCAAGTCGTAGAAAAATCCGATTTCTGCTAGTTATTTCAGTAGAGTCAACGATATAATCTGTGAAATCTGCGCTCATCTGTGGATATTTCCATATCTCGCAGGGAAGCAGATTTAGGGCTTCACCATCATACAGTAGGAGAAAATCAATGTCTCTCATACTCGTCCTTCTGGTCGATGCCAACCCGGGCCTCGTGAAACTCACCGCCTTGACCTTCCGAACGTTCGACGAGAGGCCCGCATGACCACGAGCCACGAGCATCTGCAGACGCTATTACATCGTTCCGAAGAGGCGCGACGCTCCAGCGAACGCCTCTTCCAGACGATGATCGAGAAAAACGCCGACGGCATCCTGATCGTGGACAATGACGGCGTGATCCGTTTTGCCAATCCGGCCGCCGAGGCGCTCTTTGGACGTCGGCGGGAGACGCTGGTGGGTGAATCTTTTGGCTTCCCGGTGCTCGACGGAGAGGCGACGGAAATCGACCTGCACCCCTCCGGCCACAAGCAAATCGTGGCGGAAATGCGCGCCGTGGAGATCACCTGGGAGGGCGAGCGCTCTTACCTGATCTCCCTACGCGACGTCACAGAGTACAAAGAAGCCACCCAGCGTATCGCCCACCTTAACGCCGTACTCCAGGCCCTTCGCAACGTCAATCAGGTCATCGTGCGCATCCACGACCAGGAGAAACTGGTCCAGGCCGTCTGTGAAGAGCTGGTCAAAACCCACGGTTACTTCCACGCCTGGATCGCCCTTTTCGCAACGCCCTACACGCCGGAGACCCTGGAAGAGAAACTGCGCGTCCCCGAGGAGTTCGATCTGCACATCGCCAGCCTGGCGGAAGCCGGACAAGACGAATCCGATGAGCTGATGAGCCAGGAGCAACACCGACAGCTGGCGATCAACTGCTGCAAACGGACGCTGGCGCACGTCGAGGAACTCCTCATCTTCGACGATCCCCGCCATCTCTGCCCGGACTGTCCCCTCTCCACCCGCTACGGAGAACAGGGCGCCATGCTTCGCTGCCTGGCGCACGCCGGAGAGGTCTTCGGGGTGCTTGCCATCTCCATGCCTCAAGAATTTCTCGGCGATGCCGAGGAACGGGCACTCTTTGAGGAAGTCACCAGCGACATCGCCCTGGCCCTGCACAACCTGCGGTTGGAGGCCCGGCAGCGGGAAGCGGAGGCCAGGCTGCGACAAAACGCCCGCCTGAACGCGCGACTGCTCGATAGTCTGCCCCACCCCGCCATGCTCATCCGTACCGATCGCATCGTACTGGCTGCCAACCGCAGCGCCAAGAAGTTCGGCGCCGAAGTAGGCAACTACTGCTGGCGCAGCTTCAGACAATGCACCTATCTCCCCGAGGCCGACAAACGCTACATCGAAGAACACGGCCATCCGCCGCCGGGCGGCACCGCCTGCACCTTCTGCCGGGCCGACGAGATGGCGCGCACCGGCGAAGCCCAACGCCTCCCCGCGTTGGAAGTGTTTGACCGCATCTGGGATACCTGGTGGATTCCCATCGACGAGGAGACCTACCTGCACTACACCCTGGACATCACCGAACGCCTGGAGATGGAACGAGCGCTGCGAGCGTCGGAGCGGAAATTGGATCAGATGCTGCAGACCATGGCCGACGGGATGGTGATGGTGGACACCGAAGGCGCCATCATCTACGCCAACTCCGCCGCCGAAGATATCCTCGAAGTGAAGCGCGATGAGATCCTCCAGCGCTACTATGACGAGCGCGTGTGGCAACAGATCGATGAGGCGGGCGAACCTTATCCGCCCGGGCAACTGCCCCTGGCCCTGGCCCTGCGTGAACAGCGCACGGTCAAGGAGTTGGAACACGGGATCGTCGCTCCTTCCGGCGAGGTGAAGTGGCTCTCCGTCAGCGCCGCGCCGCTGATCGACGAGAACGGCGAGGTCTACGGCGCCGTGGCCAACTTCCGCGACGTGAGCGAGCGCAAGGCCATAGAGGAGGCCCTGCGTACGTCCGAGCAGCGCTACCGCACGCTGTTCGAGCACGCCGGCGACGCCATTTTTGTCCACGACCTGGAAGGCCGCTTTCTCGACGTCAACGCCGTGGCTTGCGAGCAGCTGGGGTACAGTCGCCAGGAGCTGCTGCAGATGACCCCCTTGGACATCAGCGTTGGCACAAGCGCGGAGGAGTTACATCGCTACCTCGAAGATCTCCGAGAAGCCAAAGACATCGTCTTCGAGGGCGAACACCGTCGCCGCGACGGCAGCACCTTCCCCGTAGAAATCAGCGGACGCTACATCGGATACGACGGACAACCGGCCGTCCTGAGCATCGTCCGCGACATCACCGAGCGCAAAGAGGCCGCGCGACGCATCGAACAGTACGCCGCCGACCTGGCCCGCAGCAACCGGGAACTGGAACAATTCGCTTACACCGTCTCCCACGATCTGCAGGAACCAACCCGCATGGTCAGCAGCTACCTGACGCTCCTGAAGCGGCGCTACGGGGAAAAGCTGGACGAGAAGGGACAGCTCTTCATCCACTACGCTGTGGACGGCGCCGAACGCATGCAAGAGATGATCCAGGCACTGTTGAACCTTTCGCGCGTGGAAACCCACGGAGGGTCCCTGGAACCAACCGACAGCCAGACCGTAGTAGAGCGCACGCTGACCGTGCTCGACCGTGCCATCGCGGAGAGCGAGGCCCGCGTCACCTACGCCCCCTTGCCGACGGTGCAGGCCGACCGGGCGCAGCTGGCCCAGGTCTTCCAAAACCTGATCGCCAACGCGCTCAAGTTTAAGCGCGACGACACGCCACCACGCATCCACATCGCAGCGGAACGTCAGAATGACGAGTGGGTCTTTTCCGTGAGCGACAACGGCATCGGCATCGACCCGACCCAGGCCGACCGCATCTTTGAGATCTTTCAACGCCTGCACACGCGGGAGGAGTATGCGGGCACCGGCATCGGACTGGCACTCTGCAAGAAAATCGTGGAACGACACGGCGGGCGCATCTGGGTGGAGTCGGAGCCGGAGCACGGCGCGACCTTCTATTTCACATTGCCGGCTTGACGAGTTCAGAAGACTGAGCAGCTACAAGTAAAGGAGCTCTGTTGAACACACATCGCGGTCTCATCCGCGTTCTCTCCGTCGAGGACAACCCCGCCGATGCAGCGCTGATTCAAGAGCTGCTGGCGGAAGCGACGCGCCTGGGCTGGAACCTACCGCGCTTCGAGGTGACGCACGTCAGTCGCCTGGAGCACGCCCTGACGGAGCTGGAAAGCGAACGCGCCTTCGACGCCGTGCTCACCGACCTGGATCTGCCCGACTCCCGTTCTGACGCCACCTTCCGCGCTCTCCGCGCCCACGCGCCCACCCTGCCCATCGTCGTGCTGACCAGCCGGAACGACGTGGATCTGGCCCGCCAGACGGTACGGGCCGGCGCCGAAGACTACCTCTTCAAGCGGGAGCTGAGCGGCTCGCTGTTGGCCCACGCGCTGCTCTACGCTCTGGAGCGCCAGGAGTACAAGCAAGCCCTGCACATCGCCAACGAGACCCTGGAAGCCCGCGTGGCGGCGCGCACCCGGGAGCTTCAAAAGATCAACGCCGCCCTGCGTGAAAGCGAAGAGCGTTTCCGTCTCACCTTCGAGGCAGCTCCGGTCGGCGTCACCCGCACCGCGCTGAACGGTCACTGGCTGCACGCCAACAAACGCTTCTGTGAGATCGTGGGATACACACCGGAGGAGCTGGCCGATATGCGCTGGCAGGACCTCACCCATCCCGACGACCTGACCGCCGACGAGCAAGAAACGCGCCACATGCTGGAGGGGAAAAGCAACGGGACCTTCCTCGAAAAGCGTTACATCCGCAAGGACGGCACCGTCATCTGGGTACAGATGACGGCCACCCTGGTCCGCAAGCCCACCGGGGAGCCAGCCTACTTCATCGCCGTCATCCAGGATATCACCGCTCGCAAGGAGGCCGAAGCGGCCCTGGAGCAGAGCGAAGCGCGATACCGTTCGTTGAGCGAGAAGGCGCCGGTGGGCATCTTCCACACCAGCTCCAACGGGCGGGTTCTGGACTGCAACGAACGTATGGCGCAGATGCTGGGGTACGAAGATAAGGAAGAAGCGTTGCAGGCGTACACCGACCTGGAACGCCAATTGTACGTCGATCCCGCACGTCGGTGCGCACTTCTCGCCCGCCTGGAGGCGGACGGCGCCGTGGAGAACTTTGAAAATGAGGTCCGTCACCGCGATGGCTCGCACATCTGGCTCAACATCTGCGCCCGCGTCAGCCAACACAAGCCTGACGGCAGCCTGATCATCGATGGCTTCGCCACCGAGATCACCGCTCGCAAACAGATGGAGACAATCCTGCGTCACGAGAGCAACCTGCTCCACACCTTGATGGAGAACTTCCCCGATACCATCTACTTCAAGGACGTCAACCACCGCTTCACGCGCATCAACATCGCCCAGGCGCGGGCGCTGGGCGTCGACGATCCGGTGGAGGCGGTGGGCAAGACCGACGCCGACTTCTTCGGGCCGACCTTCGCCCAGAAGAGCCACCAGGACGAGCGCCGGATCCTGGAAACCGGTGAGCCGCTCATCAACAAAGTGGAAAAGGTCCCCCTGCCCAACGGCACCTTTCGCTGGGTGCTGGCCACAAAGGTACCTATTTTCGACGCGGACGGCAATGTTGCCGGTATCGCCGGCGTCTCGCGGGACATCACGGAGCGCAAAACCATGGAGGAAGCGCTGCGGAAGAGCGAGCAGCGCTTCCGCACGTTCTTCGAAAGCGCACCGGACGCCATCTTCGTCGAAGATCTCAACGGCACCGTGCTGAACGTCAACCCGGCGGCCTGCCGACTCCACCGCACGTCGCGGGAAACGCTGATCGGGAAGCACGTCACAGATCTCGTCCCCTCCGCCATACGGGAGGAGGTCCGGCGGACTTTCCCCGAACTGCGCAAACAAAACCGCGATTGGACGGAGACGTACTGCCTGACCGAAGGGGGAGAAAGCGTGCCCATCGAGCTGACCACGCGGCTCATCGAGTACGAGGGCAGACCGGCGATCCTGCTACACGCGCGGGACATCACAGATTTGAAAAACCGCGAGGAGGCGCTCCGGGAGAGTGAAGCGCGCTACCGGGGGCTCTTCGAAAACGCACCTATCTCCCTGTGGGAAGAGGACTTCTCCGCCGTGAAAATCTACCTCGATCGATTGCGGGAGAGCAAGGGCCAGGACGTCGAGCGCTACCTGGTGGAGTATCCGGAAGCCGTGGCCGAGTGCCTGGCACGGATCCGCTTCGTGGACTTCAATCAAGCCACGCTCGACCTCTACCGCGCCGAGAGCAAAACAGAGCTCCACCAACACCTGGAGACGATCCTGGCGGACGAGACCCACCTGGCGCTGCGCCGGATCCTGTTGGCCATCGTCCACGGTGAGACACGGGCACAGGCCGAAACGATCAACTACACGTTGGACGGCGCGAAGATCCACGTACGCGTCGATTGGCGCGTAGCGCCGGGCCACGAGGAGACCCTGGCCACGTGCTTCGTCTCAATTCAAGACATCACGGAGCTCAAAAAGATCCAGGCGACGCTGCAGCGCACCAACGCAGAGTTGAAAAAGTACGCCGCGGCTTTGGAGCGCAGCAACGAAGCTCTGACCCACTTCGGCTACGTCACGTCCCACGACCTTCGTGAGCCCCTGCACACCGTCATCGGCTTTCTGCAATTGCTAAAACGTTATCATTACGAACAGCTGGATGAGAAGGCGCGGCTGTACGTTGAACAGGCGATAAAAGGCTCCCGGCGCATGTCGCAGATGATCCAGGCGCTGCTGGATCTCTCACGTGTGGAGACGCGGGGCCGGCCTTTTGAGGTGGTCAACGTCGAAAGCGTCCTGCAGCAGACATTGGAGGCCCTCCAACAGGCGGTGGAGGAGAGCGGCGCGGTGATCACCCACGATCCCTTACCCGACGTCGCCGGTGACGCGGCGCAGTTAGGCCAACTCCTGCAGAACCTGCTCTCCAACGCCATTAAATTTCACCGTGACGGCGTGCCTCCGCGCGTGCACATCTCGTCTTCCCGTCGAGAAGGCAGCTGGTGTTTCGCCGTCCGCGACAACGGCATTGGCATCGCTCCCCAACAAAGCAAATGCCTCTTCAGAGCTTTCCAACGCCTGCACACCGAAGAGGAGTATCCAGGTGTGGGCATCGGGCTGGCGCTGTGCAAACGCATCGTGGAGCGGCACGGTGGGCGCATCTGGGTGGAATCAGCGCCCGGTGAAGGCGCGACCTTCTACTTTACCCTCCGGGATGCGGAGACCGCACTTCAGAAAACGAAGCATGAACGTCCGAAAGGACGAGAGAGTCTTTCACAGAAAGCGAGGCCCCATGAGATTCCAGGTACTGTTAATTGAGGATAATTCGACAGACGCCCTCCTGATCCAGGAGATGTTGGAAAGCGTCAACGGCACCACCAACTTCGACATCTTCCACGTGGAGCGCCTGAGCCACGGACTGGCACAGCTGGAGCGCCGGCCCTTCGACCTGGTGTTGCTCGATCTCTCCCTGCCGGACAGTCAGGGGCCGGATACCTTCGAGCGACTGCACACCCACGCCTCTCAGATCCCCATCATCGTGCTGACGGGGCTGGACGACCGGGAGACCGCCGTCCAGGCCGTTCAGCGCGGCGCCCAGGACTATCTGGTCAAGGGAAGCGTCGACGAGCACCTGCTCCAGCGAGCCATGCGTTACGCTATTGAGCGCAAACGGACAGAGGAGGCATTGCGCCGCCGCACCGCCCAGCTGGAAGCACTTCACGATATCGCACTCGAGATCACCAGTCAACTGAACCTGGATCGGCTCCTGCACTCCATCACCTCCCGGGCCATCGAGCTGGTCGGGGGTACCGCGGGCCTGTTGGGGCTCTATCAAGCGGAGACAGATCAGATCGAATTCATCACCTACATCGGCATCGAGCATCCCTCAACGCCGCTGCGCTTCCGGCGCGGGGAGGGACTGACCGGGCAGGTGCTGGAAAGCGGACAGCCTGTCTTCGTCGAAAACTACATCACCTGGCCCCACCGCTCGCCCACGCTGGAACCCTACGTGGGAGACGCGGCCATCATGGGCATTCCCGTCCATTGGGGCGATCAGATCTTGGGCGTTCTGGAAATTATAGATCCTTCATCCCGCACCTTTGGGCAGGCCGACGCCGAGCTGCTTCACGCCTTCAGCACGCAGGCCGCCATCGCCATCCGCAACGCCCGTCTCCAAGAAAAGCTGCGGGAACACGCCGACCAGCTGGAACAGCTGGTTGCGGCCCGCACGGCGGAGCTGCGGAGCGAGCGCGCCCAGCTGGAGGCGATTCTACAAAGCATCACCGACGGCATCTTCGTCGTGGACGCAGAGGGCGACATCATCCACACCAACGTGGTGGCACGAACCTGGCTCAACCAGACGCTGACACCCGAAGACAGCGAAAAACTCCGCACCACCGTGCAAAAGATGGCCGCATGCGCCGACGCAAAGCCGGAGAGGTTGCTCAGTTTGAGAGGCTTAGATCTGGAAGTGCAGGCGGCCCCCATCACAACGGAACACAATCAAACTACAGCCGTCGTCGTCGTCCACGATGTGACCCATCTTCGGGCGCTCAACCGGATGAAGTCCAAATTCGTCTCCAACATCTCCCACGAGATGCGCACGCCGCTCACCACCATCAAGCTCTACACCCAGATGATCATGCAACAGCCCAAAAGGAGCAGGGATTACGCCATCCACATCGAAAGAGAAGTCAATCGTCAAATCGAGATGGTGGAGCAGATCCTGCAGATCTCCCGGTTGGACACCGGCCGCCTGGAAATCAACCCGCTGCCTACGGACATCAACGACCTAGGCCAGATCGCAGTGGGGAACCACGGTGCGCTGGCTGACGGCAAAGGGATTCACTTGACGTACCGTCCACACCCCGAGCCCCTCCCGGCCTTCCTGGACCCTCGACAGGCCATCGTGGCGCTGAACAACCTGCTGCGCAACGCCGTTCAATACA
Source organism: Anaerolineae bacterium (assembly GCA_049975525.1). Taxonomy (GTDB): domain Bacteria; phylum Chloroflexota; class Anaerolineae; order B4-G1; family SLSP01; genus G713. Next base: position 8,547 of record JBNGCW010000060.1, read on the forward strand.
CAGGCGCCGGCGGCACGGTCACCGTCTCCACCAGGGTCCAGGAGACACAGGAACGGCAGTGGGCGACTATCAGCGTGCAGGACACGGGGATGGGCATCCCCGAAGAGGAAATCTCCCATATCTTCGAACGCTTCTATCGTGGTGAACGCGCCCGACTGCTGCAAGTGTCCGGCAACGGTCTGGGTCTGGCCATCGTCAAAGAGATCGTGGAACTGCACGGTGGTCGGGTGACCGTCCGCAGTCGAGTGGGGGAAGGCAGCGTCTTCACCCTGTGGTTCCCCCTGGGCCAATCTGAAGCAGCCGAGGGTTAAATTAAGGAACTGCAGTGGAGGTGCGTTGTACTTTATGCCATAATTTCAATAAAAACCTATAAGAGCCAAATAAGAATGACTCTACTGAAAAAAGGTCCTAAAAATCGGATTTTTAGCAAGACATCCCCTATATCTAGTGGTTTTGACCGCGAATTTTCCCACACGTAGTGGCGAGTTCCGGAAAAATCCGATTTTTTTCAGGGGAGTCAAGAATAAGCCATGACTTTTTCATCGAAGCTGATTATGCACATGGAGGGAGACGATGATGACAAAACAAACGATTCGCATCTTGCTGATCGAAGACAACAAAGCCGAAGCCCTTCTTTTACAAGAGATGTTGAGTGAAGACCCGCACGAAAGCTACGAGGTAGAACAGACATCACGTCTGGCTTCGGCCCTTTCCCTGCTTGAGCAGCGCACTTTCGACGTGATCCTGCTGGATCTGTTGTTGCCGGACAGCAAGGGGCTGACCACCTTCACGCATCTCCATCGCCAGGCTCCCAGCGACCTGCCCATCATCGTGCTCAGCGGCCTCGCAGACGAGGAACTGGCCGTGGAAGCCGTGCGCCAGGGCGCTCAGGACTATCTGGCCAAGGGCCGCGTTGATAAAAACACCTTGACGCGCTCCATCCGTTATGCCATGGAGCGCAAGCAGATCGAAGAGGCCCTGCGACGACGCACGGAAGAGCTCAAGGTGCGTAACGAGGAGCTGGATGCCTTTGTCCACTCCGTGGCCCACGACCTGCGCACCCCTCTGTCACTGATCCTCGGCTTCGCCGAGCTGATTGAAGAGGATTACAAGACCATCACACCTCTGGAGCTCCTGGAAAACGTGCAGCTGATCCTCCAGTACGGTCGCAAGATGAGTACCATCATCGACGAGCTGCTCCTGTTGAGCAACGTGCGTCACGCGGAGGTCAACCTGTACGAGCTCGACATGGAGGAGGTCGTCAGCAGCGTGCTGGAGCGCCTGAAGCATCTCATCCAGGAGAAAGAGGCGCAGGTCCACCGTCCGACAACCTGGCCTCGGGCCCTGGGCTACGCCCCCTGGATCGAGGAGGTTTGGTTCAACTACCTCCATAACGCCCTCCAATACGGCGGTCCGGCGCCGCGCATCGAATTGGGCGCGGAGAAGACGGCGAACGGAAGGGTGCGTTTCTGGGTGCGAGACGAAGGACCCGGCATCCCGCCGGAGAAACGCGACGATCTCTTCATCCCCTTCACGCGCCTTACCCAAGCGAAAACAGAAGGGCACGGCCTGGGGCTTTCTATCGTCAAACGCATCGTAGTTAAGCTGGGAGGAGAGGTGGACGTGGAAAGCGAAGTCGGTCGCGGCAGCACTTTCAGCTTTGAACTGCAAAGTTCGCATCCGTAGCCATGGAGGTCCAAGAGGGGCTCACCGTGCTGTTGCTCGAAGACAACGCGCAACAAGTCGAACTGGTCCGCGCGTATCTCGACGAGGTCCGGCACACCCCCTTCAAGTTTCTTACAGCCCCGCGTCTTGCCGATGCCCAGACGCTCCTTGCCCAACAGGACGTGGACGTGGTCCTCTTAGACCTGCGACTGCTCGACAGTCAAGGGTTCGAGACCTTTACCCAACTGTACACAACCGCAGGTCAGATCCCCATTGTCGTTTTAACCGGCATCGACGAAGAAAAACTGGCGCTCAAAGCGGTGCAGGCCGGCGCCCAGGACTATCTGGTCAAAGACGAAGTCAGCAGCACGCTGCTTTCCCGCGCCATCCGCTACGCCATCGAGCGACAGCGACAACAGGAGGCGCTGAAACAACGGAACAAAGAGATGGCCGTCCTTAACGCCATCATCCGCGGCATGAGCCGCTCCCTGGAACTTGAAGAGGTTTTGACCGAAGCCCTCAACCAGATACTCTCCCTGACGATTTTCAACGTGACGCCTCAGTGTGGTCTCATCTTCCTCAAAAATCCGCACAGTGGACGGCTGGAGAACGCAGCCTGCGTAGGACTCGCCGAAGCGCTGCCCTGTGTGAGGGAGCCCGTGGACATCGAGGCATGCCTCTGCGGTCTGGCAGCAAAGCGCGGTGAGGTCGTCATCTCCGACGATGAAGTGTCGCCGTAGAGAGACCGTGGGTACTTGCGGCGTTACCGCCGCACAAAGAGATCTGTGTCCCCCTGCAGGCCCACGGAGAGGTGCTCGGTGTTTTGGCGTTCTGGCTGCCGCCACGTCACCAGGTCACCGCGTGGGAGGTCAACTTGCTGCGGGCCATCGGCGAACAGATCGCCATCGCGGTGGAGAACGCCCAGCTCTACGAAGACGCCCGTCGTCGCACCGCAGAGCTGATCACACTGAGCCAGGCCTCTCAGGCCATCGCCTCAACCCTCGACGTCGAAGCGGTGCTTGCCCTGATCGTCGACGAGGTCAAGGCCCTGTTGAAGACCGAATCCGTCTCCGTGCTACTCTACAACCCCGGCGCCAAGGAGTTGATCTTCGCCGCCGTCTCCGGGCCTGAAGCCGAGAAACTCCTGGGCCTGCGCATGCCCGCCACCGCCACCGAAGGGATCGCGGGTTGGGCGTTACGACACGGGCAGGCGACGCCGGTCAACAACGTTAAAGCCGATCCCCGTCACTACAAAGCGGTGGACGCGGTCCTCGGCCTGACCACCGAATCCCTCCTCACCGTGCCCCTGCAAACACGGGACAGGAACATCGGCGTCATCGAGGCCATCAGGCGAAGTGGTCGCGCTTTCACTGAACACGAGATGGAGATGGTCAAGATACTGGCGGGGCCTGTGACCATGGCTTTGGAGAATGCCCGGCTCTACGAGGCGGAGCGCGAGCAGCGGAAGACGCTCGAGCGTTCGAGCGTCCAATTGATAAACAACCAACGCCTGGCCGCGACAGGCCAGCTGGCGGCTTCCCTCGCCCACGAGATCAACAACCCCCTCCAGGCCATCCATAACAGTCTGGAGATCATGCTCTCTTTTTCTTTGACCCCCGAAGAACAACAACACTACCTTCAAATGGCTGAGGAGGAGATCGAACGCCTGACAAAAATGGTCAGTCGCATCCTGGACTTTTCCTGTCGTCCTCAACAAGAAATGCAGCCATTGGACATCAACCACGTAGTCCAAAAAGTCCTGAACCTGGCTCGGAAGTTCCTGGAACACCGCCACATCGTGCTGCAAACCTCACTCGCGCCGGAGATCCTTACCGTGCAGGGCAACGCTACCTCTCTGGGACAGGTCATCCTCAACCTGCTCATCAACGCCGTGGAGGCTATGCCCGAAGGAGGCACGTTGGAGGTCACCTCAAGCCGCGACCAGAACGACCACGTGCTCATCGAGGTCTCCGATACCGGTCGGGGCATCTCCCCCGAGACTTTGGAACACATCTTTGAACCGTTCTTCTCAACGAAAAAGGGAGGAATCGGCCTCGGCCTGAGCATCAGTCTCGGCATCGTCCACCGGCACAACGGCGATATCATCGTGGAGAGCACACCCGGCGAAGGCACAACCTTTACCCTCTATCTGCCGGCCAGGCACCAGGATTAGTGAGCTTAACCGCAAGAGGAGACGAAGGTGATCGCTGCGAAGCACCTTAATGAGTGGAAAACGACCTTCCCCGGCGCCCGTGTGCTGATTGTGGACGATGAGAAGACCCTGCGCTACACGCTCCACAATCTGTTCAGCCGGGTGGGATACGGGGCGCAATGTGCCGCTGGTCACATTCCAGGCGCTCGTCCGTCACCTGCGAGATTACAAGACGACGGAGCGAGAAGCCAGCATCCTCCTCCGCTCTCACATCCACCGACTGCGCTGCAAAATCGAGCCGGAACCAGCACAGCCCCAACTGATTCAAAGCGTGCGGGGTCGGGGATATCGATTCAACGTACCTTCTGACACATCTCCGCGGCTGCCCTGAACGTCACCGGGGCTCTCAGTACACTTTTCACGAACGTGCACGTTACCGCATGGCGTTTTTTCTGGAACTATGTTATACTTAAGATCGATTATTTATGCAAATATGGCTGCAGCGCTTTCCATAGAGAAGGGACTGCCTGTTTGATGATACGTCAACAAGACCCTGTCCGACACCCAAGCCGATTCGGCCCGCTCCTGATCGGCATGGGGTTGATCGTTGGCCTCTGGCTGAGCAGGCGCTACAGCTACCTGCTCTTCCACACGCTGGTGGAGGGTTTCAGTATCATCGTCGCCGTGGCGATATTCGTCATCGTGTGGAACACGTGGGATCTCGCAGAGCAGAGCTACCTGCAGTTTCTGGGAATCGCGTTTCTCTTCGTTGGCGGCCTGGACCTGGTCCACACCCTGGCCTACAAGGGTATGGGGGTCTTTCCCGAATACGAGGCCGATCTGCCCACCCAACTTTGGATCGCCACCCGTTACGTACAGAGCCTCTCCCTGCTTATCGCAGCGGCTTTCTTGCAGCGGCGCAAACCCCCCCGGCGCCTGCTCGTGGGCCTCTACGTGCTGCTCGTCATTGTCTTACTGACGCTGATCTTCACCCGTCGTTTTCCCAGCTGTTACGTTGATGGGCAAGGGCTGACAAACTTCAAAATCGTCAGCGAGTACCTGATCTCCTTCATCCTGTGTCTCGCTGTCTGGCGACTCTACCGACAGCGGCACGCTTTCACCGTCGACGTCTTCCCCTGGTTGGTCGCCTCCATGGTCCTGACCATCGTCTCGGAGCTTTCCTTTATTTTCTACGCCAGCGTCTACGGGTTCTTCAACCTGACGGGCCACATCCTCAAGCTCTTCGCCTTCCTCTGTCTCTATCATGCTATCGTGGAAACGGGGCTGCGCAAGCCCTACGCCCTGCTCTTCCACAACCTGCAAAAACAGAACGAGCAGTTGGAAGCAGAGATCACAGAGCGCAAACGGGCGGAGAACGCGCTGCGGGAGAGCGAGACTCGCTACCGTCGCCTGGCCGAATCGACCGAAGCCGTCTTATGGGAGTACGACATTCTCTCCGACCGCTGGACGTACGTGGCTCCCCAGGTCACGCGGATGCTGGGTTACCCCCCCGAAGCGTGGACCGACCTGCAGTTCTGGGTAGATCATCTACACCCCGAGGATCGAAAAGGGGCCGTCCCCTACTGCTTCGAATGCACCCAGCGCGGAGAGCCCCATACCTTTGAGTATCGGTTTCTCAAGAAAGACGGCAGCGCAGCCTGGATTCGAGACGTGGTGAGCGTGGAAATGCGAGAGGGCAAGCCCGTGAAACTGCGCGGGTTTATGATAGATATCACCGGGCCCAAGCGAGCCGAGCAGCAGATCAAACACTACGCTGCGGAGTTAGAGCGCAGCAATGAGGCACTGGAACAGTTCGCTTACATCGTCTCCCACGATCTGCAGGAGCCGGTGAGAACGGTGAAAGGCTACCTGGAGCTGCTGGCAAAACGCTATCAAGATCAACTGGACGAGAAAGCGGAAAGATACCTGAACTACGCATGGGACAGCGCGGCGCATATGGAAAAGATGATCCGGGCGCTGCTGGATCTTTCGCGGGTCGGCACGCGCGAGAAGATCCTAACCTCCACTGACATCGAGGAAGTTTTGGAAAGCGCGCTGCGTTCCTTGCGCCGGGTCCTGGAGGAGAGCAAGGCCGAGGTGACCCACGACCCGCTTCCCACGGTGATGGCCGACAAAGCCCAGCTGGTTCAGGTCTTCCAGAATCTCATCGCCAACGCTGTCAAATTCCGGCGCGAAGATAGGCCGCCGAAAGTCCACGTCGCGGCGACGCGGACGGACGAGAGATGGCGTTTCTCGGTCACGGACAACGGCATCGGCATCGAGCCAGCACAGACGGACTACATCTTTCAGATTTTCCAACGCCTGCACACCGAGGAGGAGTACCCCGGGCTGGGCATCGGCCTGGCGCTCTGCAAGCGCATCGTAGAGGGCCACGGGGGTCGCATCTGGGTGGAATCCAAACCAAACCACGGATCGACCTTCTACTTCACACTGGCAAATCCCCCTCCGCCCACGTCACCGTTGAGCCAGGCATCTGTACACCACATATCAGCCCTAGGGGCAACGGAGTAACGTGGAACGCCACTGAACTGAAAAAAGGTGCAGCCAGCGCTCCTGACAAGAGCGAAGGCCGACGCACCTGAAAAAAGCCTTGGAACCACGGAGACACCGAGAACACAAAGGGAAAAATAGAGTGGAGAGAACAAAAATCAACAGTTGGCTATCCTGAAAAAAGGTCCAAGAAATCGGATTTTTCTACGACTTGATACTATATGTGGGTTTCTCATGACCAAAATCACTAGATGTAGTGCATGGCTACCTAAAAATCGGATTTTTAACAAGGCATCCCCTATATCTAGTGGTTTTGACCGCGAATTTTCCCACACGTAGTGGCAAGTTCCAGAAAAATCCGCTTTTTTTTCAGTGGTGTCAATATTGACTCTACTGAAAAAAGGTTTTTCAGTAGAGAAAGGGATACTATATGTTGTGGTTG
>JBNGCW010000061.1:0-13026 GCA_049975525.1 Anaerolineae bacterium
CACAACATATAGTATCCCTTTCTCTACTGAAAAACCTTTTTTCAGTAGAGTCATTCTTTGGTGACGGAGACGAGGTGGCCTTTCTCTCGCTTCTTGTGCACGGCTGAATTTTCAGCCGTAGCGTATGCGAGCCCTTCCTGAGCCACCGGGCGGGGCTTGAGAAAGCGTCCCCTTGAGGTGGTGGAAGGGCGTCCCCTCCGTCAGATGTTGCACTTGTACATCTGACGCATGCCTCCCTGAACGGCGTACGTCCCCGCTCCTACGATGCTGTGGTCAAGATGCCGTAAGACGCACACGCCTCGTTGGGGATATCTCGCGGACGCCCCCGTCCACGCTTCTCCGGCTGCTCAGCATTCTCCTCTGGCCACGCTTGCCGGAGACGCCGGAGGCGGCGTCAGCCACTCGGCCCATATCTCCCACGGCCATCAATCAGGATGAGTACTATCGGACATTGTTCGCCCCATCGGCTCGTATCGGCGTCAGCTCTTGGGATTGCTCCGCCGGGAACGCTTGACCAAAAGACGAAGATCGGCGACAATATGCTCAGGCATGCTATCAGCTTCATCATTTACCACTCTGCGCATTCACGTTGAAGAGGCTACTCCATGAGGTGGAAACGTTGGGCTCTGGGCTTGCTGCTGGTTGTGGTGCTGGCCGCGGCCGGCTTTGTGGTATGGGCCGAGATGCCTCTGGGCCCTATGCCTGAGGCCGTGGCAGCCCTGCAGAGCGACCCGCAGGTCGTGGTGGAAACCGAGCCCTGGCTTATCTTTCGTCCTGCCGAGGTCGAGCCGGAGATAGGGCTGATTTTGTATCCCGGCGGCCGCGTGGACCCCCGCAGCTACGCGCCGCCGGCCCGCGAGATCGCCGCGGCCGGCTACCTGGTGGTGATTCCGCCCATGCCGCTCAACCTGGCCTTCTTCGCGCCGGGCCGCGCCGAGGCCGTCATGGCGGCTTTCCCGGACATCCGGCGCTGGGTGGTCGGCGGGCACTCCCTGGGCGGGGCGATGGCGGCCAACTTTGCCTACACCCGCCCGGAACGCGTGGCCGGGCTGGTGTTGTGGGCATCATGGCCGGCGGAGGGCAATTCCCTGGCCGATTCCGACCTCCCCGTTCTTTCGGTCTATGGCACCGAGGACATGGGCCTGGAGGGCATCGAAGCCGGCAAAACTTTGTTGCCGCCGCACACCCGGTGGGTGGTGATGGAAGGCGGCAACCATGCCCAGTTCGGCTGGTATGGCCCGCAGCCGGGCGACGGCGAAGCGACCATCAGCCGCCGGGACCAGCAGGCCCAGGTGGTGGCAGCCACCATCGCCTTTTTGAACGAGATTGAGCCATAGGAGCATGTGAGATGGCGCTAGGCGATCAGGTTGTCGTAATCAGCGGCTCGCCCCGCAGTGCGTCCAAAGCCGCGGGGCGCTGGAGTGGGGGCCTGGGCCCGGCCGGGGCCGACGGTCTGGCCGTTTGACTTCCTCTTTGAAGTGGTGGCCGCTGCGCAGAAGAGCCGCTTCAAGGCCGATCCGGCCAATCAGGGCCGGTTCATCCAAAGCGGGCTATGGGCCTGGTCGCGGCACTCCAACTACTGCGGCGAGATTGCGCTCTGGACGGGCGTGGCGCCGGCTGTCCTGTTCCCCCCTGGAGGGCCGGCGCCAGCTGACGTTGATTTCGCCCCTTTTTGTGATGTTGCTGCTTACACGGATCAGCGGCATCCCCATGCTGGAAGCCCGCGCGGATGAAGAATGGGGCGGCCAGCCGGAGTATGAAGCCTACAAGCAAACGACGCCGGTGTTGATTCCCCTTCCCCGTCGGGCGGGTAGGCGCGGATGACATAGTGCGGGACCTCGCGGGCGCGCAAGGCCTGCCTGCGTCAGGTTGTAGGTGAGCACCGACTTGCCGCTGTGCGGCGGCCCGCCGATGAGCACCGCGGGCAGTTGACCGATCGGAGAAGGGCCTATATAATCCCTACATGTACGCATCATCTGCATCCTCACTTATTGCACCTGCAACGGCGGTCATCACCCTGGGCGGACAGGCTCAGGTGGTCACCTTTGCGCTGGACGCGCTGTTGGAGGCCGGTGAGCGCCTGGCCGAGGTCTGGGTGGTGCACTTTTCCTCCACGAACCCGCGCGTCGAACGCGCGTTGCGCCAGTTGCGTGCCGAGTTCGAGGGCCCGGCGTATCGAGAGCAGGCGCTCGGCTACCGTCGCGTGGCGGTCGAGTTCGCAGGGCGCGCGCTGCCCTACGTCCGCGACGGCGCGGAAGCGGAGGCGGTCTGGCGCTGGGCGCGGGACCTGCTGACGGACCTTAAGCAGCAGGGGCGACGGTTGCATCTCTGCGTGGCCGGCGGCCCGCGCCTGTTGGCGCTCACCCTGACCAGCGCCGCGCTGTTGCACTGCGACCATCGGGACCGCCTCTGGCACCTCTACACGCCGAAAGCGTTCATCGCCGCAGCGCGTGACGGTGCGATCTTACACGCACCGCCCGAGGCCGGCGTGCGGCTGGTGCCGGTGCCCATGGCGCCCTGGGGCGCGTACTTTCCGGCGCTGCGCCGCCTGACGCAGCCCATACCGGCGGAACATCCCCTCTCGCCGACGGACGTGGCACGCTGTGATGCCGTCTGGGCGCAGCTCACCGAGCGTCAGCAGGACGTCCTCCTGGCGCTGGCCGAGGACCGTCTGCCCCAGGAAGCCGCCGATGCTCTGCACATCACCCTCAACACCCTGGACTCCCACAAAACCCAGATCTTAGCCGAGTGTCGCCTGGCCTGGGCCCTGCCGGAGTCGGAGCGGTTGACCTACCATTTTATCCGGGAAAAGTTCGCGCCGTGGGTCGCGTTGCGACGTCCGCGGCGATCGTGAGCGGTTTAGCCCTCATTATAGAACAAGATCGCACGTTGCACATCCGAGAGACCTGTGAAGAAAATCAGAGGTATCTCTGATGACGGCGGAGGGCGGGGTTGGTATACTGAAGAGGCTCCTTTCTGGAGTAGGAAGGGCTGCCACTCCCCCTGGACACGCCCTTCCTGCTCACTTGCGACGTGGAGAAGCGCGTGTGACGTTCCTGCAGAAGGAGGAAGGACTCACCTGAAAAAAAGTGGAAAGCGGATTTTTGATCGGAAAGTCCCCTATGTAGTGGTTGGAGAGATTATGTGGTGTTGCAGCAGGGTGAGGAAGTAGCATAACAGGAGGTGAGCATGACAGAAGCGATCGATCCACAGTTGCTGGCCTTGTTTGGATTACGTCATCACCTGGAGACATTTGCCACGTGGGACCAAGATGCAGGCTCAGAAGGGTGGGAGGCCTGGCTTCCCGACCCCTGGCGGGAGGCGTTCACGGGGTTGGATGCAGAGGAGAGGGCGAGGCTCACACATCTCGCGGTGTTGGCCGACGGTTTGGCTGCCGGAGTCTCCAAGCGAGCGATGCGGGATGCACCGCAGCCCTTGAGATCTGTTTTTTGTGGCCTGACGCTGGAAAACACACCTCCATCGGATTATAGCTGGCCGGTGCAGCCCTTGGCTCTTGAGGAATCCGTGATCTTTCCCCAGGCCGCGGAGAGACCCAGCGCAACCTCGTTTAAGGTTGCGCTGCATGATCTCTGGACGGCCTTCAAGGAAGATGCCGAGCAGTTAGCGCAAACCCATGGATACCATGCGCAGTTGGCTCCTTACCTGGAGAGCCTCCTGCTGTTACTGCGTCGGTATACGTGGTGCATCCCCTCCATCAACGGCAATGCGGCACCCGACGTCAGTTTCTACGATCACAGTCGCATGGCGGCGGCGCTCATGGTCTGTTTGGACAGCCTCAAGACGCCCCCGGTTCTTCACCTCGACGAGGCACCGCAGTGCACAGAAGACGTTGCCCTGTTGGTCGGCGGTGATCTTTCTGGGGTGCAGGCATTCATCTACACGATCACCTCTCGCGGAGCCGCCGGTGCCTTACGAGGGCGCTCCTTCTATCTGCAACTGCTCACCGAAGCCATCGTCCGCTATCTTTTGCGCCAGCTTGAATTACCGTTCACCAATCTCATTTATCAGGGGGGCGGAAGCTTCTACCTGCTGGCGCGCCCCTCTGATCAGCAGCGCCTGGTGGAACTTCAACGTGATATCAGTCGGCTCTTGCTGGCGCATCATCATGGCGAGCTCTACCTGGCCCTCTCCGCCGTCTCTCTACAGGGGCGCGATTTCTTCGCCGGACGCATCGCACAGCGCTGGCAGGCGCTGGCCGAACAGCAGCAGGTCGTCAAAGAGCGTCGCTTTGCCGAACTGGGTGCCGAATTAGTGCAGCTCTTCACGCCTCAAGGAGAAGGCGGAGACGAAACGCGCGAATGTCAGGTCTGTGGTCAGGAGCATCCGGATATCGCGGTGGATGCGGAGTCGGAGACACGCAAGTGTGCGCCCTGCCGGGCCTATGAGGATCTGGGCAAACGCCTGCGAAGAGCAAACTACCTCTGGTTGGAGATAGGAGAGATTGCCCCGCCGACAGAAGTCAGGGAAATGTCCGGCGGATGGGAAGCGATGCTGCGGACTTTGGGCCTTCACGCAGGCCTCAACTCCGATATACGGGATCTGCCTCCGCTCCAGGAGACGGCGCACTATCGCACCCTTCTGGCGCTCAACGACGGCGCGTTATCGAACCTCGCGCCCGGCCCTCGGACGGCGGTGGGACGCCGATTCCTGGTCAACGTCACGCCGACGCTGAGCCGGGCCGACATCGACGCCGTGGGAGAGAAGATCGACGAACCGCTCTATCCGGACACCGTCAAGCCCTTCTCGGTGCTGGAGAAACAGGCGCACGGCATCCAGCGGCTGGGCGTGCTCCGCATGGACGTAGACAACCTGGGACGTCTCTTCGCCGAAGGGTTTGGGGACGCGGCCTCGCTCTCACGGGTGGCGGCCCTCAGCTTCACCATGAGCCTCTATTTCGAGGGCTGGGTCGAGGTGTTGGCCCATGCCCATAATGCGGCGGCGCAGGCTACACGAGGCGACGTCCTGTATTCCATCTACTCCGGGGGCGATGACCTCTTCTTCGTAGGGGCCTGGGACGCGGTCGTCGAGCTGGCACGCGACATCCGGCGGGATTTGAAACGCTTTGCCGCGGGGCACGCCGACGTGCACGCCAGCGCGGGCATCGTGTTGGTGGGGGGCAAATATCCCCTTTACCAGGCTGCCGCGGATGCAGGGGAGGCCGAGCACGAGGCGAAAGCGTATCCCGGCAAAGATGCGGTGACCTTCCTGGGGCGGACATTGCCCTGGGCCAGGTTCGGGCTGGAGGCCGAGTGCGCCGCGAACATGGAGACGGTGCATGGCCTGCGTCACCATTTGGAGTGGCTGGTTCTTCCCCAGGAGGAGGGAGGCCTGGGGGCGCCGGCGAGTCTGTTGCAGCACTTAATCCGGTTGCAGATCGCCTACGAGACGGCGCTGGAGGCGCGGCGGCAGACAGGTACGGCGGTCAACCGGGAGGGGGAGGTGCAGGGCGTGTGGGGGCCATGGATGTGGCGCGGCTATTACACGCTCAAGCGGATGGCCCGACGTATGAAAGAGACGGGGGCATACATCGAAGCCCTGGCCGAACAGCTGCATGAGGAAGACTTCCGCAGCATCTCCTGGATTGGATTGGCCGCCCGCTGGGCGGGTTTGTGGATGCGTAGCGAATGAAATTCTGAGGGGGTTGGCAAGATGATAAGAGATTCTTTTCGGGCCGAGATTTATATCGATCCGGAAGAATATGAAGAAATGCCTTTACGCGATCGGAAAGCCGTGCTGCCAAATTTTTTCACGGGTCGAGCGTGTATGAAAAAAAGGGCTGAGTTTCTGCGTGATGTTATCGCTCTGGCTAACACCGCCCGTCTATTTGGGGAGCCGGCTTATCTTATATTCGGTTTGGATGACGAGGGAAACATCTTAGATTTGAAAGACTCCTTGCGTGTTTATGATCGGGGGGAAACTACTCCCTGGGAAGGCTTCAGACATTCAATTGGTCAATTCATAAGAGAGTATATTGAGCCCTCACTTGTACACTGGGATCTAAAACATGGAGAAGTTGATGGAAAAGAAGTTGGTTATCTCCTTATCAAGCCATACGCTGCGCGTCATAAATTCCAAGTGAAGAAAAAGTTGAAATCTGGTAGAGAGGTCATGTTAGAAAAGTCCCAGAGCTGGATAAGATTCGGTGAGAGCAAATATAATTTGCGTAATATGCCTTTTGAATCTATGCCCTATGAATACTCATATGCTGAGGTTCCCTATGTCCTCCCTTCAATCTGGCTGAAGTACTTTGAAGCCTTATCATCCTGTTACATTCAGAAAAAGATCTATGTGGGTTGTGCTCGATTCCATTATATCTGAGCACAATGTTACAGGAAATAACTAATTCACAAATATCTAGCCTGTCAGTCGACATAGAGAGTGAAGAGTCATTTGCTTTTTCTGAAATTACAACCGACGAGCCCACTGAATCACCTGCCGATGTCTCTACTTTTTCACAAGGCAGTAGCCTCAACCTACCATCTGTAGATACGGGGTCAATGATTCTAGATGAGCCTCTATCCAAGATCTCCGAGACCTCCGATGCTTCTGAGGAGAAAGAAAAGAAGGAAGAAAATTCAGATGAATTGCTTATCAATATGGGTACACTTCTTTACAACGTCTATGAGAGCTTGTTGGAAAGAGAAGTGAAACGCAGGTTGTTACCCCCACGTGAACGATATGTCCTTTGGGAAAATCTGGGTGAGATTGCTATTCACATGGATGGGCATAAGGATAACCTAAGAAGAAAAAAATTACTAGAATACCTAGAACAAAAAGAAGACAGAATTCACTATCTTCTTAGCTTGGGTATTTTTAGATATCAAAGAAGGGGGGATGGATTGGCTTTAACTCAAAACTAACAAAGGTTTTCTTTGCGGCGGCGTTTCTTATTCCATTTATTGAAAATGGAAATTACCAGGATGTTGTCCAATACGTGACTAGATGTAAATATAATTTTAAATCTTACATGAAGCCTATTTTAGAGCAGATGACCTATGCAGACATAACCCCACTTTTTCAGGAGGTAAACCATGAGTCGTAACCGTCCGTCAGATCAAGAGCTGCGTACCATCATTACCGACCCGGAGGGGGCGGAGATGCTGGTCAAATGGGCAGACACACTGGGCAGATCGTTGAAAGATATGGGTTTGGCTACAAATCAGATTCGCGCCCTGTTCGGCGAAGTGCGTCAGATCCAGGGTGAATGGAGTATTGAAGGGCACCGCGAGCAGGCACTGCGACGCTTGATACTCCTCAAGCCCAAGATGGCCTATCGTCAGCGCAAAGAGGGGGGACAAGGCGTACGCGCTCTGGTTGAAGTGCTGGGACCGGCGGTGAATCTGGTGGTGGAAGCACCGCCGAAACCTGAAGGTGCTTCCCCTGGTGGCGCAAACACCCAGGATGACAATTTTCAGCGGTTCGTAGAGTTCTTTGAAGCCATCTTGGCTTATCACAAGGCCTATGGCGGCGGCTGAGTTCAGGAGGTGAATCATGGCAGAGAGCAAAATCATCAAATTGGAAGGGCGCGTTTTCGTCGAGTTTGACGTGGAGGTGGTGACCGGATTGCACATCGGCGGGTCCGATACCGGCATCGAGATCGGCGGGGTGGATAAGACTGTGGTCCGCGATAAGTTGACCAATCGTCCCTACATCCCCGGCTCTTCGCTTAAGGGCAAGATGCGCAGCTTGTTGGAGAAATACCACGGCTTACCACAGAATCGTAACATCGGCGGCGCCCATATCCACAGTTGTGAGAAGGCGCACGACTATGAAGACTGCGCCGTCTGTCATGTCTTCGGCGTGGCCGGCGAGATGGACTTCGCCACTCCGACGCGCCTGGTCGTCCGCGACGTGCATTTGCGAGACAAGAGCGCCAAAGAATTGGAGGACTCGGCCCGCACCGACCTGCCGTATACTGAGGTGAAGACCGAGGTAGCCATTGACCGCGTGACCTCCCGAGCCAACCCCCGCCAGATGGAGCGGGTGCCCGCCGGCAGTATCTTTGGCCCCGCCGAGCTGATCTACAGTGTCTACGGCGGCGATGACTGCGATCCCGCTCAGGACGTTCGTTTCCTGCGGTCCCTCTTTGAGGGCTTGCAGCTGCTCGAAGAAGACTACCTGGGTGGATTGGGTTCTCGTGGTTCGGGTAAAGTCTCCTTCAAGAACATCCGCGTACAGGTGCGCAAGCATTCATTGAGGAAGCCTCAACCCGTGGGCCGAGACGGGGGCTATGCCGATCTGGACAGTTTGCTTTCTGAGGTCGATGCCTTATTCGGTGAGGTGCGCGCGGCGTTAAGTCTGGCATAAGGAGGTGCGGCATGACCGTATTGACGGCCTACCGACTGAAGTTTCACAACGGCCTGCACGTCGGCGACCAAAACATAACCCTTGAAGAAAGTGCGGTGAGGGTCTCGTCCGGCACGCTCTTTGCTGCCCTGGTGGCTGTGGTCAGAAAGATGGGGTTGGATCCGGACGATTTCGTGGCTCCCTTTCTGGCGGGCGAGCCGCCTTTCTTGTTGTCGTCGGCCTTTCCCGTGGCGGGGGATGTGCGGTTCTTTCCCCTGCCGGTTCCCCTGGCGCGTTGGTTCCCCGCCGACGTATTGCGCGCCCGGTACAAGGAGATCAAGCGCATTCGCTTTGTCTCCGAGGAGGTTTTAAGGTTGTTTCTGGACGGTACACCGATGGCGCCCTGGCTGTTCCCCAAGGACAGGACAGAGGAGCCGGAGCAAGGGGTGGCGTTGCAAAAAGGGGCCTTCTGGCTGACGTGCGATGAGGTATCCAAGTTACCCTCCGCCCTGCGGGCCAAGCAGGATCCGCTGCGGGCTGCATGGTCGCAGGACGTCTATGTGCAGGACAAGGTGCCCCGCGTGACCATCGACCGCCTTACCTCAGCCTCGAACCTCTTCCACGCTGGCCGCGTGCGCTTTCATGCCGGCTGCGGGCTCTGGTTTGGTGTGGCGTGGCGCAGGCCGCAGCAGAGGGTTGGGGATCAGACGCTGACCTTTGCAGATCTCTTTCGCCGGGCGCTTACCCTGCTGGGTGAGGACGGCCTGGGCGGAGAACGCAGCGTAGGCTACGGCGCCTTCGCTTGGGAGGAAGACGGTGAGCTGACCCTTCCTGAAGGAGAACCGGCGACCCCGCTGCTGCTGTTAAGTCGCTATCATCCGCGAGAAGCCGAGCTGCCGGCTACCCTGACCGGAGACGATGCGGCTTATGCCCTGATCCCCAAGGGCGGCTGGGTCCAGACCTGGGACGATAAGGCCCAGCGACGCCGACGGCTCTGGTTGCTGGCCGAAGGCAGCGTCATTCACCCCCCGGTCGCCGGCCCCTGGGGTGACCTCACCGATGTCCGTCCCAACACCGGATTTCCCCACCCTGTCTGGCGCTACGGCTACGCGCTGGGCGCTGCGTTGAAGGAGGTGCAAGGTGCCTGATTATCAGTATTACGATGCCAAAGCAACCTTGTTGACGCCGTTGCACATCGGTAGCGGCACTGACCTGTTGCATGAATACGACTACGCCATTTACCGGGGGAAGACATGGCGGCTCAACGAAGATGCACTGCTGGCGGCACAAGAGGTGAGCGATCCTGCGCTGGCCGACCGGCTGGCCCGGACTCCACCCGCCCAAATCCTGCAGCCGGCTGACTTCCAGGCGGAGAGCAATCTCTTCCGCTACGTGATCCGAGGTACCCCGCGCTCCAAAGCCGAGGGTGCGCAGGTCAAGGAACAGCTCAAGGATCCCTATGATCGGCCTTACCTCCCCGGCACCAGCCTGAAAGGTGCCTTACGCACCGCGTTGGCCTGGGTCCTCTGGGAGGAGAAGCAGTTAAAGCCCGATCGGCGCAAGTTGAAGCGTTGGGCGAAGTTCGCCGGTCAGAACTACGAGCAGGACATCTTTGGCCGCGACCCCAACCACGACCTGCTGCGGGCCTTACAGGTGTCAGACAGCGAGCCGGTCTCCAGCGACCGCCTCATGCTGGTCAACGCGCGGGTCATCCATCGCAATGCCCACCTGGCCGCGCCGGTGGAGATGGAGGCCGTAAAGCCGGACACCGTTTTCAAGCTAACCCTCAAAGTCGATACGGCGCTCTTCTCGGCGTGGGCAGGACGCCAGCGGCTACAAGGTGGGAAGTGGCTCACACAACTTCCCACCCTGGTACAACGACACACGGCTCACCGGTTGCATGAAGAGGTGCGTTGGTTTGCGCAGGTTTCCAATGCTCAGCCTATCCATCGCTTCTTACATCAGCTGCAGCAGATGACCTTGCCGCCCAACATGTGCCTTCTCCAGGTCGGCTGGGGCACCGGGTGGTTAGATAAAACCTTCGGCAGTCACCTGCAAAGCGATACCGCCTTTTTCGAGGGGCTGATAGATGATTATCGCCTGACGCGCGGCAAGCGGCGCCGGGGGGACCCTTTCCCGAAGAGCCGCCGCGTGCTGGTCCAGGTCCGGCGGGGGCCCGGCGGCCAGATTGTGGAGCGGCCGATTGCGTCCATCGGTTGGTTATTGCTGGAAATGGAGGCACGCTAACGTATGAAAAAAATCGTGACTTTTCTGGGGACTTATCCCAAGGAGACGGTGTATCTATATGAAGGAGAGACCTACACCGGTCGCGTCTTTGGAGAAGCCCTGCGGAAATTTGTGGATTTCGATGAAATGCTGGTTTTCACCACCAAGAAAGCCGGAGAGACGACGTGGCCGGTGTTAGAGGCGTTGAACGATCCCCGTATCCGCAAAGTGGACATCGCCATTGGGGGGGATACCCAGGAGCTGTGGGCGCTTTTCGAGACTCTGACCGCAGAGGTCGCTTCTGGTGATCAGGTCATCTTCGATATCACCCACGGCTTGCGCTCCATCCCCTTTCTGGTCTTCCTGGCGGCTGCTTACCTGAAAGAGGCGCGCGACGTGAAGATCGAAAAGATTTACTACGGGGCCTACGAGCTGGGGCAGCCCGCGCCGGTCATTGACCTTTCCGAGTTTGTCACCTTGCTGGACTGGCTGACGGCCACCAACCAGTTTATCTACACCGGCAACGGGCGCTATCTGGCCGCATTGCTGAAAGAGGCCGGTGAGTTTGAACATCCCCGCCGTGCGCTGACGCCCGAGGAAGGGGAGCAATATGATACAGCGAAGAAGCGCATCGCCGGGGCAGCCGATGCTATCACGGAAACCTCCCAGGCCCTGCTGACCACCCTCGTCCCCCACGCCGAGAAAGCCGCTCACCTCTTGCTGGAGCGGCTCCAGGAAGCGCGGGAGGATCTGGCGCACCAGGCGCCACCATATCGCATGCTGGCCGATCGGATTCGCCAGACTTACGAGCCGCTGGCCGTCGCCGAGCCGATGAGCGACGACCTCAAACGCGACCTGCAGGTGCAGCTGCAGATGATCGACTGGTACATGCATAAAGGACATCTGCCTCAGGCCTTCACGCTGATGCGGGAGTGGATCGTGACCGCCGTGGGCTACCGGCTGGGCATTTCAGGCTCAGATATTCTCGATTTTCGCGGTAAACGCCGCCAGGTGGAAACGGCGCTGGGGCGAAACTGTAGGCTCTGGCGTCGGAGCCATGGACCCGTGCAGACGCCGCCGCAGATGGTGAAGGCGCTGGCCGAGTTGATTGACGCCAAAGAGATGGCCGATTTCTGGAATCGGCTGACCGATTTCCGCAACTTCATCAACCACGCGGCCATGCGGCGTTTATGGCAACGGCGGTCGGTCAAGACTTTGGCAGAGCAGGGTGACGCGCTCTATGCGCAATTCCAGGCTATGGCCGCGCAACTGCTAGAGACAACCCCCTGATCGAGCCTCGGTTCCGCATGATATAAAAGGAAAGGAGCGTAGCGTGTTGATCGCTGCCATCATTGAGGTTGAAGCGTTAGAAAGCGGCAAACTGCCCGCGGCCACCGGTCACCTGGTGCATGGATTTTGGTTTCACCACTGGGGTGAGGTGGACGCCGCCCGCGCCGAACAGCTCCACACCGGCCCAGGCCTGCGGCCCTTCACCCTCTCACCGTTGATGGGACTTTCCCATCCGCGGCGCGGGGAGATTACCGTGGAAGCCGGGCAACGCGCCTGGTTTCGCGTCACCACCCTGACCCCTCAACTCTCCACGTCCCTGCTGGATCGCTGGCTCCCTCGACTGCCCGAGCTGCCGCGTTTGGGCAACCTCGCCTGGCGCCTTATCGGCTATACCTCCGATCCCCATGACCACGCCTGGGCCAAGCGGGCGGAGCTGCGGGAACTTGCGGAACGCCACTTGATGGCCGAAAAACCGGGGCGCCGCTGGCAACTGCATTTTCTCACCCCCACGGCCTTTCACGGCGCCGCCGGATACCTGCCCTTTCCGCTCCCGTCCGCCTTGATCGGTTCCTGGCTGCGGCAATGGCAGGCCTTCGGGAAAGTGCGTCTCCCGGATGAGTTGCCCGATAAAGTCCATGAAGGCCTGGTCATCAGCGCCTATCGCCTGAAAACCGTCCCTGTGCGTGCCGGTAGGCGCATCACCATCGGCTGTGTAGGCGATATGACACTGTACGCGAAGAGCCTTTCCAAACCCCTTTGTGCGGCAGTGGATCTGTTAGCTCACTATGCTTTCTGGGCCGGTAGTGGGCACCATACGACCCAGGGACAGGGAATGACGCGCTTGTATAATTGATGCCGTCTTTAGCTCATCCTGAGGGGGGTAGGGGACTTCAAGAAAGGCCTGCCTCGCCGGTCCGGGGTCCAGGGCGGTGCACTAACAGATTCACCCAATCGTGCCGGGCAGCCTTCCCCGTGGAGTCTCTCCTGGCCTGGCCCGGTATCGGTGCTGAAGGTGCAGTATGCCTCAGAGACGTCAACAGATATGCATGAAGAATCACCATGCTCGGCTATCCATTATCAACCCGGTCACGGATATGCTCTATGCTATGGGGGATACCTTGCCGAATAACGGGAAAAACAATCCGTAGTTTTTCTACCGTACATTTTTCTACCGTACATTAACAGGCACAGGACGAAATTGTA
>JBNGCW010000062.1:0-2391 GCA_049975525.1 Anaerolineae bacterium
CTTAGGCTTTGGGATGGGCGGCGCTCCTGGCGTCGGGCGGTGATGAACGGCGCGAAGTGCGTTGCACCTACGGCGCCCAGCCTAGGTTGAGGCGCACGGCATCGAGCTCGCGCTCGCTCACGTACGGCACGAAGCCAGCGGCGAGGGACTGGGTATAGGCGCTGTCGACGTTGGACTGCTGATTCGCATAATCGACCGTGAGCACCAGCTTGTCCGCGGCGGCGACCGCCGCGGCGTTGGCCCGGTTCTCGGCGCACCAGTCGTAGCTACAGGGGCGGTCCATGGCGATGAAATAGAGCTCCTCGATCCCCAGGCCGTCGATGGCATCGAGGTAGCCGGGGTAGGTGTAGAGTTCCGGCGCGTTCTGCGGCATCACCTTGAAGTCGGGATCCTGCGCCTTGGCGTAGGCCGAGAGACGGGCGATAAGGTCAACCATCTCCTGCGCCAAGTCATCGCGGTCCGTCCCGGCGGCGTCGGCAGGGATCTCCTCGTAGGTCAGGACCATGTCGAGGTAAGCGCCATCAAAGCCGGCGGCGATGGCCTGGTCGACGCGGCCCGCGACGACGGGCCACCAGCGCTCGTCCCAGTAGCTGACGTACTGCTCCGAGGGCCACCCAGAGACGGGGCCCAGCTTGAGGTCGTCGGGGACGTCGGGCCACTCGGGACGATAGTCCTCGATAGCGCCGATCTCGAAGTAAGCGACAACGATCTTGCCGGTGGCTTGGACGGCGGCGATCTCGTCGCGGGTGAAGAACCCCTCGGAGCCGTCGCGCGCTAGGTCGACAACGGCGAGATCGAAGTCCGAGCTCGCGATCTCGTCAAGGCGGTCGTTGTCGTAGCCGGTGAGCTGATAGACCCAGGTCGTGACCGTCGGCCACGACGCTTTGTCATCTGGCACCGGAGTGAGGATGGGATCGGGATCGGACCTGAAGCAACGCACGAAAGGAAGGTAGACCCGGGACGCTGTTCGAGCGTCGGCACTGCCCGGGTTGGCTGAGGTACGCGAGGTGAGCAGAAGGCCCAACGATAGGATCAGCAGCGCGATGATACAGACGACGGTAGTCAACCACCACTTCATATTCATAGGTCTGTACCTCCGACATTAGTAGGCACTGACCCAATTATAGCCGAATTTATAACCAGAGTCAAACTAGAATAACCGCTTAGGTGCGAGAAGGGTTAGGCCCAGGTCTGGAGCGGGCACGCGCCACGGCCACGGCATACGCCACGTGGTGGGGGAAGCGGCGTGTGCTATACTGGACGCTGAAAGGGGGGAGATGTGAAAGCGCCAGCGCATTTTGCCTGCTACTACGGTCACGGTATGCTTGATCGGCTCTCACGCTACGATCTCGTGATCGTCCAGGCCGAGCACTACGCGCCCGCGGAGATCACATGGTTGCAGAATCGGGGCACGCTGGTGGTGGGCTATGTCTCTATCGGGGAGGTGCCGCTGCCAGCGGCGGACTCGGCCTGGACGCTGAAGGATTCCGAGACCGGCAAGGCCGTCGTCAACCCGACCTGGCAGACGGCGTTGACAGACTGCCGCTCAGAGCCGTGGCGGACGTACCTTGTGGAAAGGCGCATCCCGCAGCTTCTCGCCTCCGGTGTCGATGGCCTCTTCCTGGACAACGTCGATGAGCAGGCGCAGCATCCAGGCGCCGAACCGTGCATCCGCCGCCTGCTGCGAGGCATTCGCTGGCGGACGCCGGGGCGCAGTCTACTGATCAACCGGGGCTTTGCGTTGCTGAGCGTCGTCAGCGAGGTCGCCGACGGGTTGGTCTTTGAGGCGTTCACCAGTTACTTCGACGGTCACGGCTACGCGGTGTGGGAGGGGGCCGATCTGGCCTGGACGGCACAGATGGCCCGGCGGCTGCAGCGCCTGAGGCTTGAGATGCCGATCCTCACCATCGATTATGCCGCGCCCGACGACGAAGGTCTACGACACCACGCCGAGATGCGGGCCCGCGATAACGGCTTCGTCCCCTTCGTGAGCACGAACCGCCTGGACTGGCTGCCTCCAGCGCCCGTCTCTGATTCTCACCCCTCTGGGGGGAGCTTGCCCTGAGCGAGCCGGTGAAGTCCACAGGCGCGCCCCCCTTGTATTCCCCCCCCCGAAGGGGGAAATGTCGAGGAGCCTGCCCTGAGCGAAGCCGAAGGGCTAGAAGGAAGCGTAATAGTAGTAGGCGATGTCGTCCATCATCCGATGGAGGGCGCGGCGGGCGAAGAACAGGGTGACGGCGCCGCCGAGGACGGTGCCCAGGGCGCCCCACGGATAGGTGAGGAGACGTCCGGCGGCGATGCCAGTCACGAGCGTGATCAGGGCGCCGGCGGCGACGGCGCGTACGGCGGGGAGCGGTCGGGACAGCGTGATGAGGAACATGCAGTCGAAGA
>JBNGCW010000062.1:2491-11827 GCA_049975525.1 Anaerolineae bacterium
AAGTAGGGCGCCAGCCCCACCACCATATGCGGCAGGGGCGGGAGGATGACGGTCTGCGTCTCGTCGGCGACGGCGGCGCGGCGCTGTGCGAGGCTGCGTCGGATCACGCCGATGGAGATGGCGGTCAGCGCGGCAAAGGCCACGGCGGACGCGATGGCCACCACAGCGGGACGGAGCAATGTGCCTCGCAGGAGCACGATCCCCAGGTAACCAAGACTCACGCTGACGCCCAGCCCCACGCCAAACCACGCGGTCTGATCGAGCACGGCGTAGACCGCCGCCAGGAGCCAGAGCGCTGAGAGCGAAAGGTAGGCCACCAGCATCAACACCAGATTGGCGGGGGTCAGCCATCCAAAGGTGGCCGCGAGCGCCGTAGCCAGCGCCGCTGTGGCCAACACCGTCCCCACACCCAGGCGCACCGCGACGCTCAGAAAGCGGGCCGCAGCCCGGATCTGATGCTGGCTCAAGTAGCTCGAGCCCTTGCGCGCGGCGACCTGCACGAAGCCGCTGGTTACCAGCAGACTGCCCAGCGTCGAAGCGCTGAGGATCAACACTTGCGTGTAGTCCCAGTTGCTGAAGGCCTGGATGAAGCGGGTCACCAGCGCTAGCAGCAACAGGGGCAGCAGGCCCAGCGGGCCCTGCAGGTAGTCGCCGACGATCACCTCCCAGGGGCTGGGCTCCGTGACCGGCGTGGGCTCCTCCTCCGGCGCGTCCGGCGGGGATGTAACAATCTGCTCGGTGACGCTTTTGGCCAGCTCAAAGAGGTCGTCGTGGTCGTAGCGGCGCCGCGCGAGGCTGTCGGTGAGCCCCGCTGTCTCCAGCATCGCCGTGACCTGCAGGTGGTTGACGGGCACGCCGAAGCTCTGCCGGATGTGCGCGGTTAGACACTCGACGCTCTCGCAGTCCGTCAGCCTACCATCGAGGCTGGCGACAGGTCCGCTGGCCTGGCTCACGTCTCACCTGCCGCAGCAGGGAGCAGGCACGTCGGGAGGGGGATGGGCTCCTCATAGCCGGCAGCCGTGTCTATGCGATAGGCCGCGACCTCGCAGTAGATCGCATAGAAGGTCGCGTTGCACTTCTCCAGCGTGAAGTGGGCAAGGGCCTTCTCCCGCGCCAGGCGCCCCAGCTCCTGCGCCAACGCGAGGTTGCCGAAGAGCTCCAAGCACGCCTCGCCGAGCTGCTGCGGATTACGCGGCTCGACGACGATGCCGACATCGTTGAGGGCCTCGCTCACGCCGCCGACGTTGGTCCCGACCACGGTGCGCGCGCACATCATCGCCTCGACGACGCTGTAGGGAAAGCCCTCGGAGATGCTCGACAGCACCGAGAAATCCCCCTCATGATAGGCGGCCTCTGGGCTCGACGTGAAGCCCCCGAAGATGATCTGCTCCTCAACCTCGAGCTCGGCGCGGAGCGCCAGCAGGTCTTCGTAATAACCCTGGTTGCCCTCCGATGGCTTTCCGTAGAGGATGAAGCGCGCTTCAGGCATCTCCGCCTTGACCACGGCAGCAGCGTGGATCAGCGTCTCCAGGTCCTTGAGCGGGTCGATCCGGCCCAGCCAGATCGCCGTCGGCGGCTTGTTCGGATCGCGGGGCTCGGCCGGCGGTGAAAAACGCGAGGCATCCACGCCATTGTGTACCGTCTGGATCACCTCGGGCAGCGCGCCGTTGCGCAGCTCCCAGCGGTGGTTGTAGTCGTTGCAGGGCGTGATCCGATCGGTGACCCAGTAGCTCGCCTCGGTGATACGCTGGACGAACTGCGCCTGGAAGACGCGATCGAAGCGACTGGTCTCGGTCCCCGAGAGGGCGAGCAGCCGCTCCCGCAGGTAAATCCCGTGCTCGCTGAGGATAAAGGCCTTCGTCGGATCGGCGGTGGCCAGGATGCCGAGAATGCCCGTCAGCCCTGCCGCCGTGGCGTGGTAGACGTCGGCGTCCGGCAGCTTCACCGTCAGCACCGTCAGCCACCGGTAGAGCAGGCGCATCCCGTTGGTGAGGTCGTCAAGCGACACCGTTGTCTCCAGGCCCGCTTGCTGCTCCACCTGGCGGAAGCCTGCCACGCAGATCTCGACGAAGGCCTCCCATATCGGGCGCGAGCGCATGGTGACATCGTAGTCGTGAGTACGGAAGTAGCGGGCCATCTGCCGGAGCACGATGGCCATCTCTTCCGCGGGCGCGTCGAGCTCCCAGATCAGCTCCACGAAGCGCCGGAAGAGCGGCTCGAACGCCTCGCGGATCTCGGCTTCGGTGACGGAGAGCTTCCGTCGCAGAATCTCCTCGATGTCCAGATGCCGTTGGAGCTCCAGCACCTCGCTCGTGCCCCAGAGCGGGACCGTCACCAACTCGGTGACGTTGTCAGGGAGATCGTAGACGACCTCCACGTTGGGGTTCGCCACCAGGCTGACCAGTGAGAAGTCCACGCCGGGCAGGCCCCGGATCAGCATATCGGACCACGTACCGACGCCCCCGCGGATGTGCGGGTAGGACCCCTCGCTCATCAGGCAGACACTGAGCTTACGGACCTCCGATTGCTGGTGTGAGTGATCTTGTCCGCGGGCTCCGTGCGGGGCTCGACGACAGGCGATTTGGTCTGACTGAAATGCGACCATCACGCACTTCCTTCCCTCCTCCGGCGCATCTGCTCCCGCCGGAGGGTCACGCCAGCGGCGACGAGCAGCGAAACGACAACGCCCTGGGTCAGGAAGGGGAGCCAGCGGGCGGGCACGAATTCGCCGGCTTGCGTGTTGAAGCCAGTGAGCGTAACGGCTGTGGGGATCAGCGTGGCGGGCTCGGACTCGCGTTTCCAGCAGTTGTTGCCGATCGCCGTCACGGCGTATACGTCTTGGACGTCCCCGGTGGGGTCGTTCAGCTGCGTGTCGGTCGTGCGGCCGATCTCGACGCCATCCCTGTAGACGACGTAGGTCAGGATCTCCATCGGCGCCCCGGTGGTATCGGTCGTTACGGCATTCCAGGAGATGTCCCTGCCGGTCGTGCCATCGGTGACCGTCAAGCCCGTGGGCTTGGCGGCGGTGACGGCAGGAGTGCCGGGCACGACGACGGTGTCGCCGCTGCCCATGTCGAAGTAGGAGATGTCCTGGTAGGCGTACGTCTCGGTGTAGGCGGCGCCCGTGTAGTCGATGCCTGTCAGCGGGATGCGCGCGGCGTTGGTCGTCGTCAGCGTGATCGTATTGCCGCAGGCGATGACGCCCTGGATGCCCGAGGCGTTATAGTCGATGCGCTCCCACATCTTGGCGCCGATCTCCTGCGTGCGCAGGCTGAGGATGGGGATGGTGTTGTCGTAGAGAGCCGCGTACTTGTCGTAGAGCGACTCCACGAAGTCGCCCATCAGTGACCGGTTGCCGCCGCTGTCGCGTTCGTAGTTATAGAGGTTGTTCATGTGAAACATCGTGGCGTCGACGTTGAAGTCCAGGAGGAAGCCCAACGCCTGGTTGGTGATGACGTCGAGCGTCTCCGTGTAGGTATCTCGGCAGTAGTCAGGTGAGTACTCGCGTTCCCCGGGGGTGCAGTAGAGCCAATGGTAGAAGTCCTGCTCCTCCTCCGGCGTGGTTGCCGAGTAGAAGATATTGTTCGCCAAGCGCGGTACGTAGAGCAGGTCGGCGTAGACGGTGTCGGTGAATCCCGTATTCGGCGAGGGGTTCTTGTAGTCGGGGTATGACGCGTTGGTCTGGATGTAGCGGACACCGGCGTCATAGGCGGCATTGATGACGTTGCGATTGATCTCCGCGGGATTTGTGCCGAGACCGGAGTACTCACCGGTCAACAGCGTCCGCGTCGTGTAATCGCTGAAGCCCAGGATCTCCGCCACCTCGGTGTTGCTGACGATGTCGCCGTGGGCCACCTCGTAGGATGCGCCATCGAGGTTCAGGTGCTCGTAGGTGTGGTTGAGCCACACGAACTGCGCCTCGACTTCCTTCGCCTTCGCGGTGAGCGTGCCGGAAAGCGGATTGCCCCCGGCGTCAAGCTCGTCGATAGTGCCGTGACCGTTGAAGGGGAGCTCGATCTGGAAGCCGGTCGCTTCGGGCCGGCTTGTGAAGTCTGCCATCCACAAAATCAAATCGTCAAAATCCTCTGGCTCAAGCCTGAAGGTGTTCGGAGTGTTGGTATGTGTCTCTGTATCCCATCGGTCGCCGGGATAGAGCACGTCGTCGGGCTGCGGCGTGAAGTAGAGATGGCGCTCGCCGAGGAAGATGCCGCGCGTGGCCCAGTTGATGATACCATAAGGGAGCGTCCGCGCGTGGATCGAGAGCGGCGGGTTCACCGGATAGTAGCCGGAGAGGGTCATCACCAGCTGCTCGCGGCCATCGGTTCGGGTGTGGATCGCCAGCAACGTCTTCCCCTGATCGTCCACGAGCAGGGGCTCGAGAGAAGCACCGGAGACCGGCGCCGGCTCGGCGTGGAAGGCGTAGATGCCGTCCAGGGCGAGCTCGACATCGGATCGCAGGTAGTTGAAGATACCCGTCCCGGCTGGTGTCAAAGTGGCCGTGAAGGCATCGGTGTAGGTGTAAGGTGTTGTCGACGTGACGTCCACCATCCCGTAGGTGGTTTGATCCGGGAAGGCATACCAGGTGACACGCCGCACGTTGAAGTTGCGCTCGTAACTATCAATAAGGTTGCGCTCTGCCTGGTTCAGGCCATCGGTCGTGCTCCAGGGATCCCACACGCCATTGGTCGTGATGAAGATCGCATAGTAGTGGCCGTGGCGCACCCCGTCCCACAGATCCGACTCTACGAAGACCGTCGGATCCGTGTCGTTCGGGTCCCGACCGTTGACATCGTACGTATCGTACGGTACACTCAGGATATCGAGATATCCCAGGACCATCTGGTTGACGCCCTCGGCCCCGCCATCATCATCGAGCACGACCATCACCTTCATGTCGAGCAGGGGATCGGTGATGATCTGATCGGGCTGCGTCGCCGTCGTCGCCATCAGGCTCACACGCGACGGGGACGGCTGCAGCGGCATCAACGAGTAGGGCAAGGCGCCGCCGGGTGGCGGCAGATCAGGATTCGGATCGGCTCGCACAGGGCCGACGCCGACCGTTGACACGACCAAGAGGACAGACAACAGTAGACCCGTAGAACGCCACACTATTCGCATAGGTACCCCCAAATCGTATGATATGTATGGGCCCTACACCACGGAGGGCGGACGCGCGCTACCCTACAGCGCGCACTCACGCTCCCTGTCCCGCCAGTATAGGGCATCCTTAAGCTCCTGAGTCCGGGGCTCGCGGGGCTTGCAAGTTTCCATGGCAAATATCCGCCTCTGCATCCCCCAAACTGTCCAGTGACTCTAACCCAATTATAGGGGATATTTCCGATAACTGCAAGACCCAAATCTTCTGGTGATTACCCATAAGTTCAAGAGGGAGCTCCGCCAATCTGATAACATGCAGTTAGATAACCGAGTGATCAGAAAGGCGGAGCATGACAAGCATACCAAACAGAGCGGCGATCGACAATCTTCGGGTAGACGAGGTGCGCGCGACGATAGCGGAATGCGCTGCTCCGTTGAGCCATTTGCTGGCCGACGCCCGCCTGCGCCGCAACGTGCCCTTGGCGCTGCAGGGCATTCTCAGCCGGACAAGCCCGGTGATCACGAAGATGGCCCAGGGGATGCCCCGCAGTGTGGGAAGTGCATGGGCGGTGGCGAAACGCTTCTATCACCTGTTGCGCACTCGCCGTATTAGCACTGCGCAGTTCACCAAGGGACTGTACCTGCGAGCGCGGGCCACAGTCAGGGCGGAAGCCCCCCGACTATGTAGGGGTGGCCCTGGATCCGGTGAACTTCGAGAAACCTTACACCCGCAAACTGGAAGGGGTGAGCACGGTGCACAAGAGCACGCCGCCTGACCGGTACGGGAAGGCGCGCTTGACGTGGGGCTATCCTGCTACCATTGCGACCGTGGTCAACACGCGCGTGCCGGCGGTCACCTACGCCCATTGGTTCTCCTATACGACCGCGGACTTCCTCAGTGAGGGCCGGGAACTGGCGCGCTCGATCCGTATGACGCGCGCGGTTCTGCCCCAGCAACACCGGCGTTTCGTGATGGATAGCCGCGGTGACGACGCCAAGATCTTCGCGCAGTTGGCCGACGAGGAGTTCGTGGTGCGCGCTGCCCATCTGGAACGCATCGTGGAGGTCTACAATCACCAGACCGGTCGGTGGGAAGAGGAAGTGCTGGAGGACCTGGTCGCTGTGAGTGACCTTGTGGCGTGTTGAGTTCGGTCGGGCGTTTCACCACGCGGGTCGGACGCGTCACGCGACCCTCCGGGTGGGCTGGTATCGGTTGCGCCTTCCCGACACCCACCAGCCTGTGTGGGCCGTCATCTATGATGATCCAGACATTGACCGCACCACGGTGCTGCTCACGAACGTCCCCGTTTATCTCCCGGCTATCGCCAAGATGGTCTATAACGACTGCGCACGCTTTCGCGACAGCAACGCCTCTTTGTCCTGATCCTGTTGGCGGCTCAAGTCGTGTTTCATATCGCGGCCACCTGGCCTCCCCAGGCCGTCACCTGGTTACGGTGCTTGGGGGGCAAACTGGGTCTGCCCATCGATCGCGATGGCCCCTATCTCTTGTTGTGGGGTCTCAGCGCTGTGTGCCAGACGCTGATCACCCTGTCTTGGGCTTCCCGTGTGCCCTTCCCACATCACCTGTTCCCGCCGTGACCGACTTATGGGTAATCACCAAGGGAAAAACCCCTCGGACACAAACGAATGCAAAGATCACTATCCTTGCTCTCTCCTCTTGCGCCTGGATCGCGTCCACGATGGTCTTCTCCAACTGGCTGAGCCCCTCGCCCTTGCTGGCCACGATGGGCACTACCGGGGCGCCCAAGGCCTGCGACAGCTTGGGCATGTCGATCTTGATGCCGCGCGAGTCGGCAATGTCGCTCATGTTGAGGGCCACCACCACCGGGGCGCCCATCTCCAGGATCTGCACCACCAGGTACAGATTGCGCTCCAGGTTGGCCGAGTCGACGACCGCGACCACCACATCGGGCCGTTCGTCCACGATGAAGTCGCGCGCGATCACCTCTTCAAGGGAATACGCGGTGAGGCTGTAAGTCCCCGGTAGATCGACGACCTCGTACGCCTGGCCGTTGTGCTGCCAGATTCCCTCCCTCTTCTCGACCGTCTTGCCCGGCCAGTTGCCCACGTGTTGGTGGGCGCCGGTCAGGGCGTTGAATAGCGTGCTCTTGCCGGTGTTAGGGTTGCCGGCCAGGGCAATCGTGTGTTGTGCGGCCACGCGTCTTGCTCCTTTCTGCTTAAGCGTGTTATTCAAATCAGTTCAACCATAATCTTATGGGCGACACCGCGCCCCAGGGCCAGCCGCGAGTCCTTGACGGCCAGGATCAAAGGCCCGTGGCCATCGCGCTGGATCACACGGACCGTGAGCCCCAGGTTAAGGCCCAGATCGGCCAACCGTCTGCGCATACGCTGGCCGCCGCGGATGGCGGTCAGGCGCACCTCCTCACCGGGTGCCACCATCGCCAAAGGTATCATGGGCACTCCTTCTCAGTCCGTCACCTCGACGGTGATAGCCTTAGCCTCCGACTTGCGGAGCGAGAGGCTGTAGCCCTTCACCGTGAATTCGATGGGATCCCCCAGCGGAGCCACGCGGACGACCTCTACGTCGCTGCCGGGCACCAGGCCCATGTCCATCATACGCCGCCGGGCCGGCCCCTTGCCGCCCAGGCGCACGACGACGCCCTTCTGCCCGGCTTTGAGTTCATGCAACGGTATCTGGCGAACGGACGTCTCGGCCTTCGTCTGCATCTCAGAACGCTCCTTTTTCTCTTTGACTGTAGATCTGTGTTTTGGTGAGGTCGCCCCCACCCTGGTATCTGCTTCTTCCGTTCGTGTCTTGTCCATCTGCACCGCCTCCGCTAAGTCTCGCGTTAGCGAGATGTACTCACCTTCCACCAGCACCAGCATACTCTCACCGGCGACGGCCACCACCTCCAGGGTCACGGCCGGTCGAATGCCTTGTTCCTCGAGGAAGGCGCGGGCGGCGTCACTGACGTCGCAACGGACCACGTGCCCGCGCTGCCCGGCGGAGAGGCTGGTCAGCGGCTGGAGGACGCGCTCCAGACAGGGCTTCTTGCCCCTCGGGATGGGCTTGCCCTCCGGGTTGACCGATGGGAACTCCAGAAACGCGTCGAGGCGGTCGGCTAAGCGTTTGGGCGTGGCGTGCTCCAGCTGGCAGGCGATGTCGTGGGCCTGGTAATACTCGAAACCTAGCTTGTCCACCAGGAAGACCTCCCACAGGCGGTGGCGCCGTAGAATGTGCAGCGCCTGCTTTTTCCCATCCTCTGTCAGCGTTGCCCCTTTGTACGGGCGGTAGATCACCAAGCCTTGATCTTGCAGCTTGTGGCACATGTCGTTGACGGAGACTGGCGAGACGGCCAGCGCATCAGCCAGCTCGGAGAGGGGCAAAGGTTGCCCGTCCGTCCGCAGACGGGCGATGGTGACCAGGTACATTTGCATACTTTCGCTCAGGTTGACTTGACTAGCCTGCTCCATTTGTGTATGCCCCTTAAAATGCAATACCAGAATCTTTAGGTACACCTAATCATAGCGGGGTTTTCTGCTTAGTCAAGTCCCCGCTTCGGTAAGATTATCTTTTGGATTGACACGGACCCAAATATGGCAAATACAAGAAGAGGGTACCTTGCGCGGGTCGCACGCGCGGGGGATGCCGCTGGACGGGCGGGCGGCAGGCGCAGGGCGATGATCCGCAGGTCTGGCGCCCTGCCGGCGGAGCGTGCCAGGACGGCGCTGCCGCTGGCGGATGAATTGGGGAGGGGCTCAAGTGTACAGGACAAAATGGAGAGGGTGAGGCGAGCGTGACACTGGCTCTCCTGGCGTCTAGCGGGATCGAGGTAGTGATCGTCGCCGCGGTCCAGGTCGGTGAGTAGGATGATGGTGTCGACGGTGTCGGTGGTGCTGACCAGGTGCGTGGCACCTTCGGTGCACGCACTGCAGGGGCGTGAGGCCTGGCCGATCCGGATGGTACCCACCCCTGAGTACCGTTGAGTGCAGTGCTGCGTTGGGCGCAGGCCTCACTGCGTCGTTGTGGGCTCGATGAACCCCTGCGCGAGGTGTGATCACGTGCTGTCACCCCGCCCTCTCAAATACAATTAGAACCCAGAAAACTTTTGTGTCAATATTCGGTTAGGATTTTCGCCGCGTAGGGGGGGGCTTGTGCCTGCCCGGGTGGGGACGGCCCTACGGTTGACCGGCCACCCTACGTCGCCTATAATGCGGGGGCGCGCCCGACACCGCGACCCGAAGAAACGCTATGAC
>JBNGCW010000063.1:0-11199 GCA_049975525.1 Anaerolineae bacterium
ACAACATATAGTATCCCTTTCTCTACTGAAAAACCTTTTTTCAGTAGAGTCAATGATTCGCTCTGGGCGCAACCCCTCCCGCAGACGTTTGACCATCTGTTCGAGTGTATCCTGTAACTGCTCTGTCTTCGCATTCATACACACACTCCGCGTCATCCGAATGCCGCCGGCATCGGTCCGCACCAGGTAGGCATACTTTATTATCCGCGCCAAGAGCAAAAAGTAAAGTGTCAACCGCGATGGGTATCAAAAAAAACCAACATCCCCGCTGCTGCGCAGTCGCGCAGACCCGCGAGACGACGTCGGCGGGGTGCGGCGCCAGTTCCTTGACCCCCGGCGCCATCTTGATAGCCTCGGGGCGCGTGCCGAAGATGGATAAGATCTTAATCATAACACCTCTTTGCAACCACGGATTTTGCAACCACGGATTACACTGATTTTCACGGATTGGCACGGATTTTAATCAAGGCCGCCGCACGGCTATCCAATTCACGGCTGATACGTCTGGAAGATCCACCCCCAAGGCAATGCCTTCTGACAGTTCTTTGACGACAGCGGGCGGAATCAGCACCTGGTCAGCCGGCACCGGAAGTATCTCCAATAACCCTAGCTGATGCAGATACTGCAGCGGTGACGTATCGCAGATCAGGTCAGGCAAGACGGGTCTCCCGTTTCAAGTCTGCCTCGCTGAGTTGAAACGTATCAACGCCGTAATCGGCCAGACGTGAGAGAAACACGACACGCGGAATACCCGCCAACCGAGCAGCAGCTCCTGACGAAATCTGCCCCAATTCATAAAGTTTGACGGCCGCAGCCATCAATAATGTATCGCCGGCCCTTTCTCTAGGCGTTCGCAAGCCTAAAAGCGCCTCGTGCGGCACCGTTATCGTCACTTCGTCCATTGCTCCTCCTCTATTGCAACCACGGATTTCACGGATTCTCACGGATTATGCCTGATTTTGATCTGTGACAAGCGCGTCCAGCACGCCTTTCATATCGATGGGCTCGCAAGGCTGTACAACGTTCTCAGAGCCCACAGGGGCGTGTGACGGGTACGTCTCCACCTCTGGATGATGGGCTGCATTGACCCAACGCAGGTATTCAAGGGCGTCCTTCACCCAGCCGATTCCAGCCGTTCTATCTTTTCAAGCAGGTCCTGTCGAAGTTCCCAGAGGCCGGCCCATTCGAAGAAATCCGTCGCATCTCCTAAGTTCCCAGCCTCAAAGCGACGATAGAAGAGCCGTGAATCCATATCGTACTGCTGCTCGAAATCTCGCAGATCCCGGTCATAGCGTTGCAAACGCATACGGTATTGGCTAAGGGTCATATCGATGACCTTACTTAACACAAGCTCAAGCTCGCGATCATCGGTCGGTATACGTATCTTTGAGCGCTTCTAATTTATTCATCGCCCCTCCACTCATCACGGATATTGCAACCACGGCTTTGCAACCACGGATTACACGGATTGGCACGGATTGTGCTTGATTTTAATCTGTGTGAATCTGTGCAATCTGTGGTTCACGTCTCATCCGCTTGGGCCAGGGCATACGCTACCACACGCTCACTTAACCAGACACCTTGAGCCTGCATGCGATCCAATGCCTCACGCATTGAGAAAGGGTAGCCCTCACGCTTCGCACGCAGCAGGATCCCTACCGATCCGGTCACCGACAGGTTATGAAGTCGAGCCACGCGTCGACCGACGGCCTCGTCGATACACACAGTCTGGATGGCTTCGTTCAACGCGAGTTGGATCACAGCAGCCTCTCCCCTATCCAACGCGTTATGCAATATCGGCGTGATCTCCAGAGGAGCGTCCTGTTTGTTCAGCCAATGTGCCGCCTCGAATGCTGCGACACCGAATCCAGTGACACCTCCTGCTGATATTTCCTGGCAGACCTCAAAGGGCACCCAGACGTTCTGATAGCGCTGCAAGACCTCTAGATCTCCCAACGCGGCCACGAGTGCCAGCAATGGGCCGGTATTGATCACCAGCTCTTGGACGTCAGAAGAACGGCCGGTGTCAGGCATGGTCAACGTCAGACTGGAGTTCTTCTTCCGAAAGATCAATCATCGGCACACCATAGCGATGTAAGCTGAGCAAGAACGTGACTCTCTCCATGCCGGCGAGTCGTGCTGCCATACCTGAAGAAAGGCGTTTCATCTCAAACAATTTGACCGCCATAGCCATTCTCGCTTCCTGCTCGAACTCCGCTTTTGTCTGTTGCAGAGCGTCCGGCAACCGTTCAGCGTACTCAATGACCAATCGTTCCATAGTCGAGCCTCCTTAGTACAACCACGACTTTGCAACCACGGATGTCACTGATTTTCACGGATTGTGCTTGATTTTGATCTGTGTGAATCTGTGTAATCTGTGGTTAAGTCTTTGCAACCACGGATATTGCAACCACGGATTTCACGGATTGGCATGGATTTTTTTGATTGTTCATCTGTGTGAATCTGTGTAATCTTTGGTTGCAATCATGGCCAAGTACGTACATAATTTACAATAAAAGAAGGAAAATTTTCCACTCTAATAACAAGTCTCATGGCAACTTAGAGAACCCCATGCCTACCTGAATAAAGTGCTCATCCCCCGTAAGCACCTGGGAGATACCAAGCTCTCTCATGAGGACCATCGACGTCAGATCGGTAAACGAGATATCCGGTTTATCTTGAAATCGCTTGCGGAGCCCCCAGGTAGCCGAAAAAACCTTGGGCGTAACCCGCTTCACGACCAGATGACCTTGCTCCGTAGCGGCTAAGAGTCCCTCGACAAAACGAGCAGCTTCAGTAAAGCTTTCGCGCCGAAATAGCAGGGTGATGAGCTCATCCAGGACATAATCACTGGTGGTGATAGGGATCTGCTCCTCCCGCAACTGTCGGTAGAGGTCTCGAACCTCACCATGTTGGGGGTCTCGTCGATAGCCTAACGCCATCCATCCCCAGGTATCCACAAAGACAGGAACGAGATTCATTGCGATGTCGTCCCCTCTCCGTAGAGCTCGCGCTCAATCTCCTCGGCAGAGAGGGGCTCACCCGATAGAATCCCAGCCACTGCCAGAACCGGATCTTCTGATATCAGTTCCTCCTCTTCCTCTGTTCCCTGGGCGCCAGGCATAGAGACAATGCGGATCTCCCCAGGTCGCACGACGATTTGCAGGCGCGTCCCTAATTGAGCATCCCGAATCCAACGCTCGTTAATCCAAATGCCGTGCTGAACCTCTAGCACTTCCTGCTCCGACATCGTTCTGCTCCTCTAAAACTGTCTCTTCTCCTCGTCTGCTTGTGGGTAGATTTGAAAGCAGACGTGATTCGACAATAGATCAACGCTCCAACAAATCCCGACGCAGATCCTCTGGGCTTCCGTAATGAGCTTCCCCCTTGCGCACGGCGCGCAAGGTTTCCTCCGCGTTATGCACAATTTCAGCCCACCGTCGTTCCAATAATCCTCAGCGAGCTTTGCTTCGTTCATGAAGCACCTCTCCCTCATGCAGCGCCCGATATGGCAACGATGTCGAAACACGCGCCTGGGTTTCAAACCCTTCACGAGTCAATACTACCAGATCTTTTGAAACCCACACAGCCCCCACACATCTGTACGCCTCTTGAGCACGACGGTAGGCCGGTTCAGTAGAATCTGGCACTACAATCAGGAGATCAATGTCGGCTCTACTGAAAAAAGCCCATTTACCACAGAGAGCACAGAGAACGCTGAGAGAAAATGAGTATTATGTTTAACCATCTTCACACTTGGTCAAATGTAATGATATAAAATCACACAAAACTAAAAATCTCTGCATTCCGAGTGATGGAGATGATCGTGACAGAATTGGATGAGGAGGGGCAAGTTGGCCGAACTCAAATTCGTCACGCTAATGCTATGCCCTCCTTCACCGCCTGCGCGATAAAATGATTGCCTTCAGCCAACATACGATCGATTTCCTCGCGGGTGTAAGGAAAGACATCGACGCCCATCGGCATCCCCGTCGGGAGATAGCGCGGCACGCGTTCCATAAACGGCTGGCCGGCCGAAGACAGAATCAGCAGCAGGTCAGCATCGCTGCCAGGCACGCCCTCTCCGCGGGCCAGCGAACCAAAGAGCAACACCTTTTCAATCTCGGGATGGCGCGCCTTCATCTGCCGAGCGACGATTCTAAGTTTCTCCATCACGCGCTGCGAGTCCAGCCAGTGTACCTTCACAGAAG
Organism: Anaerolineae bacterium; assembly: GCA_049975525.1. GTDB lineage: Bacteria > Chloroflexota > Anaerolineae > B4-G1 > SLSP01 > G713. The sequence continues at coordinate 4,212 of JBNGCW010000063.1, forward strand.
TGGATGATGGCTTGCGCATCTTGGATACTCCTCTCCGCTTCAGGTTGTGTGTAATAATCCATGGGCGCGCCTTGCTCAAAGCCATTCGGATAACGGGTAGGAATGTAATGCTTATCCAGCGCCTTGGCGCGTTCGATCAGCTTTTCCTCTGGATAATGGGCCTCCGGCAAGTTCGTCAGCAGATTCGTCACGGAATGCCCCCAAGCCACCGCGCCCAGCCGTTGATAGACGGCCTTCAGCGCTTTTTCAGCGCCTTGCTGGGCGGCGAAACAACTCCATTCGTAATCTCCGTCCTCGGCAGCCCGCTGGGCGTGGGCCAAATCCCGTTTGGCCTGCCGCAGCCAATCGGCATGTCTATCTGGCATCTTTCTCTCTCGCTAAGCTCCTAAACGACCTTCTGTTGCACGTCACGGTTCATCTCCAACCACTCTGGATATGCCTCAAGCAGCGTCAAAACTTTTCGCCGGGAAAAGCGATCGTACCCGAAGTGTTCGAAAATACGGCGCAGGTGAGATACATCCTTTAACCATAGGTCTCGAACCGCTCAGAGAAGACCTCCTCTCGCACATCATCCGGCCCCAGCGCATGACGCAAAGGTAGCCACCCAAGAATTCTTCAATCACACCGACCAAATCCGCACTAAGGGCAAAAATTAAAACGGTAGCCGCAATAGGCTTCAAATAAACCTAACATCCCCCGCTGCTGCGCGGTCACGCAGACCCCCGAGACGACGTCGGCGGGGTGTGGCGCCCGTTCCCTGACCGGCGGCGCCCTTTGAAGGCTTCGGGGCGGGCACCGACACCAGCCCGCCCTACCATTAAATCGTCAGGGCAGCCTCTATCGTCACGGTAAATCAGAGCAGTATCCGTTTCACGTAGGAGGTGTGATATCCTGACGACGAGGGAGAGGTCGGGATGTCGTAAAACAGCCCGGCAAGCCCCGGCCAAGGCGCGCGTGCCCGGTAAGTTGGATCTGGCCGCTCACAAAACCCAACCATTATTCCGCACATACGAGCCTTGAGTCGAACCGCTCACCCCTCCTTTCCAGTCTACTTTCATTATAGGAACTCCACAAGCATTGTCAAATAGATTACATGCTTAAAAGAATACTATCCATTTTCATACAAAAAGCATTACCTTTTCACAAAAAGGATCACGCACCCGCCAGGAGACGACGGAGACCGTGTTTGACATTCAACGAAATTATGAGAAAATATTCCGGATAAAGGCGCTGATGGAGACGAGTAGAAGCGTTGAACTGGGGAGCGAGCCCGGGACGGTGGAAGCCGGGTGCAGCGTCGCGCTTTGAACATCCCTCCGGAGCCGACGTCCGAACACGAGAGACGCAAGTAGGACGCTCCGCCTGTCCGGCGTTATCGGGGCAGCCCATCGCCACGCGGCCGTGGGTATGAGGGGGTCCGCAGCCGGCGGATCAAGCAGGGTGGTACCGCGCGAGCTGAACGCTCTCGTCCCTACGTGGACGGGGGCGTTTTTGTTTAGTCAGGTAGTCGAGTCGTCCAATAGTCAGTCATCCGGTAGTTGGATACTGGTGACTACCCAACTACCCAACCATCTGACTAATTGACTACCTGACTACCTGACTAATTGACTACCTGACCACCTGACTACCTGACTACCTGACTAATTGACTAACTGACTAATTGACTAACTGACTAATTGACTAACTGACCACCTGACTAACTGACTATCGAACTCATGATGGAGGAACCGAATGGCATTCGAACCTGTAAGCAATCAAGTGGACTTTATTCAACAAGAACACGAGATCCTGGAGTTCTGGCGGCGGACACGAGCCTTTGAGAAGCTGCGTGCACTCCGCCGGCAGGGGCCACGCTGGTCCTTTATCGATGGGCCTATCACGGCGAACAACCCCATGGGCGTTCACCACGCCTGGGGTCGCTCTTACAAAGACCTCTGGCAGCGCTTCTGGGCCATGCGCGGTTGCCAGGAACGCTACCAGAACGGCTTCGACTGCCAGGGCCTCTGGGTCGAAGTCGAGGTGGAAAAAGAGATGGGCTTCCGCTCCAAACGGGACATTGAGGCCTACGGGCTGGATAAGTTCGTGCTGGCCTGCAAGGCACGCGTGCTGCGCCAGGCCGCCCGGCAGACCGAGCAATCCATCCGCCTGGGCTACTGGATGGACTGGAACGATCCGGAGACGCTGCGCCAGCTGGCCGACAAGCTGTTGGAGGATCCCCGCCAGGAAGTGACGGTGGAAGGACCGCACGGTCCCGTCACCGGCCCGGTGGAGAACGTCGTGGGTCAACTGGGCCTGCCGGAGCTGGGCGGCTCCTACTTCACCTTCTCCACCGAGAACAACTACACTATCTGGACCTTCCTCAAGACCGTCTGGGAGCGCGGCTGGCTCTACCAGGGCCGCGATGTGATGCCCTGGTGCCCCCGCTGCGCCACGGGCATCAGCCAGCACGAGATCGTCACCGACGGCTACCAGGAGCTGACCCACGACGCCGTCGTCGTACGCTTCCCCCTGAAAGGCCGCGACCGGGAGGCGCTCCTGGTCTGGACGACGACGCCGTGGACGTTGACCAGCAACGTCGTCGCCGCGGTGGGGCCGACACTGACCTACCTCAAAGTCAAGGCCGCGGACGGTTGGACCTACTACCTGGCCGAAGGCACCAGGGAGATGCTGCAAGGGGACTACGAGATTGTGGAACGTCTGGAGGGCCGGGAGATGGTCGGCTGGCGCTACGAAGGTCCCTTCGACGACTTACCCCGCGTGCAGGCCGAAAACGTCCCTGAGATCCACCGGGTCATCCCCTGGGACGAGGTGGGTGAGGAAGAGGGCACAGGCATCGTCCACATCGCCCCGGGCTGCGGTGCCGAGGACTTCGCGCTGGGCCAGGAGCACGGTCTGCCCGCCCTCGCCCCCCTGACCGAAAACGGCATCTTCGTCGAGGGCTTCGGCTGGCTGACCGGACGGAACGTCCACGAGGTCGCCGGGCCCATCTTCGACGCTCTGCGGGAAAAAGGGCTGCTCTACCGCGTCGATCCCTACACCCACCGCTACCCCGTCTGCTGGCGCTGCGGCACGCCCCTGGTCTTCCGCCTGGTGGACGAGTGGTTCATCGACATGGGCGAGCTCTACGACAAGCCCCGTGAGGAGGTCACCGAGGACGAGGTGGAACGCAGCTTGCGCTACCAGATCATGGAGGTCGTCGATCAGATCAAGTGGATCCCGGAGTTCGGCTACGACCGCGAGATGGACTGGCTGCGCAACATGCACGATTGGATGATCTCCAAGAAGCGCTACTGGGGCCTGGCGCTGCCCATCTGGGTCTGCGACAACCCCGATTGCGACCATTACGAGGTCATCGGCAGCGGCGAGGAGTTGAAAGCACGCGCCGTCGCGGGCTGGGAGGAGTTCGAGGGCCACACGCCCCACCGTCCCCACATCGACAAGGTCAAGATCAAGTGCCCTGAGTGCCACAGCACCATGACGCGCATCCAGGACGTGGGCAATCCCTGGCTCGATGCCGGCAGCGTCGCCTACTCCACCACGCGCTACCGCACCGACCGCGCCTATTGGAAGAAGTGGGTGCCCGCCGACTGGATCAGCGAATCCTTCCCTGGACAGTTCCGCAACTGGTTCTACAGCCTCATCACCATGAGCACCGTCTTCGAGCGCATCCCCCCCACCAAAATCGTCCACGGCTACTCCACGCTGCTGGACGAGACGGGTCGGCAGATGCACAAATCCTGGGGCAACGCTATCTGGTTCGACGATGCCGCCGAGAAGATGGGCGTGGACACCATGCGCTGGATGTACCTGAACCAAAAACTGGATCAGGACATGCTCTTCGGCTACAAGATCGCCGATGAGACGCGCCGCCGCTTCATCCTCCCCTTCTGGAATGTCTACACTTTCTTCGTCACCTACGCCCGCATCGACGGCTGGGAGCCGCCCGCCGAGCTCCTGGACCACCCCGCGACGCTGCGCGAGGGTCAGCCCAACCTATGGGCGCCGTGGACGGAAGACGCCGCGCCGACGGTGCTGGACCGCTGGATCGTCAACCGACTGCGCGAGACCATCATCGAGATCACCGAGGGCTACGAGTCTTACATCCCGCTCCGCGTCGCCCAACCTGCGGAGACGTTCCTGGACGATCTGAGCAACTGGTACGTGCGCCGCAGCCGGCGCCGCTTCTGGGCCGCGCGCGGGCAGAGCGAGACGCTCGACGCCAACAAGGAAGCCGCCTACCAGACGCTTTACACTGTGCTGATCAACTTCGTCAAGGTGCTGGCGCCGGTGCTCCCCTTCCTGACCGAGGTCATGTACCAAAACCTGGTGCGCAGTGTGACCGCAGAAGCGCCCGCAAGCGTACACCACTGCCTCTTCCCCACCGCCGAGCCGCTGACGCAGCCGGAGAAGATCGCTGTGGACGCTATGTCCGCCGTGCGCCAGGCCGCCACGCTGGGCCACTCCGTCCGCTCGGCAAGCCAGCTCAAGGTGCGCCAGCCGCTGGCCCGCGCGCTCATCGCCACGGATCCACGCCGCCGCGAGGTGCTCGGCCAGCTGTTGGATCTGCTGGCGGACGAGCTCAACGTCAAAGAGGTGCAGTTCGTGGAAGAGGAGGGCGAACTGGTTACCTACAAGCTGCTGCCCGTCAACCGCATCCTCGGCCCGAAGTTCGGACGCCGCTTCCCCCTGGTGCGCAAGGCGCTGACGAAACTCGCCGCAGCAGCGGCCGTCGCCCGCTTGAACGAGGGCGAATCCCTGCAGCTGACGTTGGAAGATGGCAGCGAGGTCACCCTGGACCCCGACGAGGTGCTGGTGCGCACCGAGGCCCGTGAAGGCTACGGCGTCGCCGGCGAAGGTGGGCTGGTCATCGCGTTGGATACGGAGATCACGCCGGAACTGGAGCAAGAGGGGCTGGCCCGCGAGGTTATCCGCCGCATCCAGGAGTTGCGCAAACAGGCCGACTACGACTTGACCGATCGCATCGTGGTTAAATATCAAGCCGAAGGCGCATTAGCCGAGGCCATCCACCGCTTCGAGGACGAGATCGCCGAGGAAGTCCTGGCCGTCTCCCTGGACGTCGTCGATGAGCCAACGGGCGACGAGGTGCTAAAAGAAGACGAGGTCGATGGGCACGTGCTGACCTTAGCGGTTAAACGTGTAGAAATCTAGTGCTTTGTCAAATCTTAATGATGGACGAAAGCGGCTACCGGTTTGTAGTTACGCGCTTGAGCGCGGTAAACGGCGCTGAAGCATCCTACTACGAACTGTGCCGAAGTTCACAAGCCTAAGTGCGTTGCACCTGGACGCTCACAACCCTAAACGGTTGCCAAACCTAAACGCCTCATGGCCGTCCTAAGGAGACCCCTATCGACGAGACAAAGGTTTGGAAAAACATGGCCCTGGGATTAGCGATGATCGTTGCCTTTCTGGCGGGCTGGTGGCTGGGCGGGATCGAACTCCCGCTCGCGCCACCCATCGCACCGCCGACTGCCACGGCTACGCTCACGCGGACTTCGACGCCGAGCCCTTCGCCGACTGCCCCCTCATCGCCAACGGCGACGCCGACCGCCACACCCGCTCCCACAAAGACGCCGACGCCGCGTCCCACCCTCGACGTCAGCACGCTGATCTACGATCTTCATCTGCCGCTGGTGTTCCGGGCCGCCCCATAAAAAGCAACCTGTCACCCAGACATCCGATTTTTCCAAAAATCGGATGTCTACGTTACCAGGGACGAACGATCAGCGCCGTGTCGTCCCAGTAGGCGTCGTTGTGCTTGTAGGGCCACTTGCCGTAGGACTCGATGTAGACGGTGACCGCGCCGTCCGCTCCCACCGTCGCTGTAACCGGGCCGATGGGCGCGAACTCATCGTAGATCCAGTGATCCTCGCTCCAGATGACGGCATCGAGATTACGTGCGTCTTCGCCGGTGGGATCGATGCCCACGCGGGAGCGGAAGGCATAAGGATCATCGGTGCAGGAGAGCGCACCGGTGTCATCTCTGTCACAGGCCCAGGCGTGGGCGTAGGCCGAAAAAGCCACCGCCGCCCCCGGCGGGAGACCTTCCACCCGCTGATAAAGGCCGGCGCGGTAGGCGCCCCACCGCGCCATCTGAAACGCCTGTCTCCCACTGCGGATGCGCAGAACAGGAGAGAGATAGTTGGGGTTGCTATCATCGATCACCCGCACAATGTCGGGGACATCCATCCGCCCTCCAACAGAATCCCCCGTCACCCACCAGGCCACCCACGATTCCGGCACCGCCATGGCCCCGTTTTCACCCTCGAAGGTCTTATGCCAATGCCCACCCTCGAAACCGGGGTTCAACAGCGGCACAGGATTGACGTCGATGGCAATGTTGTCCGCCGCGTTTCGCTCCCGCGCCCCCACCGGCGTGACGACCGCCGTGCTCATCAGCGTGCCGGTGAAGGCCTCCGAGACCGTCCCCCTGATCTGCAGCGAGATTGCGTCCCCGGCGCCCAACGTCAACGAGAGCCACGTACCGCTCACCGGATGATACGCGCCCACCGTCGTCGTATAGACAGGCGTCAGCACGGCCTGCGGCACCCACGTGGTCAACGTAACCTCGGTCAGCGTCGCCGGGCCTCCGTTGGTGAGCGTCAGCGTGTAGGTGATGGGCGCACCCGCCGCGTACGGATTGGGCGCACTCGTCTGCGCCAACACCAGATCCGTTTCAGGCGGCGGCTTCATAATCAGCGGCAGGTACACAAAGTACTCCAGATCACCGCCCTCCGCCAGCACGACCCCGAAGAGCGCCAGCGTCGCCACCGCCAGCCCCAGACTCGCCCCCATCCAACGCCACTTCCTCCCCATCTCCCACCTCCCCTCCGGTATGTGCTACCGGCGAACCACCCCCTACCCCCTCTGAACTACCTCGATTATATCCCATCACCCAAGGAACAAAACCCCCTGCCCCGGGAGCGTATCATGTTAGGGACAACTCCTGGAAAGCTGAGGCGGGCCACTG
>JBNGCW010000064.1:0-10393 GCA_049975525.1 Anaerolineae bacterium
TACAATTTCGTCCTGTGCCTGTTAATGTACGGTAGAAAAATGTACGGTAGAAAAATATAGGAATGGATTCCTAAAGAAATCGGGAATGGGTGCTCAAGACAGGGATGGCGCGCTATGGTAAGGTAGTATGGAGGATAAAGAATGAAGGTTAGTATGCGCGAATTGCGGGTGACGTTGGAGACGGTGACACGGACGTTTAAACAGGAGGTGCGAGTATGTCAGAGATCAACGTAGATTCCTTGGAGGGGAAAACGCAGCACTATTGGCGTGACTATGATCACGAAAATCCTGAGACTTGCCTGCAAAGGTACATTAAAGAACTTCTACCGGAGGAGATGAAATACGCCCGGCAGCGAGAGGAAAGCAAACTGCCAGACGAAACTTGCGACACGTTGGTTCTTCTGGTTGGCTTTTCCATTGAGCCTCTGCTTCAAGCCGTGTATGCCTACAAACCTGAAAAGGTGTTTCTCGTTTTGAATCGGCGCTATGGAAGAGGCAAGCCGGGCAAGAACTGGGGGAAGATGATCGCAAGATTGATCCGCCAATTGCCGAAACCACCGGAGGTGATAGCACAAGATGTCATTCAGGCCGGCCCGCAGCAGGTATATCAGACGTTGCTGAAGCACGTGCGGCAAACGGAAGGTGTTATCATCGACATCACCGGGGCGAAAAAGAATATGGTGGCCGGGGCGTTTCTCTACGCCGCGCTGGCCAACGTGCCGGTTTCCTACGTGGATTTTGCCGACGACGCCTACGATCCGAAGGTAGGAAAACCTTATGGCTATGCCTGTGACATCGGCACGCTAGATAACCCTTATGAGAAGTTTGCCCTGCGCGATTGGGAGCGAGTGCGCCAACTCTATCACCGCTACAAGTTCCGCGACGCGCGACGACTTCTGGTGGGCGAGGATGGCAAGGAGTCTGGCACGGTGCTGGGGACAATGAAGGAATATCTTCCTGATTCGGAATCCGCTATCCGTACATTGGCCGAGATTCTGCGTTGCTACGAGTTGTGGGATGCCGGCTTGTACAATGAGGCCGCGGACCAAGCCCGAAAGATCGAAGGCTTTCAACCACCCACCGCAGTGGAGCGCTTGGATGGTGAATGGTTCGAGATAGGGCAGGCTCAATTCGAGGGAGGATTGACCGAATTTTACGAGGATACACCCGAGTTCCAGGCTTATGTCTATGACGAATTAGCGCGCATTGACCGGTTGATCAGGTTCAACCACGATTACCGCTCGGCTTTCCTGCGGGCCGGGAGTCTCAATGAGGTGGTGATGCTGGCTCGTTTGGTCAGATTGGTGGACGACGATTCGCAGAGAGAGGCATTGGTGGCGTCCTTACAGTACCGCACACCTGGAGCCTACTCCGTATTCTACAATCTCAGAAGATCCGTGGGCCATAGTTTCCAGATTGGTCCCACGGGCAACGATGAGATTCACTACGATGTTTGTTTTCAAAATGCCCCGGAGATCACGGTTGTGATTACAGAACAAATGGACTGGTGGAGGAATGTCCCTATGTTCGATCACCAGGGCAGTTGGGAACAGTTCATCAATAGGCGCAACGACCTGGCACACAAATACTACTCTCCTCCTCGCAAGTGGGCTGAGGACGCCTTGAAATTCGTCCAGGCTAACGTAGAGGATTTCTGGGGAGCCGACGTCGGCAAAGACATAGAAACCCAGGCCCAGCCCTGGTCTGAGGTATGTAAACTCACCGGACTGGATGACTATCTGCCCCCCAATCTTTTGGGCGATGTCAGTGACTAAAAAAGGAGCGAATCCGATGACACAATATCTGTTAGCAGCGGAAGCCGACAAGATTCAGGACCTTATCTTTCGGTCCTCTCGGCTACGTGAAGTAATCGGCGGTAGCCAGTTGCTCTCGCGCTTTTGCAGGGAGGTACCGACGAGACTTGCGCCACCTGGGATGCAGATCGTCGTCAACGATGGCGGCAGTTTTCGCCTGCTCTTCGACAGCAAGGACGAGGCCGCTACGTTCGGCGAACGACTGGCCGAGGTCTACCGGCGGGCAACCGGTGGCACGCTCACTGTCGCCGAACCGGTACCGGTCAATGGAAGTTTCAAGAAGGCGGCTGAGGAGGCAAACAAGGCTCTACGCCAGGCCAAGCAGCATCGCGAAGGCTTTGCGGCGACGCCCCACCTGCCCTATGCGGCCTTTTGTGCCTCGTGTGGGGTGGGGTTGGCCGTCGAGCACAGCCGCCGACCCGATGAAACGCGGGGCCAGTATCTGTGCAATGACTGTCGAGCCAAGCGGGACGAAAGCGATCCCACCAGTGCTGAGGAGCCCGGTGAGTTTCTCACTGACTTCTTCGAGGTAGTCCTGGAAGATAACGATTGGCGCGATTACCATTGGCCCGGCAAGAAAAAAGATGCACAGGACAAACGTGAGCCAGATCCGCCGATGGACGTGGCCCGCTTCGATCCCCGTGACTATATCGCCTACATCGTGGCCGACGGCAACAGTATGGGCGAGGTCTTTGGCGAATGTGAGAAGAAAGAGCAACTACAGGCTCTGTCCGAAAACCTGAAGGACAGGGTTTATGCCAGCCTGGCGAAACCGATCAAATACCTGCTCAAGCGCGCCGCAGATGAAGAAGAACAAACGCGACTCTCTCGCTTTCTGCCCGTCCTGCCGCTGATCGCCGGGGGCGACGACCTGTTCATCCTATTGCCGGCGCCCTGGGCGCTGGACTTTGCCCGGCGCTTTGCGAAGGCCTATGAAGAAGAAATGGATCGTCTGATTGAAGAGCAAGGGATCCAGAATGTCGATCCACCCACGATCGCGGTCGCCGTGGTGATCTGCAAGGCCAAGTATCCCTACTATCTGGCTCACGAGAGAGGGGAAGCGTTGCTCAAACAGGCCAAACAAATCACCAAGCGCCGGGCGATGGAGAACGAAGAGACCCCGCGCTCCATCGTTAACTTCGAGATCATCCTGGGTAGTCGCCTGGGCGGGGTTGAGTGGACAGGAAACTATCGTCCCGCCTTGGGCCCCTACTGGATTGGCGGCAACGTGGATGGTTGGGGCATCGACATCGAGCATTTGATCAAGCAACGTTATGCCCTTCGGATCCTTCCCCGCCGGCGCCTGGCCCAACTGTGCTCGCACTTTGCCGCCTTAACAGAAGTAAAAAAGAAGGATGAATTTGAGGCTTGGTCGGAGCAACTCGAACAACTGCTGAATCGTTTTCCCGATGATCAGGAGGACGATGGGCAACGGAAGATTGCCGAGTCTGCATTAGAGAAACTGGGCGGGCGGAATCTCTATAGCGTAGAGCGAACAACTGACCACAAATACTGGAATGGCCACGCCCTACCCGACCTGCTGAATGCCTGGGATTTTGCTTTTGACCTGAAACGCTCGCGAACGGAATATGAGGAGTAATGCGATGAGTCTGAAACTGACGTTCAACATCACGTTGAAGAGCGATTATCACATCAGCGCCGGACACGGCAAGGGTGCGCTGATCGACTCGGCGCTCCTGCGCGACGGCGACGGCGTGCCGGTGATCCGAGGCACGACGCTGACCGGCCTCTTGCGCGATGGCCTGTGGCGTTTGTTGCAAACCAAGCCGCTGGAAGAAAAAGCGCGCGGCCTTCACGGCGATGAACGCTACTGTGGACAATACGCCACCGAAGCCGATCCTGACCTGTGCCCGCTTTGCCGTCTCTTTGGCACGCCGCGCCGCCCCAAAGCGTGGCGCATCAGTTCGGCGCGTCCGGCAAAGATGCAGGAACCTGTAAGTGGAAAACACCAACCGGAGGGACAGACTGTAGCGCGAGCGCGCATCAGCCCCCGCACCCGTCGCGCCGAGCCGCGCAAACTCTTCTCCCAGGAAGAGGGCGACGGTCGGTGGACGTTCCAATTCACAGTAACTTGGCCAACGGACGACGCGGGCAATCTGGACGAGGCAGCATTGCTGACGGCGGCCGCCCGCAACGTGCGTCAACTGGGCCGTTCCCGGCGGCGCGGGCAGGGCGAATGTCTCTTCACGCTGGTCAAGGTAGAGGGGACCGACGCTATCACGCCTGCGGAAACCGACGTCGGCGAGGAGGATTGGCAGACGCCGCTGCTGGAGCGCTTTGCCAGGCGTTGGATAGATGGCAAACCGGCATCCCCGAGTAAGCCAAGCGCATCTTTGACGATAGCCGCCGAGCCGAGCGGTGATGCTCCTGTGCGGGTGCGCTTGTTTGTGCGCACCGACGAGCCCTTGCTGATCGCCAAACGGGCCGAGGCGGGCAATCAGTTCGAGAGCCTGTCCGTCATCACCGGGCAGGTGATACGCGGGGCATTGGCCTGGCGCGCAGCCCGCCGCTATGATCTGAGCGAACGGGAGAGCGAGACCTACGCGGCCTTTGTGTGCACGTTTCTGCGGGATGACGTGCTTTTCCCCGATCTCTACCCGGCGCAGTTTGTGACGTCGGCTCTGCGTCCGACCATCCCAGCCCCCCGGGACCTGCTGACCTGCAAGATAGGCCGCTTTGATCACGGCTTTTGGTTTGCCACGGAGGGAGTGCCGGAAGAGTGTGCACATTGTGGTTCAAAGGCATTTACCGAAGTGAAGGCCTTCGTCAAGTTATTCGAGGATAACTGGTCTCAAGACCACACCGAGCCAGACTTTGACCTTGAGCGCAGCAGCGAGATGCATATCCGCATCGATCAAGAGAAGGGCCGGGTGAGCGAGGGCGACCTCTTTGGCTACGTGGCGCTGGATGCAGGTCAGTACTTTATCGGTGATCTGATATGCGTCGACGAAGCGGCCTGGAAACGGCTGCAGGCGTTGGCCCACATCGAACCGGATCAACCCATCGTGCTCCGGTTAGGTAAGGCCCGCCGCCGAGGATATGGAAAAGTTACTGCCTGGTTCCAGGTTAACCTGGATGAAGATGAACTGGAGGACGTTTGGATCCGCGAGCCATTACAAGACCGGATGGATGCAGAACAACGAGAACTCCAGATGACGCTGTTGACCGATACCATCATCACCGACCGCTGGGGGCGTTTCGCCACCGGCTTCGAAAGCGGTTGGTTGAGTGAGGTGCTGGCACAAAACGTTGAGATCATCAGTGCAGCGGACGGTGCGCACGCTGTGGATGGCTTTGACGCCAACCTGGGCCTGCCGCGCTGGCGCGACATTGCCCTGGTGGCCGGCTCCACAGTGAGGCTGCAACTGGAGAAGGCACCCGATCTGGATCTCCTGCGTCGACTCGAACAGCAGGGCATCGGTCTGCGCCGCAACGAAGGATTTGGTCGCGTGGCCTTTAACCATCCAGTGTACAGTCGTTGTCAGGGTATTGCGTCCGATATCGAGTTGCCCCCGGCGCTGAAACCCAAATCAACCAGGAGCAGCGACGAGGAACACTTCCGGGACGAATGGGAAGACATCTTGGGCGATGCCAAAACCTGGAAGGAAAAATGCCACGACAAACGCTTCCGTGCCGTGGCCCGCTGGCTGCACGCCAATCGGCGACGCGAGCCGAAGGACCTGAAAACAGATTTGAAGTCAATAGGAGAACTGCCTGAGGATGCGATCGAACTGCTCGGCGGGAAAGAGGAATACGGCAAGCGGTATGGACTCAAGCCAGAAAAAGATAGACTTGCCAAGCACCCTGGAATCAAAGGGGTGGATCAAATGCTAACGGAACTTGAGGATTTTGATGAAAAGTTCTGGCCCCTGGGCATCCAGATGCTGGCCGAACGCATCGCCGCGGCCGCCGGGGCCGAGACCGGGAAGGAGGAACGAAAATGACCTACCAAGTGATCACCGGAACCCTCAGAGCGCGCACCGCCGTCCACGTGGGCAGCGGCGCGGGCAGCGACCTGACCGACGCCCTGCTGCGGCGCGACGCCGCCGGCCGGCCCATCATCCCCGGCACGGCCATCGCCGGCGCGCTGCGCACCCTGGCCACGCGCCTGGCGCCCCGGTTGGAATTGCAGAACAACAAGGTGTGCGCGGCGCTCACCGGCTCTAGCGACCCGTGCGATTGCCCCGTCTGCCACCTCTTCGGCGACGTCAATCCCTCCGACGCCGAGGGCGCCACGTCGGAGGCCTCGCGCATCCTGGTCTTCAACGCCCGCCTGAAGGGCGACGCACCGCAGCCCTTTATCCGCGACGGCGTGGGCATCGACCGCAGCACCGGCGCGGCGGCGCGGGCCGGCGGGGTCAAGTTCGACCTTGAGGTGCTGCCCGCCGACACCGAGTTCACGTTTCGCCTGGAGTTACGGGACGTGGACGAGGACGACAAACGCTTGCTGGCCGCCGTGCTGGCCGAATGGGAAGCAGGCCGCGTCTGGGTGGGCGGCAACGTGGCCCGTGGCCTGGGCGGCTTCGCGTTGGAGGAGGTGGAATACAGAACGCTCGCTATGGATACAGCAGACAACTTACTGACGTTCCTCCAGGAGGACGAACCGTGGCAAGCACAAGGGATCCAGAAGCAGTCGGACTGGTTGGAAAAGCAAGTTGCATCCGTGCAGGTTGCGGCGCCAGCGGATAGAGATCTCCCCGTCGCCCGGCGCTGGATTACGATCACCGGTATCCTACAAGCCCAAGGCCCGCTGCTGACCAACGACGCCACCATCTCCGGGCAGACCGGCTTCGACCACGCGCCGCTGCTGGCCCAGTTGGGCGAGTGGGAGCGTCCCGTGCTGGCCGGATCGGGACTGCGGGGTGTGCTGCGCTCCCACGCCGAGCGCCTGGCCCGTACCCTGGCGACGCACAACGCGGATAGCGATGAGATATTCTTGCGCACGTGCCCGGCCTGCAGCCCGGTGGAAAGTGACGCCGATAAGCCATTGGCCAGTTGCGATGCGCTGCTGCGTGGGCAAGTTTCGACCAGCGACGAGGTCAGCGACAAGCACCTTTGCCTGGCCTGTCGCCTCTTCGGCAGCACGCGGCGCGGCAGCCGCCTGCTGGTGGAAGACGCCCCTTATCAACCAACCGAAGCGCAGCCCAGGCCGGTGCTCAAGATGATGGATTTCCTGGCCATCGACCGCTTCACCGGCGGTGGGGCGGAGGGCGCCAAGTTTGACGCGCTGGCGCTGTGGAAGCCGGCCTTCGCGTTGCGCCTGCACCTGGAGAACCCGGAGCCGTGGGAACTGGGCTGGCTGGCGCTGGTGCTGCGCGACCTGCAAGAAGGATGGCTCACCGTCGGCTTTGGCGCGGCCAAGGGCTTCGGACGGGTCAAATTGCAGGCCCCCAAATTCACTTTGGGCTACCTTATTCCAAACGACGTCACAGACCTGGGACTAGAAGCGACAGGGGTGCGAGACGAGGCAAAGACGGTTTACACCGAGATGCCTTTCTCCCTGGAACAGGCCCAGCCGTGGGTTGAGCAGTTTAGGAGAAAAGTCAGCGGATTTCATCGTGGCGAGGACCGGTTGCCCGAACTGAAAGCAGATAGTTACTTCGGTCAGGAGCCCAACCTGACCGCGTTGTATCCAAGTGAGGTGACGCTATGAATCGCAAACCGATAGAGTTCGATGATCTCGTTGAGCAAGTTAATAAACCCCAAGTGGGCAAAGAAAGACTGGCGATCTGGGGCGGCACGTGTGCCGAGGTCGCATTGGAAGGCTTTCTCGATGGTTGGGATTTGGAGCAGATGCCCTACCGCATCTGGGAGTCCACCGACCGGATCGATTTTGGCAAAGATACACCGGTTCCCAACGTGGCCCTGCTGGAACGTGGACGGCTCTTCGGTACGGGCGGCGACCTGGACCTGCGCCGCGACGGCGACACCTTCCGCTGGCGCTTCGTTGGCGATCCCGACGTACGCCCGCCAGCAGGCTATGACGCCAAAGAAAACGACTTCTGGGCGCAGGAAGAAAATCAGAGTACTGCGTTCCACTGCTACAAGGAAACGGCGCTGCTGTGGGGCAAACGGGAGGGCAAGCGCTGGCACGACAACCGCGTGGCCGCGGCCGAGTTGGATTATCCGACGCCGGACGGCGCCGGGCGGGTACAGGTGACGTACAAGGTCTACAGCCGCGCCGGCCGCGTCGAGTTTGTTTGGTTGACCAGGTTGCAGGAGTGGACGAAGGAGGAGAACGATGGCTAAGGGAACGATCAAGAACCTTGTAAATACGTATGGCTTCATTGATCAAGATGAAAACGAGGAAAATGTGTTTTTCCTCCAGAGGTGGGTTGAAAACGTCCCATCCTCTGGGCTTCGTAAGGGAATGCGAGTTGAATACGAGACACAGAGGACGGAAAAAGGCTTACAAGCAATTGAGGGAACGATACGTGTCATTCGTTTCCTTAACCCCTACAACTTCGTGCGCTACCTCGAACAGCCCCGCCCGGAAGACCACGTCTTGGGTGACAGCCCCCCGCCGCCACACGACCGCTACGTGGGCCTGACCGGGCGCATCACCTGCACCGTCGAGGCCAAGACGCCGCTCTTCATCTCCGATTCGCACGCGGTGGAAGAGGATGACAATGGGCACAAGTCTTATCGTTTCTTCCAATACGACGGCAAACCGGCCCTGCCGGCCAGCAGCCTGCGGGGGATGGTGCGCTCGGTCTTCGAGGCGGTGACGAATTCGTGCTTCTCGACGATTCACGACCGACAACTTGACTTTCGGCTTGAGGCACGGAAGGCTCCTTCACTCCGACCCGCGGTTGTCAAGAAACTGCCGGACTCCGAGAAGCAAGAGGATGGAGAGGTATTACTGCTGAAATCCGCTTGGGTGCATCACTCTGTGATAGAAAAAGCCGCGGAGGGAGTGCTGAAAGGACATTTAAAGGAGGCACCTTGGCGAGAAGATGCACCTTTCGGTTCCTACTTCCACAAGGTGTTGACGGACCAATCCATCCCAATTCAGGCACAGATACTTGAAGGTGTGCGCAAACGCGAAGAGGAATTTGGAGGTAACAGTTACCGCTTCCCCTTCAATGAAGTAGTAGAAATCAAAAGGGTAGGTCAGCCTGGGCAAAAACTTCAGCGACCTCAAAACAACCTGTTTTGGGGTTATCTAAAGATAACCGGTCCCAACGTCGTTTCTGAACGATGGGGGGGTGAGTTAGAACTTCGCAAACACGATGAGAGGTTCTTCTACTGGGATGGGTCATCGCAATGCAAGGCAAAGATCCCCTGGCAAGACGTGCCCGGCCGCAAAAACGCCGTGCAGCGCTATAATGCCGTCCGAGAAGATCAGCAGGACCCCGCTAATCAACAACTTCCTTATGTGACTTACCTTCCAAATGAAACTCTCTCAGTGAATGACCTGGTGTGGGTCAAAGTTGAAGACGGTGTGGTGAAGCAAATAGGGAGTGTCTGTGTTCCCAAATTCCGTTATAGACACGGTATCTTAGATTTGTTGCCTAAGCACCTTCACCCTTGCTCGTCACACGAGAAACCATATAGGAACCTCTGCCCCGCCTGCCGGATGTTCGGCTGGGTTTGGGACAGTCCACCTGAAGACGCCGATCGCGTCGCCTACGCCGGGCGGGTGCGCTTCTCCCACGGCAAAGCGCGGGAGGAAACACTGGACTACGAGGATCCAATTCCCTTGGCCATCCTCTCCACTCCCAAGCCGACGACGACACAATTCTACCTCTTGGACGCCGATGGAAAGCCAGACTTTGAAGTGAATTACGATAAGGAAGGCGCACAACTGCGAGGTCGCAAGTTCTATCGTCACCACGGGGAGGCTGACTCGAAGGAGTATCAGAGTGGCGAAAGGAGCAACCAAAACCGCACCGTGCGGGGCGCGCTCAAGAAAGACGCGACCTTCACCTTCACTGTGGATTTCGAGAACCTGGCGCGGGTGGAACTGGGCGCGCTGCTCTACGCCCTGGAACTGGAAGATGACCTGGTTCACCGCCTGGGCTACGCCAAGCCGCTGGGCTTCGGCTCGGTCAAGGTGACGGTGGATAAGTTGGAGACGGTGAATTGGTGTGAGCGGCTCCAATCGCTGAACGCGAAGGCGGGTTGGCAGGAGGCTGATCGGGCAGAGATCGACGACCTCAAGAAGGATTTCCTGCAAACAATGCGTGATTTGTATGGCGAGGAGTTCGACGACAAGGTGCTGGCCGACCTGCACGCTTTGCTCGGGAAGCCACCGGAATTGCCGATCCACTAT
The DNA here is from genome assembly GCA_049975525.1 of Anaerolineae bacterium. Lineage (GTDB taxonomy): Bacteria > Chloroflexota > Anaerolineae > B4-G1 > SLSP01 > G713. The sequence continues at coordinate 10,111 of JBNGCW010000064.1, forward strand.
CCGCGCCCGACGAGACAATTCAAACCGGATCATCCACAATATGAGTGGTTTGTCGGGAACAAGAAAAGAATTGAGGACAAGCAGAAATCCAAAAGAAAACTTCCCGAGCCTGTAACCCTGGACCTGGCGAGTAAAGACAAGCGAGGATTGCCCCTCATCGATAAGGATGGGCACACGAGAGGGTGATTTGTGGGTTTTTAATAACCCCCCAGCCCCCTTCCCTACAAAGGAAGGGGGAGAGCACCCCTCCCCTCGGAGGGGAGGGGCCGGGGGAGGGGTCAAA
>JBNGCW010000065.1:0-9676 GCA_049975525.1 Anaerolineae bacterium
GCTGACGCACACCATCTAGTACGAAAAAGTTGGTAGTCACGCGCTTTAGCGCGGTAGTGCACGGTCGGGAGACCGGCCCCAGCTAGGAAATTAGGATTTTAATTCGTTGGTTTCTCAATTCGTTGTCTATTTTCGTAAGGAGATAGCATAACATGACGACAAAAACCTTAGAGAAACGCACGTTGGGCAAGAGCGGCATTGAGGTCACCGAACTCGGCGTGGGCCTCTGGGCCATCGGCGGCGACGCCTGGGGCGCGACCGACGACCAGGTCTCCCTGCGGATGATCGACGCCGCGCTGGACGCCGGCATCAACTTCTTCGACACCGCCGACGTCTACGGTGACGGTCACAGCGAGGAGCTGCTGGGGCGCGCCATGAAGGGACGACGCGACAAATTCGTGGTCGCCACCAAAATCGGCTGGCGCGACTATGATGGTGAGCGCGGACGCTCCGCCTACACCACCGTCGATAAGTTGATCGCCGGCGTGGAGAGCAACCTACGGCGCCTGCAAACCGACGTCATCGACGTCATGCAGTGCCACATCGACTACCGCGATCCCACCATGGAGATCTTTGTCGAAGGTTTCCAGAAGCTGCAGAAGCAGGGCAAAATCCGCGCCTACGGTGTGAGCACCAGCGACTTCGAGTACCTGAAGGCTTTCAACGCCGACGGTGGCTGCGCTACCCTGCAGATCGACTACAGCATTCTCAACCGGACGCCGGAAGCGGAGATCTTCCCCTACTGCCAGGAGCACAACATCGGCGTCATCGTGCGCGGCGCGCTAGCCATGGGCATCCTGACGGGAAAATTCACCCCGGATTCAGAGTTCGGTGAGGACGACTGGCGCCGCCGCTGGCAGGAGAACCCTGATGAGCGCGAGATCTTCCTGCAGGACCTGGAGAAAGTCGAACAACTGCGTCCCCTGGCGCAGGACCGCACCCTGGCGCAGCTGGCGCTGAAGTTTGTCCTGGCCCACCCTGCCGTCAGCGTGGGCATCCCCGGCGCCAAGACGCCGGAACAGCTGGCGGAGAACGTGCGCGCCGCAACGCTGCCGGATCTGACCGATGAGGAGTTAGCGAAGATCGCGGAGATCACGCCGCCGGGTGGCGGTCGCAAAATCTGGCCCGCGTAGAAGCATAACCTTTGCATCCACACGATAGCGCAGTAAGCAGCAAGGAGAGCATCATGAGCCGGCAGAGAGCACTGCAGGGATGGCACTTCATCGATCAACATGGCACTTTTAGGCTGGACGCCCCCCACAAGACCAGCTATCTCTATTTCCCGCTGGTCAACGAGGCGGGGATGATCTCCGTCGTCACGCCCACGCTGCACGGCGACGCCAAGACGGGCCAGAACACGTTTCTGCTGCCGCCGGTCTCGGTAGAAGACCTGCACCTCTCGCGGGCGGCGCGTAACTTTTGGGTGCGTACCGCCGACGGTGAGGTCTGGTCGGCGACGGGCAACAGCGCGGCGCAGATCGCCGGGACCTTGGGCGAGGAAGCGGTCACGTTAGAAGCGGGCATCCTCTGGCACAAGGTGACGCGCACTAACCCGGCGCTGGGACTGCGGGCCGAGATCACCAACGTCGTCCCGGCGAGCGACGACGCCGTCGAACTGCTGCGGGTCACGCTGACCAACGTCGGCGCGGAGCCGGTGACGCTTACGCCGACCGCCGCCGTGCCCATCTACGGGCGCTCCGCCGACAACCTGCGCGATCACCGCCACGTCACCTCGCTGCTGCACCGCATTCGCACGCAGAAACACGGGGTGCTGGTCACGCCGACGCTCTCCTTCGACGAGCGGGGGCACACGCGCAACACCGTCACCTACGCCGTGCTGGGCGCCGAAGCGGATGGCGCCGCGCCCGTGGCCTTCTTCCCCATCGTGGAGGACTTCGTCGGCGAAGGTGGTACACTGGATTGGCCCGCCGCCGTCGTCGAGGGGCGATCCGGCGTGCCACCGTGCCCGACCCTCGACGGCTACGAGGCCCTGGGCGGGCTGCGCTTCGCCGAAGTCACCCTGGCGCCGGGGGAAAACCAGACCTATGTCCTCATCCTGGGCGTCTTGGACGAGGAGGCTGATCCCGCAAGTCTGATCGACCGTTACGGCACGCAGGCTCACTTCGAGGAGTGGTTCGCCCAGACTGTAGCCGACTGGAGAGAGCGATTGAGCGCCTTCGCCGTGACCACGGGCGACGCGCGCTTCGACACCTGGATGCAATGGGTGGCGCTGCAGCCGACGCTGCGTCGCCGGTGCGGCAACTCCTTCCTGCCCTACCACGACTACGGGCGCGGGGGGCGCGGCTGGCGTGATCTCTGGCAGGACCTGCTCTCGCTGCTGCTCATGGCGCAGGAGGACGTGCGCCCCCTCTTGCTCGGCAACTTCGCCGGCGTGCGCATGGACGGCAGCAACGCGACCATCATCGGCGCCGCGCCCGGCGAATTCAAGGCCGACCGCAATGACATCCCCCGCGTTTGGATGGACCACGGCGCGTGGCCCTTGTTGACCACGCAGCTCTACATCGACTACACCGGCGACCTGGCCTTCCTGCTGGCGAAGCAAGCTTATTTCAAGGACGCTTTCACCCACCGCGCCCAACAAGTCGACGAGGCATGGCAGCCTGAGGACGGCACCGTGCTCAAGGCCACCGACGGCAGCCTCTATCGCGGCACCGTGCTGGAGCATATGCTCGTGCAACACCTCACCGCCTTTTTCAACGTGGGCAAGCACAACATCATCCGCCTGGAGGGCGCCGACTGGAACGACGGACTCGACATGGCCCCGGAGCGCGGCGAGAGCGTCGCCTTCACCGCCCTCTACGCCGGCAACCTGCGCCGGCTGGCCCGCCTGGTGCGCCGCCTGGAGCAGGAAGGCGTGACCGAGGTCGCGCTGGCGGTGGAGTTGCAGCCGCTGCTGGACACCCTGGCGACGCCGGTGGACTACGACTCGGTGGCAGCCAAGCAGGACAGACTGCAGGCGTATTTCGACACGGTGCAGCGCACGGTCACGGGCAAACAGATCACCGTTGCGCCGGACGACCTGGCGCGGGACCTCGACGCCAAGGCGGATTGGCTGATCGCCCATCTGCGCAAGCAGGAGTGGATCGAGAACGCCGCCGGGTACGGCTGGTTCAACGGTTACTACGATAACGACGGTCGGCGCGTCGAAGGCGATCATCCTAAAGGCGTGCGGATGACGCTCACGGGCCAGGTCTTCGCGCTGATGACGGGCGTGGCGAGCGACGAACAGGCCGCGGAAATGGTGCGCGCCGTCAATCATTACCTCTATGACGAGAGCGTCGGCGGCCCGCGCCTCAACACCGATTTCGGCGAGGTGCTGCTCAACCTGGGGCGCTGCTTCGGCTTTGCCTACGGTCACAAGGAGAACGGCGCCATGTTCACCCACATGGCCGTGATGTACGCCAACGCCCTCTACCAACGCGACTTCGTCCGCGAGGGTTATCACGTGCTCAACGGCATCTATCGGCACAGCCAGGACTTCGCCGTCAGCCGCATGTACCCCGGCTTGCCCGAGTACGTCACCCCGCGCGGGCGCGGCGTCTACCCTTACCTTACGGGATCCGCCAGCTGGTACCTGCTCACGCTGATCATGGAAGTCTTCGGCGTGCAGGGCCACCTGGGCGACCTGTGGCTGACCCCGCGTCTGGTGCAGGAACAGTTCGACGCGGGGGGGCGGGCCGGCGTCCACACGCGCTTCGCCGACCGGGCGCTGGACATCGTCTACCGGAATCCGGAGGCGCTGGATTACGGCGAGTACCTCATCGCCGAGGTCACCCTCGACGGTGTACCGCTTCCGGTGACGGCGCCAGGGGACACTGTGCGGATTGAGCGCGCGCGCCTGACCGCGCTGGATCCGGCCTCGACCCATTGCATGGAGATCGTGTTGCACCCCCGACGATCAAAAACTGACGCACCTGAAAAAAGCTGAAATACGGCATTAGGGTTCAGTCAGGTGCAACGCACCTTCGGAGACCCTCCACCGCCTCCGCCAGATCCCGCTCGTTGGGCTACGTGTAGATCTCCGCGGTCGCCACGCGGGCGTGCCCCAGTAGCGCGGCGACGGTCACCACATCTGTTTCGGCCTCGCGCAACAGACGCGTGACGAAGAGTGGCGCAGCACGGGGGGCGTGACGTGTTTCTCGATACCGGTGCGTTGGGTGGCGCGCTTGAGGGCCTTGTACAGAGGCATCCCACTAAGCCACCCATAAGTATCTTGGGTGGAGGATAAGCAGGATAATTACTAGTTAGGGTCGGAGGAGGAGTGGAGAGGAAAGCAGCAAGTTTTCCTGCGAGGGACAGACGGGAGGGGGCGGGTGGAGTGGCAGGGATAGGCCGGAGGAGGGGGGGCTGCTGTGACCGGAGAGGACAGGTTGGGAAGGTATGCCCAAAGGGCCGTCTGCGCGGAGGTGGCTCCCTTTTCGATAAACAAATGGCCCTGTTTTCAGTTGATAAAAACACGGGGGGCAGACGAGGACCATAGTATTTGTCAAGGGATTTTTTCCAAGCAGAATAGGAGTGTAAGTGAGGGCTACAGTTTTATTGGGGGGTTAGAAATGTCTTCTACGGTAATTGTTACGGTGGAGAAGATGCTGGAGACTTTGCCAGAAGAGGCGCAGGAACGAGTAGTGGAATACCTGCGCGAATACATTCTGGAGTTGCAGGACGAGATACGATGGGATGCGCTATTCAAGCGTGCACAAGATAATCTCGTGGCGGCAGCGCGGCGTGCGATGGAGGAGATTGCAGCGGGTAAGGCGGAGCTTATGGATCTGGAGCGGTTATGAAATCGGCGACGCTGGCATCATTTTGGAAGGCGTATGCTGCGCTAGACGAAACGGTCAAACGGAGGGCGAGAAAGGCATTTTTGCTGTGGGCAGAGAACCCGTTTCATCCGTCGTTGCATTTCAAATGCATCAACCGGGAGGGGAGGGGAGGGTTTGGTCTGTACGGATAACGAGAGGGTATCGGTATCGGGCGTTGGGGATTCTAGAGGGGGATACGGTGACGTGGTTTTGGATAGGGGGTCATGATGATTATGAGCGTTATTTCTCGTGATGGAGCGTTGGAGGAAGGATGTGTGTGGTCAGGGGAAGTGGCATCGTCTAGGGGGTGGTGAGAAGGTTTCTTGGGCGATATGGGGGAGAGTTCAGGGCGATGGCCCTAACAGGCGGTTCGAGCCGACCGGGCTACAGTGAGGGTTTGCGGGGGCTGTCCGGGTGGGTGATGGAATTGGGAGGTGAAAGCACAGAGCATGGGCCGCCCGGCGGCTCATCCGCAGGCCGTTAGTGCACCATCACAATTAAGCCACAGGCCGGGACCCGCTTCGCCAGCAGCGAGCACCTGGTGGCGGTCACAGCCACGGATAGGGACACGGGCGAAACCACGACCATCGACCTGAACGTCAACCAGAACCAGATCACCGTCGTCGGCAACCAGTATCTGCCCGCCTGTTCCTCATGTATCTTCCCGGCACAGATCTACCTCACCGTGCGGGATGCCTGGGGCAACCCGATCCCCGATACGCCAGTGGTGGTCAGTCTGGAAGGCCCCAACAGCGAGCAGGGGACGTTGGTGCACTCCGCCGAAAGCAGCGAGAGAAACGCCGAGATGCGCTTGCGGACGGCGCAAGACGGCAGCGCCAGGCTCTACTACCGATGGCTTGGCAGGGACGAGATCGCCGAGGCGCTTCAGCAAGTGGTCGTCCAAGAGGAGCGGACCAATGCGCTAGTGACGGGAGAGGTATACGTTCACGGCATCGACCTGGCGATTGCTGGGGTGGAGCAAGCCGGCTTTACCGGCGTGACGAACCAGCAGGCCTTTCTCAAGATCTACGTCAAGGACCTCATCCACCCTAACCTCGATCTTGGCCGTTTCAATCTCGACGCCCCCAACCAGCTCGAGCTGCGGGTCAGCATCTGCCAGTTTGAATCCGAGGGGGACGGGACCAGCCTGCCCTTCGAAGGCAGCGGGGGCTGGGACTCGGACGCGGGTGGGTTATATGTGAAGATGCCGGCCACGCCTCACATGCCTTACATCACACCGGTAAACGACGGCACGTCCTGGTACGAGATCCGGGTGGATCCGGTGGATAGCAACGACGTGCTCTTGCCTGATCGCTTCCGAGGCAACAACGATACCGTCTTCGCTCTCACGACCGGCTCCCCCGAGGGCTGGCTGCACACGTGGCTCAGCGAGGGTGTGCTCACCCCTCACTCCTACGCCGGGGTACTTTTCAAATGCGTGGCGCGCTTCCTCCCCCGTCTTGGCGACGCTATCACCGCCATTGACACACTCAACCAGGTTTACAACAAAGATGTGCTCGGCCTGGGACAGAGCACATCCCAGGTGCTCACCGAGGAGCTCCAACGCAGGGCCACATCTCCCGGCATGCTGACCAAGCTCAAGGCCTCGACGCTCAACAACGTCGTGAGCTGCATGCAGGATGCTTACGCTGTTTACAAGGAGACGAGCCAGGGGAGCGGATTGCCGGACCTTGGCTCCTGCGCCAGACCGGCCGCTTTGAGACCCGCCGCATCTTACGCCTTGCCGGACGAAGGATTTCGACATTGCGGCATTCCATCACGATGTGGACCAGTTCACCCACGGGCTCCTGCTCGATTCGCCGGACCAGCGCGCCGTCGTGGTGTCTGGGCTGTCTGATGCAGACGTCACCTTGCTAGATGCTCAAGGTCAGGCTCTTGACGATCCCGACCTCGTGAGCGCGGGCGACGGCGTGGTGGTCTACATCCTGCAGGCCGAAGGTCTCTACACACTTCAGATCACGGCGGGCAGCTCCTTCGACATCGCCGTCTACCAGGCCGGGCCCAGCGACGGGGTCCGCCAGACCTATCGCCACACCCTGCAGCCGGCGGGCCAGGTTACCGCCAGCATGCCGGTCGGCGGCGGTTCCGACTACGCCCTGGCCGTCGACGAAGACGGCGATGGTGCTCCCGATCGCACCCTGCAGAGCACTGTCATCTCTCACGACGTGGTCAGGCCGACCATCACCGGCCTGTACCCGGCCCCGGGATCGACTCTTTACGGGAGCGAGGTGACCATCGCGGCCGAATTCGTGGACAATGCTGGCGGCTCCGGCATAGAACACGCCGTGCTGCGCGTCCTGTTGGACGGGCAGGACGTGACCTCCACGGCTGCCGTTGGGGCAGACAGGCTGACTCTGCAGGCCAGCGCTCTCTCGCCCGGCGAACACGACGTGCGCATTGAGGTCAGCGATGTTGAGGGTAACAAGGCCAGTGTCGAGTGGCGCTTTACCCTGGACGGCGGTCTTGCGGGCCTTCTTGCCCATCCTCTCCTGCTGCCCGCGGTCGTAGGCGGTGGCTTGCTGCTCCTTGTCCTGGTGACACTGATCGTGGTGCTGGTCTGGCGAGGTAGGTCCAGGCGGCGCCCCCCTGTATCCGTGACCCAACACCGCGTGATCCAAGACGATCAGGGACGCTGGTGGAGCCAAGATCCGGTCAGCGGGTCCTGGTTACTCTGGGACGGCTCCGCCTGGCGGCCCTGGCAGGCTCCAGATGCAAACAACCCGCGCCACTAGTGGCACTCGTGGCAAATGTACCGCTGATCCTTTCGGCCATGCACGCCGATGTTTCCTCTTCCCACTTGTCCCCTTGCGTGACAGGACATATTAGGGCCTGGACACTGGCGTTTTTGTTCGTAGTGGTGGCTTCAGCCGTCCCAAAGACTCAAAAGCGGCTAAAGCCGCTCCTACGAACCCCCATATCTAGCGCTTTTATTGTCGCTCGCCCCAAGATATGGACATTCTGAAAATTTGCCAGACTCCAGTTAGGGCAACATACGTTCTGAGGGTCCATTGGCATCCTCCAGCTCTGTTTTGCTCAAAAGGCGTTGACTTTTGACTCGGAGCGGGCTAAAAGGGAGCGAAATCGCGGGGTTTCGCTCCCTCTATCTGCGCCAGAGCCGTTCGCATCATAACGAGGGGTGTGCCATGACCGCGTTTTTAGAGGCATTCGTCAAGGCTTTGCAGGTCCAGGATCGCAGCTCACGTACTCTCAGCGCCTACGACGGCGACGCGCGCGGCGTCTTCGAGTGGCTCTTTGAGCGCCTGGGCAAGGCTGTCTGGAGATCACCGCCTTCGACGTGCAGCCTTACCGCGATCACTTCAGCGACCTGGGCCGCCAGTCCAGCACCGTCAACCGCAAACTGGCCGCCTTGTGCGTCTTCTTCGCCTGGGTCTCAACGACGTTAAACAAGAACGCCGGCTGCCCAAGGCGCTAACCGAGCAGCACAGCAGGTCTACCGTCTGCAGCGCCGTGTCAACGGGCGGAACGGCGCCCACCGTAGTCACCGCTTGCGGCGACTTCCCACCTGCTGCGCCACACCTTCGCCACACGCTTGTTGCGCGAGGCCGACATCGTCCCCTCAACTGGGCTCAGAAAAGGCCTGGTGACAGTCTCCGCGCTGCGGGGGCACGCCGACGTGGCGACCACGGAGATTTACACGCCGCCCAACGAGTGGGATCTGCCCGAGGTGGTGAACGGGCTTACGTGACGTCCACCGGCACCACCGTGCCCGGCGGGTAGGGCGCGCTGCCCTGCACCAGCACCGCCCCGCGCAACTGCGGTTGGAAGACCGCCAACCACGGCGCGGGTGCACAGGCGCGCGCCACCGCCCCCCAGAGCCAGAGGGGCAGTTGGCCGCTGAGGATGAGCCCTTCATCTGAGGGCGGCGCCGGCAGGCGCAGCGTCACGGCCTCGCGGTAGTCGAGATAGGCGTCCAGAAGGCGGAGCCCCCAGCGCACGCCCGTGGAGAGCGTCTTTGTCTTCAAGGTCCATAGCCCCGCTGCATTTGCAGGACCCTGCTGCAACGTTGGCGCTGCGACCCAGCCCAGGCGCACATCAAAGAGGTAGAAGGGCGCGGGCAGCGTGTGCAGAGCGACGGCGCTGTAGAGCCAGTTGGGGCCGCGCCCGTACAGGCCCAGCGGGCAGCCCGCCGGCAGGTACTCGAGCACTTGGGGCAGCGCCCCGGGCGGCCAGGCCTGCGGATCGACGTCGAAATGCGCTGCCAACCGCTGCAGGTCCACGGTCAGTTCCACCGGCGCCTGCAACAGGTGTTGCCGCCGCAGCCCGTGGGCAGCCGGCGTGAAGAGCGCCGCCAGGCGTTCCACCAGGGCCTCGAAGACCGGGCCCGTCGCCGTCGTGCCGCGCTCCAACCCCGTGAGCGTGCCCCGCAGCACCGACGTCGCGGATGTCAGCGTGGACTCCCCGTTGAGGTCTGAACGCAGATCCGCCAGCAACTCCAGGCCGTGGCGTTCCACGCGCGCCGTCCACGCCGCACGGGACGCGGCGTCCCGCGTCAGCAAGACGGCGTGCGTGCAGGCCGCCAGAAGCGTCTCCTGCTCGGCGGTGGGCAGCCCGCCCATATCGACGATCAGGGGCAGGTGACGGCGGGCGAGGTCGCGCTTGAGCAGCGGCAGCCAGGCTTCGCTCTCCGCCCCCTTGAGGCGCACGTGCCGCACGAAGGCCTGGTCGCCGCTTTGGAACCAGTCCCCTTCCCCGTCGGGTGGGTAGGCGCGGATGACATAGTGTGGGACCTCGCGGGCGCGCAAGGCCTGCGTCAGGCTGTAGGTGAGCACCGACTTGCCGCTGTGCGGCGGCCCGCCGATGAGCACCGCGGG
>JBNGCW010000066.1:0-9523 GCA_049975525.1 Anaerolineae bacterium
TGGGGTATATGTTGTGGTTGGGCGCAGCCCAACCACAACATATAGTATCCCTTTCCCTACTGAAAAACCTTTTTTCAGTAGAGTCAAAGTTAGCCATGGTGCTTCACTGACTCTGCCTTCTCGACCCACTTTAGGACACGCTTCGCTTCTCTTCGCACCCATAACTGTGGGTGATCTAGAAAAGGCGTGACTGCCGACTTGACCTCTTCTCCACGAATGCTACTTCTCACGTTCTCTCGCTTGAGTTGGCGTCGCAGGCCGACAAGAACATGACCAGCTATTTCTTCTTCGTTCAACAAACTGATTAGGACAGAAATCGCACGAGGATCTTGGACGTTACCCAGTGCCTCAGCGAGCATCTCGCGTGCTCGACCATGTTTCTTGTCTTCGACTAATGCTACAATATCATCGAATACAGACTCATCGGCCACAACCTCAATAGCATTGGCTATTGTCCACTTCAAACCAAATTCTTCTTCCGGTGGCGCTTCTCTGAATTCTACAATTAAAGGCCTTGCTGCCTCAGGCTTGGCCCATTCGGTTGTAAGAGCTCTAACGATACTTTCCTTGACATCCAAATCATCCACGCGGGACAGCCACTCAATCAGGATGGGCACTGCTTCACGATAGTCTAATTGTTGATTGACCAGTTCAGCGATTGTTTCTACATTGAGCCCCAAATCGTGTAGCTGACTGATCAAGGCCGAAGGTGCTTCACCTTTACACTTTTCGTGTTTCCTGTTCATCATGGTAGATTCCTCTTCAAGATAATATCGCCTGCTCTAATTGCCTCTTCTAAGGGACCGGAGAGCTGAGTATCTTGCCGAACCACTAATTCAAAAGTGTACCTTCTATTCTTTGAATAAGCAACGTAATCTCTGATCTGACTTGTATAAGATTGATATTGAACATTCTTCACTTCTTTAAGCATTTGAGTTTCTGGGTTGACTGCATCTGGAATCCGATATCGAGCTGTACCCGTTAGTGAAGGGATTCGTCGCTTAGCAGATTCTGTGATTCCCTCTGAGACCTCGCCTTCCTGACCAAGCCTGCGAGCTCTTTCTGTAGGTGTTTCCGTATTCCTAGAGCAAGTTTGGGCATAACTCCCATAGTACTTTATGGATTCACCAATCGCATAAGAACCTGTCTGGAGTGTTAACCCAGCAGTCGTTACGACTTCACCGATTCGAGGGGTTCGCTCCGACACAAGCGGATTGATAGAAAGTGACCCTCCACTATACACCATACCCGTTCCACCTACATATCCGGTAGTAAGCAAGCTCGATGCTACAGTTCCAATAGTCGAAGAACCGGTAAGGGCGCCAACGGCATTTCCAACCCCACTTGCCCATGTAGCGGCCCCAGGAGCCACAATACCTGCAGTTCCAATCCCTAGGCCGATAGATCCTCCGATCATTGTGTTCTCAACCAGATCTTCCTTCCATTCTCGACCTACCAATCTGTTTGCTCCAATAGTTGCGGCACCAGCTCCCGCTGCACCGGCTACAGTGGCCGTAGCAGCGATTGCTAGAGGAGCAGCACCCGCTGTAAGCACCGTCACAGCATTACCCAACCCGACAGCTCCAGCAATAGCAGCTCCTCTCACTATCTCTTCTTTATGTTCATTGACGAAGTTGCCTGCTTTCTGTAAAGCATTATCTAAGAATTTAGGCCAGTAACCGTACGGATCATAGTAGCTGATAGGATCCCCATAGACATAGCCGTAACGGTGTATCGACTGGGGGGCCAACGCAATACCCCTAAACGTATCTTGGGTTTGCCACACAGCAGTCATTGGATCGTAATGCCGTGCCCCGAAGTACACCAACTCCGTGTGCTCGTCGTACTCCTTCCCCGTCAGTGTGTAGTGGTTGTGCGGAGCGGTCCAATTGCCGCGGGCCGGCACCACGCCGCCGTAGGGGTCGTAGCGGTAGTTGTGCGTCGACTGACCGTGATGCTTGGTCAATCCCACCACGTCGCCCTTGAAGTTGTAGTGGTACCAGTACATCTGCCCCTCGGCGCCGGCAGGGAAATGCTGGCGGGTGGCGATGCGGTTCAGCGCGCCGCGATAGTAGTTGTCGCGTTGCCCGTTGAGCATATCGTACTCGGCCACCGGATCCAACCCGTCGAAGACGTACTCCACGCGCTTCTGGCCGCCACCTCCCGTCTTGGGGTCGTAGGTCTTGACCAGGCGTCGCCAGGCGGCGATAGAGTTGCAGGCGCAGTCGAAGTTCCGGCGGCGGGGGTTCGCCGGCGCGCTTCGCTTGCAGCTCCTTGACGGCCCGCGTCAACATCTGCGTGTAGAGCGTGAAGCCCACGGCCGCGATGTGCCCATGTTGTTGCGCTCCCAGGATCTCCCCCGCGCCGCGAGCAAGCAAAGGTCACTTACACGCTCTGTCAGACCACCACCAAGATCGGCAAAGCGCGCTACGTCTTCGTGCGCGATCCGATCGCTGCTGTCAAGGCAGCGCTGAATGTGCATCCCAAAGCCTGTGACTTCGTGCAGACTTCTCTTTCATTCCTGATCGGGGCGCAGTGCGTCCTTCAGGGGGACGATGCCCAAGGGGTTCTCCACGGACAGTGGCTTCCCCTCGGCGTCCACCAGCGGGCGCGGCGGATCGCGACGCTGGGTTATCAACGAGACGCCCACCATCACCACGACCGAGATCAGAAACGCGGGCACGGAGCTGATGTAAGCCGCATCCCATAACGCCATCTCCACATCGCCGGCGCAGGCCTCCAGGGTGACCGGATGGTAGAGCCCCAGTGCGATCAGCCAGGAGAGGAAACCCGCCACAAAAGAAGCGATAGCCCCGCTCCGATTGGCCTTGCGCCAGTACATGCCCAGGGCGAAAGGGGCCACCAATCCAACCAGCAAGATCGACCAGGCGAAGATCGCCAGCTTATAGATCGTCGCCGCAAAGAGGGCGACGAGCAAACTGACAACGCCGATGACGACCACCATAATGCGCGTCCAGCGCAGACGGCGCTTCTCATCCAGATCCAGGTTAAGGGCAGGGAGAATGTTTTCGGTGACCAGTGATGCTCCCGCCAGGATCGAGCTGTCGGACGTGCTCATCAAGGCCGAAGCCAGTGCGGCGACAAAGAGGGCCGTCAGCAGCGGCGGCAGGAAATCCAGCGCCGCGCCGATCAAGAGAAATTCAGTCTGTTCAGGCGCGATGTTGGGGTTCAGCGCGTACATCCCCAGGCCGATCAACGGTGAGAGGATGCCAAACACACCGTAGAGGATGCCCGCCAGATAAGTTCCGTGGACGGCGACGGCCTCGTTGCGCCCTGACATGGAGCGCTGCATCAAATCCTGGGCCGGCAGACTGCCCAAGCCTACCGCCATCCAGGCGGCAAGCCAGTAGAACCAGGCCATGTGGCCCGTATAGCCAAGGTATCCTTCCCCGGCCAGAGGCAGAATGTTGAAGGGCTTTGAGACGAAGAGCGCGCCGGCGGAGTCTACGAAGGCTTGCCATCCGCCCAATTGGTTCAACACGGCGGCGAAGATCAGCACAATGCCGCCGGCGCTGAAAAACATCTGCATGAAGTCCAGCAGAGTATCGGCCCACAGCCCACCCATGGTTGTGTAAAGCGTCACGACAGTGGCGACGAAGATCATCCCCACCGCGACGGGCCAGCCCAACAGCACGTGGACGATGTTCCCTCCGGCGACAATTTGCGCCGCTGTCCAGCCGAAGTAGGCCACCAGTTGCGCTATCGAGCCCAGCAACGTCATGGTTCGTCCGTACCGGCGCTCGAAGAAGTCCATGGCCGTCATGTACTGCGCGCGCCGCATCACCCGGATGAAGAAAAAGCCGGAAAGCGCCAGGCAGAGTACAGCGCCAAAAGGATCAAAGACCACGCCCTGGAAGCCCCATTGGTACGCCGAGGAACTGGCTCCCATCAATGTCTCAGCCGCAAACCAGGTGGCCATGATGGACGCCCCGGCCAGCCAGATGGGCAAGCGCCGTCCGGCAACGATATAATCGGCGTTGGTGACGACTTTGCGTGAGGCCAGATAGCCGACGATCAGACGGATGATGAAGAAAACGATAATACCACCAATGACCAGAGGTGCATGTTCGTAACCGCCAAACTCCACGATGTCCTCCTATTGTCAATGAACAAGTACTCTCCGCTATACAAGAGAAGCGACGACCGACTCGCAAAGAAGCGGGCCGGTCGTCTTGAGGGAGAAGTCAGGTGCCGCGCTTCAGCCGCGTGGTTGCTGCTGGGTGATGCAGTGGATGTTCCCACCACCCAGGAGAATCTCACGGGCCGGCACACCAACGACCACGCGCTCCGGGAAGAGCGCTTGCAGCTGCTCCAAAGCCGGGCCATCGTGAGGATCGTCAAAAGTGGGGACAATCACCCCCCTGTTGGTGATGAGAAAGTTGATGTACGAGGCCGCCATGCGGTCACCTTCCTCCCGCGGTAACGTGCCATCGACCGAATCGACGCCCGCCGCCTCATCCGCCGTGATGATAACCGGGTCGGGCTGATGGATTTTGTGAATCTCCAGCGTTCGCCCCTTCGCATCCGTGGCATGCTTCAAAATCTCGTAGTTTTCGGCAGAGATCTCATACTGCGGATCGTCCCGGTCCTCCGTCCAAGAGAGGGCGACGACACCAGGTCGGATGAAGCAGCAGATGTTGTCCACGTGTCCGTTGGTCTCGTCATTGTAGACGCCGCGTTCCAGCCAGATGATTTTCTCCAGATTGAGATACTCCTTCAGATAAGCCTCGATCTGTGCCTGCGTCAGATCCGGGTTGCGGTTGGGGTTGAGCAGACACTCCTTGGTCGTGATCAGGGTGCCCTCCCCGTCGACGTGAATGGAGCCGCCCTCCAGCACCAGCGGCGCCTTGTAGCGATCCACCCGCTCGATCTCGGCAACTTTCTGAGGTACCAGATCGTCCTGGTCCCAGGGAAAGTAGAGACCGCCATCCAGGCCGCCCCAGGCGTTGAAGTCCCAGTCGACGAGGCGCACATCTCCCTTGTCGTTGATGACGAAGGTCGGACCGCAGTCACGAATCCACGAGTCATTGTAGGACATCTCAACGACGCGCACTTCGGGCGGCAGCATATTGCGGGCATTGAGAAATTGACCGCTGGAAACCCCCATGGTCACGGGGGTGAAACGGGCAATGGCCGAGGCTACAGCCGTAAAGGCCCGTTGTGCGGGTTTGGCGCCCAAACGCCAGTTATCGGTCCGTTCAGGCCAGAGCAGCCAGACCTGGGATTGTGGTGCGAACTCACCGGGCATGCGAAAGCCATCTTGCTTTGGTGTACCTGTCAACGTCTTCACCATATAAATCCTCCATTATCGTCTCAAGAACGCTCTCGTTGTGAGCCATCCGGCCCACTCACAACGAGAGCGGGTGGGAAACGCTAGGTTACCGATCTTTCTCTTGCGCTGCAACTTTCAACAGCACCTCGCCGACAATGATAGTCAGCACCACCCCGATGAGTACCGGCGCCGCGAAGGCCCAGTCGATGGGCTCGCCGGGAATCCAGATGAAGAAGACCACGGCCTGCAAGATGAAGAGCTCACAGAGCACGGCGAAGATCCAGGCCAGCGTCTTGCCGCCGGGCACGCGATAGGGGCGCTCAGCATCGGGATCGCTCTGGCGCAACTTGAGGAAGGCGGGGAACATGGCGAGGTAAGGCAGCAAGAAGACCATAGAGCTGAAGGCGAAGAGCGTCCAGAAGAGATCCTCGGCGGTGCCCGCCATGAAGCCGTAGAGAATAAGCACGACGGTGGAGACAATGCCGGTGATGACGAAGGCACTCACGGGCGTTTTGTGAACGGGGTGTATCTTCCCGAAGATCTCCGGCAACTCGTTCTCTTTGGCGGCCTCGGCTGCCGTGCTATTGGCCCCGATGGTCCAGGTGATCATGTTGGCGAAGAAGGAGTAGAGTGCGCCGATGCCCAGTACCGTCACGGCGGCCGCGCCGACCCCGCTTTCGCCCAAGACGATGTACAATGTGTCGATGATGCCCTCAACGAGCCCCAGGTCTTCCAGCGGAATCGCCATCAGCATGCCCACGGTGCCCAGCAGATAGAAAACGGCGATGAGGATGCCGGAGACGATGATGGCACGGGGGATGGATTTGCCGGGCTCCTGCAACTCATCGCCAACGCCCGACATCAGCTCGAAGCCCATGAAGTTGTAGACGATGACCGGCAGGAACCAGAGCCCGGCGTCCAGGGTTGGCAGAATCGCGCCGAAAGATAGATCGTTCGCTACGCCGTTTTTCCCCGCATAGATAAAGGCGCCAAGGCCGATCACGATCATGATCAGCGCTTTGAAGAAGGCACCGACGTTGGGCACCCATTTGGAGACGTGCAGGGAGCGTGTGCCGATCCAAACGGTGACCCAGCTCATGATGACACCCAGCAGGATTTGCACCCAAAGCTGCATGTTGGGGAAAAAGAGGCGCGCGAACATGCCGGCGAAGAGCACGTAGACTGAGGGCATCCAGAGCGCCACGTTGATCCAGTAGAGCCAGGTGGTGCGGGCGGCCCATTTCTCGCCAAAGGCGTTGCGCACCCAGATGTAGAGCCCGCCTTCTTCGGGGTAAGTTGTACCCAGCTCAGCCGTGATTAGCCCATAGGGAATGAAGAACAGCACCAACGTGATGATCCACCAGGAGATGGACGGCGCGCCGATAGCGGCGGACGGCGCCAGGGTGTCGATCACCAGGATCGCGCATACCGTGAACAACGTCATGTCCAGGGCGCGCATGGCCTTTTTCAGGCCGGACTTAGGTTTTACTTGATCAGAAAGCACAGACATCGCAAACTCCTTTGTGAGATGTAATGAAAGGAAATAGATAGGTCACGAGTCAGGGTTAGCTGCGCGACCCCGGCTCGCGACGGGTGACCTTCACATCTGATTGAGGAAGGACTCGATCTGCCCTTGATAGTGTGCCTTCAACGCTTCGCTCGGACGCGGCATGCGCGGGTAGAGCAGCCAGGCCAGGATGCCCTTCTCAGCATGCAGGCGGTTCTCGGCCTGGTCGAAGATGATGGATTGCGACGAGTTGAGCACCTCGTCGGTTGCCTCCACACCGCGCGACGCGGGCAGGCAGTGCATAACTTTGCAATGCGCCGGCGCTTTGCCCAGCAGGTCCATGTTGACCTGATAGGTGGGCATGAAGGCCGCACGGCGATCGGGGATTTCGTCCTCCTGTCCCACCCACCACCAGAGATCGGTGTAGATGAAGTCGGCGTCAGCTACGGCGGCCTCCACGTCCTCGGTGATGGTGAGCGTGCCCCCGGATGCGGCGCAGTTGTCTTCTGCGATCTGGCGCCATGCGGCGGGTGGCTGATAGGCTGCCGGGGCCGCGTGGGTGAAGTGCATGCCCAGGCGGGTGGATATAAACATCAGCGAGCTGAGTA
Organism: Anaerolineae bacterium; assembly: GCA_049975525.1. Taxonomy (GTDB): domain Bacteria; phylum Chloroflexota; class Anaerolineae; order B4-G1; family SLSP01; genus G713. Next base: position 7,409 of record JBNGCW010000066.1, read on the forward strand.
CGTTGGTCGCATCGCCGACGAAGACCACGTTCAGATCCTCCAGGCGTTTGCCCTTGGGCATGTGCTCGATCATAGTCGTCACATCGCAGATGACCTGAGTGGGGTGATTGTAGTCGGTGAGACCGTTGATGACAGGCACCGTAGCGTACTTGGCCAGCTCCTCCAGGGTCTCGTGTTTGAGAGCTCGCAGGAAAATGGCGTCACACATACGGGAGAGGACCTGGGCCGTATCGCCCAGCGACTCACGCACGCCCAGGTGGATCTCGCCGGGCTTGAGGTAGAGCGCGTGCCCACCGAGTTCGGCCATGCCGACCTCGAAGGAAACGCGCGTGCGGGTGGACGGCTCCTCGAAAATCATGGCGAGTGAAGCGCCATCCAGCAGTTTGGGGGTGCAGCCCTGCTTGTCCGCTTCCTTGATGAGCAGGGTCAGATCAATGAGATCCAACAGCTCTGCTTTGGAAAAATCTTGAACCGTGATAAAATGCTTAAGCGTCATCCTGACCTCCTATGTCTGGGGTGACCAATGTGTGAGATCGGGAGTAAGTGGCAGCTTACTCCCGATCCTTTTGACTTTACGGAACCTCGATACCGAAATCCTCCTCGCGCGGCATCCACTCGTCGATGTTGCGCATGATCTTGGGTACCAGCGCATAGCCTGTCACCTTCACGCCGGGAATGGCGGGGAGTCTGTGGCGTAGAAAATCGTGAAATTCAGCGTTGTCCTTGAACCGTACCTCTAGAGAGATATCGCGCGTGCCCTGCCCGTATGCCAGATATGAGACCTCTGGCATCTCCATGAAGAGGGTAATCAATTCCTCTTCGCGTTCTGGGTTCACTTCAATGAAGATATCCGCTGCCGTCATATAGCCGAAGGCCTGAGGTGTGATCACGGCGGTTAGTCGGACGGCCCCCATCTCGACCAGGCGGTCGATGCGATTGCGCACAGTGCGCGGATGAGCGCCAATGGTACGGGCAATTTCACTGGCCGGAGCGCGTGCATCCTTGCGCAGCTCGCAGATGATCTGATAATCTAAACCATCGAAGGGCAGGGAGTTTTCCGACATCATTAATTCCGTTTCGGAAACCAAGAATTCCGTTTACACCATCATTATATACAAAAAGGGAAAATCTGTCAAGGGAGTGTATTCTGTCACGTAAAATCTTACCGAATGAGGTATGGTATTGTCAAATGATAAGCTTACCGAACAAAAGGAGACCTGCCATGCCCTCAGAAACAAAGATGAGTATTGACAGTCGCTATGGGTATTTGCAGCAGATGCAGACCTTGTATCGCCAAGCCACCAAACGCACAGAAAAGAGTCGGTTGTTGAAGGTTATGGAAGCCGCCACCGGCTATCATCGCAAATACCTGATCCAGAAGATGAATGAAGAACGCATTCAACGGCACGCTCGGCAAGGCGAGCGCGGGAACACCTATGGGCCCGACGTAGATGCGGCTCTCCGGCTGATCTGGGAAGCCCATGACCATATCCTGTCCCGAACGGCTTTCCAACGCCACCCTGCTCCGCACTGCGCGCGCCTTGGCGCGGGATGGCGAGTTGACCTTACCTTCCAGCCTGGAGGCCCAATTAGGGGATATCAGCGTCTCCACGATCCGCCGCCATCTCCCCGACCCGCCGTTCTACAAACAGGCTCAACGTCGGCAGCAGCGACGCCAGAATCTCCCGTAGCGCCACATACCCGCCAAACTTTGAGGTTGATTTGGTACATCACTGTGGCCCGGAGACGCGCGGAGAGTACGTTTACACCTTGCAAATGATAGATGTGGCCACCACCTGGAGTGCCCGGCGCGCCATCTCGGGACGCAGTTACGTGGTGGTCGTAGACGCCTTCTTGACGTTGTTTGCTCAGATCCCCTTCCCTATCCTCGAATTGCATCCCGACAATGGATCAGAGATACGGCCTTTACCTTAAATTTTTCGCCCTTGACTGACTCAACAATGCAGTTGAACCTGCCCGGCCCTTTTGGAATTTCGCGTAGTCTGCTTCGTAGGGGCGGGACTCCGTGCCCACCCGCGTTCATTTTGTAGGGACAAACGTATGACTCTACTGAAAAAAGGTTTTTCAGTAGAGAAAGGGATACTATATGTTGTG
>JBNGCW010000067.1:0-9521 GCA_049975525.1 Anaerolineae bacterium
CACAACATATACCCCATATTTTTCTTTGGCTGACCCTTTTTTCAGGGCAGCCAACGTATGTTTGTCCTTCGGCTTTATTAGGGCTTTATCATTCTCAAGCAGGTATGCCTGGCAAAGAAATTGCCTCATCCGGTCGTGCTGAAAAGCGGCGACGGGCCCGCGTGATCCCCTGAATTCCCCAGGCGCGCATCAGACTGATCACTGCATTGCGCAGGGTGGCCATGATCTGAGGCAACCGACCTTGCCGGGTCTGCGCACGATCCTCGTCAAATACCACATCTCGGATCCAATGGGATTTGTTCTCGATATGCCAGTGCTGACGTCCAAAGGTGAGCAGCCGAGAGGCATCCGCTTCAGCGGGGGCCAGACTGGTAATCCCATAGACGGTTTGGGTGGTGACCTCGCCAGTTTTCTTCTCAATCACGCGCCGTTGCACGCGAAAGACCTGTTGCACCCCCGGAAAGTCTACATAGTCATTGAGTAACGTACTGCTTTTTAGCCGGCGGCGTTCGATCCGCCCATGCCCGGCCGTGCCGCGCTCCGCTTCGGGTCACGTTTCGCCCCGGGGTAACGAGGGGGGAACCTCAAACAGCAACGCAATGTCGGCATGCAGTTGAGGTTGATTGCGTTTCACTACAAAGACAGGCTCTACGCAGATTTGTGGGATTGAAACAGCGCTTGACCCTTTTTAGCTGCCGATTTGGGCTAGAAATGGGGCGTTAACCCTTTTAGATCGTCAAAATCGGCTTCGAGGGGGGATGCGCTCCTTGTTACCCCACAAATGGGTGTAGACCCGAAAAAATCCAGTTGGCGGTTCTGCAAAATCAGCCTATACTATCCGCAGACTTCAACAACAAAGAAAAAGCCCCGGACGATCACGCGCCCGAGGCTGTCTCAGGATGTGCGGACCACCCTGATGCCCAGAGTATGGCACAGCAGGCCGTCCGCACAACAGTGGAGCGGTCTGTTTGCATGTAACCTTCAGGAGGCACGATGACCACGTCCTCAGTGCATACCAATGGCGGTGCAGCCATCGGTGACGGCGTCAACACCGCAGGCGGCGACTTCGTAGGCCGCGACCAGATCGTCATCAACGTGACCTGGCAGGCGGAGCCCTTCTCCCTGCCGGAGCCGGACCTCGATCAGTTGCGCAAAGACTATCTCGCCTATTTACGCGAAGCGTACCAGTACCTGGATTTCAAGGGCCTACCGCAGGTGGATAAGATCGCCCAGCAGTTGCCGCTGGATGCGGTCTACGTGCCGCTGCGCGCGCGGCCCGACGTGCCGGAGGGCGAGACCTGGCTGCGTGTGGCTGGCCGCCGCCTGGAGGCCGACGCCCTGCCGGAGACACCGGAACCGGCGCTGTTGGTCCGCACAACGAAGGGCGCCACCGGCGAGCCGGTCCCGGTGGATGAGGCGGTGGCTGCCGCCCCGGCGCTGGTCATCCTGGGCGATCCCGGCGCCGGCAAGAGCACCTTGCTCAAGGTGCTGACGCTGGCGCTGGCCCGCGAGCCGGAGGGCCCTCTGCCCATCCTGGTGCCGCTCAACGCCTACGCCGAGGCGCTGAGGCGGGAGGAGTGCAACCTGCACGATTTCCTGATCCGGTACTTCGCCACGCGACAGCACTGCCTCAACGACCTGGGCCCGCTCTTCGACGCGGCCTTGCGCGCCGGGCAGGCCGTGGTGCTCCTCGATGGATTGGACGAGGTACAGACCAAGCGCGGCTTCCTCACCGGCCTGGTTCAGGACTTCGCCGCCGAACATATCCCCGCGCCGGAGACCACGGACGACGCCGTGCCCGGCAACCGCCTGGTGGTGACCAGCCGCATCGTGGGCTATCGCGAGGCGCCGCTTAACGGCGCGCGCTGGCGCACCTACACCCTGGTCGACTGGCGCGAGGAGGAGATTGCGCGGTTCGCCGACCGCTGGACACTGGCGTTCGAGATCGCCACCCACGGCGATACAGAGATGGCGCGCGCTGCGGCGCGCCGCGAGCGGCAGGAGCTCCTCGCCTCCATCGCCGCCAGTCCCGGCATCCAGCGGCTGGCGAGCAATCCCTTGCTGCTCACCATCCTGGCCCTGATCAAACGCCAGGGTGTGACCCTGCCTCAGCGGCGGGTGGAGCTCTACGAGCTCTACCTGCGCACGCTGATCAACGCCTGGAACAAGGCCCGCGCGCTGGATCGCCGCCCGGTGGGACCGGAGATGGACTACCTGGAGACGGTGCAGGTACTGGCGCCGCTGGCGCTCTGGCTGCGGGAGACCAACCCCACGGCGGGCCTGGTGCGGCGCGCGGAGGTGGAGCGCTGGCTCACCGCCTACTACATGGAGGAGTGGGGCCAGGCCCGCGGCCCGGCGCGCCAACAGGGGCGGGCGTTCCTGCAAGCGGTGCGGCGCTACTCCAACCTGCTGGTAGAGCGCGGACAGGGGCAGTACGGCTTTCTGCATCTGACCTTCGAGGAGATGCTGGCCGCCAAGGGGATTGCGGCGCGGGCGCAGTTGGGCCCTAAGGGCGCGGTGGGCGTGATCCTGCGCCATCTGGATGAGCCGGCCTGGCACGAGACGATCCTGCTGGCGGTAGGCGCGCTGGGCATTGTGGCGCAGCAGCCGTTGGCCGCCGGCGCCGTGCTTCAGGCGCTCTGTGCCGCGGATTTGGATGATGACCGGCGCGCTTATGCGGTGGTGCTGGCCGGCGAGGCCCTGCTGGACGCCGGTGACGTCGCCGTCGGGCGTAAGGCCGCGACGCAGGTGACCCGCTCGCTGGTGGCGACGATGCAGGACGCAGCCGTGCCCATTCGCCACCGGCGGGAGGCCGGGCGGGTGCTGGGTACGTTGGGCTGGCAGCCGGAGGATCTGGACGCCTTTGTGGAGATCCCGCCGGGTGCGTTCCTCTATGGCGAGGGCCAAGAAGAACGTGAGATTTCCCACCGCTACTGGATCGGGCGCTATCCGGTGACCAACGCCCAGTACGCGCGCTTTGTCGATGCCGGCGGCTATGAGCAGCAGGAATACTGGAGCGCCGCGGGCTGGGCCTGGCGCACGGGAACCTATGACAGCCAAGCCCCTGAAAGCTACCAAGACTGGCTGGACAGGCGCCCGCCGGAAAAACGCCATCAACCTTTCTGGTGGGACGATGAGAAATGGAACAACCCCCTCTTTCCGGTGGTGGGGGTGACGAAGTTTGAGGCGGAGGCCTACTGTCGCTGGCTGGAAATGCAATTAAAGGCCGACCATCTCAAGTTGAGGGCTTTGCGTGGAGATCAGCCGGTAGAAAAGGATCTGCAACTTGAGACCTTTGACGTTCGACTGCCGACAGAGGAAGAATGGGAACGGGCGGTGCGGGGGACGGATGGCCGCACCTATCCCTGGGGCGCTGATTTCGACCGAAGCCGTTTGAACTGCGCGGATGCGTGGGCGGGAAAGGATCTAAGTGATTTTAACGATTGGTCTGATTGGTGGGATCAACGTCCCGAATATGCGGGCACGACCGCAGTCTGTACGTACCCACGCGGCAAGAGTACTGCGGGGCTTTTGGATGGCGCCGGCAATGTGTGGGAATGGACGGCGTCGGCATGGGATGAGACGCAGTTCGTCCTACGCGGCGGCTCCTGGGCGGATCGTCTACGGAACGCGCGCTGTGCGTTCCGCCTCAGGCGCGTGCCGGTCATCTTCTTCAATGCGATCAGAGCGGCTTTCGAGTGGTCGTCTCCCTGGCGCGTTTTTGAGTGCTGGCTGCTGATTTCTGAATTCTGTGTTGCTGATAACTGAGTTCTGAGGGGGGTCTGGGGGGCAAAGCCCCCCAGGAAGTGTCCGCGCGCAGCGTGTCGCAAATTTCGATATTTGGGTGCAAGGGGGTTATGTGCATGACCAAACAAGCAGAGCAGATCGTCAACGTGTTGGCAGAGATGACCGAGGAACCACAGCAGATTGCGCCGCAGGCTATGGCCTCTGCTCAGGCCGTCCATGCGGAGATCGTGCCACGGCTTGAAGAACGTCCCACATACGCCGATTTGTGGCAAGATTTCCAAGCGCAGCCGCAAGAGCAGAAGCCGGTCCTGGCGGGCATCGTGCAAGTGCTGATCCAAACGGACCCTGCGCTGAAGGCCCGGCTGCAGGCGTTGCTCCAGCAGTATCAGGCTGCGACCCAAGGCGCCGGTCGACAGGTCAACACCGGCGGCGGGGCCTACGTCGGCGGCAGCGTCGAGGTGACGCACGGTGACTTCGTGGGCCGCGACAAGCGCACGACGACCATCACCGGTGACGGCAACGTCGTCGGCGACCACAGCTCCAGCACCGTCATCAAACAGCAGGGCGCCGACGCGGCGTCCATCGCCCGCGCCTTCGCCGACGTCTACACCGCCGTGCAGCAGCAACCCGACCTGCCGCCGCAGGACAAAGCCGACGTGCAGGCCGAATTGGAAGAGGTTGAAACCGAACTGCAGAAAGGCGAGGCAGCCAACGAAGGCTTCATCCGCCGCCGCTTGCGCAACGTCCAGCACATGGCGCCCGACATCTACGACGTCGTGCTGGCAACGTTCGCCAACCCCGTCGCCGGACTGGGCCTGGTCGCCAAGAAGATCGCGGAGAAGATGAAAGCGGACGCCGCGTAACCGCGAGTTCCAAACCGCGATAATTTTTGTCGCCTATCTCGGCTATCCGGAGGGGACGCCGAGTGCTACGCTGTCTTCGTCGGCCTGCCGGCGGGCAAACGCGCCGTCACCCCGGCGGTCGAGCGCGTCTACGCGGCCCTCGTGGCGCGTATCGCGGCGACTGAGCGGCTGATTGATGAGATCGTCTATCGGCTCTACGGGTTAACGGATGAGGAGATCGCGGTGGTGGAGGGGACGGAGTAGTTGTAGAACTGCACATAGTTACCACAGGATAATATCATAAATGCAAAAATATCTTGAGATGGAAGATGATGGTCTGACTATGCGCTCATAGGGAGAATGATCAGAGGGCCCTAGCGGTGTGTCTTGTTCGAGACCGGGGGGATCACCGGGTCAACGTGGCTAAGGAATGCTGCGTGTTCGCCACCGTTTTCATCTCCCCCTTCCGCTCCGAAACCCGCCCTTGAGCAATTTGCGCTCCGTGTGCTAAAGCGGTATACTTACCGTGGTTTAACCTTCTAAGGACAGGGATGGCTGCATCGGCTACTTCTATTTCCATGTTGCTTGATCATGTTACAGAGCTCGCAGGTGGCCGCGAAGCCCTGCACTCCACTGACTACGGACGGGTATACCTGAACTGGATGTTCAAAAACGTGATATTGACTGAAAAGAGGCCTGGGCACCCCTCATGTTTTTCTTTGACTGCCCCCTTTTAAGGTGACCGATAGAGCATGGTTGAGATGACCAACGCTCAATAGTTGACACCACTGAAAAAAAGTAGAGTCAATGGTTGAGCAGTCTGGAGCCCTAAATGTCAGAGACAGACAGGAGCAAACGGCCGACGATCGGCGTGCTGGCCGGTTGGCAGTTTTCCTGGACCCAAACCCCCCTCAGTTATCTGGATCCGATCTTCCGTGGCATGTGCCTGGCGGCCCATGATTTGGGCTGCAATATCCTGTTGGGCTGCGGCATGGGCTCGTGGACGCATCAGAATGAGACGCTGCGACCTGCCTGGCCTCAAGTAGCACCCGACTCCGATTTCGTCCCCATCGGCCCTTGGAATACCGATGGCTTCATCATCGTGAATCCTCTCCATGCTCCGGAACGTTCCCGTTACGTGCAGGATTTGATGGCGGCGGGTCATCCGGTGATCTTCGTTGGCGCCGGCGAGCGCGGCCCTTCTGTTCGGGTGGATAACCGCGCCGGCATCTTGGAAGCGATGCGCCATCTGATTGAGCATGGGCATCGACGCATCGCCTTTATCGCCGGCAGTCGCGAAGACTTGGATGGCGATTCCGGTGACCGCTTGCGCGCCTTCCGTGAGGCCGTCGCTGCACATCATCTGCCGGCCGACGCACGCCTCATCGCGTGGGGACGCCATGTGTATGAGGGGGGGTACGCCGCCATGCGTCGGATCCTGGATGCCGGAGTCTCCTTCTCGGCCGTCCTCGCCAGCAACGATGAGTCGGCCATGGGCGCGATGGAGGCACTCAAAGAGCGAGGGTATCGCATACCCCAGGATGTGGCGATCATCGGGTTCGACGATCGACCGGAGAGCGCGGTTCAAGAACCGGCGTTGAGCAGCGTGCGTGTTCCGTTGTTCTGGATGGGACGTCAGGCGGTGACTTCTATCTTCCGGTATCTGAAGGGAGAAGCGACGTCCATTGAGTCTTTCCGGTTGCCGGTGCATCTGGTGACGCGCGAATCCTGCGGTTGTGATCCTCATGCCCTCTCTTCCACGGCGGCGTTGGAGTTATCAGAGGGAGACCGCCTACAATCAGAGGTGGTGCAGGCCGTGGTTGCGCCGCTGTTTGCGGGGATGCAAACGCGCTCCATCGATGAGATTGAGAGATGGTGGCAACAGCTGCTCACAGCCTTCGAGGTCAGCATAAAAACGGGGGAGGAGACGCCGTTTTTGGAAGCGCTGGAGACGATGCTCCAACAAATGATAGCGAGCGGTGAAGATGTGCACGTCTGGCGCTCTGTGCTCCCCGGCCTACGCGAGGCTTTCAACGAATTGGCCTCTTCCGAGCTGCCGTCCGCAAGCGTGGAACGGTTGCTGGATGAGGCGGAAGCGCGCATCAGCGCCCAGGCACAGTGTCAGTACCGCCAATGCGTGGTCAATCAACGGTGGATGCTTAATCGCCTGGGTACGTTGACGGCGCGACTGCTCGCAGCGCTGGATGAGGAGCAAGTCTACGAGGTGTTGACCCAACATCTGCCGGCGATGGACGTGCGCACCATGTGGATCGCGCAGTTCGTACCTCAGGGAGACGATCCGGTCGCCGAGACGACGCTACAAGCCATTACTTCGCCGGAGCAACCACAACTCCGCTTCCCCAGCCGTGATTTCCCGCCGGCGGAATTGCTGCCGGCGGAGCGATCCTTCAGTCTGGCGCTCTTCCCGCTGACCGGGCCACGTGGTCAATTGGGGTTTGTTACCTTTGATACAAATCAGCTGGATCTATACGGCGTGATCACGCAAGAGCTGGCGACGGCACTCAACAGCGTGTACCTGTACGAAGAAGCTGTCGAAGGTCGGCGGCTTGCCGAAGAAGCCAATCAGATGAAGAGTCGCTTTCTCTCCACAGTCAGTCACGAGCTCCGTACTCCGCTCAGCCTCATCGTCGGCTTAAGCAGTATTCTCCTGGCGGAGAACGAAGAGAGCCCCCAGCCCTTGCCGGAGCGCTACCGTCGGGATGTTGAGCAGATTCACATCAACGCTCAGCTGCTTGGCGGATTGATCGGGGACGTGTTGGATCTGGCCAGCAGCGATGCCGGGCGGCTTCGCCTGGCTAACGACTTCGTCGACTTGAGCGACGCCTTGCGCCTGGTCGCCGAGACGGGTCAACAGTTAGCGCAGCAGAAAGGGCTGAGGTGGCAGGTGGATTTGCCCGAGTCCGGCCCTTACGTGTGGGGCGATCGCACACGCCTGCGTCAGGTCGCCCTTAACTTGATCAAAAACGCCATCAAATTCACCACCGAGGGCGGGGTACGGTTGCACCTCGATGTCGATACAGAGGCCGAGTCCGTCACCGTTTCTGTCTCCGATACCGGCCTGGGCATTCCGCCCGAGGAACAGGCGTTGATCTTCGACGAGTTTCATCGTTCGGAGCGGAGTATTGTGCAGGGATATAGGGGGATTGGTCTCGGGCTGGCGATCTGCAAGCGGCTGGTTGAGATGCATGGGGGGACCATCGGCGTCCGCTCCTCCGGCGAGGAGGGGGTCGGCTCGACGTTTTATTTCACGTTGCCCATCGTGCGTCCTTCTGACGTTGAAATGCAACGACCGGCCCGGCCGGCGTTCACCGAAGAGACGATTTTGATTTTGACGAATCGGGTGGGCCGTGACGAGCGATTGCTCAATCATCTGACGGAACGCGGCTTCACGGTTCGATCACTTTACATGGATGAAACCCCAGACTGGCTTTCGCAGGTGGTCATCTCTCCCCCCGGTGCTATCATCGTCGACGTGAACGCTACGGCACAACAGGGGTGGGGGGTGCTGAAGTCACTCAAGGCTCATCCCAAAACCCGAGAGTTACCCGTCCTGTTCTACGCGCTTTCTCCGAGGGGCGGATCGGTGTTAGAGTTTGACTATCTTACCAAACCGGTGGAGATGGCCGAGTTGACCCGCGCGCTCGATCAGCATTGGCTGGCTCCGGACATTGATCCGCACGGCAAGACCATTCTGGTCGTGGACGACGACCTCAGCACGTTGGAGATGCACGCGCGGATCGTGCAGGCACACGCATCCTCCCCGCGAGTGCTCAAGGCGCAGGACGGGATGGAAGCGCTGAAGATTCTACGGCAGACGTCGGTTGATTTAGTGCTGTTGGATCTGATCATGCCCAAGCTGGACGGCTTTGGCGTGCTGGAGGCGATGCGCCAGGAGCAGACTTTGCGTGACATCCCCGTGATCGTGCTGACGGGCCAGGTTTTGACCGAGCGCGAGATGGGACGTCTGAGTCGGGGCGTGGCGACGGTGTTGAGCAAAGGTGTCTTCAGCCGTGAGGAGACGCTAAAGCATATCGAGGCGGCCCTGGAACGCAATCGCGCCCTGAGTGGCGAAGCCCAGCGTCTCGTGCGCCAGGCCATGGTTTACATCCACGAGCATTATGCTGAACCGATCTCACGCGCCGATCTGGCCGAGCACGTCGCCCTCAGCGAGGATTATCTGACGGACTGTTTCCGCAAAGAACTGGGCGTGACGCCCATCACCTATATCAACCGCTATCGGATCCATCAAGCCAAGATTCTGTTGACCGAGACGTATAAATCCATTACGGAGATCGCTCTGGACGTGGGGTTCTCCGACAGCAGTTACTTCAGCCGCGTCTTCCGACGTGAGACCGGCATGTCGCCCACGGATTACCGTCAGCGCTGATGCCTGAATAAGCCTCACGTTTCGTCACGCCGCTCCAGATCTGGGAGCGGCGTTTTGCTATGGATCGCTCCCAGATTGTCCCCGACGTTTCCTCTATGAAATGTACACCTTTCTATCGTTTTTCTTATATCCGCCGGGAAGCGTCAACATTAAAATTGAAGTTACAAAGCGCAGGCTCATATCTGCACCATCGGGCCCAAATTCACAACATCGGGGAGAGGTGTGTCTGGAAAACGGAAAGCCGTCACGCGATTTATCCCCCGAGCTACGGCGAATCTTAACCGTCACGCAGCAGTCTAAGGTGTTGCCATAGCATAAAAAAGGAGGTGCTTCAAAAAAGACCGATCCTCTGCTTGTCCATGAACATTGTCCATGAACACCTGAGACATATTTTCCCAATAAGAAGGAGGAAATGAAATGAGAGGCACGTGGTTTAGGTTAACGAGTGTGTTGATCGTGGCGATGCTTTTGTTGAGCGCCTGTGGTCCGGGCGCAGCCCCCACCGAGGAACCGGTCGAAACGGA
>JBNGCW010000068.1:0-9138 GCA_049975525.1 Anaerolineae bacterium
TCTTCCTCGCCCAGCGCATCTTCATGCAGGGCATCGTCTTCACCGGTGTGGAGAAGTAAGTCCCTCCAACCCCCGTAGGAATATCGCATATTGACCGGGGACCGGAGACGGGCGACCGAGGTTTAGCCGAAGAAGCCAGTTCGAGGTCTCCGGTCAGCGTTCACTCAATTATCACAAGGAGACGCAAAATGAAAACTAAATGGATGCTCGTGACAGCCCTGGTGTTGAGCCTGGGACTGTTCCTGGGGATGGGCGCGCTCTTTAACGCGACATCGGCTGCGCCAAGCGTAGCCGGAGAAAGCGCGCCCGCCCTCGCAGCACAGGATCTACAGGCAGAGGCGCAAGCTACATCACTGCCCCTCATTGATGATTTTGAGGATGGCGTGCCGGCTGGCATGACGGTCTTCTCCGATAAGATCGATGGGGCAGCCGGGGGGAAGACTGAGGTCGCAATCACAACGACGGTGGCGACGATTGATACGATTCCGCCACTGACCGATACCAACGTGCTTTCCTTCACCTACGATCTGATTCTCAACGACTGGGGTTACGCCTACGGCGGCATCAACCGCGAGTTCACCCCGGCGCAGGACTGGAGCGGCTACGACGGCATCAGTTTCTGGTTCTACGGCATGAACACCGGCAATACCCTTGAATTTGAGCTCTGGGATGGCGCGGCTGGCTCAAAGGAGTTCTTTGAGCACGAATTCGTGGATGACGTCGCCGGTTGGCGGCTCTTCAAAGTGGACTTCGACGAGTTCGTCTGTGCGACGGATTATCAACCCAACCTGGATAACGGCGTCCTTGATCTACATGCTTTGCTAGGTTACAGCTTTGGTGTCGTGACCAGCCCCAGTAGTGGGCAGTTCTATGTCGATAACGTGATGCTATATATGACCCCAATCACCGTTGATGATTTTGAGGATGGCGTGCCGGCTGGCATGACGGTCTTCTCCGATAAGATCGATGGGGCAGCCGGGGGGAAGACTGAGGTCGCAATCACAACGACGGTGGCGACGATTGATACGATTCCGCCACTGACCGATACCAACGTGCTTTCCTTCACCTACGATCTGATTCTCAACGACTGGGGTTACGCCTACGGCGGCATCAACCGCGAGTTCACCCCGGCGCAGGACTGGAGCGGCTACGACGGCATCAGTTTCTGGTTCTACGGCATGAACACCGGCAATACCCTTGAATTTGAGCTCTGGGATGGCGCGGCTGGCTCAAAGGAGTTCTTTGAGCACGAATTCGTGGATGACGTCGCCGGTTGGCGGCTCTTCAAAGTGGACTTCGACGAGTTCGTCTGTGCGACGGATTATCAACCCAACCCGGATAACGGCGTCCTTGATCTACATGCTTTGCTAGGTTACAGCTTTGGTGTCGTTACCAGCCCCAGTAGTGGGCAGTTCTATGTCGATAACGTTGAAGTATATGGCGGGAAGCAAGAGCTAACCGTAGGCTTCACAAGTGACATTTACACCGTCGAAGAGGGCGAGACCGCGACCATCACCGCGACGCTCAACATGACTGCCACGTATCCGGTGACCGTGACCTACGCCACCGCCGATGGCACGGCAACCGACGGCGCGGACTACACCGGCGTCAGCGGCACCCTAGTCTTCCCCCCCAACACCGACACCCAGACCTTCACCGTCACCACCCTGGAGGATACAAGTGAGGAATCCGACGAAACGGTGCAGCTCACGCTTTCCGATCCCGTCAGTGTGACCCTGGGCGCCTTGGATCAGGCCACGCTGACTATCCAGGATGACGAGAGTATCGATTTCTGCACCCGGCGCTGGGTCATTGTGGACGATTTCGAGGACAACCAACTACCCACCGGTCAGTACGGGGACATCGACATCGGCTTCGTCACCTGGAGCGACGGTAGCCCGGTCGCCATTACCACGACCACCGTCGCCGAAGGCGATCCGCTGGCCATGGAGGGGCAGGTGGGCGACAACGTCGTGCTGCAATTCGACGCCGACATCAGCGGCTGGGGTGGCTTCTCGCACCTCTTCATGAACGACGCCGGCGACACCTGGGTCAGCCAGGATTGGAGTGACTACGCCGGCATCGGCTTCTGGCTCTACGGCGAAGGCGACGGCACCGGCCTCTTCTTCGAGTTCAAAGAGAACCGCGCCGGCTCCACCACCACTGACGACGCCGAAATCTGGACCTACCCCTTCACCGACGACGTGGCCGGGTGGCGCTACGTCGAGATTCCTTTCAGCGCCTTCACCCGCAAGGAGATCGGCAACGGCGCACCCAACGACGGACTCACGCTGGAAGAGGTACACGGCTGGGCCTTCGGTTCACTGGGCACCAGCGGCGCGCAAACGCTGTATATCGACAACGTCGTGTTGCTGGAGCGCGTCAACGTGGTCGATGACTTCGAATCCGGGTTACCCTCTGGCACGGATAGCTACGGCAACGGCATCGGCTTCGTGCCATGGGGCAGTGAAATCCCCGCCATCAGCGACCCCACCGTGCCCGATACCGACACGCTGGCGTTGCCCTGTCAGATGGGCGCCAATCACCTGTTACAAGTGGACTACAATATTACAGGGTGGGGCGGCGGCCTCTCACATGCCTTTGAAGATGTCACAGTCTCCAACTGGGTGAGCCAGGACTGGAGCACCTACGAAGGACTGAGCCTGTGGCTATACGGCGCGAACACCGGCGGGAACTTCCGCCTCGACCTCTTCGACAACCGCGCCGCCACCGGCGTTTACTCGACAACCGACTCCGCCGAGCGCTTCTTCTACACCATCCCCGACGACTTCACCGGTTGGCAGCAGGTGGACATCCCCTTTGCGGACTTCGCGCGCCGCACAGACTGGCAGCCTGATGGCGCGCCCGATGACGGCCTGACACTGACCGAGATCTGGGGCTACGCCGTGGACTTCCCCGCCGGCGTCGGCGCGCAAACGGCCTACCTGGATAACGTTATGCTCTACGGCGACTCGCGTATGCCGCCGCTGGAAGTGGCCTTTGACGCCGCCGACTACGCGGTCACGGAAGGCGACACGGCGACCCTCACCGTCACCCTCAACTACTCCGTCACCACACCTGTCACCGTCACCTACACCACCGCCGAGAGCGCGGCTACGCCCGACCGGGACTTCACGCCCGTCAGCGGCACGCTGGTCATCCCGGCGAACACCCTGAGCCAGAGTTTCACCGTTCCCACGTTTGAGGACAGCAAATACGAGGGAGATGAACGCATTGTGGCGTTACTCTTCGATCCGGAGGGAGCGGCTTTGGGCTTCCAACGCCGGGCTGTGCTTGCCATCGAGGACAACGACGTCGCCGACCCCAACCTGCTCGACGACTTCAAGGGCTTCCACCGCTACACCGTCACCGGCACGGCGACCCTCTCTGCCACGGAGATCATGCCCGGCAGCGCCATGGCCCTGCCCGATCAACAGTACTACGAGCACGTCCTGGCCATCGACTACGATACCACCGGCGGCCCGGTCGAGCTCACCCGCACCTTCGCCGAAGGGCAGGACTGGAGCGCCCACGACGGACTGAGTTTCTGGTTCTACGGCACCAACAGCGGCGAGGAGATCACCGTGCAGCTGCTGGATAACCAGCTTGAGAGTACCGCAGTGGTTTCTCCCAGCGACTGGGTGTTGGCCTGGAGTCAGGAGTTCAACGAAGCAGCGGGCACGGCGCCCGATAACAACGTCTGGACCCACGAGATCGGCGACGGCGCCCTCAACGACATCATCGGCTGGGGCAACAGCGAGCTCCAGTACTACACCGACAGCACCGACAACGCCGCCACCGACGGCGCCGGCAACCTCAAGATCACCCTCAGGGAAGTGAACACGGCGACGACCGATCTGGTTTGTCACTATGGCCCGTGTGAGTACACGTCCGCACGCTTGATCACAGCCGATAAGGTGGATTTCGCCTACGGCAAGATCGAAGCGCGGGTGAAAGTGCCCTCAGGCCAGGGTCTCTGGCCCGCCTTCTGGATGCTGGGTACAGATATCGACGAGGTCGGTTGGCCGCAATGCGGCGAGATCGACATCATGGAGTATGTGGGCAAAGCGCCCAACGAGGTCTTTGGGACGATCCACGGCCCCGGTTACTCCGGCGGCAACGGCTTTGGCAGTGTCTATGACTTCGGTAGCCCCGTCGCCGACGACTACCACACCTTCACCATCGAATGGGCGCCCGACGAGATTCATTGGTACGTCGATGGTATCAACTACCACAACGCCACGCCGGCCGACGTGGATCCCAACGAGTGGGTCTACAACCACCCCTTCTACATCATCCTGAACCTGGCCATCGGCGGGAACTTCGGCGGTCCCGTAGGCGAGGATGTCACCTTCCCACGCGAGATGTTGGTGGACTACGTGCGTGTCTATCAGGCCGAGGACACCGCCGAGCGCTTCGAGGCCACCTTCACCGACGACTTCACCGGCTGGCGCAAGATCTTCATCCCCTTCACCGACTTCACCCGCAGCGCCGAGCAGCCTGTGGGTGCACCCAATGACGGTCTGGGGTTGACCGAAGTCTGGGGTTATGGCCTGGCGATGCCCGCCGAAAGCAGCGGCGCCTTCTACATGGACTACGTCAGTCTCTACACCATGCAGAAGTGGTATTTCCCGATCATCTTCAAGAACTGACGCTACGTTGACCTGACCGGAGACCGAGAATGGGCGACCGAGGTTTAGCCGAAGAAGCCAGTTCGAGGTCTCCGGTCAATGACTTGCGACAAAACCCGGTACCGTCACAAAATGTCGCGGGAAGACGCTGGTAAGATTCCCGGATCGGTCTAAAATTGGACAGGGGCGAACGCAGCAAAACACGAAGCAAAACCCGTGAGCGCGATCCGTGTTTGTCTGTCTCCTGAGAAGCATTGCACAACATGACACCCTAGCACAAAGGAACACCCGGCATGCACAAGAAAACCCTTCTCCGGTTATCCGGTCTGCTCATCTTCGCCCTGGCCGCCACCGGCGTCTGGTTTTTTGCGCTGCGCCAGGAGCCCGCTTCGCCCTGGCTCCTGGTCTGGAGCGACGCATTCGACGGCGAGCGCATCAACGCCGAAAACTGGACCTATGACATCGGCGGGTCGGGTTGGGGCAACGCCGAGCTGCAGTACTACACCGATCGACCCGAAAACGCGCGCATTGAGGATGGCGTGCTGGTCATCGAGGCGCGGCGTGAGGAGGAGCGCATCCAGGGCCGCGAGTACACCTCGGCGCGCCTTAAGACGCAGGGCCTGCAGAGCTGGACCTATGGGCGCATCGAGGCGCGCATCCAGATCCCAAGAGGTCAGGGGATCTGGCCCGCCTTCTGGATGCTGGGCGAGAACATCACCACCGCCAACTGGCCCCGCTGCGGCGAAATCGACATCATGGAGAACATCGGCCGCGAACCCACCCTCGTCCACGGCACCGTCCACGGGCCGGGTTATTCCGGGGTCAACGGTGTGGGTGACTCGTACGCGCATCCCGACGGCGCGGCCTTCGCCGACGACTTCCACGTCTACGGCGTCGAGTGGGAGCCTGAGGAGATCCGCTGGTACGTGGACGATGCGCACTACGGCACCGTCACCGTCGATGATGTGCCCGGCGAGTGGGTCTACGACCATCCCTTCTTCATCATCCTCAACGTGGCCGTGGGGGGGCACTGGCCCGGCTACCCGGATGAGACGACGGTTTTCCCGCAGCAGATGCGCGTTGACTACGTCCGCGTCTACGAAGCAAATCCAGAATTGGCTCCTGAAAACAGCCAGTAAGCCAGCGCAACCTGGGAGAGGATCATGACATCTTTCTACTTCGACCGTCAGCATCGCTTTGTTATCGAGGATTACGCTGATCGACGTCCTTTTGCCAGCTTCCTCCCGGGGATCGCAGGCCCGTCCGGCATTCCCCTGTGGGTTTTTTACACTAATCGCGGGCAGGCCATCGCCGGATTCGGCATCGAAGACCGCGATAATCCCATCATGGAGTTCCAGCCCGCCAACAAAGCCTACCAGACGACGCCGCTCACCGGCTTTCGCACGTTCATCAAGGTGCTGGGAGACAAACCGGTCTTGTACGAGCCCTTCGCCCCGTGGGAACCTGCGGCGAGCTTGCGCATGGCCATCGGCATGAACACGCTGGAACTGCGGACGGAGAGCGCCGTGCACGGCATCCGGACGACGGTGACCTACTTCACGCTCAGTGACGAGCCCTTCGCCGGGTTGGTTCGACAGGTGCAGGTGACCAACGTGAGGGATGCACCGCTGGATATTGAGATGCTCGACGGGCTGCCGTGGGTCCAGCCCTACGGCGTGGACGAACAGGGCCTGAAGATGATGGGGCGCACGCTAGAAGCCTGGAAGGGCGTCTTCAACGTCACGCCAACGGAGGAGGGGCTTTCCGGCGTGCCTTTCTATCGTTTCAGGGCCAGCGCCGGCGATACCAGCGAGGTCACCGCCATCGAGGCCGGCCACTTCTACCTGGCCTTCCGCGAAGACGACGGAGAGGCCGTGCTGCTTCCGCCGCTGGTCGATCCCGACGTGGTCTTCGGCCCGGATACGTCCTTGCACACGCCACGCGGCTTCCTGGGGCAGCCGCTGGCGGCGTTGCAATCTCGGCGGCAGATCACGACCGGCAAGACGCCCTGCGGCTTCTTCGGCACAGCCTGCACTCTTGCCCCTGGCGAAAGCGTCACGCTTCACGCGATCATCGGACACATGGGCACCCTGGCGCACTTGCAGTCGCATCAAACACGCATCGCCCGTGGTGCTTACCTGGAAGCACAGCGTAAGCGTGCCAACGCCCTGGTGCGCGACCTCACCGACGTCATCGAGACAGAGACGGCAGAGCCGCGTTTTGACGCCTACTGTCGCCAGACTTTCCTGGACAATGTGCTGCGAGGCGGCTGGCCCCTGCTGCTGGGCGACAGCAACCGTCCGCACGTCTACCATGTCTACTCCCGCAAGCACGGCGACATGGAACGCGATTACAACGCCTTCTACCTGGCGGCGGAGATGTACTCGCAGGGCAACGGCAACTACCGCGACGTGGCCCAGAATCGCCGCCTGGACGTCTTCTTTGAGCCTCGGATCGGCGATTTCAACGTGCTGAGCTTTCTCGGCCTCATCCAGGCCGACGGCTACAACCCGCTGGTGGTGCTGGGACAGCGCTTCACGCTCGCAGCGGAATACCGCGCCGAGGTGTTGGCCCTGGTGGAACGTCCGGATCCGCTTGCCGAGGCGCTGGCGCAGCCCTTCACGCCGGGCGGCCTACTGCGCGTGATCACCGACCGCGATTTGGGGCTCAAGATTGCGCCTGCCGACTTCGTCACAGCCGCGCTGACTCACGCCGAGGCGCACTTCGAGGCCGAGTTCGGCGAGGGTTACTGGATCGACCACTGGTTCTACAATCTCGATCTCATCGACAGTTACCTGGCGCTCTACCCCGACCGCAAGCGCACGCTGCTCTTCGAGAAGCGCGTGCCCTACTTCCAAAGTCCTGCCGCCGTACAGCCGCGCGACCGCCAGTACGTGCTGACCGAGCGCGGCGTCCGGCGCTACCACGCTATTCGCGAGGACGAGAGGACAGACACTCCCGATCACCGGCTGCGCACTGTCGGCGGCGAGGTCTACCGGGCCACCGTCTTCGAGAAACTCTGCGCCCTGGCCCTGCTCAAATTCGCCACGCTGGATCCCTGGGGCATGGGGGTGGAGATGGAAGCCGGGCGACCGGGCTGGTACGATGCCCTCAACGGCCTGCCCGGGCTGATCGGTTCGTCGCTCTGCGAAAGCTACGAACTGCTCCGCTTGCTGGATTTTCTGCTGGCGGCGCTGGCAGAGACGCCGACGTTGACGTTCGAACTACCCCTGGAGCAGGCGGACTTGCTGGAGACCGTGTGCCAGGCCCTCGCTACCTGGAAGTTCTCAGACGCCGTTGACCGCGATCTGATCTATTGGGACGCCGTCGCCACGGCCCGCGAGCGCTACCGCGCGCGGATCCGCCGGGGTTTCGCGGGCGAGGCCGTCGCCCTGGACGCCGAGGCGCTGGCGTCTGCCCTGCGCGCCTTCCGCGCCAAGGCCCAAACCGGGATCGACCGCGCCCTCGCGCTCAACGACGGCACACCGCCGACGTATTTCGCCTACGAGGTGACTGAGTACGAAACGCTGGATGAAACCGACGACGCGGGCCGCCCCTACGTGCGACCCCTGGCCTTCGCGCCGCACGTCCTGCCGCTCTTCTTGGAAGGCCCGGTGCACGCGCTCAAGGTCGCGCCGGACGCGGAGCGCGCTCGCCAGATCCACGTCCGCGTCCGCGAGAGCGCGCTCTACGACCGCACGCTGGGCATGGTCAAAGTTAACGCATCGCTGGCGGACGAATCCCACGAACTGGGGCGCTGCCGCGCCTTCACGCCGGGCTGGCTGGAGAACGAATCTATCTGGCTGCACATGGAATACAAGTACCTGCTGGAACTGCTCAAAGCCGGCCTCTACCGGGAGTTCTTCGCCGATTTCAAGCGGACCCTGATTCCCTTCCTCGATCCGGCGACCTACGGGCGCAGTCCGCTGGAGAACTCCTCGTTCCTCGTCAGCAGCGCCCATCCCGACGAGAGCCTGCACGGACGCGGCTTTGTCGCCCGCCTCAGCGGCTCCACCGCCGAGTTCCTGAGCATCTGGTGCATCATGATGGTCGGGCCGCAACCCTTCCGGCTGCGCGACGGACGACTCTACCTGGTGCTCGAACCGGCCCTGCCGGGTTGGCTGTTCCGTGAAGATGGCACACTGACCTTCACTTTCTTAGGTCACTGCACTATCACCTATCACAACCCCGCGTGGAAAGACACCTTCGACCCGGACATGACGATCAGCCGTGTGGAGATCATGTTGGATGGACAACGCATCGCTCTGGAAGGTCCAAGAATCGACGCCCCTTACGCCGAGCGGGTACGAGATGGCAGCATCACCAGGATGCACGTATTCTTCGATAATCGTTTTTGAGCATCAATTATGGCTGCCACCTTTTCAGGGTAGCCATGGTTTTAATTCGCCGGTTTCCCAATCCGTTGTCCGCTCTAGAAGGAGACACCGGTGTTGACGCACACCATCTAGTACGAAAAGGTTGGTAGTCACGCGCTTTGGCGCGGTCG
>JBNGCW010000069.1:0-8760 GCA_049975525.1 Anaerolineae bacterium
GGAAGGGGGAGAGCACCCCTCCCCTCGGAGGGGAGGGGCCGGGGGAGGGGTCAAGAAAAGACCCAACAATATCCGTTTCCACCCGATGGGCCTGGGCCGCTCGGTCGGCACCTGGCCCGACCGTACCAGGAGCACCTGGTAAAAGCCCGACAGGCGCCTCCCACAATTGAGGAGTTGAGCCAACAAGAACTCTGGATTGAGAGAGAGACGATCAACTTGACCTAACCCCCCAGCCCCCTTCCCTACAAGGGAAGGGGGAGAGCACCCCTCCCCTCGGAGGGGAGGGGCCGGGGGAGGGGTCAAAAAAGAACCCAACCATGTCAAAACCAAGCAATATCATTCGTGGTCAGAGAATCAATCCGAAGAAGCTCGAACGCGCCAAGGAACTACGCCGCAATATGACGCCAGCGGAAACGAAACTATGGGCCGCCCTGCGGCGCAACCAACTAGACGGGTTACACTTCCGTCGCCAGCAAATCATCGACGGCTTCATCGTCGACTTCTACTGTCACGCCGTAGGCTTGGTGGTGGAGGTGGATGGGGCAGTCCATGGTGAACCCGACCAGGCTGCATACGACGCCGAACGCCAACGCATTTTAGAGTCTCGCGGATTGCGCCTGTTGCGCGTCAGAAACAAGGAGGTGATGCAAAATCTGGAGCGAGTCCTCGATCAAATACGAATGGCCTGCCGCGCTGGTGGGGACCTAACCCCCCAGCCCCCTTCCCTACAAAGGAAGGGGGAGAGCACCCCTCCCCTCGGAGGGGAGGGGCTGGGGGAGGGGTCACCATGATCCTCCTCAACTTCGCCCACCCGCTGACCGCCGAGCAGCGCGCGCAGATCGAAGCCCTCACCGACCAAGCCATCGAGCGCGTCGTCGACATCCCCAGCCAGATCGACCCGCAACAGCCGCTGGCGCCGCAGATTGCAGCGATGGTCGACGAAGCCGGCCTCTCGTCTGCCGAGTGGCAGACGCTGCCGCTGCTGGTCAACCCACCGGCGCTCAACTTCAGCGCCGTGGCCCTGCTGGCCGAGCTGCACGGACGCTGCGGCTACTTCCCGCCCTGCCTGCGGATACGACCCGTGCCGGGGAGCGTACCGCCGCGCTACGAGGTGGCCGAGGTATTCGACCTTCAAGCAGTGCGCGATCAGGCACGCCAGCGACGCTGACCGTTCTCAATTACCAGAAGGAGTAACCTATGAACCAATCTCAGTTCTACATCGACAAGACCACCGACACCTTTGCCGACGTGCTGCTGGCCTACGGCGTGGCCGCGCTGCTCGACCGCCTGCTGCGCGACAACGTTGGGCAGCGCGAAGTGCGAGTGCGGGACGCCGGCAGCGTCTACGTTATCGATCTGGAGACGCCGATGCGGGAAGGTTACGTAGACGTACCCTGGTTCTGCGACCTGCCCTTCCTCAAGGCAGGCCACAAGAAGCCGCCGGAGGCGTGGCCCGCCGCGGTCGTGGACTACGATAAAGAGCGTGACCAACGCTCGCAGTACTTCGAGGCACGCAAACAACTCCCGCAAGCGGCCCGACGCCCCGGCGCGACGCGGGACGAGTTCCCGGAGTTGGCCACCGTCGAGAACCTCACGCCGCGGCCCGATTACGACATCCTGGCTCAGATCTACCAGATGTCCGCCATCCACGCCTACAGCGCTGTGCTCAAGAACTGGTTCGCCTGCCGCGACTGCTTCCCGGAGCTGCTGCGAATCGTACTTGACCTCTTCGCCACCACGCCCAACGACGTCGACGCAGCCTACGACGCCTGGCGGGCGCTCAACAAGAAACAGAAACTCAAGGCTAAGAACCGGGTCACTCCCGTGCAAATTCTCAACCCCAGCATGGGCAAGGGCGTCAACCGCACCAAGGCCGACCGCGCCGATCTCTTACAAAACCCCAACTCCTTCTGGCTGCTGGAGTTCCTTAAATTTTGGGGGATGCGGGTGGCAGGGCTGCCCCGCGTGGTGCGCAGCACCCAGCGCAATGGCCCCCGTGACCGCAAAACTTACGTCTTGCAGCCCCGGAATCTCACGCTGGAGACCTTGGCCCAAGTTTATACGCCCTTCAACCGGGTGCTGTGGGCCAATACCGCCATCACGATGGATGTGCTGGCGGCCCTGCGCTACACCGACGTCTTCCTGGAGCAGTGGCTGGCCGGGCAACTGGAGGACGTGCGCTTCGGTCAGCGGCCCGGCGACCACGTGAGCGGGTTGGCCGTGGCCTTCTACAAAAATCTCGGACAGGCCTCGACGATGCTCAACCTGGCCGAGATCGGCGTGCCCCAGTGGATGAAGCTCGAGACGAGGGAGCAAGCCCAGGCTTACCGC
Organism: Anaerolineae bacterium; assembly: GCA_049975525.1. Classification (GTDB taxonomy): domain Bacteria; phylum Chloroflexota; class Anaerolineae; order B4-G1; family SLSP01; genus G713. Next base: position 2,332 of record JBNGCW010000069.1, read on the forward strand.
GCGCTGCTAGAGGAACATCGGCGCGTGGTGACCAGCCTGGACGAGGGGCGCGGCGACCAATATCGCCTGCTGAAGCTCTATCGCGACTTCCTCTCTGGACGCATCTTGGATCCTTTCTTCGAGTTCAGCGCCGGCTACGCTGGCCTGACGATGTCCCGCATGGAGCGGGGGCAATGGGCCCCACGCTTCACGACCACCAATCTGGAGGTATTAATTATGGAACACGATGACAAACTGACCCCGATTCTGGAGAACGTCGGTTTCCAGAACATCGCAACGGCCATCCGCCGCAGCACCGTCATTCCGCAGTACTTCAAGGCGCAGGGCAAAAAGGGCCCCTACGACGTGCGCTACGGCCTGGGCAACGACCTGCTGCGCCGCGCGGCCTATCCGGAGCAGTTCGTCCAGGCCCTGAGCGAGTTCCTGCACGACTACAACCGCGAGACGGCCCAGATCCACGAGCGCTACAAGGGGAATCCACCGGTGCGCCGCGCCACGGTCACCACCGACGACATCCAGCAAGTGGTGGCGCTGATCGACGAATACGGATCGGCGACGGTGGCCAACCTGCTGGTCGCCTTCGGCTACGCCCGCGAACCCCGCGAGCCAGAGCAGTCAGAGACAACCGAGGATGAAGCATAATCCATTCTGCATTCTGCATTCCACATTCAGCATTCTAAATTCTCAAGGAGGCAAACATGTCTAAGCAAAACGTGTACTCGCTGTCCCTTTCGGCCCGCGCCACGCTCGATCTTCACAGCCTGAACAACGAAGGGGGCGAGGGCAACCAGATCCAGACCCGCATGGTCGACATCGTGGCCGGCGACGGCAAGCTCCACAACGTCAACGCCATCAGTGGGGATATGTTCAAGCACATCCAGGCTGAGCACTACTATCGCATCGCCCGGGAGGACGAGTCCTTGCCGCTGTGCGCCGCCTGTCAGGTCTTCGACGCCAACCGCATCAGCGCCGACGCCGCGTTTATGGAAGAGATCGCGGGCAAGAGCGACGCCGAGGCCATCGACCTGATGCTGGAGGCGTGCGCCCTGGACGATATCGAGGGCAACCTGCTGACCGGCGATAATCGCTCCACGCCGCGCAAGAGCGTGGTTGAGTTCGGCTGGGTGGTCGGCGTGCCGCAGGTCACCACCACCGATTCCTACTTCCACGTCAAGTACGCGCGAGAGCGCGGCATCGAAGAGGACGTGGACGAGGAGGCGCGCCAGGCCAACCTGGGGCAGGCCCCGTTCCACCGCCCGGCCTCGTCCGGCGTCTACGCCGTGGTCAATCACTACGAGGTGGCCCGCATCGGCTACAACGACATCGCCCAGCACTACGCCCTGGACGAAGAGGCGCGTGCCGCGCGCTATCGGGCGCTGCTGGAGAGCGTGCTCTACACCTTCGTGCAGCCCAAGGGCGCCATGCGGGCCGCGCAGATGCCGCACATCGTGGCCTTCGAGGGGGTGCTGAGCTACACCACCCAGGTGCTGCCCGCGCCGACGGTCAGCCCGCTCAACGCCGACTACGACACCGAGATCGAAGGTGTGGCGCGGGCGCTCAACGGTCTGCACCCCGATGCGGTCATCACCCGCCCCTTCGGCTCGCTGGCGGACTTCGCCGACGTAGTGCGCGACCTGGTGGAGACGACGACGCCCTACGCCCTCGCGGTGTGAGCGGGGAGGTAACTATGTGGACCATCGCACGCTATCAGCCCACGGCCTTCTTCAGCCTGAAGCCGCACATGGCCACCTCGTCGGGCGGCAAGACGCTGATCGTGCCCACGCCCTTCGCGGTCAAGACGGCTCTGTTGGACGCCGCCATCCGCACGCGGGGGCTGGAAAGCGGCAAGGCGCTCTTCCCGGACATCCGCGTCTTGGAGATCGCTGTCCGGCTGCCGCGCCAGATCGTGGTCAACAACACCTTCAACCGCATCCTACGCAAGGCCCGCAGCCCCTCGCCGGGACAATGGCCCTACCAGCGCACCATCGGCTTCCGGGAATACGTCCAGTTCGGTGGGCCGCTGGCGCTGGCCTTCCGGGAGTTACCCGCCGAACTGGCGCCTCTGCTGGCGCAGATCAACTATCTGGGCAAGCGGGGCGGCTTTATCCAACTGCAGGAGATGCCTAAAGAAGTTGCTGAGTTACCGGAGGAGTTCACGTTGTTGACCACCGACTACGGCGACCGATTCCCCCTGGGCACGCTGCAGGTCGTCGATGACTGGGGAGAAAAACTCACCTTTGACCACGTCAACATCTACAGTGACAAGCGCATCACGGCCGGCAGCCACCGCGTCTTCCACCACGTCGTGCTCCCGCACCGACCGGAACAATCCAGCCGTAATTACACACTCTACGTCTGGGCGTCGGCCTAAGATAAAGGGCGCGGTGTCATGCCGCGCCCTGTCAAACGGAGCGTCAACTGTATACAGAATGCACACAATCATTGGCTGCCCCTTTTTTCAGGGCAGCCAAAGAAAAAGATGGGGCATATGTTGTGGTTGGGCTGCACCCAACCACAACATATAGTATCCCTCTTTCTACTGAAAAACCTTTTTTCAGTAGCGTCATCATTCGATCCACAGGAGGATACTGAACATGCAACACTTCAAAGCCCACCGCCTGCACTTCGTCACTAAGGTGCAGACGACCATAGAACTGAACGAGCACCAGGGCTCGGCCCTGCGCGGCGCCTTCTATCACGCGCTGCGCCGCAAATTCTGCCACTTCAGCTATGACCGCGAGCTGTACTGTGCGCGGTGCAGCCTGGTGACCACCTGCCCGGTGGCGACCCTGGTCAGCACCATGGATCCGGGCCACGAACGCGGGCGCGACCGCCCACGTCCCTACACCGTCCAACCGCCATTGCCGGGCAGCGGTCATCCCTGGGAGTGGCGCGATGGGCGGGTCACCTTCCGCTACGAACCGGGCGAGACGTTGTCCTTCGGGCTTACGCTCTACGGGGAAGCGCTGGCGCTGCTGCCCTACGTCGTCCTGGCGACGGCGGAGTTTGAGAAAGGCGGCCTGGGACGGCGCCTGAAGCAACCGGACGGACGCTGGCGCCGGGGAACCATAAGCGTCCAGGAAGTCTGGACGGACAATCCGCTCACCGGAGAGCGCCAACCTGTGATCCGCAAGGGGACTCGGGAGGTGGAAGTGCCGGACATCCCGGTGACACATCCGCAGGTGCTGGAGAATGCAGAATTGAGAATGGAGAATGCAGAATTAAGAATGTGGTTTCTCACACCGACGCGACTAATCGACGGGGGACGGTTGCTCAAGCCGGAGACGTTCCACTTCAAACCCTTCTTCCAACGCCTGCTGGAACGGCTGGAGGCGCTCAGCGAGCAGTTCTCCGACACCCCCTTGCACGTCGATTTCCCGACGCTCCTACAGCAAGCTCGGGCCGTGCGGCTCACGGAGAATCGGCTGACCTGGGAGGAGGTTCGCAGCTACTCCACCCGTCGCCATCGCTCATCACCGCGCGGGGGCTTGATGGGGCGGGTAACCCTGCAATCCGATGACTGGACGCCGTTTCTGCCCTGGATCATCTGGGGGCAGTTCACCCACGTGGGTAAGAGCACAGTGAAGGGGAATGGGATGTATAGAATATAGTAGAATGGAGAATAGAGAATGAGGAATAGAGAATGAGGAATGAGGAATGGGGAATGGAGAATGAGGAACGAGGATGCGAAGGTATGAGGAATGGGAAGGCGGAGTAATACAGGAAATCAAAGCCGGGCCAGTGTGGAAGTTCTATGGGTATCGTAAGGCGCTATTCCTCTATGATCTGGTGTGGGTAGATTGCGAACACTGGCAAAAGGATCGGCGGGGCAGAGCAATTGTAGATCAAATCATCCGCAGCGCCGGTTCCATTAGTGCTAATATCGAGGAAGGGAACGGACGGGGCTGGGGCCGCGATCAGGCGCGCTTCCTAAAATTCGCTCTAGGGTCAGCCCGCGAAACGAAAGGGTGGTACTGGAGGGGACGCAGCCTCCTGCCCAAGGCGGTTCTGCACCACCGCCTAGCCCTCCTGGAAGAAATCATCGCCCTCCTTGTCACTCACCACATCACTGAAGAAGCCCACCGCTTGAGGGTCCTAGCCCTCCTGGAAGAAATCATCGCCCTCCTTGTCACCGAAATCAAGCGGCAAAAGAGGATGAAGAATGAAGAACGAAGGATGAAGAATGAAGGATGAAGGATGAAGAATGAAGAATGAAGAAGCGAGCTTACCTTCATCATTCTGCATTCCATATTCCACATTCTAACGGAGCACATATGTCCAGACAACGCTTTTTGTTCGTCGAAGGCTACGGCGCCTTTGTGGGCCGTCGCAGCCAACGCTTGTACGTCAAGCACCAAGGAAAGATTGTTGAAGAAGCGCCGGTGCTCTTCCTGGAACAGGTGTTGATCTCCGGGCGCGCCGTCACCGTCTCCAGTGACGCCCTGGCTCTCTGCGCCGGGCAGGGCATTCCGGTGCACTATCTCTCATGGAAGGGCACGCCCTACGCCGCCGTCTACGCGGCCGGCCTGGGCGGCACAGTGCAAACGCGCAGGGCACAATACATGGCTTACGAAGACGAGCGAGGTACCCATCTGGCCTCAGCCTTCGCCAAAGGCAAGCTGCTCAACCAGAGCCGCCTGCTCAAGTACCTGGCCAAATCGCGGAAAGAGAAGGAGCCAGACGTGTACCAGACGCTGCGCGAAGCCGCCAAGACCGTGGAAAACCATATTTCCGGGCTCAAGGAGTGGCGCGCGACGGCTCAGAAACGAGGTTTGGACGAAGTGCGTGCGCATCTGCTCTCCATCGAAGGACGGGCTGCACAGTCCTACTGGGAGGGACTCCGGGCCGTCGTGCCGGATACACTCAATTGGCCCGGACGGCGAGGGCGGGGGGCTCGCGATGCCGTTAACAGCGCCCTCAACTACGGCTACGGCGTACTCTACGGCCAAGTCGAGCGCGCCATTGTGCTGGCCGGACTTGATCCCTACGCCGGCTTCATCCACGCCGACCGACCGGGGAAGCCCAGCCTGGTGCTGGATCTGATCGAAGAGTTCCGGGCCCCCGTTGTCGATCGCGTTATCTGGGGCATGATCGGGCTGGGCATGGCCCTGACTGTGGATGAAAAAGGGCTGCTGGCTCAAGAGACCCGCCGCACCATCGCCGAGCGCGTTTTGGCCCGGCTGGAAGAGAGTACGGAGCGCTACGAACGCAAGCGTCATAAACTGCGCTGGATCCTGCAAACTCAGGCTCGCCACATCGCCACCTACCTCCGTGGCGAGCGCGGGGAGTACAAACCCTTCATCTCGGGATGGTAAAGCCACAAATACAGATGTGAGGAGTCGCCCATGCGTCTTTTACTGGTCTACGACATCGTAGACGACGGCACGCGCGCCAAAATCGCCGATATCTGCCTGGACTATGGTCTGGACCGCATCCAGTACAGCGCCTTTTTAGGCGATCTGAGTCGCGTTCACCAGGAGGAATTGATGGAGAAAGCCGCCGAAAAATTGGGCAAACGCGAGGGGAAAATCTACCTTTATCCCATCTGCGAAAAAGACTGGCAGCATAAAATCGAAATCCATCAGGTGAAGGACAAAACCTAGCGTGGAGTGTACAAAATGTTTATGCTCAACGTCAGTGACTTACGACAATACACTTACTGTCCACGCATCGTCTACTACCACTACTGCCTTCCGAACATCCGCCCTGTCACCTACAAAATGGAAGCCGGCAAAGCGGCGCAAGAGACAGAGGAAGACCGTGAGCAGCGACGCAGCCTGCGCGTCTACGGGCTGACCGATGGCGAGCGTGAATTCAACGTCTGGTTGGAGAGCCCAAAGCTGGGGCTGCGCGGCAGAGTCGATATGATCATCCGGCTGGAGGACGAGATCATCCCGGTGGAATACAAGAACTCCCCTGGCCGGGGCGGCAAACACGTCGATATCCAGCTGGGCGCCTACGGACTGCTGTTGGAAGAGAAGATCGGCCTACCGGCCCGGCGGGGCTTCATCTACTTCATTCCGGAGCGGCGCGCGCAGGCCATCCCATTGACGGCGGCACTGACCGCCAACGTCAGACACAGCCTGCAAGCCATCCGTGAGATGATCCAAACGGAGCGAATGCCGGCACCGCCTGCAAGGCGAGCGCAGTGCGCCATCTGCGAATTTCGGCGTTTTTGCAACGACGTGGTATAATGAAGCCGGGTACCGAATGCGAGAGACGATCGAGGACATTTCGCAAACCTCGGGGGTTTTGAAGCAAAAACCGGTTTGCGAAAAGGTGACTTGACAAATGGGACATTGTACCCTATAGTACCTTAACACAGGCCCATTTGTGGGGGATACAACCAAAAAAGAGGTTAAATTCTCCCGTGAGTGGGGAAAACAGATGGGTTTCAACCACCACGATCCGCTCGAGGATACTGAAAGA
>JBNGCW010000070.1:0-8163 GCA_049975525.1 Anaerolineae bacterium
CTATTCAAGTTATACTACAATTTCGTCCTGTGCCTGTTAATGTACGGTAGAAAAAATCAAACCTGTCTCATGGGCATCATTGCGGCGTTTTGCCCCGGTCTGAACTTGAATCGTGCCGGGATTCTTTCAATCCGGATAGGTCACCAGGCTTCTGCGACCGCTGCTCCGACCAACATGCCCACACTCATCCCCAACAACCAGAGTTCACTGCGTGTGAACGTCAGATCTCGAAGCGAGCGTTGTTCTTCCCATGCAGTCGCTGGGAATGCGTTGGCGATCAGCCGTGATTTGGTCAGGGTGACGGCGCAGACGACGGCGTAGGCGCCCGTCTCCCAGAGCCCAATTCTGAGGAAGGCGGCGTTCGCGGCAGCGACGGAGGGGAAAGGATTGGCAAAGGCGTTGGTTCCTGCGGTCCAGCCGATAGTCAACGCTTGAATAGTCAAGATGAGCAAGCCCGGCGTGAACCAACCAAAGCGCACGAAGAGGTTCCCCACACCGATAAGCAGCAGGATCAACGTGTTGTGAAATAGCGCCGTCCACAGTAGGGGCCAGCCGCCGAGGGTCTCACGTGCGGGCACGCCGCTCCAGGCTTCGGGGTGGGTCGCAACGCCCACCCCGAAGGTTACGAACATCACGATGAGCATGCTGGCCCAGATGATAGCGGTGCGCAGCAAAGCCGGTTGCTGCAAGAGCCATCCCCTGCTGGCGGCCTGCGTGCTGGATGCTGATGGATCTCTCATGTTTCAGTCTCCTGTGGTCTCGTCTCGAAGATCAATCTATCAGAGCTCAGCTGGAGAGCAACATCGCGGCTTCGCGCCAGGCAGCCAACATGATCACGGCTGCGCTCGCCAGAAGCGCCAACGCGACGTTCCAACCGTGCACGCGGGACGCTTCGTCGACCTTCCGCCAGGGCAAGGAGATCTTGGCAAGGGAATAGGAAGCGGCTGCAGCGAAAAGGTAGGCCAGCATTTCGTAAGGCCCCGCTCGTTCCAGGACCGCCAGCGAAGGCGGCATTAGCGCAGGGAGCGGTATGGAGAAGGAGTTGGTGCCCAGGATCAGAGCGTACAGGACGATCCACAATAGGGGAACCGGCAGCGCATACGCATAGCCCAGCAGCAGGCTGATCAGCGCGATGCCCGGCACCCAGGGTAGGTTGCGGACGATCATGAATCGCCATTCCGCCCAGAGCGTGGTCGCCACCTCGTCGTTACCCATCATGCGCACTGAGTCGCCTCTGGCTAACAGGCGCTCGGGGAGGAAGCCATAGGCGATGCTCCAGGTAGCGAGAAAGAGAATCACACCCACCAAAAAGAGGCGGGCAAAGCGCACCAGGAGCCGTTCGTGCGCGAAGAACGCGAGGATTGTGGCGCCGGTGCTCCTGACGGCGTCGAGGGCATGGGCTGCGTTCTCTCGGAGCCCTGGGTAATGGTGCAGGAGCGCGCCGACGGCCAGCCCGACCAGTGCGCCGACGGGGGCCAGGATCAGATAGCGCCACTGGCCTGTGGCGAAGAAGAACAGGCTGCTGAGAGCGAAGCCGAGCCCGGCACCGATCTGCGCGGCGATGCGCTTGTTCCACGTGGTTGCTTTTTCCAACGTCATGTTATGCCTCCTTATGAGAATGGTCGCTGTCTCCCGGACGCTTGCGCGGTGTCAACGCGGTATGTGGCGCACTGCGATCAGGGGCAGGCCCAGCGTGTAGAGCTTGCGCAGGATGCCATGGAGCGCGGCCTGATCGGCGACGCTGCCGTACAGGGTGGCGGTGGGGACGCCCTCGGCGTCCTCGGTCACGGTGATGTTCATACCGTCAAACCAGTCCGCATGCGCAGCGGAGACGCGCCCCTGTACCTGGATCTCGTACACCTGTGTATTGTCGAGCCTAAGTTTGCTCATCCTCATCTGCCTCCGTTCTCGGGCGCCGCCTTGACGCCGGGATTAGGTTTACGCTTAAAGCATAACCGGAGAGCGGAATGAGAGCATCGGTCGATGGTATGATTCGGAGGATGAGTGGAGGAGGAGCAGACGCGCCACCTCGGACGCGAGCCTGATCTCCTCAGTGAGGAGGCAGCAAACCCAGCAGGCGTGCTTTTTGCACGGCCTGGGTGCGGTTGCTGACCAGTAACTTGCTGTATAGATTGCTGGCGTGGGATTTGACCGTATGGATGGAGATAAAGAGACGCTCGGCGATCTCCGGGTTCGTCAGTCCCTTGGCGATCAGCGCCAGCACCTCCAGTTCACGCTCGCTCAGAGGCTCGACGAGGGTGTCTGGGGTCTCCGGAGAGGTCGCTTTCTCAGGCGGCGGTGCCGTCTCGAAGGCAGAGAGCAGGCGGCGAGCGTAGGCCTGGATCTCATCCTGCTCGCTCTCACCCTCTGCCGCGAGCTCGTAGAGCAGGTGCGCCATCGGCGCTCCTTCCTCCAGGAAGACGCGGACGTATCCGGCGGGCTCAGCCAGTGCCAGCGCGCGCCGGAGGGCCTGCCGCGCGACCTTTGGCTGTCCCAGCGCCGCGAAGGCCAGGGCCTGCAGCATAAGCAAGTCGAGAACGCGACCGTTCCAACCGGACGTCTCATCCAGTGTGATCTGGCGCTCCAGAAAGTCGAGTACCGCTTTCATGGAGGGTAGCGCGGTATCCGGTGTTACGCCCTCTCGCTGCTGGGCGATGCGTAGCCGGACGAGGGTCGCCCGCTGCAAGGTGGGGAGCGTGCCTCTGAGGATGGCACCGGACAGTGGCGTCGCCTGCAGCGTGACGTTGCTGAAGCGCGCCCAGGCCTGGGCCGGCTCCATTCTTCCCTGGCGAATGGCTCTCTGTGCTTCAAAGGCGTCGACGTAGACATCCATGCCCGCGAAGGGCCCCTCCCGGGCGTGAGCCAGCGCGCGACGGGCGCCTTCCGTATCACCCTGCGCCCAGCAGAGGCGCGCGTGGGCCAGATGCACGTACATCTCCATGATCTCGTCCCCAGGAGGAAAACGATGGGGGTCATCCGTCAGCATCTGAGCCGCGCCCTCTAGATCGTTCATCTCCACCAGCACTCGCCCGATCCCGCCATAGGCCAACTCTGCAAAGGGGGATCTCTGTTCCCAAGGGGAATCGGTCAGTTTATCGACGGTGTCGCGATACAGGGCCAAGGCCGCGCGCAACTTGCCCTGTTCGAACAGAATCTGCCCGTAGACGCTGGCGATAGTGACGCCCAGGTAGGGGTTGTGGCGACAGCGCTCCGAAGCGTAGGCTTGCCCGAGTACCCGCAGCGCCCGGTCCACTTTACCGGCAACCAGATAGGCTGATGAAAGATTAAGATCCGTGATGTACCGGACCAAATCGTTATCGGGAAGTAGGTGTTGAGCCTCTTCAGAGAGGCGGATGATCTCCTTCGCCGTTGCCGTCGGGTCCTTCCGCACGATGACCGACCGCAGAGCTGCGGCATGGCCCGCGACCTCCGTAGTCTCATCTGAATGGGCGGGGTCCAGGGCGTTCTCGGCGTCCGTAAGCCGCCGCTCGACGTCCTCGGAGTCGCCCCGGTCGCTGAGGAAGTAAGCCCAGGCGTCTGCTATGGAGAGCATGGGCCGGGTTTCGATCACCTCGGGTGGGAGCGCCCGCATGCAGGCCAGATAGAGCCGGGTTCGACTCTCGATCATCATCGTCTGCCAGCGCGCCCCGATGAGATCCGCCAGCTGCTCATACGCTTCTGCGGTCAGCAAGTGGTGGATAGCCTCGTCCAGTAGCTCCTGCGCGCTGAACCACGCCCCGGCCCGCCGGTGGAGTTCGTTCACCTGCTCCGCTCCCCTCCGCTGCAGCCGGTAGCGGAGCAGGTCGCGAAAGAGGTGATGGTAGCGGTACCAGCGGCGCCGGTGATCGAGCGGCGTGACGAAGAGGTTGGCGCGTTCGAGATAATTGAGGATCGCCTGTGAATCGGTCACGTCTGGCGCGGCGGTCCGCGTACGGATCGGCTGTGAGAGGGGGACGTCAGCTGTGTCTATCCGCTGGTCGCCTTCCGCATCCGCCGCCCGAACGGCATCACACAGGGGAGCACAAAAGCGATCCAGGATCGACGTCTGCAGGAGGAATGCTTGCACGGCGTCTGGCTGACTCGCCAGCACCTCGTCGATCAGATAGTCCATCACCAGCCGGTCGTCACCGGCGAAGTCCGCAATGAAGTCGTGCCGGGCGTCGGGCGCGCTGGCGGTCGTGCGTAGGGCCAAAGCCGCGAGCTGCAATCCGGCGGCCCACCCCTCGGTGCGTTCCTCAAGCCGGACAACGTCTTCGCTTGCTAGATCTAGATCCATGATTTCGTTAAGGAACTGGGCGCTCTCCTGTCGGCTGAAGCGTAGGTCTGCGGCCCGCACTTCGCTCATCTCCCCTCGCACCCGCAGCCGGGCCAGAGGCAGGGGCGGATCTTCGCGTGTGAGGAGCAGCAGGTGCATCTGCGGCGGCAGATGGGCGACGAAGTACGCCAGCGCCTCGTGGACAGCGTAGGCTTCGATGAGATGCAGGTCGTCCAGCACCAGCAGGATGGGATGGGGCAGCTCCAGCAGTCTGTTCGCCAACGACGCTAGCAAGCTTTCGACATGCGGCTCTCTGTCCTGGAGCGACTCCAAGTGGGCGCTCAAGGTCTCGCCAATCTCCGGGTGGACCTCGCGCAGGGCGGCTTCCAGGTAGATCAAGAAACGGGCGAGGTCGTTGTCTCCTTCGTCCAGCGTAAGCCAGGCGACCGGCACTTTCTGTTCGCGCACCCAGGCGTTGGCGAGCGTGGTCTTGCCGAATCCGGCAGGCGCGGAGACCAGTACCACCTTGCGGTCGAGGACGCGACTCAGTTGTTCAGAGAGGCGCGGACGCGGCACCAGCTCGGGGCGCAGCGGTGGTACGAAGAGTTTGGTTCTGAGCAGGGCGTCCATATCCCCGACTATACCAGAGGATGCCGCTTGGGCAAAATCATCCCCCTGATCATACGATTGAGGGATCAAGGATCTACTGGGTTCCGGTATGCTCGTACCACATAAAAGCCAAGGAGGCGCAGATGCATGACATTGAGAGATCCGCAGCGGAAACGAGATCGACGTATAACATACTCAGGACGTTGGGCCTTTTGCTGTTTATTACCGCACTTGGGGATGATCACTACACCTGGTACCTGTTTGGATTGGGACTCTTCGTGATGGGGCTTTTCGGCCCGGTTGGGAAGCGTGTCATCCTCTCTGCTCGATTTGACCGTATCATCTACCTGATAGCGGCCCTGGTTGTGATCCTCGTCGGTGTAGCCCAGCTGGCCATGGCTATTTGGGAGGTGGTGGGCATTCTCACCGGCAGCCTCGCCACCTATGACCCGCTTTCAACTCACCCTGCGCGGTCCGCGGTCACGATGATGTCCCAAAACGTAGCTTCTTCAGTCCGCTCTATCTGTCATGCCTGTTGACTGCGATGGACACAATTGACTGTGTGAGAGATTCATCTATAAGGACATGACACTACTCAAGGGGACAATCATGAAACGCACGAAATGGGCTACGTTGGCTATGAGTATTTCTTTTCTGTTGGGAACTATCATTGCTGTGGGGTCGCTGGTATCGATGGGCGGTCGCCTGGACACAGCGAGCCTTACGGCAACGCCGTTCAGTGTTCCTACCCTCCTGGTTACCTGTTTAGACCCACTGACCATTCTGCTGGAAATCGCGGCGATCATCCTGATGGTGATGGAGAGCAAGCGTGTAGGCAATCCGCATCGTCGTTTGGCTTGGCTCGCTGCCATCTTCTTTATCATCTGGGGCGTACTGAATCTCGGTGTTTTCTTGCCGCTTTCCTTCATTGGAACGCAGCGGGGCTCCTTGTCGATGATCAAGACGGCGCAGAAGGTGAAGGCCGGTGCAGCCTTGCTACAATATGCCATTCCCTTTCTGCTGGTATATGGGGTGAGTCACAGATTGCCTCGAGTGCTGCTCTGGGCTGCCTTGTTTCTCACTATTGTGGGAAACTTCGGCACTATCACCATTCCCATCAGTACCATGACTCTAGAGGAGATCGAGACCGCTGGGCAGACCATGTACGCCCCCCGGTTGGATATCGATTATCGGGAGGGTATCTATCCGCTTCTCTTGGGGCTGGGATACGCAGGCGGCGCGCTCTACATGATCGTTTATGGTCTGCTGACCGTGCGTTTTTTCAGGGATAATGATCCGCTGAATGCCCAGACGTGAACTAGCCGAACAAGAACAGTGATCTTAGGCACCGGGCCATGAACGACAACATGGCCCGGGCTGGCCTGCGCGTTTCTGAGGTCGTCGATCTTGGCATCAACGATATAGAGATCAACCCTCGCTCAGGTCGGGCGCTGATTCGGCACGGTAAAGGCAACAAGGAACGCGCGGTGCGTCTCTCGCTGCAGACCCGCAAGGATCTGACAGCCTACCTGGAGGTGCGACCCCACTTCGCCCCCGAGTGCCTTTTTGTCTCCCGCAGCGGAAAAGCGCTCCACGCCCGCGACGTGCAGCGCATGGTAGATAAGGTTGCGCGGCTAGCGCTGATAGAACGTAAGGTCACGCCACATATGCTGCGACACACCTATGCTACGCGCTTTCTGCGACGGAGCGGCGATTTGGCCACGCTGCAGCATTTGATGGGACACGCGAATCTATCGACGACGGCGCGCTATCTGCACCCGGATAAGCAACAGGTGCAGGCGATGGTCGAGGATTTATGATGATACTACCGCATGTATCGTGCATCGCGACCTGGTCATGGATATACAACGCCAAGGCATTACGCCAGGAACAGCGCACTTACACCAACAACCTTATCGGGGAGGCCGAGTGCAGCGAGCTTGGGACGCTTGAGCACGTCACGGACTCTAGCGACGAACAGATCGAGCAGTACGTCTAGATCATAAGCGCGCTCAGGTTGATGAAAAGACCCACGTTATTTTAGGCCGCCCCGGCGTCGTCCTGCGTCAGCGGCGGATACCGATCCCGCACGGCGCGCGTGCCCCACCAGCCTACCACGCCCCAGAGGAGGATGATGAGCTCGATGGTCCAGATGCGCCCCACGGTGCCGATACCCCAGAACTGGGCGAAGGCCGCCACCGCGTCGATGCCCGATTTGTAGGCGAAGGCGAGCCAGAACCAGCGGGATTCACGCTGCCGCGCGCCGTAGAAGAGGAGCACGTTGCTGAAGAGGTGAATCAGGACGGTGAAGAAGCGCTCCGAGACGGGCGCCAGGCCGTAGAGCGGATTGTTCGCCGTGGCGATCTGCCGGAGCGTGCCCAGCGGCAGGGACGTGGGCGCCAGCAGCGCCGTTGCTGTGCCGATGAGCGAGCCAACGCCCAACAGCAGCGCCTCCACTGCGCCGAAGCCGAGACCGAAAGCCAGCACGCGCGTCCACGGGACCTGGCCCCATTTGGTGTAGCGCAGCACCAGCCAGGTGAGCGCTATCTCCGTGAGGCCGGTGAGCGCGCCGACGTAGATGTAGAAGATGACATTGGCAGCCGTTCCCGGCAGAGCGCCGGTCAGCGCCTCGTAGACCGGCGTGTTGGTGGGCAGCGCCCAGGCGAATTTGAGAGCCACGGTGATCGCCCACGCCAGCGCGCCCAGACCCAGGTAGCCCCATCCCAGCCGCCGGACGGCAGCGTAGGCGACGTAGCCGACGGCGACCACAATCATGCCAATGCCCGAGAGCAGCACCCACGGGGTGATGGTCGGCACGTCGATGGGATGCGGCTTCCAGGCGAGGCTGTATTGGGTCAGCTGCACCGGTCCATCCCACACCATACCGTAGCGGTAGGCGCCGGGCGCCAGATAGAGGGTCGTGTTCATGGAGAAGGGGCCGACCTGATCGAAGGTCCAATCCCGGATGATCTCATCGTCGGCATCCACCAGCTGCAGTGAAACGCTGCCCTGGGTCAACACGCCGCGAAAATCAATACCCACCGGGTCGCCTTCGTTTTCGACCACGATGTGGTACGCCAGCTCACTGCCGGCTTCCTCTCGATTGAGAGCGCCGCTGGCGGTGGCCCCGACGATGGGCTCGTCAGCCGTCTCCGCACAGCCGGTCAGCAGGCCGAGGATCAGAACAAACATCAGGATAAGGATGTATTTATCTCGCATGGAATATCTCCCTCTTAAATCAAACTTTTCTACCGTACATCGAGTGTAAAAAAGTCAGTCATGGTGTAAACTTATGTTCG
>JBNGCW010000071.1:0-7923 GCA_049975525.1 Anaerolineae bacterium
ACCGCGCTAAAGCGCGTAACTACAAACCCAGCGCGTAACTACAAACCTGGCACGGTTCGTAGTCAGGCGCTTCAGCGCCGTTGACCGCTCACCGCGCTAAAGCGCGTAACTACAAACCCAGCGCGTAACTACAAACCTGGCACGGTTCGTAGTCAGGCGCTTCAGCGCCGTTGACCGCTCACCGCGCTAAAGCGCGTGACTACAAACCCAGCGCGTGACTACAAACCCAGCGCGAACTACAAACCTAGCACAGTTCGTAGTCAGGCCCTTCAGCCGTAATTTAAGTTCAGTAGAGACGACTTTTAACTCAAATCCAACAAGTACGCCGTGTGCGCCGGTTTTTCCGCCTCGATGATCTGCGTGATCATGCGCCGCCGCGCCTCGGCTTCTGCTTTGGGCAGCGTCGGCAGCTCCAGTTTGACCGTGAAGGTGTGGGGCGCGTTCCGCCGTCCCAGAGCAATGCTCTGTCCCAGCCGCGCCTCAGGCCCCAGCACGAAGTTCTCCGCCCGGTGCTCTACAATCTGTGGACGAACGCCAGTGTAGATCTCCAGATAGTCCGCCAGCCCGTCGCGGGTGCCGCGCCGTCGGTAGAGGTGCACGGCCGATTGGAGTAGCCGCCGCCGTTTGGCCTCCGGCCAGCGCGGATCCAGCACTAGGTCGAGCCAGGCGGCCAACCACGGTAGCAGCTCGGAGGGTGCGGTGCGCGGGTCGAAGGTGTAGGGCAGCTGGTCGATCTGCGCTTCGATGGGATCCCAGAAGCTCTCGAAGAGCATCAAGAAGCGGTTCAGCAGCGCGTCACGTTCGTAGAGGGCCGGCAGGTGACGGAGGTAGCGGCTCTTGGAGAAGACGGCAACGGAGACTGTCTCCGTGACGCGCGGGCTTTCATCCCCTGCCACTTCCAGAAAGGCGCGGCTGACCAGCTCGGCGTCGTGCGTGAGGGAGCTCGAGGAGACCTCGGCCTCGGTGGAGGACGAGAGACCGATCTCGCGGTCAACGCTCGTGTGCAGGACGAAGGTCTGGGCTGCGTCCGCCGGCGGTACGTCGCTCCAGGTGATCGTCTGCCCACCCTCGGGCCAGGCGACGACGCGCGGCCCGCTTGTGACCTCCGGTGGGGCTTCGGTGTGCTCCAGCGCGATGCCCGCGGGTAGCGTGATGCGCAGGGTGAAGGAGGGGGCGTGCGGTGAGACACCGGCGCCGTCGGCGGAAGGCTGCGCGCTGACCCGCGTGTAAAAGGTCAACGCTTCGCCCGGATAGCGCCGGTAGGCGTCGACGACGTGATCCAGCCGCAGGGATGAGGTCGTCACAGTGTCACCACCTTCACGGTGTGTGTCAGTGAACAGAGCAGTGTGTCGTCCGGCACGGCGAGCCGGCGTCCTTCCAGCGGTGTCAGTGCCTCAGGCGTCTCTCCTGACGCCTCCGCCGCCTCGGCATCGGGGTCGGGCTCCTCCACGGGGACGACATCGCGGTAAGCGAGTTGCACGTCGAGCACGTGTTGCACGCCGGGCACCTGCTGGATCAGCGAGAAGAGCTCGGAGACGTAGAGGTCGCGTCCGAAGGGCCAGCCCTGCCAGGCGGTCCCCGTCATCTCGGAGAGCGCCTCCTCGTCACCCAGCGCCAGTGGCGTGATGAAGCGGTGCAGGCGCTCCGCGACCCGCGCGCGGACCGTCTCCGGGTGACTGTGGACGCCGGGTGCCACCTCCGCCGTCACAGCGACGCCCAGGTAACGTGGCGCGCGCACGCGCAGGGTGGTGGTGAGCAGCCGGTAGCGGTCCAGGTGAGCGATGAGCGTCTCCCGAAGCGATGGCGCCAGCGCCAGGCGGCTCAGAGCACCGGCGCGGACGGCCTCGAAGACGGCCGGGACGACGAGCAGCTCGACCATGCCCGGCGGCAGCGCCTCGCCCACAGCACCAGGTGCCCGACACTTGACGCGCGCCACCGCTCGCGTCGCCCGCCGCGCCAGGTTCTCGAAGTCCTCGGCGGTGACGGCCCGCTGCTGGGCGCGCAGCTCGCGCCGGGCGCGCAGCTTGGCCTCCTCCAGGCTCTCCTGGTCGCGCCCGCCCTCGGCCCGACGCAGATTCATCACGTGATCGATGTAGGCGGGCGAGGTACGCAGAATCTGGAGCGCCCCCGCGGGCACATTGCCGCGCGCGCCGCCGCCGTAGCGATAGCGCGTGAAGCGGATGGCGCGGCCCGCCTCCAGCACCCGCCCGTACTGCCGTACTGTGCCATCGGCCTGCCGGACCGCCGGGCCGAAGGCGACTTCGCCGCCGGCCTCGTCCAGGGTGAAGTGGCGGTCGTAGCGCGTCGAAGCGGCGAAGTCCTCCACTCGCGTCCACGGCACGAAGACCACCTCCCCCGCCTGGAGCTCCTCGACTTCCACCGTCTCGCCCGGCTCCGGGGTGAGCACCGGTGTGTGCTCCAGGTGGTAGACCTGTCCGGGCTCGCCGGTGCTGACGCCCAGGTGTTCGTTCTCCTGCACGACGGCGTGGGTGGCTCGCACCGTGCCGCCCAGCGTGTGGGCCTGCAGTCTGCGGATGCGCGGCGATTGGGTGTAGCGGCCCTGCTCCGGTCGCCGGGGCTCGAAGCGACAGCGTATCCAGTGCGCTCGACGACCCTGTACCGTCTCCGGTGCCATCTCCAGCGGCAGGTGGAGCGTGAGCGAACCGCTGGGGTTGTTGAGCCCGCCGGTGGTGTCCTTCTCGCCCGCCCGCGTGCTCGGTCTGACCTCGGCCCAGCGTTCTTCGCCCAGCGACGCCTCCCAGACCAGCGGTGGGTCCTCGCGGCGGATGCCGACGGCCTGTGTCTGCTCACATTCGAAGGTCAGCCGCAGCAGCTGTCCGCCCAGCGGTTGCTCCGCGTCAAAGCCGACGTAGAAGGTATCGCCGACCTCCGGTGTGCGCCGAAAGGCGTGGAATGTCTCGATGCCCAGGCGGGGCAGGTAGTTCTTGGTCATCTCGCCCTCACGTCGCAGCTGAACCAGACGCGGTGGGGCGATGACCAGCCGCGTGTCGGTGGTGAAGACGATCTCTTCCTCGTCTAGCTGCTGCGTGGCGACCTCGGTGCCCTTGGGCACCACCGCGATGGTGGTGCTTTCCGGTGTGATGGGGAAAGGCGTCGAGAGCCAGAAGGTCAGCTCGGTGCGGGCGCTGCTGGGCGGCTGGAGCTGCACGCCGAGCAGCTCCAAAAACTTGACGTAGTTTTTCTCCGGGACGCGGTTGAGGCGGTAGGTAAGCAGCTCCGTCATCCAGGCGAAGAGTTCGATGAGCGTGATGCCCGGGTCGCTGAGGTTGTAGTCTGTCCACTCGGGACAGTAGCGGATGATGCGCCGCCGCGCTTCATCAACGAGATCCTGCTGAAAACGCAGGTCGTCAAGTCGAGGTTCGGGTAGTGGCATAGTTACTCCTCTTCTCCCATCAGATAGAACGGGTAAACAATACTGCGCTCGTCGTGGGTCGCTTTGACCTCGTAGATGATCTCCACCAGCAGTACGCCGTCGCGGGCCGGGTCACTGGTGACTTCCACGTCATGCACATCGATGCGCGGCTCCCAACGGCGCAGTGCTCGTCGCACGTGGTAGGCCATCAGGCCCTGGGTGGTGGCGTCGCGCGGCGCGAAGAGCAACTCCTTGGCGCGACAGCCGAACTCCGGGCGCATCACCCGCTCGCCGGGTGAGGTCTCCAGGATAATGCGGATCGACTGTTCAATGTCGGTCTCGCCGCGGGCCAGCGCGATCTCACCGCGCTGATTGAGCTGCAGCGGAAACGCTAACCCCTGACCCAGAAACTCGCGGTTGCGCAGATTTGTATCGTCAGGCACGGTGCACTCCCATTCAATGACACATTACAGAATAAGCAAACGGCCAAGACGGCAGGCTTCCCGCCTCCGGTCATCCTCCGATGAGGACGTTGGGCTGGCCTTTTGCCACGGTGGTGCTCACGGGGACGCCCGAGGCGGGATTGGCCCCGGCCACCACGCTGGTCACGCGGGCCGCCGGTCGTCCCCCGATGAGCACCGTGGCGCTGCCCTGGGTGATGGTGCCCACACAGGCGCTACCGGAGACCATGTCACCCACCACCGCCGCCGGCACCCCGCCGATCAGGACGTTAGGTACCCCCGGCCCCGTGATGGCGTCACCGGTGGCGGTCAAATCACCAAGACGTGCGGCTGGAAACATGAGACCTCCGGTTCAATGGCAAATGAGCAAAGCGTCAAATAACAAAACGCCCAATCTGCAAATGTCCATATCATCTCAATAAAGCGGGGCAACTCGCTCGGGCCGGTCTCCTGACCGTGCCCGCTGTGGGACCGGCCACAGCTCCCCAACTCCTCAGTTAATCTTCACCATCGCGCCCTGAATCTGGACCATCGCCGACCCCTTGATGGCGACTTGCGCGCCCTGCAGATTGAGCTGTCCTGTGGCTTTGAGATCCAGCTTAGGTGCCTCGACGGCGACGGCGCTCTGACCCTTGATGGTGACCTTGCTGCCCTGGATGGTGACGTTGGCGCTGCCGGTCTTGATGGTGATGTCGCCGGAGCTCTCCGCCGTCGTCTTTCCCTTGCTGGTCAGGGTGTAGTCGCCGCCGTTGTTCACCGCGTAGTTGCCGTCCACGTTCACCGTGATGGCATTCTCTTTGGAATCGATGATGATCTCGTTCTTGCCCGTCTTGTCGCGGATGATGATCTGTTCCTTCCCCTCTTCGTCGCTCAACAGAATCACGTGTCCGCTGCGCGATTGCCAGATGCGCTCGTTGACCTTACCGCTGGCGACCACCTCGTTGGTCGGTTTAGGTGGGGTGTCTTTCCCGTTCCACAGCGCGCCGACCACGTAGGGGCGGTTGATGTCGCCGTGTTCGAAAGCCACCAGTACCTCGTCGTCGACCTCCGGGATGTTGTAGAAGCCGCGCGTCTTCCCGGCCCCCGGCGCGGTGAAGCGGATCCAATCCGTCTCCACCTCGTCGTTGAGCCAGGGGAACTTTACCTTGACCCGCCCCTGTTTCTCTTCATCGTCGTTGTTGTTGGTCACCACAGCGGGCACGACGCCGTTGATCAGCCCGCGCTCAGCCCGCTGACGTCCCTCGCCGTGGAGCACGTGGGTCAGGACGTCGTCCTGTCGGCCCCGCACGTGGAACGTGGTCTCGTAGTTGCCCTCTGGGCTGAAGGTGTGCGTCGCTTGCGTGACCACGTACTTGCCGCTGAAGCGCGTCCCCACCTCTTTGACGTCGATCACCACGCCGGCCTTGATGTTGGGATTGCCTACGCAAAGGCCCTCGGCCCGGACGAAGCGGTCGTGCAGCCGATCCAGCAGCCCCTGCGCGACGGCGTCCGCTTCAGCCTTGGTGAGCTGCGGATAGCCGACCACCAGGGTCTCGGCGGCGCTGAAGGCGCGCTGAGCCACGCTGCCGCCGCTCTGCGACACTCCGCCCTGGTGTGTGGTGTCGCTGGGACTCGTCGCCTGGCCTACCACGGCTTCCTTGTTCCCCGGGTCCCAGCTGCGGACGAAGACCTTGTTGACTTGGTGCGCCGCCGACATGCGGGGGCGGAAGCTGCGCAGATTTCGCTGCCAGGTCAGCTCGACGGCGGGGCCGGTGCTGGGTGGCGTCTTTTTAAAGTAAAGCTTTTGATCGTCCGCGTACAAAAAGTAGTTCAAACGGTGTGCCCGCCCACGCAGAAACTCCATGTCCGTCTGATTGTTCTGCCAGACGTGTGCGTGGGTGACCGGGGTGGTGTCCGCCTCGGCCCGCAATCCTGCGTCGCCTGCGATCTGCTTGACGATGTCGCTGTCGCTCTTGTTGGCGAAGGTACGCGTCTTCTTGCCCCGGTGCAGGCGGTGCGATTTATCGTAACCGCGCACCGTCACCTCAACGTAGCCGCCCACCGTGAACGTCGGCTCCAGTGCCGTGATCTCTCCCTTGAAGAGCGAGATCACCGGCTCGCCGGTTTGCGTGGTATCCCTCACCGTCACCTCGATAGGCTTGCCCACGTCGAAAGTGTTTCCGTCCAGCACCGTCGTGTCCGCGCAGTAGAACTGCAAGGTGACCATGTCGGGCAGTTGCAGGTTGCTATCGACGGTGATGGCGACGAGATCGTGGAGCAACTCCGCGTCCAGCGCCTGCCCGCTCACCTTGACGGTGAAATCTGCGATGCTGATGTAATCGACCGGCACGCTCATGGTCCGCTCCTCACCCTTCCCACGGCGTCAATTTCAGCACCTGGCCTGGGCGCAGCGCCAGCGGATCGTTGATGCCGTTCACCTCGGCGATGTGCCGCCAGAGCGCCGGATTCCCGTACTCCTGATAGGCGATCCAGTCCAGACGCTCTCCCTCGCGCACCACCCACGTCTTGCGGGCTTCCGTGCGTGTGGTGGGATTCTGGCCCCGGTTGTCCAACGCCTCCTCGCTGTCCGTTTCCTCGAAACTGACGTCCACTTCGGCGCGGATGGGCGTCCCATCGGGCAGAAAGAGCGTGTAGGTGGCACTTACACTCTTAACGTATCCCTTGACGAAGAAAAACTTGCCCCCCCATTCGAAACGACAGTAGGGCGGTTGCTTCGTCTCCGCGTCCACTTCCAACAATGAGAAGAGGAAATCCGTGTACTGGCGCACGTCGTTGCCTGCTTTCACGTTTAGCCCATGCTCCTGCATGTCGCGCGTCGTGTCGAAGAGTAACTTGACGCTCAGCGACGCGCCGCCGCCGCCCTTGTAACTGTGCTCCGCGTGGCTCTCCTGCGGAATCTCCCGCTTGTCCCACGACGCCGAGCGGCTGAACTGCAGGGTCTCCGGGTTGTACATACAGGTGATCGCCCGACTCTCGTCGGCGTTGCCGTTCTTGTCCACCACCACGATACGAGCCTTCTTCACCGTCGCATTTTCACCGGGCATCCCGACCTCCTCACCAATCCAAATCCGGCTGCGAACGCCGTTCCAACTCCGACCACAACAAGCGCTTCACCCGAGGCAGCACCTCGCGGGCCAGCTGCTCCAGATCCGCCTCCTCCAACAGCTCCAGCGGTTCCATCTCTTCCTCTGCTTCCGCCTCCGTCGCGCGCTGAACTGTCACCGGCGCCGTCGTCACCTGCAACGGGGGGGGCGCGACCGGCGGTGTCGGGCGGGTAGGGGGTGTTTCTGGCGGTTCGATCGCCGTGGCTGTCGGACGCGCCGTGGCACGTTGAACCACCGCCTGGCGCGGGGCCAGGGTCAGTTTGGGAGGAGCCGGGCTGCGCGAGCGCGCTGGCGTTTCGCTCGCTGAGGTGTCCGCTTGGTGTGGGGGAACAGGTGCGCGCGCCACCGGCGAAGAGGATGGGTGCAGCGTCTGCAGGCGCGCGGACGGTTGAGTTGGCGACGGTTTCCCCTCCCGCGCAGGCTTCGGTTGCACGGCGATGGGCGTTTCGGGCGTCGGGGTCGGAGAGCGGCGTGGCCCAGCCCGAGCCGTCAGCCGTTGTACCAACCCGGCGTCTATAGTCTTCGCGACGGATCTCGGCGGTTCTGCGGGCGTGCGTTGCCTCTGTGGCGGCGCTTCGATGTCCGCCGGGGTGCGTTGAAGCGCGGTCGGCTCGCCTGCTGCCGTGGGCGCTCTCCCCACCGGGGCCGGTCTCTGACCGTGCCCCTCCTCCGCTGCGGGTGCGGGCGGCACTTCGACCTCTGCCGGGGCGCGCTGCAGGGGTGGCGCGGGTTGTGACGCCGCTGGGCCCTCGGCCTGGGTCTCTGGGACGGAGGGTTGTGCGGTCTCCGGTGCGGGCGCGGTCGCTTCCGCCGGGGCGCGCTGCAGGGGTGGCGCGGGTTGTGACGCCGCCGCGCCCTCGGCTTCCGCCTCTGCGACGGAGGGTGGTGCGATCTCCGGCCGGGGGGCGGTCGCTTCTGCCGGGGCACGCCGGACGGGCGGCGCGGGCTGCCCTTCCTCCGTCTCCTCCGCCTCTGCAGGGGGCGG
>JBNGCW010000072.1:0-7813 GCA_049975525.1 Anaerolineae bacterium
CTGCTTGCCCTCATTACCCCCCTATTCTTGTCCCCTCCGTGTTACGCTCGCCTTTGCCGTCCAGTACTCACGACCTGGATAAGTTATTTAGGACTCATTCCTTAACAACTCGCTGGAGCTGACGTGGCTATCATGAAGCCTGCGGAGGTTTAATTGGGCCTGCCGTTGGGTCGGTGAGGGACGGGTGACCGCCTGGACCGCCACGCAAATCAACTCGGACCGCTAGCGCGCCAAGCGAAAGCGAAGGAGATGGTTGCGTTGGAGGGCGCGTCGATCTTTTACGTGACGGCATGGGCATTCTTGACAATCCACCTTCCATGAGTATAATAACGGTAATGGCGGCCCTCTCTAACCTCGAGCCGCACAAGCATCTGCCCGGTGCTCTGGCAAAGCGTCGGACGTGAAAGAAGGGGGTGAGATCCCAATGACCTATGTGGTTGCCGACGACAACGAGTCCTTTGAATCCCTGCTGCGCAGGTTCCACAAGACCGTTCAGCGCGATGGGGTGTTATCGGAGGTGCGGAAACGGCGTTATTTTGAACAACCCAGCGTGGTGCGGAAGCGAAAGCGCGCGGCCAAGTTGCGCAAAAGCCGCAGCACGACCCTGAAAAAGCAGCAGTATTGATACCCGGAGAGTGCCTTCCATAGGCACACCCCAGGGACAGGCGAGGGATCAGAAGGCGCTCTGATCCCTCCCTTTTTTTCGATCTTCTGTTCCACACATAACCGTATGACGGAATCTACGAGGTGATGAGATGAGCTTACGTGAGAAACTACAAAAAGATCTCCAAGAAGCCATGCGGGCTCGCGATGTACGCCGCAAGGCCGCCCTGCGCGTGTTGCTCGCCTCCATCCAGACCCGGGAGGCAGAACAGGGGCCACTGAGCGACGACGAGATCCTCCGCCTGATTGAGAAAGAGGTCAAACAGCGCGAGGAGGCTCTGGAGATGGCCCAGGAGGCCGGCCGGACGGACATCGTCGCACCTGAAAAAGAGGAGCTGGAGATCCTGCGCGCCTATCTGCCCGAGCCTCTGAGCGAGGAGGCGTTGGTTGCCCTCGTCGAAGAGGTGATCGAGGACGTCGGCGCCACTTCCATGGCCGATATGGGACGCGTGATGCAGACGATCATGCCCCAGGTGCGCGGAAGAGCCGACGGCTCCCAGGTCAACCGGCTCGTCCGGGAGCGGTTGAGCTGAGCCAGAAGAATGCGCCTGGCACCTGAAAACGAACGCGCACTTGACGCTCGGGAAATGGTGGTTATAATTGAAGATGATGCACTCACAGGGAGCCACGGAGCGATGTCACAACTAAAAGCAGAGACGATGATCCACATCGACGTCAAGAACGTCAATCACAATCCCCGCGCGCACCTGTGGGTGAGGTGTCGATGAGGGTCGTCTGACCTGAGTTCAACCAAGCCACGGGTGCCCTCACCCGTGGCTTTTCGTTGAGGGCCACGGGTCTGGTTTTTGCCCCGTGGCCCTTTTTTCATCAGGAGGTGTGTTCATGCCGTCCCAACTGGTTGTTCCGAACGACTATCGTCCGCTGTTGGATGCCCGGGAGACGGAGATCGCCATCCGGCAGATCAAGACCTTCTTCCAGGAGAACCTGGCCTTTGAGCTCAATCTGATGCGGGTGACGGCGCCGCTCTTCGTCATGAGCGGCACCGGCATCAACGACGATCTCAACGGCGTGGAACGTCCCGTGACCTTCTCCGTCAAGTCCATGAACGGCTCCCGTGCCGAGATTGTGCAGTCGTTGGCGAAGTGGAAGCGGTTGCGGTTGGCCGATCTGGGGTTGCCGCCCGGTCATGGTATCTACACGGACATGAACGCCGTGCGCCCTGACGAGGTGTTGGATAACCTGCACTCCCTCTACGTCGATCAGTGGGACTGGGAGCGCGTCCTCCGGCGGGAGGAGCGTACCGTAACCTATCTGAAATCCGTCGTGCGGCGCATCTACGATGTCATCCGCCGTACCGAGAAGTATATCAGTCACCGTTACCCTGCTATCGTCCCCCGGTTACCCGAATCCATCACCTTTGTGCACAGCGAAGATCTGCAGGCGCGCTATCCAGACCTGACGCCTAAGGAGCGGGAGCGGGTCATCTGTCGCGAGCACGGCGCCGTCTTCGTCATCGGTATCGGTGCCAGGCTGCGCGACGGCACGCCCCACGATGGACGGGCACCTGACTACGATGACTGGTCTACACCGACGCTCAACGGATACCGGGGCCTGAACGGCGATATCCTCGTTGACTATCCCTTGCTCGACATGGCATTGGAGATCTCATCTATGGGCATCCGCGTGGACAAAGAGGCGCTGCTCCGTCAGTTGAAGATCACGGGTGAGGAACGCCGCAAGGACCTCTACTTCCACCGGCGGCTGTTGAGCGGTGAGTTGCCGTTGACCATCGGCGGAGGCATTGGACAGTCCCGGCTGTGTATGTACTACCTGCGCAAAGCGCACATCGGAGAGATCCAGGCCGGGCTTTGGCCCGAGGAGATGATGGCGCGCTGTCGCGCGGAGGGCATCCCGTTGCTGTGAGTAGGCGCTATATCAGAGGAGCCAGCCTTGTCAGGATGAAGTCCGCCAGGGCGTCCACCTGGTAGAAGGGAAAGGTTGGCCCTTCAAAGGGCGGATCCGGCAGATCGGTGACGCAGGCGACACGGTCTTCCAGGTCGGGGATCAGCACCGGATCCTCCGGGTGTGAATCCACCCGCGCCGCGCGCACCACCTCGATTTTCGGGTAATGGCCGCCCTTGTACCCTTCGATCAGGATCACGTCTACGTCGTGCACGTCTTGCAGCACGAGGTCCGGTGAGGGCGGTCTGGCGTAGCGATGGGTATGTACCACCCGGTCGGGTGACCAGAGCGTGGTGTGGACAGCGCCGGCCTGCTCGAAGCGCCACGTATCCTTGCCCGGCTGGTCGGTCTGGAGATGGCGATGGTGGGTGTATTTTACCACCGCCACGCGCACTCCTCGACGGCGGAATGTGGAGATCAAGGCTTCCAGCAGGGTTGTCTTTCCGCTGCCGGACCAACCGACAAGGCCGACGCAGGGGATGGGCGGGTCAAAAGGCATGCTGCTTTCCTTTCAGGTGTGCTTGCACGGCCGTGAAGACATCTTCGGGGGTCAGATCACTGGTGTCGATGTAGAGATCGCAGTGCCGTCGGGCGTGGGCCAGGCGCACCTCGCGCTCCTCCTGCCACCAGGAGGCGGGCTTTTCGCGGCCCTCCCGCCGGGCCGCGACGGCTGGCGTCACGTCGAGATAGATGAGCACGTTGGGCTTGTTGAAGTGTTGCCACAGGGTGGGGACGCGGGAGTGCTCCTGGCGGATCTCCTTGACGAGGTAGCCGGCGCGGCGCAGACGTCGCGCCAGCTCGGATTTGCCAGCAGCGCACGGCCCGACCACACCTATGAGAAAGTCCTCCGCCTTTTCCGTCATAGATGCACCTGGGGGACACGGTGTCAGACGTTCGGGAGGGGCATCTCTACGCGCAGATAGCGCGGGCCTTTGCGCGGGCCTTCGCTCACGTGCAGCACGGCGACGCTGGTGTCGTCGGTCGGCCGTCCCTCGTCGAGGACCAGGGCCCGTTCCAGGAGACCGTCGGCCAGGGGCTGAGCGCCGGGCGTCGCGGCCCAGATCTCGGCGATGGCGGCGGGGATGTCCAGGCTGCGACCGGTGCGGCTTCCCGCGTGAACCAGACCGTCGGTGAAGGCGCAGGCCATCAACCCGGGTTCCAGGGGCAGCACGTCCACGACCGGGCGTGTGTGACGGTGGAAGCCCAGGGCGGGGGCTTCGCCGGGCAGACGTAGCAGCTCGCCCCCGGCCGTGCGCACGTAGATGGGAGGATCGCCGCAGCGGGTGATCACCATCTCGGGATCGACCAGGTCCACGGAGAGGATAACCAGCGTGGCGGAAACGCGCCCGTTCCGCAGTGCGTAGAGGGCGTCGTTGGCCGCCCGGGCGGCCGCGCCGTCGCGCACCCCCTCGGCTAATTCGGCCACCACTTTGCGCACCACCCAGATGCTGACGGCTTTGGCGCCCGGCCCCGAACTCTGTCCGTCGGCCAATACCAGGGAGAGGCCGCCATTGGGCCGCTCGATCATCTCCAGGGTATCGCCGCTCTGGCGCACAGCCCATTTGTTGATCTTGGCGACGGCTGCCGAAAGATGCATCCCTGGCCCTCAGTCCTCCTCGGGCGTCTCGGTGCTGTCTCCGGCGCGCAACCGCCGGCTCAGAGCGCCCGGCACGATTTCGGCCTCGACGTTGTCTGCCAGTTGCAACCGCGCCACGTTCTCTTCCAGATTGATATACGTCAGTGTGCCGATAAACCCACCTATAGTGACCACCCGGTCGCCGCTCTCAAATTCCGCCAGACGTTGAGCCTGTTTGCGTCGAGACAGCCACTGTGGCACAAAGAGCACCAACACGCCAGCCCCCAAAATGATGAGCCACCACCACAATTCGCCATTTTCCACGTGATCCTCCCGGTGAAGATGAACACTACCTTCAGTTTATCCGTCGCTCCACTTTTCAGGAGCGTCGTGCCTTTCGATGCCCTTTCAGTATACCTGTCCGGCTTTGAAGATCAAGTGCCCGGCAGGGTTCAGACACAAGGACTGGGCCCAGAACGCCTCGGCGAACCACTCCAGATCCGTCTGAGTTGTCTCGATGCCGTAGGCACGCAGCGTGCGCACCAGTAGCTGCTCGTCGTCCAGCCGCTCGCCCTCTCCGTCCTGGCTGAAAAGCGCCCAGGTGAAGCCGCACGACGCAGGGACGCAACAGCGTGACAGCCTCACCTCGCGCGTTGACGACCTCCACTTCGTCCAGCCAGATGGCGTTGTGGGGGGGACGGGGAACATCTCCTCGGCGTCGATGACGTCTAAGATGGGCCAGAGGACCTCGTAATTGTAGAGAAAGTTCTCGGCGGTCATGACGGCGCAGCTCAATGCGGGCCAAAGTGCCGTCGCCGTGTTGCGCGAGAGCAGCGGGATGGGATCTAAGAAGAGCGTTGTGGTAGGCCCGCCCGCCGCCCCTTCGGGCTGAGCCATTCCAACGGCGTACCTGGGGGACAGATCCAGCCGCACCAGACCCATCCGAAGACCAGCGTCAGCGCCAGAGTGATGCCCGCGTAGGTCAGTCCGGCGACGAAAGCGTGGCCCGCCAGCGAGACCGTCAGCGCCACCAGCGGATCGAAGCGAAAGAAGAGATCGGCCCAGGTGCGCTGGGCGTCAAAGGCGGTCGTGCGGACAAACAGGTAGAGAGAGCGACCAAAGATGTACTCTGACGCAAACGGCGCATCCAGACGGCGCATCCAGACGGCGCGCACACAAGGCTCCTTAGCAAGTAAGTCTAAAGTCGAATGTCAAAGGTCAAACGTCGTCAACGGATAGGACAGTTTGTAGTCAGGCGCTTTAGCGCCGTCCTATCTATGGCCTGGCTCTGGACCGTGCCACCGGGCGGTGGGTGGACTTACCCCGCATCAGGGGACAAAGCCGCACCAGACCCATCCGAAGACCAGCGTCAGCGCCAGAGTGATGCCCGCGTAGGTCAGTCCGGCGACGAAAGCGTGGCCCGCCAGCGAGACCGTCAGCGCCACCAGCGGATCGAAGCGAAAGAAGAGATCGGCCCAGGTGCGCTGGGCGTCAAAGGCGGTCGTGCGGACAAACAGGTAGAGAGAGCGACCAAAGATGTACTCTGACGCAAACGGCGCATCCAGACGGCGCATCCAGACGGCGCGCACACAAGGCTCCTTAGCAAGTAAGTCTAAAGTCGAATGTCAAAGGTCAAACGTCGTCAACGGATAGGACAGTTTGTAGTCAGGCGCTTTAGCGCCGTCCTATCTATGGCCTGGCTCTGGACCGTGCCACCGGGCGGTGGGTGGACTTACTCCGCATCAGGGGACAAAGCGACGCGAAAGCCCACGCTGTCGAAGTGGTTGCGCGGGCTGTACCGATAACGCTGGGCACAGCGCGCCATAGCGGGTCCATTGTAAAACGAGACGCCGCGCAGCACCCGACGCACGCGGCTGCCCGCCAGCTGATTCTCCCGCCCGTCGTCGGGATCGTAGGGATAGCCGTAGGTCGGTTTGCGGAGATCGAGGCCCCACAGGCTGCGGGTCCACTCCCAGATGTTGCCTACCATGTCGAGTAGACCGTAGGGGCTGGCACTTTGGGGAAAGGCGTCGATGGGCGTGGTGCCCGGCGGATGTTCGGGGTCGGAGGAGATGTTGCACACCCCGACTTCCCATTCATTGCCCCACGGATAAATTCGCCCGTCTGGGCCCCGCGCACCCTTCTCCCACTCCGCTTCGCTGGGTAGACGGTAAGGCTTGCCGGTGACCTCAGAGAGCCATTGACAGTAGGCGTTGGCGTCCTCCCAGGTGACGTGGACCACAGGATAGTTTGCGCGTTTAAAAGGAGGCCAACGGTGTTTGATGAAGAGAATGCGCCAATGAATGGGTGGGCGGTGGCGGGTGGCGCGCAGGAAGATCGCGTATTGGGCGTTGGTGATGGGGGTGCGCGAGAGTGCGTAATCCGGCAGGTAGAGCCGATGCTGTGGGACTTCGTCGCGCCGTGCGCGGGGGTCTCGCTTGGGATCGCTGCCCATCAGGAATTCGCCGGCGGGGATCAGCACCATCTCCGGCTCGATGGGATCACGGGTCGCAATTAATTCGCCGACGTTTCTTGCTGACACTGACATGGTCTTCTCCTAAGCCGCGACTTCTTCGATGGCGATGCCGCTAGACGGGCCAGGTCTTGATGTTGCGGTCTTCAGGGGTCGCCGTGCCCTTGAATTTGGCGCGGTGCATGATGACCATCTCGCCGGACGCGGCCAATAATTGCAAGAATTTTCTACGGGTCAGATCCGGTGGTATCCGTTTCATCTTGTGACCTCCAACAATATTGTTTTATCGTCCGTGGCAACGTTGTCAGCAATTAGGCGGATCACGCAGATAGCTGTTCACCTGCGCGACGAATGTGCGTGTCACCACACTTCTCTTTTGGCTAACAGGCGGTCGATGGCCTTGGCATCGAAGGGGCCACCGTGGGTTGTATAGAGGGTATGCGGTCGGCGGTCCATGAGGGCGCGCAGGCTTCTCCAATTCTGCTCCAGATTCCAGGCGACGTAGGGCGGCCCGGGGCGACGGAAGAGCGTGCCCGGATCGGCGGCGACGAGATCGCCGACGATGGCTTCGCCCGTGTCGAGGAGCACGGAGATCGCGCCGCGTGTGTGTCCGGGCGTGGGGATGACGTCCGCGTCGATACCGTAGTCATCCAGGCGCCAGCCCTCTTCGAAGATGAGGTCCGGTTCCAGGGGAGGGACGCTCTCCGCCGTCGCGTCGAAGGGCAGCCGCATGAGCAGCCTGGTGAGCCAGTGCGAGGGCGTCAGGGAGTCTGGCGGGTGGATGCCGCGCCGCAGCGCGTCCGCGTCGGCTGCATGGACGGCGACCGGTGCCTCCAATCGCCTCTGCAGCGCCGCTGCGTTGCCAAAGTGGTCAGTGTGCCCGTGGGTGATGAGGATCAGGCGGACGTTGTCCGGCGTCACGTCGCGCTCGGCCAGCCGGCGCACCATGGCGTCGGCCTGGCCGGGGTTGCCGGTGTCGATAAGCACGGCGTTCTCGCCCCGCTGCACCAGATAGATGTGATTGAAGCGTCCGCCGCTGAGTTGGTGAAGTGTGTCTGTCATCCTTTTCCTCCTGGGTGTAAGTATGGATTAAAAGCGGGGAAAAATCAAGGCGGGGTGCGGATGCGAGCGTAACACGGAGGGGACAAGAATAGGGGGGTAATGAGGGCAAGCAGTTC
>JBNGCW010000073.1:0-7584 GCA_049975525.1 Anaerolineae bacterium
AACTGCTTGCCCTCATTACCCCCCTATTCTTGTCCCCTCCGTGTTACGCTCGCGGTGTTGGATGCCGCTCATGGCAACTGACACGACGGTATTCGGGTTTAGTCAAGGGCCACGCACTTTCGGACACCTTCGCACATGCCCGGATGCATGTTGATCCGGCATGACCGGGTAAGCGCAGGTGCGCTGCCTCTTGATCGTTTTTGACTCTCAACAGTGGGGACAAAAACGTTTGGCACTCCCAGGAAGGTGAGTTACAATGGGGAGCAGGTGTGAGATCGCGCGTCATCAGATCGGGTGTATTCGCTACAGCAGGAGGTGAGGGTATGCTGAAAGAGGTGCTGTTTTCGGTAGCCATGCGACGCAAGTACCC
Source organism: Anaerolineae bacterium (assembly GCA_049975525.1). GTDB lineage: Bacteria > Chloroflexota > Anaerolineae > B4-G1 > SLSP01 > G713. Next base: position 371 of record JBNGCW010000073.1, read on the forward strand.
GGAGTGGGTGACGTTCGTGACGACGGTGGACGCGCAGGGGCGCCCCGATGTGATGGTGGCCGGCTGGGCTATGATCGCCTCCCATAACCCGCCGCACTTCGCCATCGCGGTGGGGCACACGCGCTACACGCATACGCTGATCCGTCAGCAGGGCGAATTTGGCATCGCCTTTCCGAGCCCCGACATGGCGGAAGCCATTCAGTACACGGGTACAGTCTCGGGCCGCGAGGTGCCGGACAAGTTCGCGCGCTCCGGGTTGCAGGCGGTGGAGGCGAAGGTGATCGAGCCGCCGCTGATAGACGGCTGTCCCATCAATTTGGAGTGCCGGTTGGTGGGTGAACTGGAAGCCGGTGATCATACCATCTTCCTCGGGGAAGTGGTCGCTGCTTATGTTGATGAGAGCGTGGAGACACACTTACTCAACTTCGATGGGGCGTTCTTTCCGGCGAAACCGGCGCGATAAGGGGGGTTCTCAACTCACGCTGGACAGGCGGGGGCTTTTTTGTATACTTTTTGTGGGGGCAAGACCGCACGACATGGAAAACAAGAGAGATTCCTGAGACGTCGGTTTATCAGTCCCCACTCTGGCTTGTAAGTAGAGAGGGATGCACGGGGCGTTCAGGAGAGGGCGCCCTTACATCGGCCTTAAACAATATGTTACGAGGAGAAGATAAGGTATGGTGAAGAAAGACTATCCCGGTCGCGGCAAGGTGGCGATGGTGCGCACGCGCCCGGAATCGGTGCTGGACGATTACGCGCGGCTGATGGAGTTGGCGGATTATAAAGCGGCGCTGCCGCAGGAGAACTTGACGCTGCTGAAGATCAATATCTCCTGGCAGACGTGGTATCCGGCCTGCTCGACGACGCCCTGGCAGCTGGAAGGTGTCATCCGCACGCTGCAGGGCGAGGGGTACGAGCTGCTCGGTGTGCACAACGATACGGTGGTGGTGGATACGGGTGATGGGGAACGCAACAACAAGCATAAGTACGTGACGGATAAGTACGGTGTGCCCTGTGCCTACATCTACAAGCCTGAGGTGGAGTGGGTGCGCTATGAGCCGCAGACGCCGTTCCTGGTGCTGGACGATATTTACCCCGAGGGGGTCCATATCCCCAAGCTGCTCATCGGCAACAATATCGTGCAGCTGCCCACGGTGAAGACGCATGTCTTCACCACCATCACCGGCGCCATGAAGAACGCCTTCGGTGGGTTGTTGGGACGGCACCGTCACTGGACTCACGCGCAGATCCACGAGACGTTGGTGGATCTATTGCAGATTCAGCAGGAGATTCATCCGGGGCTTTTCGCGGTGATGGATGGGACCTTCGCGGGCGATGGGCCCGGGCCGCGCGCCATGCGCTGGCACGAGAAGAATGTGTTGCTGGCCTCGGCGGATCAGGTTGCCATCGACGCCACCTCGGCGATGCTGCAGGGCTTCGATCCCATGGAGCTGCCCTTCATCCGCATCGCTCACGAGCTGGGGCTGGGCGTCGGCGATCCCCAGGAGATTGAGTTCGTCGGCGACGAGGATATCGCCGGGGAGCGCTGGGACTTCGTGCAGGAAGATACCTTCGCCAGTCGCGGGCAGAAGATGATCTACCACGGCGCGCTCAAACCTTTCGAGAATCTGCTGCTGCGCTCACCCATTGTGCCCTGGTCGTACTTCGCCAGCAATTTCTACCACAACGTTTACTGGTATCCGGTGGTGGGCCGGCGGCGCGTGGAAGCGGCGCTGAAGACGCCCTGGGGGCGGCTCTTCGCGGAGTACGGCACGGAAGCGGGCTATGGCGGCGCGGTGCTGCCCACGGTGGAGAGGAAGACGGTGTTGCAGGGCGCGGCGTTCCTCGGTGCAGGGCTGTTGGCTGCTGGCGGATTGGTGGCGCTGGTAAGTAAAATGGGAAGCGATGACTGATTGACGACGGGCCGGAGACGGGGAACACAGGTGGCACGGGAGGAGACCGGCCACAGCTAGCAGGAGAACAGCCATGCACATTCTGATCATTCTCTTCATCAGCTTCGCGCCGATGTTGCTCTACGCTGCGTTGCTCTGGTGGCTGGACCGGTACGAGAAAGAGCCGCTGGGACTGTTGGGCTTCGCGTTTATGTGGGGTGCGATCCCCTCTATTATTCTTTCCCTGCTCTTGGAGATCCTCTTCGACGTACCCCTTTTGGTGCTGAGCGGTCAGAACACGTTGGTCTATCAGCTGCTGGGGGCCTCGCTGGCGGCGCCGATCATCGAGGAGGGGACCAAGGCCTTGGCGGTATTGGGGTTGTTCATCTTTTTCCCCCGCGAGATCGACAGTCCTCTCGACGGCTTGGTCTACGGAGGTATGGTGGGGTTCGGTTTCGCGGCTGTGGAGAACTTCTTCTATCTGATGACGGCTTACGAGAGTGGGGGGCTGAGTGGGGCCTTCGGGCTGGCGCTCCTGCGGGCAGGGCTGTTTGGATTGAATCACGCCATGTACACCGCTTTCACCGGGTTGGGTGTGGCGCTGGCGCTGGAGCTGCGCCGCATCTGGCTCGTGGTTATGCCCCTGTTGGGGCTGGCGCTCTCTATCGCCGCGCACGCTTATCATAACACCTTCGCCACCTTCTGGGGGGTCACCGAAGGGGCCGGTGCCCTTTTCACGGCGGCCGCAGGGGATTGGGCTGCCGTGCTGATCCTGCTGGTCGTGGCGGTCTGGGCGCGCTGGCTGGAGGGGCAGCGGATCCGCGCGTATCTTCATCGAGGGTACGCAGGAGGGGCTGCGCTCTCGCCCGACGAAGTGGCGTTACTGGCCTCTCCATGGCGCAGGCAGTGGGCGCGTTGGAACGCGCTTATCAGCACCGGCCCTCGTCGCTGGTGGCAGGAGGGCCGCTATCAGCGGCTGGTGACGGAAGCCGCCTTCAAGTGGCATCGGGCGCAAAGGGGGGACGAACGTTCCCAGGAGAAGTTGCAACAGGTTGAGGCGAAAGTGCGAGAGGTGAGAGCAAGGTTGTAGGAGGGCACCATGCTGGCTAATGTCGGGAGCGCGGCGGTGCTGGGGTTGGAAGCGCTGCCCGTCCAGGTGGAGGTGGACGTGCGGCGCGGGGGCCAGGCGGGCGTGGTGACCATCGTCGGCCTGCCCAACGCGGCGGTGCGCGAGAGCAGCGAGCGCGTGCAGGCGGCGATTCGCAACAGTGGGTTGACCTTCCCCGGTACGCGACGTCTCACCATCAACCTGGCACCGGCTGATCTGCGCAAGGAAGGGCCGGCTTATGATCTGCCCATCGCCATCGGCGTGCTGACGGCCAGCGGTCAGCTGCCTCCGGACGCGCTGGATGGCGCCATTTTGATGGGGGAGCTCTCGTTGGATGGCTCACTACGGCACGTACGCGGTGTGCTGCCGGTGGCCGATATGGCCCGTCACGAGGGAATCGAGAAGCTCTACGTGCCCGCCGTGGACGCCGAGGAGGCCGCCCTCATCCCCGGCCCGCAGGTCTATCCCGTGGAGACGCTGGCACAGCTGGTGGGCCATCTCCAGGGTTTCGAGGCGCTGGAGCCGCTATCGGGCGATATGCAGCTGGTTCCACAACCGCCGCCTCCGGCGGTGGATTTCGCCGAGATCAAGGGGCAGGAGCACGCCAAGCGGGCATTGGAGGTGGCAGCGGCCGGCGGACACAACCTCCTGATGGTCGGGCCTCCCGGCGCAGGGAAGACGCTGATGGCCCGCGCGCTGCCCGGCATCCTGCCGGCGCTCTCACTGGAGGAGGCGTTGGAGGTCACCCGCATCTACAGCATCGCCGACCGGCTACCGTCCGATACGCCGTTGATCCAACAGCGGCCTTTCCGCGCGCCACACCACACCATCAGCCACGCGGGGCTGGTGGGCGGCGGGCATTGGCCCAGGCCCGGCGAGATCAGTCTGGCCCATCGGGGCGTACTCTTCCTGGACGAGATGCCCGAGTTCAGCCGCCGGGTGCTGGAAGTGCTGCGCCAGCCGCTGGAGGACAAAGTGGTGACTATCAGCCGCGCGCAGGGCAGTCTCACCTTCCCGGCCAACTTTATGTTGATCGCCGCGATGAACCCCTGTCCCTGTGGCTACTTCGGCGACCCGAAACGCGAGTGCACCTGCTCCATGGGCATGATTCAGCGCTACCGCAAGCGTATCTCCGGGCCGCTGCTGGACCGCATCGACCTGCACATCGAGGTGCCGCGCGTCTCCTTCGACAAGCTGACCAATGTGGCGCGCGGCGAGTCCTCTGAGACCGTGCGGGCCCGCATCGAGCGCGCCCGCCGGCAGCAACGGGCGCGGCTCGCGGGCACGCCGCTGGTGTGCAACGCCGACATGAGACCGGGAGAGATCCGCCAATTCTGTGCGCTGAGGGATGACGCCCAGACCCTGGTGCGCACGGCCATGCGGCAGATGCACCTGAGCGCACGCGGCTACCATCGCGTGCTCAAGGTCAGCCGCACCATCGCCGACCTGGAAGGCAGCGCGGAGATCGAAGCCCATCACGTGGCGGAGGCTTTGCAGTACCGCACGCGCGTGCTGGATCTGTAACGCCTCAGAAACCGCGTTCCTCCCGGCAGCTGCAGACGGAGTACAGACATTGATGGCATAAGGTGCAACGCACCTGTGATGCCCCGATCATATTGGCTAAGCATCCATGACAGCGTGCACGAAAGGGACATGAAGGTACGTCGCACCTGGTTAAACCCTAATACCGTCATTTGAGAGACGGAGTACACTGCAGACTGAGGCGTGATCCTCCCGCTCCCTCTAATTTCCCCAGTTCGAGACCCCCTGGCAAGCTGTGGTCGGTCCAGAGACTGAGCTACAGCGGGCACGATCTCTGGACCGATCCGAGCTTTTCCCGATACTCTCTCCTATACCCTCTCTTACCCATTTTCCCGTCTGTTCAGGGAAATGTGTTATAATAGTCAGAGCTTACGATCGTTCCGGCAAAACAGGATCGGTTGTACCCTTTTCAGGATGGCCAGCTAATGTGAGGTCTAATGGGTAAACGGAAGAAGATATCGCGGCAGGCGTTAGCGCGCTTCAGGGAGAGGGGGCACCAGGCTTTCTTGCAAGGGGCGTATACAAAAGCTATTGAAGAGTGGCAAAAGGTTAGAGAGGCCAAGGCTTCGATGTTGCCTGTGGAGACACTGGCGGAAGCTTATTTCCGCCGTGGGGTGACGCGCTTTTACGAGAAACGCGCTACCGAGGAAGCACTGGAGGATCTCCTCCACGCCATCGAACTGGCGCCGAAAGCGGGCCGCTATGAATACCACCTTGGACTGCTCTACCATCACCTGGGGGACCTGCCACACGCCGTACAATGCTACGAGGCGGCGCTGAAGAAGGCCCCCGCCCTCGAAGCACGCCTCGCCTATCCGTTGGCCCTGGCTTTATCCCAATTGGGACGGGATCCGCAGCAACATGAGATCTGGCCCCATCTTTCCCCGGAAGAACGCGCGATGTTCCAGGAAGTGTCGGTTTTCAGCCGACGACCCTACGCCGTCTCCGAAAACGCGCCCGATCTCTGGAAAGGTATGGCCGCGTTGGACGAGGATGACGAAGCCCGGGCCGAAGCGTATCTGAAGCGCAGCCTGGAGGAAGCGTCCACTCAGATAGAGCAGGGGTTGGCCCACTACTATCTGGGCGTGCTGGCAGCTCGACGCGAGGAGATGAAGGCCGCGCGCCACCACTGGATTGAGGCAACGGCTGCCGGCCTGGAGGGAGAGACGCTCAGCCTCAACCTGGGCGAGAGCTTTCACCGGCTGGCCGAAGCGCGGCTGGAGAACGATGACCCCGAGGGCGCATTGCACGCTGCCCAAGAAGCACTGCGCTATAAACCCGAACGTCGCAGCCTGTTGCTGCTGCTCTCGCATATCCATCAACGCCTCGGATATCAGGCAGCCCGGCAGGGCAATTGGACCGCGGCCGAAAAACATTGGGAGGAGGCCTACGAGCTGGAGGAAGGCAATTTCCGCTTGGCTTTCAATCTGGCCCTCTGTTACGAACGACAGGAGAACTATATCGACGCCGGGGAAACCTGGCGCGAAGTGCTGCGGCGCCGGCCGCGCCGTGACGACGACCCGGATGCCCTGGATGATGAGCAGGTGGCGCTGATCTGGAAGCGCGCGGCCGAAGCTTACGTCAAAACCGGTGAGTATGACGAGGCCATCTACGTCTACCGTCAGGCGGTGAAATACAATCCCGAGCACTTGCCCACCCGCATGGCGTTAGTGGAGGGCCTGCTGGCTAACGGCCAGCTCGAAGCAGCGGAGAACGAATTAAAGCGTATTCTGGAGAAAGCCCCGGATCACGTCCCCGCCCTGGTGCAGATGGGGGATATCGTCGCCTCTTCTGACCAGTGGTGGTCCGATTATTCCCCCACCCACTATTGGAAGCGGGCCCTGGAGCTGGATCCCAACAACCTTGAGGCCCAGGAAGCGTTGATCGACTACTACATCGACGAGGCTAATCGCCAGGCTTACTGGGGGAACATTAAGGCGGCCATTCACCTGTACGAAGAGGCGTTGGAGGTGATGCCTCACCACGGCACAACGTTGTCTTATCTGGGACAGGCTTATATTGCTTTGAAGCAACCGGAGAAAGCTCGGACGTACTTCGAGGAAGCGCTGAAGCACGAAGGAACGCCGGATATCTATCTCTATATCTTGAGGATCTGCGCCTCATATCACGAAGATGGATGGTTCTGGGAGTATCTTGAGAGGGCAGGCAAGGAGTTGAATGTTTCCTTGCCTTTCTATATCGATGTCCTGGAAGAATGCCTCGACCTCTCCCGGGAGGAGCTGGTTGAGCCGTTGGTGGAACATCTCTCGGAGGTCGTCGATCCGCAGGAAGCACCGTTCGTCACAGTAGGAGAAGTCCTGGCTTTCTCTTCCTTGCCGGATCCGGCGGAAACCTACTTGCGGCGCGCGCTGGAGGCGGGCGAGGATCCGGCTCGCGCGCACGCGGCGTTGGGTATAGTCGTCGCGCGGCGCGGTGACCGGCGCAAAGCCCGGGATCACCTGTACCAGGCGGAGCATTTCGCCCGTCGGCAAGGGGACGAGGATCTGCAGCAGATAATGCGGGAGATGCGGGAGACTATCACCGCCATGCCCCTGGACTTCCTGGACGGGTTACTAAGGGAGATGAAGGAGTCTGGGAGGATATTCTGAATCGAAGGGCTGGTTGACTGACCAATTTAGCCTATATGTATATAAGCACTTTTACAATCTATA
>JBNGCW010000074.1:0-7476 GCA_049975525.1 Anaerolineae bacterium
ACTGCTTGCCCTCATTACCCCCCTATTCTTGTCCCCTCCGTGTTACGCTCGCCCTGCCCCTTGCCCCCTGCCCCCTGCCCCCTCTGTGGTACAATAGGCTTCACCAAAACCCAACAGGCGGTATGCTAAGGAGGATAAGATGCGCAATCTGATGGTCACCGGCGGGGCGGGCTTCATCGGCTCCAACTTCGTCCGGTATATGTTGGAGAAGCACACGGATTATCTCATCGTGGTCTACGACAAATTGACCTACGCCGGACGACTGGAGAATCTGCAGGACGTGGCGGAGCGCTTTGCCGACCGCTACGCCTTCGTCAAGGGCGACATCTGCGACGCCGACGCGGTCGCGGAGACCATCCGGGCCTACGAGGTGGACACCATCGTCAATTTCGCCGCCGAGACCCACGTCGACCGCTCACTGATGGAGCCGGGCTCCTTCATCCAGACCGATGTCTACGGCACCTACGTGCTGCTGGAAGCGGCCAGGGACCTGGGGTTGGAGCGCTACCATCAGATCAGCACCGACGAAGTCTACGGTCAGGTGCTGGAAGGACGCTCCACGGAACGGGACCCCCTGGCGCCGCGCAGCCCGTACTCGGCCAGCAAGGCCGGCGGCGACCTGATGGCCCTGGCCTATCATGAGTCCTGGGAACTGCCCGTGACCATCACGCGCGGCTCCAACAACATCGGGCCGTACCAGTACCCGGAGAAAGTAGTACCGCTCTTCGCCACCAACGCCCTCGACGATCAACCGCTGCCCCTCTACGGTGACGGCCTGCAGATGCGCGATTATCAGTACGTCACCGATCACTGCGAAGCCATCGACCTGGTGCTTCACAAGGGAAAGAGCGGCGAAATCTACAACGTGGGCACCGGCACGGAGATCACCAACCTGGAGATGACGCGCATCGTGCTGGAGACGCTGGGCAAGCCGGAGAGCCTCATCCGCCACGTCGAGGACCGGCCCGGACACGACCGCCGCTACGCCCTCGACATAAGCAAGCTCCAGGCGCTGGGCTGGAAGAGCCGCCACAGCTGCGCCGAGGCCATCGCCAAGACCGTGCGCTGGTACGCCGAAAACGAGTGGTGGTGGCGCCCCATCAAAAGCGGCGCGCTCTACGAGGCCTACTACGAGAAGCAGTACGGCCGGCGACTCAAAGGCCCGAAGCCCACGTAAACCGGCAGCCCATCGGCAAGACCATGATCGACCCCGAGAGCGTGGCGCGCTATCTGCTCAAGCCCGTCAACCGCGCGGTATGGGAGTACGGGCTGCTCGCCGCCGGGGACCACATCGCCGTGGGGGTCTCCGGCGGCAAGGACAGCCGCACGCTGTTGGACCTGCTGGTGCGCGGCGTCGACGTCCCCGGCGAGTACCGGGTGCTCGCCGTCCACGTCGATGGAAGCGCCGCCGGTCTACCCGACCTGCGCCCCACCCTGGAGCCGTGGTTCCGCGCCCTGGGCGTCGCCTACGAAATCGTCCCCCTGACGCTGCCGGAGGAGGAGCCGCGGCCGCCGACCTGCTTCCGCTGCGCCTGGCACCGTCGCAAGACGCTCTTCCGCGCCGCTGCCCGACGAGGCTGCAACAAGGTCGCGCTGGGGCACCATGCCGACGACGCCGCCGTCACCGCGCTGATGAACGTGCTCTATCAGGGGCGCCTGGAGACCATGAGACCCCGGGTGGACTTCTTCGAAGGCGAGCTCACCCTGATCCGCCCGCTGATTCTGGCGGAGGAGGTGGAGATTCGGCGCTACGCGCGCGCCTGCGGCTGGCCCCTCCCCGACGCACTCACATGCCCCCAGGCCGAGACCACACGCCGGGCCAAAATCGAGGCGTTCTTCCGCTCCTTCGACAAGCGGGAGTACGAGCAGATGCGCACAAATTTGTGGCGGCTCACTACCGAGCACTGAAGAAAGGAAACCAGATGAAGAAGCGAGAAAGCCTGGATCGCAAGCACCTGAAGTTGAGCAAGTTCCTCTCCCTCCTGCTGCGACACCGCCCGGCGCGCTTCCCCATTCCCTTGGACGACGAAGGCTACGCCGACCTGAGCGAGATCATGACCATCCTCAAGGGACTGCCCAACTTCCGCTGGGCGACGCGGGCCGACGTCGAGGCCGTCGTCGAATCCCCAGACCGACGGCGCTTTGAGATCCACGACGACCGCATCCGCGCCCTCTACGGGCACACCGCCTTCCGCCCGACGTACGATGCGGTGGAGCCGCCGGCGCTCCTCTATCATGGCACCGCCCCCGCCGCGCTGAAGGCCATCCGCCGCGAGGGCCTGCGCCCCATGCAGCGCCAGTACGTCCATCTGGCGACCACAAGGAAGACCGCGCGCTCCATCGCCCTGCGTCACACCCACGAGCCGGTGATCCTGGTCGTCGACGCGGCTCGCGCCCACACCGACGGCGTCGCATTCTACCATCCGACAGAGGAAATCTATCTCTGCGAGCATGTGCCCGCGGAGTACATAACGAGAGATCCCTCGTAACTGAGAGCCAAAGAGGGGACTTCGTCCCCGGTCAATTCTAGACACAGAAAGGGGGGACACCATGACCCACTTGCTACACATCACCACGCGCGAGGCGTGGCAGATCGCGCGCACCGAGGGCGTCTACCGGGGCAACACGCTGGAGAGCGACGGCTTCATCCACTGCTCGCTGCCGGAGCAGGTGGTCGCCGTGGCGAACGCGCTCTACCGTGGTCGGGAGGACCTGGTGCTGTTGGTCATCGAGGCAGCGCGCGTCGAGGCGGAGATCCGCTACGAGGACTGTTACGCGACCGGCCAGGCCTTCCCGCACGTCTACGGCCCCCTCAACCTGGACGCCGTAAGCGACGTTGTGGCGTTCCCACCCCACGCCGACGGCACCTTCGCATTGCCAAAGCCACTCCGCAGCGTCGAGGCATCTCCCCCCTCTCGATCCGCCTCCCCTTGATGTGAGACCGGCCCGCTGTGGGGCGAACATCGCTGCCCTGCAGAGCTAAACGTGGTTCAAATACCCGCGTTCCTTCAAATAATCGACGATCTGCCGCGCGTTCTCCTCGGGCGTGTGGCTCACTGTCTGCAGGTGGATCTCCGGGTGTAACGGCGCCTCGTAGGGGTCGTCGATGCCGGTGAAGCCCTTGATCTCACCACGCCGCGCTTTGGCGTACAGCCCCTTGATGTCGCGTTCCTCACACACCTCCAGCGGCGTATCGACGAAGATCTCGATAAACCGCCCGTCGCCCACCATCTCCCGCACCGCGTTGCGCGTGTTGCGATAGGGGCTGATGGCGGCGCAGACCACGGTTCCGTTGTGGCGGGCAATCTCGCTGGCCACAAACCCGATGCGCAGGATGTTGGTATCTCGATCCTCCTTGCTGAAGCCCAATCCCTTGGAAAGGTGGGTGCGCACCACGTCCCCGTCCAGCAGCGTCACCTGACGCCCGTGCTCCAGCAACATCGCCGTCAACACGTTAGCGATAGTCGACTTGCCCGCGCCACTCAGCCCGGTGAACCAGAGACAGAGCCCCTGCTTTTCGCGCGGGGGATAGGTCTCGCGCAAGATCTCCGCCGTCTCCGGGCGCGTGAACCAGCCGGGCAAGGGCTTGCCTTTGGCCAGATACTCGTCGCGCACCTCGGTCCCGGAGATATAGGCGGTCTCCGCGCCCTCCGGGGCCTCCTCGCGGGACACATAGCGGTCCTCCGCCGGCACGTAGACCAGCTCCTGAAAGGTCACAGCCTCCACGCCGATCTCCTCGCCATATTGGGCCATCATCGTCTGCGCCTCGTAGGGGCCGTAGAAGGGGCGCCCGTTGCTGTCGATGCCCGGCCCGGCGTGATCGCGGCCCACCACGAAGTGCGTCGCGCCGTAATTGCGCCGGATGATGGCGTGCCAGAGCGCCTCGCGGGGACCGGCCATGCGCATGGCCAGCGGCAGCAGACTGAGCACCGTATCGTAACCTTCGTAATACTTGGCCGTGAGCGCCTTGTAGACGCGCACGCGGGTGTAGTGATCCACATCCCCGGGCTTGGTCAGGCCGACCACAGGATGAATCAACAGGCTCCCCCCCACCTGCTCGGCCGCCCGTTTGGTCAGCGCCTCGTGCACACGGTGCATGGGATTGCGCGTCTGGAAGGCGACCACCTTCTCATTGCCCATCTTCTCCAACAACGCCCGCGTCTGCGCCGGCGTGCGGCGGATCTCCATAAAGTCGTAGTGAGTGGGCAGATTGAGCACTTTCAGCTCACCGGAAATACAGAAATCCCGCCACTGCTCCATCTCGGAGACCAGGGGGTGTCGGGGGTCGGTGGTGCCCAGAACCAACCGCGCCTCGCGCAGCGGATTCCAGCGAAAGACATCTTCGATCCGCATCACGGCGATAAGGTAGTTGCGGGCATCACGCAGGGTGATCCACTCCTCCCGCACCGGCAGATCCTCTTTGTCGATGGTCAACGTAATGGGGATGGGAAAAAGCGTGCCGTCGGCCAGACGCATCTCTGTCAAGACACGCCGGTAGTCAGCCTCGCCCATAAAGCGATCCAGGGGGGAAAAGCCACCCACGGCCAACAGCTCCAGGTCACACAAATTGCGGTCGGTGAGCTGCAAAGAGGGATAGTGACCCGCCCGATCCAGCAGTGCCTCCCTCTCTGCGCCTTCTACCAACAGATTGACCAACGCCCCGCCGTAGGGGGGGATGAGAATACTCTTATCCTGCGTCATAAAAAACCTATCTCCTTAAATTGCTTTGCACGTGCAGTGGGAAGTGTTGGCTCTACTGAAAAGGTGAAAAAACGGATTTCCAGTCGGTCATCCTCTGTATCCAGGGGGTTTGACCGCGAATTCTCCTCCACGGAGGGATGAGTCTTTGGAGAAATCCGATTTTCAGGTGTTATTTCAGTGGAGTCAAGTGTTCATTTCCCGGTCGACTCCTTAGCAGCGTCATGCTTCAACATCAATCTGCCCGTTGCCGATACAGATTCGGATCGATGACCGAGGCCATTGCCTGCTCATCTAATTCACCGCCTATAAAAGCGTTAATCCGGCGGATGATGGGCCGAGCGTCGCCGCGCAGCAGCGCGTTGTAATCCACGTCCAGATAATCCAGGTTGGGCTGATCATCCATCCAGGCGTAGACCTTGCGCAGGTGCTTCTCAAACATCTCCGCCATCTCGCCGTCGTCCACGCGGTCCGTGGGCTCACCGCGTCGGATCAACATCCTGCGCTGAGAATCCAAGATCTCCTCCATGTGGCGGCGCATAAAGAGCACCTTGTAGGTATACTCGTCGGGAAGGTGCAGCAGCAGGGCGGAGATGACCTTGACGGCCTTACCGCGCGCCTCCGGCAACCACGCCGTGTCACCGTCGGGGAGTTTTTTGACGCGCTCAAACTCATAATAACCCTTAGGGTTGTCCTCATTGGCCTCACGGATCCCGTCGGTGACAAGGTCCAATCCGCCCTCGGCCAACATCTTCATCATCATCGACGTGCCGGAGCGTGGAAGCCCGGAGACGACAATCACCGAAGGCTCTCTTTTGCCAAACCATTTTTTCAAAAAGCTCATCGCTCGACCTCGCGCTTGCCCTCACACTAGCGTGGTCGGCCCCTTACGAAGACCGACCACGCTACTTGACCTAACCAATGAGATATTATAAACGGAGCGGATAAAATCGCAACGTCACGTGCGCGGCACATCGGCCCGCCCAGAACAACTCAAGATCAGCGTCTCACACGTCCAGGGCCGCCAGGGCCTCGGCCAGCTGGTGCATCTGCAGGCTGTTGGTCAGGTCACCCCGGGTGCGCTCCAGCACACCGCGCAGTTGGTCGACCCGCCGACGCAACCCGCCGGTCACCACGTCGGGATACCCGAAGGCCATCAACGCCTCGTAGACCGCGTCCATCACGTCCAGGAGCTGCTCCGCTTCCGCCATCTCCCCCCGCCGCATCAGGTCTAAACACCGGCGGCGCAGCTCGCTGGCCGCCTCACAGAGGCCGTTAAGGAAAGTGGCGTGGGGAACGCCCAGTTCCTCGGGAAAAGGCAGCGGGCGTCCCCCCAACAGGGCCAACGTCAGCCGGGCCTCCACCCATTCCTTGAACGCATCCTGCGTGTAACCGGCATGATAGAGATCGGGATAGGACGCCAACATCTCCTGCAGTTGACGCCCCGTTGCGTTCGCCTGCGTCAACAGCGCCTCGGCGGCCTCCCATTCATTCCGGTGCCCGGCGCGAATAGCGCGGGAACAGTGCCGGATCAGCATCCGACTTTGCTGCAGAGCCTGATCTCGCAGGCGGTTGCGCATCTCGAAATCCTCTTCCGCTTCCTCCGCAATCTGCTCCAACCAGCGACGCAGACCTTCACCCATGATCACTCCCGGTCGTCCGAGGGGCGAGCCCCGCCGAAAAAGGCCCGCGCCAGGTCATCTCCGCGCCCGGGGATCTGTATCTCACCATAGGTCGCCTCGTATTTGGCGATGTTCTCCTGCAGGGCGCGCAGCAGCAGCTTGGCGTTGAGCGGCGTCATCACTACCCGGGACTTGACCTTGATCTTCGGCTGGTTCGGCAGCGCCTGCGCCAGATCGAGGATCATCTCCGAGGGCGAGTGAACCAGGAGCGCGAAGTTAGCGTAGACCGGCTCCAGATCAGAAGGCATCTCGACGTTCAGGGACTTTCGCTGTTTCTCACTCATCTGTTCCCTCCTAAAGCACTAAAGGACTGCTCTCAAATTTTCAGCAGAGCCACAGATGACACCACTGAAATAACACATACGAAAACCGCGCCGGTGAGGTAGCGAGGAACGAAAAAGCAGAGGAACGTCCGTCCCTCTGCTTCGGTCACCGAGCTCCGCCTAGAAGGGGATGTCGTCTTCCGCGTACTCGGGCGCGGCCTCCCCCGTCCGCCCGACCTTTTCCTCCCCCTCGTCCTCTCGAGAACCGCCCTGGAGGAAAATCACGCGCTCCGCCGTGACCTCATAGCTGGCACGCGCCACACCGTCTTGCCCGGTCCAGATCCGCGGGCCACCCGTCGCCCGGTCAGGGTTCATCCGCCCTTCCACCATCACCTGACGGCCTTTCTTCAGATACTGGGCCACGGTCTCCGCCTGGCGCCGCCACGCCGTCACGCGGAACCACGTCGTCTCCTCCCCCGGCGAACCATCGGGGTTCGTCCAGCGGCGATTCGTCGCCACGGAAAAGTTGGTCACCGGCGTGCCATCTGGCGTGTAACGCATCTCAGGTTCACCACCAAGATTGCCTACAATGATGATCTTTTGATAGGACATTGGACTCCCTCCTGTAGTATAAATAAAACGCGTTGACAATCCACGGTGAAGTTTACCCTATCCTCCGCGAAAACACAAATCGAGTCTACGCAGAATAATGGGAAGAAAAGTGATCCGCCGGTTTAACAGCACGCCGGCTGACTTAACTACAAACCTTTCCCTCGTAGTAACTGGACGTTCGCTTAAATTTGGACATAAAAACCAAAATCTGGTATCCTCAC
>JBNGCW010000075.1:0-5669 GCA_049975525.1 Anaerolineae bacterium
CTGCAGTGGCCCGCCTCAGCTTTCCAGGAGTTGTCCCTAACATGATACGCTCCCGTGAAAGCGATCCCGTCGGGCGAGAAAGTTGTGTATAATGGAGTGAGGAAGTGGGTGTTGGACGCCACGAAGTGCTACCGTTATTGGCACGCCGTGGGCACCGATTGTGGCCTCTGCATGGCGGCCTGCCCGTGGACGAAGCCGCCGACGTTCATCCATCGCGTCGCCGCCGAACTGGCAAGTGTCTCCGGGCCGCACCAGCGCTGGATGACGTGGGCGGATAAGCTGATCTACGGCCCCCATCGACCGGCACCCCCACCGTTCTTCCTGGGCGGTGATCCGGCGTAGCGCGCGGTGTTATTCACCGAGACTCTCGGCAAGAGAGGGAACGCCTGACTCTAATGAAACAACTCATAAAAATCGGATTTCTCTAAAACCCATCCCTGCATGCGAGAGGGTTCGCGGTCAAAACCACGAGATCCCGAACCCTGAGCACGGCGAAGGGTGAGGGATGACAAGGGGATGGCTGACCGGAAATCCGTTTTTGCCACCTTTTTCAAGGGAGGGAACGCATGGAGTATCCAGAACCATCGCAGCGTGATGAGCGCGACGAGTCATACGACGAAAAGTACGATGAGAAGATGGTGGAAAAGCACGACGAGAAAGCCTATGACGAGAAAGAGGAGAAGAGCTACGAGGAAAAGCAGCGGGCCGATCCTGTAGAGTCGTTGGTATGGGCCGCCACGTTGATCTGGGCCGGCATTGTCTTCCTGGCGGATAACCTCGGCTATCTGAGGCGGCTGCGGATTCACGCGGCAGAGCTGCCCTTCGAGATACCTTTCGAACCGGAAGTGTGGACGCTCCTCTTCCTGGGTGCCGGTGTCCTGGTGCTCATCGGCGTGGTGCTGCGCCTGGTGGTGCCTTCCTACCGGCGGCCTATTATCGGTTCGTTGATCTGGGCCATCGTCCTCTTCGGGCTTGCGCTGGGCAGCTGGTCTTTGATCTGGCCCTTCATCCTCATCGCCATTGGGGTCTCGATTCTGCTCGACAATCTCACCCGCCGCTAGAGGCGCCCCAGATTGAAGGTCGCCAGCTCCTGCCAGGCGTAGCGCAGCGGTGTCCACCAGCGCTCGCGCCCGATGCAGCGGAAGTAGGGCGGGCGCACGGCCAAGATCAGGTCGCCGATGCGGTAGCGGGACAGTGTCGGCGTTGAGACGATGAGCGACCCCAGTTCGCCGGCGCGCATCTCGTGCAGCATCTTTACGCCGCTCAAGGTCTTCACTTCGAAGAAGAAGAGATCGTAGTTGGGCACCCAGGCCCGGCGGTCGTCGCGTTGCTGACCGAACATACCTTCGGTGGCGCCGTAGATCTCGCGGATGGCGGCGGGGCCGTAGAGTGCGTTGAGCGCGGGCCGGTGGCGCGTGTTGATCCCCGGTGTGCTGCCCAACGTCATCACCTTGACCTTCCAGAGGTCCTTCGGATAGACGCCGTGAGCCTGCTTCAGGTAGCGCCCGAACTCCAGCGCGGTGGGGCAGACGCCGCCGACCAGCGTCACGTTCTGGTCCTTGCACTTTTCGTAGGCCAACTCGAAGCGGGCGTGCCAGTCGCGCAGCGTCTTGCCGCCGCCCAGCGCGTCGATCTCCTCCTGAGCAGGCACAGAGCGTACCGGCGTGCGCGTGGAGACGTGCTTGGTGTAGATCCCGGAGCTGTACCCGTATGTCAGCTCGCGGTTCCCCGCCTTGACGGTGCCCACCACCGAGGGGAAGTTCAGGTTGAGGTTGACGCCGGCGAAGACGCCGTGGTCTTGGGTCGAGGCCACGTAGTTCATCACGGCGCGCCCCGCGCTGACCCGCAGCGCCAGGTCCGTGGGTGTCATAGGGATGAACTTGGACTCGTCCTTCGTCGTGCCGCGGGTGATGGCCCAGCCGATGGGCGCTTCATTCAGGAGCAGCTCGCTTTCCCCGCGCATGACGCGCTCGATCAACGGTTTGTAGTCCTCGTAGGTCATGACCGGGAAAGCGCCTCGATAGGCTTCTACACTTTCAATCTGTGCTGCGCCGTGTTCTGCACCGTACTCGGTGTCGGCGTATCCGTCGAGCAGCCGCCGGAGGACGGCTTGCTGGGCGCTTTTCGGGTCGGCGACGGCGGCGTGCCACGGTCGCAGCTGCGCTTCCAGCCGGGTGGTGATAGCCTCTGGGGAGATCGGTTTCATGCTTGTTCCCTCCGTGTGGGGCCGATGCCGGCCCATGATAGCCTCATTGTACCGGCATTGACTTAAGGGGCAAGCCGGTGATTCGGGGAAGATAACCCTCGCTGCCCCAGAAAATGAATCCTCGCGGGGTACGTGTTGTTTTTGGGATGGAGTGTGCTAAACTATCTTCGACACGCACGACGATCACCGGGGAGGAACGTGATGAGTACGTTATTGATCGAGCATGCTGCACAACTGGTGACCATGGACGACGAGCGGCGGCGTATTGACGACGGCGCGCTTTTCATTCGGGATAACGTCATCGAGCAGGTAGGGCCTGCCCAGGAGCTGCCCCAGGAGGCCGACCGCGTCATCGACGCCTCGGGGATGGTGGTGTTGCCCGGGCTGATCAACACGCACCACCACCTCTACCAGACGCTGACGCGCAACGTACCCGCCGCGCAGGACGCCGTGCTCTTCAAATGGTTGAAGGTGCACTATCCTATCTGGGCGGGGCTGGACGCCGAAGCCGTCTATGTCAGCGCCAAGGTGGGGCTGGCGGAGTTGATGCTCTCCGGCTGCACGACCTCGTCGGATCACCTCTATATCTATCCCAACGACGCGCGCATCGATGACGAGATCCGCGCCGCGCGGGAGCTGGGCATACGTTTCCACGCCGCGCGGGGGTCCATGAGCCTGGGCGAAACCGATGGCGGTTTGCCGCCCGATGAGGTGGTCGAGGACGAGGACTTTATCCTGCAGGACAGCCGCCGCGCTATCGAGACTTACCACGATCCCCAGCCCTACGCCATGCTGCGGGTCGTGCTGGCGCCCTGTTCGCCCTTCTCCGTGACCCAGGACCTGATGCGGGCGTCGGCGGAGCTGGCGCGGGCCTATGGTGTGCAGCTGCACACGCACCTGGCGGAGACCAAGGACGAAGAGGCATTCTGTCTGGCGGAGTTCGGTTATCGTCCTGTCCCCTACGCCGAGGAGTTGGGTTGGCTGGGTGACGACGTCTGGTTTGCCCACGGTGTGCACGTCAATGCTGAGGAGATCGCACGCATGGCGGAGACGCACACGGGCGTGGCGCACTGTCCCGGCAGCAACATGCGGCTGGCCTCGGGCATCGCGCCGGTGCGTGCCTACGTCGACGCGGGCGTGCCGGTGGGTTTGGGTGTCGACGGGTCCGCCAGCAACGACGGCTCGCACCTGCTGGCGGAGGCGCGGTTGGCGCTGCTGCTGCAGCGCGTCATGGGCAATCCCGCCGGGCTGAGCGCCGAGGAGGCCCTGTGGATCGCCACGCGCGGCGGCGCCGAGGTGCTGGGCCGCGACGATGTGGGGCAGCTGGCGCCGGGCAAAGCCGCCGATGTCATCGGCCTGCGTCTGGACACGCTGGGCTTCGCCGGGGGCGCCGTTCACGATCCCCTGGCGGCGCCGCTCTTCTGTCGGCCGCCGGAACGCATCGATCTCTCGGTGATCAATGGGCGCGTCGTCGTGGAGGAGGGGCAGCTGCTGACGGCGGATCTGCCTCCTCTCATTGAGCGGCACAACGTTATCGCGCGGAGGTTGGTGAGCGGCTGAGTCTCGGCGGGAGGATCATGCGTTGGGAAACCTATGAGGATGCCTGGCACGGCGTGCGCCTGGAGCATCCGGCGGAGTGGACGGTCCACGCGGAGCCGGGCGCTGCGCGGGTGCGCGTGGCAGGGGAGCCCTGGAACTGGGTCTACGGTGGATGGATCGGCGGTGCGTCGCGCCCCACGGCGGAAGCTGCGGCCCGTCAGCTGTTGGCGCGGCTGCGGTCGCAACGGCCTTCCTTGCGCGGTTTTCGGGCTCCCGATGCCGGAGTGGAGGGCGGGTTGTTGCTGCGTCTGGAGGCCTCTTCTCCGCAAGGGCCGCTGGCGGGCGCGCTGCGTGTGCTGACGTCATCCGAGCTGATGTTGGTACAGGGGTTTCTCGCGGAGCGAACGCGGGTGCCCGAGTTCCGTCCCGCGTTTGAGCGCATTTTGACCTCGTTTCGGCCCCAGGAGCCGGTGCCGCGCCGTCCTTGGCGGGATCCCACCGAGGGCGCCTTCACCGTGGCGGTGCCGCCGGACTGGGGCGTGCAGGGCGGCGTGCGGCGGGACCCGCAGACCGGCTTTGGACAGCTTTTTTTCCACGCCACCGCCGACGAGCAGGGCATAACGGCGCTGCAGATCAGTACCGCGCCGCAGATCTTCGTGGAAGGCGGGGGGCTCTTCGGCATGGGGATGCCCGGGGTGCCCGCGTATCCTTACTGCGACGTGGCGGCCTTCGTGGAGCAGTTCCTGCTTCCCCAATTGCAGCAGGTGTATCCGGGCGCTTCGCTTGAAGCCCTGCGTCCGCTCCCCGAGGTGCGCCGTCGGCTGCAGCAGGAGGCCCTACAGCTGGGGATGGGGCAGCAGCCGCTGCGTCTGGACGCTGCCGAGGTGACGCTGTTCTACACCGAGCAGGGCGTGCTGGTGCGGCAGAAACAGGAGATGCACACCTTTGAGACGCCCGCCATGCCCATGTCGCCCCGCTTCTGGGTTGCGGAGACGCCCTGGAGCTATCGGGCGCCGAGCGCGGATTTCGAGCGCTGGGAACCTCTTCTCAGCGGGATGGCGGCATCCTTTGAGATCGCGCCCGCCTGGCAGCAGCGCGAGGCGGGGCTGCGGCAGCAGCAGGTGATGGCGGCCAACCGACGCACGCAACAGCTGCAGATGATGACCTTTTGGAAGATCAGCCGGGATCAGGATCTGATCGCCGACATGAGCATGGCGAGTTACGAGCGGCGTTCGGCGGCCCAGGACCGCATGGGGCAGGCGTGGTCGGACGCCGTGTTGGGCCAGCGTGATCTGGCGACGCCCTCGGGCGACGTCATCTACGGCGTCGAGTCCGGCTTCCATCGCTACTGGACCAACGCCTTGGGCGAGGTGTTGGCCAGCGACAGCTGGCTCTTCGAGCCGGGCGGCCATTGGGAGGAGATCACCTGACGGTGTGCGTGCAGGGTATGGGAGCGGCATGAGATGTTTTCGCTGGAGACGTTGGGACGGTGGTTGCTGATCGTGGGGTTGGGAATCACGGCGTTGGGCGGTCTCTTCCTGTTGTTGGGGAAGGTGCCGTTTCTGCAAAAGTTGGGCCGTTTGCCCGGGGACATCTACTACGAGAGCCCCGACGGGCGCTTCTCGTGCTTTGTGCCCCTTGTCAGCTCGATTTTGATCAGCTTGCTGTTGACGGTGATTCTGAATCTCATCGTGCGCCTGTTAAATCGTTGAGCGGTGAAAGGCTGCACTCGGCGATGGGTTCCGTGCACGCCGTGTGGATGGCGAGGCCTTGAAGGATGACAGTGGAGTACCGGATTTGGGCGTTTGAGGAATTCTCCCACATGTAGTGGCGAGTTTTGGAGAAATCCGCTTTTTATGATGGTGTCAATGTTGGCTGCCCTGAAAAAAGGGTCAGCCAAAGAAAAATATGGGGTATATGTTGT
>JBNGCW010000076.1:0-4305 GCA_049975525.1 Anaerolineae bacterium
GACCTCTCCCCCGTCCCCTCCCCTTCAAGGGGAGGGGGGCTTCAAAGCAGCCGGGCCGGTAGAAACGCAACCATTCTGCTCGTGGGGATGGAATAAGGAGCGTAGAAACACAACCATCCCGCTCGTCGGGACCCCGGCCCCGCCCCCCTCGTGGAGCAAGACAGGTCTGGATCTCAGCCCGGCATGTCCGCCGGATTCGCCTCTCTCTCATTAGCCAGATCGCTCCTTTGCGAGTACAATCTCATGGGAAGATGACCGAAGCCGCTTACAGGTGTTTTCGCTTTCCGCGGTGTACGGGCTTAGACATTGCGAGAGAAGAAGCAACGATGGGCAAACCGGCAACTCATGTTGGCATGGGGGCAGTTCCTTATGGGGAAGGTGTGGCTTTTCGAGTGTGGGCCCCGCATGCGGACGCCGTCTCTGTCGCAGGTACGTTCAACAACTGGTCCAAAGAGGCACATCCCCTGGCGCCGGAGGGAAACGGCTACTG
Source organism: Anaerolineae bacterium (assembly GCA_049975525.1). Lineage (GTDB taxonomy): Bacteria > Chloroflexota > Anaerolineae > B4-G1 > SLSP01 > G713. Next base: position 491 of record JBNGCW010000076.1, read on the forward strand.
GTCGGCGGACGTGCCGGAGGCCGCCTGCGGTGACGAGTACAAGTTCGTCGTCTTCAACGGCTCCCGAGAGCTCTGGCGTATCGATCCTTACGCCCGCGAGGTGACGAGCTCTCAGGGCAACGGGGTGATCTATGTGCCCGATTTCGATTGGCAGCACGACGGCTATGGGATGCCCACCTGGGATGAGCTGGTCATCTACGAGCTGCACATCGGCACCTTCAACGATGAGCCCGGCGGGCCACCGGGTGACTTGCAGGGGGTCATTCAGAAGCTGTCCTATCTGCACGAGCTGGGGGTCAACGCCGTGCAGTTGATGCCGCCGACGGAGTTCGCCGGCGGGTTCTCCTGGGGCTACAACCCGGCGCACATCTTCGCTATCGAGAGCGATTACGGCGGCCCCGACGCCTTCCGTCGCTTTGTCGACGCCGCGCATGCCCACGGCATCGCCGTGCTCTTCGACGTGGTCTACAATCACTTGGGCCCCGGCGATCTGGACCTCTGGCAGTTTGACGGCTGGAGCGAGAAGGAGAGAGGCGGCATCTACTTCTACAACGACTGGCGCTGTCAGACGCCGTGGGGTGACACACGTCCCAACTATGGACGTCCTGAGGTGCGTCAATACATCCGCGATAACGCGCTAATGTGGTTGGAGGAGTACCGGGTGGACGGCCTGCGCTGGGACGCCACGGCCTACATCCGCAACGTCAAGGGTCACGACGACCCGACTCACGATTTACCGGAGGGCTGGAGTCTGATGCAGTGGATCAACGACGAGATCGACGCGCGGCAGCCGTGGAAGATCAGCATTGCCGAGGACCTGCGCAACAATCCCTGGCTGACCAAGGCGACGCGCGTGGGCGGCGCCGGCTTCGACGCCCAGTGGGACGTCGGCTTCGTACATCCTCTGCGCCGCGTGTTGACGGCGCCGACGGACGAGGCGCGGGATATGGGAGCGGTGGTCGCGGCGCTTTTGCACCTCTACGACCACGACGCCTTCCGTCGCGTCATCTACACCGAGTCCCACGACGAGGTCGCCAACGGCAAGGCACGGCTGCCTCAGGAGATCGATGGTGAGAATCCCGCCGGCCGGCGGGCCAAGAAGCTCTCAACCCTGGGTGCGGCCCTGGTCTTTACCGCCGCGGGCATCCCCATGATCTTCCAGGGGCAGGAGTTCCTGGAAGATGAGTGGTTCCGCGACACTGATCCCATCGACTGGGCAAAGCGTGACCGATACGCCGGCATCGTGCAACTTTACCGCGACCTGATCCATCTGCGACGCAACGGCAGCGCCACAACGCGCGGCCTGCGCGGTCATCAGACGCACGTCTACCACGTCAACGATCGGGACAAGGTGATCGCCTTTCTGCGGAGGGATCGGGGGGGACCGGGGGACGACGTGATCGTCGTGGCGAACTTCGCCGATCGCGCCTATGACGCCTACACCGTGGGGTTCTCGCGCAGCGGCCGCTGGCGCGTGCGTTTTAACAGCGACTGGCGCGGCTACGACGAGAGCTTTGGTGATCATCCCTCCCTCGACGTCACCGTCTGGCCGGGCGAGAAAGACGGACAGCCCGCCCACGGCGATGTGAGCATCGGGCCGTACAGTGTGATTATCCTCTCCCAGGACGTGTGAATCTTAGCGCCGTTCGTTCAGGGGCAGCGTGGTAGCACCAGGGGACCGCTCTCCTCTGCTGTCAACCCATAGCCAAAGGGGAAGAGCGGCGCGGCACACCCTTCTGTGGGCAGCGCGTCGAAGTCGAAGGGCAGCTGCTCGTTGGTGCGCGGCCAGGTGAAGGGCAGCCGTCCCACGAAAGGCGCGTCGCCGAAGAGAACGTCCGCCACCCCCTGCCCCTCGCTGCCGGGCAGCCAGGCTGTGACGAAGGCGTCGGCCTGCGCCAGCGTATCGGTGACGACCAGGGGGCGACCCGAGATGAGTACCACGATCAGCGTCTTGCTGCTGGCGCGCATCTTTTCGATCACGGCCAGGTCGGTCGCCGAAAGGGAGAGGTCGGCCCGGTCGCCGACGCCCTCGGCGTAGGGGCGCTCTCCGACCACGGCGATGCCCACGTCGGCCACACCGTCGAATTTGCCGAAGCGGTTGTAGCGGACCTCGGTCGCGTCGCTCACCGTGGCTTCGAGGGCCTCGCGGATCGTCGTCCCCGCGGTGATCTCGCCGCTCTTGCCCTGCCACTCGATGGTCCAACCGCCGCATTGGATGCCCAGGTCGTCGGCAGGGACGCCGCCAATGTGGAGCGTGGGGACCTCCCTGCTGAGGGGCAGCGCGCCACCGTCGTTTTTGAGCAGCACCAGCGATTTGGCGACCGCCTCGCGGGCCAGTGCGCGGTGTTCCGGTGCGCCCACCAGCGCCAGCAGCTCCGGGTCGCCGGTAGGGCGCTCGAAAAGGCCCAGCTCGAATTTCACGGTGAGGATGCGGCGCACGGCGTCGTCGATGCGCGCCGCCGATACGTCGCCTTTCTCCACGGCTTCGCTCAGCGTCTTGATGAAACGCCGGTAATCGTAGGGCACCATGTTCATGTCCACGCCGGCGTTGATGGCGGTGACGACGGCCTCGTAGTAGTTGGGTGTGATCTGGTCGATGCCGCCCCAATCGGAGACGGTGAACCCCTCAAAGCCCAACTCGCCCTTGAGCACGTCGGTGATCAGATACTTTTGTGCATGCATCTTCTTCCCGCCCCAGCTGGAGAAGGAGATCATCACGCTGCGGGCCCCGGCTTGGACCGCAGCTGCGTAGGGCGGCAGGTGGACGGCGCGCAGCGTGGCTTCGTCCACCTCGGTCACGCCCTGATCCAGCATATAGTTGTTGGTGGTGGAGCTCCCCCACGCCGTCCCGCCGTCGCCGACGAAGTGTTTGGGCGTCCCCAGAACGGTCAGGGGATCGGAGAGGTTTTCGCCCTGCAGTCCTTCGAGGTAAGCCGTCCCCAGGCGGGTGACCAGCGCCGTCTCCTCACCGTAGCTCTCGTAGGTGCGCCCCCAGCGGATGTCGCGCGCCACGGCGACGACGGGCGCGAAGTTCCAGTCGACGCCGGTGGCAGCGACCTCGGCGGCGGTCGCTGCGGCGATGCGCCGCACCAACTTGGGATCGTCGGCGGCGCCCAGGCCCACGTTGTGGGGGAAGATGACCGCGCCTTCGACGTTGTTGTGCCCGTGGACGGCGTCTACCCCGTAGATGAGGGGGATGCCCAGCCGCGTCTCCAGCGCCGCTTCCTTGTAACCGTTGACCATCTCCGCCCACGCCTCGGGGGTGTTGGGCGTGGGATAGCCGCCACCGCCGCTCAACACGCTGCCGATGGCGTACGCGGTGACCTCTTCCGGCGTGATGCTGTTTTTCTCCACCTGAGTCATCTGCCCGATCTTCTCCGCCAGCGTCATGCGCGCCAGCAGATCCTCCACCCGCTCCTCCACAGGGCGCTCAGGGTCGCGGTAGAGCGGTGGCCCTTCCGTCCCCGTCGGCGTCTGGGAGGTCGAGGTAGCGTCCGGCCTCGTCGGGGCGAGGGTGGGCGTGGGGGACGCCGGTTTCCCGCAGGCTGTCAACAACAACAGAACCGCGCACGTGATGTTTAACAGAGAAAACGCTCTCGTCGTTCTGGTCATGGTTGGAGTGGCTCCTTCTGAAAGTCGGTTAGTCAGTTAGTCGCCGTGGTAGTAAGGCTTCAGCGCCGTTTACCGCGCTAAAGCGCGTAACTACAAACCTAGCGCGTAACTACAAACCCAGCGCGTAACTACAAACCTGGTACGGTTCGTAGTAAGGCTTCAGCGCCGTTTACCGCGCTAAAGCGCGTAACTACAAACCTAGC
>JBNGCW010000077.1:0-3545 GCA_049975525.1 Anaerolineae bacterium
ACAACATATACCCCATATTTTTCTTTGGCTGCCCCTTTTTTCAGGGCAGCCAATACGGTATCCTCAGTGAAGATTTCTATGCTGCACTGATGTCCGGTGAGCTGGCGTGCTATGATGAATATGACGAAACGCGCAGCGATTTCAGCCGTTGGAAGGGCATCTACGAGACCTGGCGACGTCGTAAGCAGATGTATGATGAGAAAATTGCCCAACGCACGCTGGCTCAAGCCCTGCGCTTTCAGCCGACGTACTGATGGACACCTGGCTGAGTTCTCTGGATGCATATAGCCATTACGTCGCTACCGTTTTGAATCGACCTACTGTGCTGCGTTCTACGGTCACAGTTTGGTCTGATAGTCCGCACACCGGTATAGCAGAGGGTGAGGTTCATCTGGTTGAGGGTTTTCGCTTGCGGATTAGAGAAGAAATTGATTTCGCGGCCGGTTTGATTGCCTCGTACCCGTACGAGGTCTATCGAGATGAACAACGGCTGTACTGGTATGATGATTTCCCGCATCCCAATGATCCCACCTTGGCTGTCACTTTTCCGCATCATAAGCACGTGCTCCCTGACATCAAACGCCACCGCATGCCTGCACCCGACATCAGCTTCACGCGGCCCAATCTCTCTACGCGGATGCAGGAGATAGAAGCGGAGATAGCGAAAGCCCGCGAGAGAAATTTGTGAATCTAACGTGACCCAGACGCCACGCTCCAAACATCACGACTCACGTTACGCATCACGGCTCACGTTTTACGTTCTTCTCCTGCTTCCCCTAGTCTTCCTGCTCCTCTTCTACTTCTACCCTCTGGCAGCCATTATCCGCACCAGCCTCAGCTGGGGCGAGGGTGCAGGTCTGTCCGGTCTGCTTGCTGATCTGGTTAGCCTTCCTACGCTGCGCATCCTGGGCTTCACCGGCGGGCAAGCGCTGCTCTCCACGGCGCTGACGCTGCTGCTGGGCCTGCCCGGCGCCTACGTCATCGCCCGCTACGACTTCCCCGGCAAGCGGCTCTTCCTCGCGCTGACCACCGTGCCCTTTGTCCTGCCGACCGTCGTCGTCGCGGCGGCCTTCACCGCCATCATCGGACCGCGCTCGCCACTGAGCACGCTGTTCGGCGGCGCTCTCGACCTGCGCTACACGCTGGGCGCCATCCTGCTGGCCCACGTCTTTTACAACGTGACGCTGGTGCTGCGCATGGTGGGTGGCTTCTGGGCCAACCTCGACCCGCATCTGGAAGAGGCAGCACGCACGCTGGGCGCGTCGCCGTGGCGCGCCTTCCGCGAGATCACGCTGCCGCTGCTTACGCCCGCCCTCAGCGCTGCCGGCCTGCTCACCTTCATCTTCTGCTTCACCAGCTTCGGCGTCGTGCTCATCTTAGGTGGGCCGCGCTTCGCCACGCTGGAGGTCGAGATCTATCGCCAGACCGTCAACTTCGCCGATCTGCCCACGGCGGCGGCGCTCTCCCTGCTGCAGATCGCCTGCACGCTGGCGCTGACGCTGAGCTACACGCGGCTGCAGTCGCGCGTCTCGCGTCCGCTCGACCTGCGCTCCCGCCGGGCGACCCAGCGGGCGCCGCAGAGCTGGGGCGAGCGCGCTTTCGTCGCCGCCAACATCATCGTGTTACTTCTACTGCTGAGCCTGCCCCTGCTGACGCTGGTGGTGCGCTCCTTTGACGCCGGTCTGCGCTACTACGCGGCGCTTTTCGAGAACCCGCGCCGCTCCATCTTCTACGTGCCGCCCTTTGCTGCGGTCAAGAATTCGGTCACCTTTGCGCTGGCGACCACGAGCGTGGCTTTACTGCTCGGCTTGCTCACCTCACTTGCCCTCTACAGACGGCGGGGCGGGTGGTGGATGGATGCCTTGTTCATGTTGCCGCTGGGCACGTCGGCAGTGACGTTGGGCCTGGGCTACCTCATCGCCATGGATCAGCCGCCGTTGGATCTGCGCGGGACGCCGACACTCATCGTCATCGGGCACACGTTGGTGGCGCTGCCCTTCGTCGTGCGGAGCCTGTTGCCGGCGCTGCAATCGATCCAGCCGGCGCTGCGGGAGGCTGCTGCCAGCCTGGGTGCATCGCCGCGCCACGTCTTCCTCGAAGTCGATCTACCCATCATCTGGCGGGCGCTGGCAGTGGGCGCCGTCTTCGCCTTCACCGTCTCCATGGGCGAGTTCGGCGCCACGTCCATGATCGCCCGCCCCGAGATGCCCACCATCCCCATCGCCATCTACCGTTTCCTTTCCCGGCCGGGCGCCCTTAACTACGGACAGGCCCTGGCCATGTCCACCCTTCTCATGACGGTCTGCATTGTCGGTTTTGTTGTCATGGAGCGACTGCGACCGCCAGGCGTGCAAACATTTTAACGTTCTAACGGGCGAACGTTTGCACGTTGCAACGCTAGGAGACCTATGGCTTTTCTCAACGTTACGAACATCCACAAAGACTACGAAGGCGCGCCGCTGCTCTGCGGCGTGGACTTCACCGTGGAGCGCGGCGAGATTGCGTCGCTGCTCGGCCCTTCCGGCAGCGGCAAGACAACGCTGTTGCGCATTATCGCGGGACTGGAGCGGGCTAAAGGCGGGCGCATCACCCTCGACGGCGAAGACCTCTCCGGCGTCCCGACCCATCGGCGCGGCATCGTGCTCATGTTCCAGGAGTACGCCCTCTTCCCGCACAAAACCGTCGCCGAGAACGTTGCCTTTGGCCTGAAATACCAGGGCTCACGCAGCCACGAGGCGCTCCAGTCCCGCGTCGCATCCGTCCTCTCCCTCGTCGGCCTGGAGGGCTTCGCCGACCGCGATGTCAGCGAGCTCTCCGGCGGCGAGCGCCAGCGCGTCGCCCTGGCCCGCAGCCTGGCGCCGGAGCCGCGCCTGCTCCTGCTCGACGAGCCGCTCGGCGCGCTGGATCGCAATCTCCGCGAGCGGCTGATGGAGGAGTTGCCCGCCATTCTGCGCGAGGTGGGAGTCACCGCCATCACCGTCACCCACGACCAAGAGGAAGCCTTCGCCCTGGCCGACCGCGTGATCCTGTTGCACGCGGGCCGCGTGGTGCAGAGCGGAACTCCCGCCGAGGTCTACGCTGCGCCCGCCAGCCGCTGGGTCGCGCGCTTTCTGGGACTGCGCAATCTGCTTCCGGCGCGCGTTCTCTCTCAGTCGCCGCCGCGCGTGGAGACGGCGCTGGGCATGCTGCGTCTGGACGACGACACAGCGCTGCCGGAGCCCGGCGCCGAGGGCACGTTACTCATCCATCCGTGGGGCATCCGCTGCACGGAAGGCGGCGATGAAGCGCGCCGGGCCACCGTCACCCGGCGTACTTTCCATGGCGCCTACTACCGGTTGGAGGCCGAGATCAACGGCGTGACCTTATACTTCTCCCAGAGCATCCATCCTCCCCCGCCAGCATCGGGCCGCCGCATTTCCCTGACGATTGACCCCGTTGCGCTCCATTGGCTTTGACGCCAGAGCCGATCTCTATCTTATCCAAGGCTCTCATTGGTTTCTGGGTGAAATACGGGATTTCGAAGCAAATCGGGAAATGCTTCAGAA
>JBNGCW010000078.1:0-3010 GCA_049975525.1 Anaerolineae bacterium
AAGTGAGGATACCAGATTTTGGTTTTTATGTCCAAATTTAAGCGAACGTCCAGTTCTTACCCTTAGTTTTGCGTCGCTAACACTTTTATAACACCTAAAACAACAGGCCCGGTGTGAAACACACTGGGCCTGTAGCGTAAGTGGGCAGAACGCGAACGTAGCTGGAGGCTACCTCAATCTTCTTCGGGCAACAGCAACGTCACCACCGGCTCGCCTTGATCGCCAGGACCGACGACCAGTTTGAGCGTCAGGTAGGTCTTGCGCTCATGGTGCAAGATCAAGGTGTACCGCAACTCCGCGTCGCCGATAGGCGCGCGGCGGATCGCCAGATGCGCCAGCCACAGCACATCCCACAAGCGGCCGGCCACGGATTGCCAGCCCTGATATCGGCGCGGGATGGCTTCGATGAGCGCCCACACCGCCGCAGATACCCGTCGCCGGGCTCTGCCCCAGCCCCTGGTGGAACCAGTGGTCGCTGTAGGCCACCACCGCGCCGTTCTCGTCCCGCCGCAGGACGCGCACGCGTGGGTGGCCGCGAAACTCTGTCCCCTGCCACGAACCGGGATGGGGGTTGTTGTCCCCGGCGGTGCGGTACTCGTAGGCCGTGCGCATCACCGGCCCCACGCCGGGGTTCACCGTCACCTCCCGCACCCGGTAGCGATACCAGCACCGACCGTCTTCGCTTGGCCCCATCACTTGCCCGTTCTGCCACGTCCCCTGCCACAACATCTCCCATCGCCACGGAGCAGTGTAGTTGAAGTTAATGCTCCCGCCGTAACCGGTAGAGACCGCATTCAACCACTCCTTGTAGCCGCCTTCGCTGCTCCCTGACGAGCAGCCCTCTCTATAGCCTGCCAATCTGAGGTAGCCAAAAGTCGTCGAAGGCAGGCGCGTCCCGTCGGCGGCCACCTCCTGCACCCCCTGCAGGCGCAGCCGCCCGTCCTCGTCGTACCCCGCGCTCAACTCGTACCGCCGCACCACCTGACCCTGCCCATCGCTGCGCACTTCGATGCTTTGCAGCCGTTCCTTGCTCCAGAACGTCTGCACCAACTGCGTCTGGCGCTGGCTGTCGAACGCCGTCGGGTAGTCCGACCGCTCGCCCACCTGGAAGATCACCTTGTGCGTGGCGCCCGGCCAACTGTAGGTGATCTGCTCCAAACTCCCGCTCCGCACGTAGCCGCTCGGATGCGCCTGCCCGGCCATATAGTCGTGGCAGTAGAACGTCTGCCCGTAGACCTGACACCAGCACTCGTACGCCCCGTTGCACCAGCGCCCGGCAGAGTAGATGTGCGCGTGCCCCTGCCACAGGAACACATAGTCGTTCGTCTCCCGCCGATAGTCCACCCGCACCACGTTGCCGTGGGCGTCGGCGATCTGATCCACGTTCCAGCGCCAGTTGGTGTATCGGAACTGCGGGCTGCCGTCGCAGCCGGTCGTCACCATCCACCAGGCCGACTCCCGACTATCGGCCCCCGCCGTCTCGTCCTGGTAGCCAAACCGATACTGCGTCCCGTCCCCCGTCGTCACCAGCCAGTAATCCCCGCCCCGGTTAGTGGCCGTCGTCAGCCGCTGCACCCGCCAGTAACGCTCGTCCTCCGTGCGATATTCGTTGTTCCCTATCGGAATCAACTTGCTGCTCACCCCGTTCAGCACCAGGTGGTACTCCTCGGTGCACCGCGGCACATAGCTGGCGTCCAATTCGATCTTGCGCGCGATGTAGCCCAGGTCCAGGTTCCACCCCAGCCCGGCCCACGAAGATTGCGGGTTCTGCGTCCCACGAAGTTCGTCTACGATGCCGCTGTGGTAGCGCAGGGTCAGCGCCGGGGTTTGCCCGTTCCGCCCGGACGGCACCTCAATCGGAATCTCCCACGTCACCGCCCCCGTGAACAGGTCCACCTGATAGTCCCGCACCGTCGGCTGCCAGGGCTGCTCATAGTTGCCTGTTGTGGACTGGGTGGAGAGCGCCACGGCAAAGACGCCGCCTGAACTCCGTTCAGGAGCCTCCTCGCTCACGGCAGAAAGGGTCAGCGTCTCCTCCCCCGCGCTGCGCCGGGTGTCCAACGCTTGCCAGCGCCCGGCGGCCTCGTCGTAGCGGAAGAGCGCCGCCAGGTCGCGCGAGATGGCATCGGCGGGCAATTCCGCCTCGCCCAACTGTACACTCACCTGGGCAGGTACAGCCATCCCCTCCAGGCCACGCACCGCAAACAAACGCCCGCCCCAGACCGTAGGGCAGGAAGGCCGGCGTGTTCCGCACCTCCTCGAAGGTCACCTCCAGCGGCGCGGCCACCGCCCCCGCCAGCACGCGCACCCAGGCGCGGCGGTCGGGGGAGACGAGCAAGCCTCCCGCCTCTGGCGTCACCCGCGCCCGCCCCGGCTGCACCACCCATACCTCGGCCGTCGCTGCAGCCCGCAGATCGCCACCGACGGCCTCGAAGGTGAGCGGCGCGAAGGCGTCGACCGGCCCGGCGGCGCGCAGGGCCAGGGTCAGCGTGATGCCTGTCCCGGCGGCCAGCCTCTCCGCCTCGGTACGCAACCGCTTTTCTCTGGCGTTATAGGTCCAGCCGGGCTGATCGGGAATCCGGCGCAGAGAGTCCGGCAGGGTAGTGTGAACGGAGATGCCGGTCAGCGCCATCTCGGTGTGGTTATCCAGCCTCAGCGTGAGGGTGACGACCTCGCCCGGCGCGACCCCCACCGGCTCGACGGAAACGCTCAGGCTGAGCGCCGGTTCGGGGGCAGGCGGAGTGGGGAGAGGGCTGGTGAACGCCAGGGTTTGGGGTGAGGGTGTCGGTGTGGGAAGTGGGGAGGTGAAACTCGGTGAATGGGCCGTCGCCGTTTGGCCGCTTCCGGAAAGGATGGTCGGTCCCGGCATCAAGGTAGACAACAACGATAGAACGACCAGCAACGAGATCTTTTGGCTGAACGATGTGAGTTGGATCATCTTGGCCTCTTGCGCCTAACGGGCCGCGAGTTAAGCCGCCCCCCCAGCCGCGCGACCGCGTCAGCGGTGGCG
>JBNGCW010000079.1:0-4290 GCA_049975525.1 Anaerolineae bacterium
TTGCGCTGGACCGTCGCGCGCGCTTCAGTATCATCAGCGCCGCTGTGGCCACATTCCTCGTCGCCGTGCCTGCCGCAGTGCTGGTCCTGGAGGCCGATCCGATACCGGCGGAGCCGCCCCCGTCACCGCGCCCCGACACCCGTTATTGGGAGCTCTCAACCGGATCGCGGATTGCCTATAGCGCCTTTCGCGCCGACGATCCTCTGGCGGATCGCAATCCGATCGTCTTTCTGCACAATCCAGACCGGGCCGTGCTGGACACGGACATCGCCTTCTTCCGGCAGTTCAGTGAGGAGGGGTTCTCCGTTTATCTCTACGATTTGGTCGGCTGCGGCCTTTCGGGTCGCCTGGACGATATCACAGCGTACACAATAGCGCGTCACGTGGAGGATCTCGAGGCGATCCGGGAGACCATTGAGGCCGACCGGCTGATCCTCATCGGCCACGCCGGCGGATCAGAGATCGCGGCACGCTATATGGTTGCGCACCGCGACCGTGTGCAAAGCGCGATCTTCTACTCACCGACACCGCTGTGGAGCGATGAGGAATACGCCACCGACGAGACCCGTACAGCAGCGCTGAGCTCGGGCGAACCCGCTTCAATCCTTGCACTTCCCGCCTTGGGGATCCGGCCAATTGTCGCCGCAGCTATCGCCGTACACAGCCCACGGACCGCCCAAGCCTACGTTCCACAAGAGGAGATGATCGCCTGGGCGAATCAGACCGTGAATGAGGGCGCGATGGTGTGCGCTGGGGAGCTTGAGTCGGCACCGCAACCGGCGTCGCCAGGCTACAATCCCTACGTGGGCATTGTGACCGGGGTTACCGCAAACCAGACCAACGATCCCCGACCGTTGCTCAGTGAGCTTCTGGTTCCCACCATCCTGCTAAGGGGAGAGTGCGACCCTGTCGATCCTGCGGTAGTTTCCCAGTATCAGGAGGCAATCCCCTACTTGCAGGTCTACTACGTAGAAGAGGCGGGAAGTATGCTGCACCTCGCGCGGCCTGATGCCGTCAAGAGGACGATTCTGACGCTGCTACGGAAGGAACGCGAGGGTTGAGATGGGCGGTACAGGACTCGAACCTGTGACCTCCTCCGTGTAAGGGAGGCGCTCTAGCCGACTGAGCTAACCGCCCGATTCCAGCCATCGCCATAGTAGCAGTTTGTGCCGCCAAGTCAAGCGCTTGGCGGTTGCGCCAAGTCAAACGCTTGGCGGCGTGCCGGATGTGATGTCTGGCGTTGGCCCCAATTCCGTGTAGACTCCGACTATGCTTACCTCGCCGCGCCGGCCATCGGGCCACGAACGCACCTGGGCATCCGTTATCTTGCTGCTATCCCTTATAATGACAGCCTGCGCCTCGGCGGTCGGACAGGCCCCACAGCTGGCGCAGACGCCCTCCCAACCTGTCCCAACGCAGACGCTGCGCCTATCGCCCGCCCCCACCATTACACCCCTCCCAACCCCCACGCCCTATCCGAGCCCCCTGCCCACCATCCTCATCCCGATGTTGACACCGTCGGCCCCCTTGACGCCGACGGTGCAGCCGCGACCGGAGCGCTGGGCGTTGCCGGAGCGCACCGTCCCCGAGCCGTTCGGCGTGGAGATCCACTTCACCCGCGCGTCCCAGCAGGAGCTCGACTACCTGGCCGCTTCGGGTGTCCGTTGGGTGCGAATGGATATGTTTTGGCACACCGTCGAGACCTCTCCCGGAAGATACAACTTCTCCGAGTACGATGCGCTGGTCAACGCGATGACACAGCGCGGCATACGTATCATCTTCATCCTGGATTACGGGAATCCGCTCTACGATCACGGCTTCCCTCCCACCTCTTCTGGAGGACAGGCCGCCTTTGCGCGATTTGCCGCCGTAGCTGCCAGCCGCTACAGAGACGCCGGTGTGATCTGGGAGATCTGGAACGAGCCCAACCTCGACCACTTCTGGACGCCGGAGGCAAACGCGACCGCTTACGGGAACCTGGCGATGCGCGCCGCCACAGCGATTCGCCAAGTAGATCCCGGCGCACTCATTGTGGCGCCCGCGCTCTGTGGATACGAGTGGTCCTTTTGGCGAGCGTTGGGGGAAATGGGACTTTTCCAGAAACTCGATGCCCTCACCGTCCACGCCTACGGTGTCGATACGCCAGAGAGCGTGCTCGGTCCCTACTTGGAGCTACGCGCCCTGGTCGACGAGTACAGTCCCCGCTGGAAGATCCCCATCCTGTCTGGGGAGTGGGGCTTCCCGACGACAGAGGGTGGAATGAGCGAGGGTCAGCAGGCGCAATACCTGCCCCGTCAGTGGCTCTTCAACCTCGCTTACGACATCGATCTGAGCGTCTGGTACGACTGGCGCGACGACGGCTGGGACCGGCACGACCCGGAGCAGAACTTCGGCACCGTACATCATGACTATACCGCCAAGACAAGCTACTATGCTGCGCGGACGCTGGCAACGACGCTGAGCGGCTATCGCTTCCTGCGCAAGGTGCCCCTCGACAACGCAGAGGATTATCTCCTTCTCTTTCAGAACGATGGACGAGTTGCGATGGCCCTCTGGACGACGGGCCACGCCCACACCGTCCGTCTGCCCATCTCTGTCGACGAGGCAGAGGTTGTCGAGATGACCGGCGAGCGGAGCGTGCTGACGAGCAAGGACGAAGAACTGGAGGTGCCGGTCACCCAATCGCCGCGCTACCTGCTCTTTCGCGCCGATCAGGCCCCTGCTTACTTGGGGGGATGGCGCCCTGCCGGCACCATCAATACCCTAAACGGGGCCGAAGAAGAAGCGTCGGTCCCATTGGTGCTAGAACCCTATCACGGCCTCCCGCTCTACGGCGACTTACAGATATGGGTTCGGGGCGAGCTGCGCGGGCACATCCAGGTCAGCGCATCACCGATGACGGAAACCTACGTCCGGCTTCCCCTCAACCTCGATGGCCTATCCGGCAACGTCCCGGCGGAGATCGCTTTGGTGTCTGAGGATCTCGGGATGGCGCCCCTGCAGCGGGCCAGCATCTGGTTGCAGATCCGGCTACATATCCGCTCGCAGTAGCGCACGCACCGAGCCTGCGGTCGAACAGTCGCCGGCGAGGCAGAGCCGACCGAAGAGAAAAGCCCCGGTCGCATCGACCGGGGCCTCTGACACGTCGCAGTGTCTATCGCTTCCGCGGTGGTAGCAGGTGGGTAGCGCTGCCCAGGAAGAGCTCGGCAACCTCCCCCTTGGTCTCCGACAGGGTCGGATGCGCGTGGATCGTTAGCGCCACGTCCTCGGCCAGCGCGCCCATCTCGATCGCCAGCACCCCTTCAGCGATCATCTCGCCAGCTTCGCGACCGACGATGCCGAAACCCAACACCCGGCCCGACTCAGGATCTGCAATGATCTTCGTCATCCCCTCCGGGGCATCCATCGTCAGCGCGCGACCCGATGCCGTCCAGGGGAAGCGCGCGATCTCGACCTCGCGTCCCTGCTCCTCGGCCTCCTGCTCCGTCAAACCGGCCCACGCTAGCGCCGGATCGGTGTAGACGACGGCAGGAATCGCCGCCGCATCGAAGGCCGCCGGCAGGTCAGCGATCACCTCAGCCGCAACGCGGCCCTCATACATCGCCTTGTGGGCGAGCATCATCCCCCCGACGACGTCGCCAATCGCGAAAATGTGGGCGTCAGCCGTTCGCTGTCGGTCATCAACCTGGATGAAGCCCCGATCATCGACCTCGACGTCCGTGTTCTCCAGCCCCAGATCCTGCGAGCTGGGCCGGCGGCCGACAGCGACTAGGACGCGATCGAACCGATGCGTCTCCTCAATCTCGCCCTCAAGAGTGACCTCAACGCCGTCGTCCTTCTCCACCATCTCAGTCACCTTGGTGCCCGTGTGAACCTCGTCGAAAATGGACTCAATCCGCCGCACCAGCGGACGTGCTAGATCCGAGTCGGACTGCGCGATGAGCCGGTCCAGCATCTCCACCACGGTCACCTTGCTGCCCATCGCCGCGTAGACCGAGCCCAGCTCAAGTCCCACGTATCCACCACCGACCACAAGAAGCCGCTCGGGCACGTCGGCGAGCTCTAACGCTTCCGTAGAGCTCATGATCCGTCCTCCGAACTCCGTTCCCGGCGGCGCGATGGCCGTGGATCCTGTGGCGATAATGGCGTGATTGAACTTCACATGGGCGAGATCCGTACCCTCCAGCCGCAGCGTCTCGCTGTCCTCGAACCGAGCGCGCGCCTGCACGACCTGTACGCTTCGCTGCTTCGCCAGCCGCATCAGTCCATCGGCCAGACGGTCCACAACTC
>JBNGCW010000080.1:0-3911 GCA_049975525.1 Anaerolineae bacterium
GTTATGCGCCCGACTTGGAGATGAACGCCATCGCGGTTAAGGCAACGGAGCAGCAGGTGTTCGTTTGTGCAAACGTTGCCTGTGTTGTATAACAGCGTTGTGGGGTTCAGAGCGATTTGACGATGAGGCGTGCTTGATGAGTACGCCCATAAGGAGGTGTGTTACGATGCGAAAGATACTTCAAAAAGCAGGAGGGACGTTGGCTTTCGTTGGGCTGATCGCGGCTGTGGTGTTGGTGGCGTCCACGGCACGCTTGGCCCCCAGCTCTGCGTTGCCGTCAGGGGAAAGGCCGGCAGCGTCGCCGAAGCAGACTACTACTCCAACAGAAGTGCCGCATGAACCAGAATCCCCTGAGCCGGTCACGGTTCCGCTTCCCGAGATACCGACGCCGACCCGGGATCCCAGGCTGTATGACGAGAACGGCTGCCTGCTGGGCCCAGGGGGTGAGATTATCTCCTGCCCTGCGCCGCCACTGCCGGAGCCTACGGAGGGTCCTGCTGAGCGTGCTGGGACTGAAGGCGAAACTCTCCAGGGCACTCAGTTACAGGAAGAACCACTGGTTTGGCGCAGGCTCTATGGCTTCAAAGGACCCTACTACGCGACCGAGCTCAAGGCGGGGGAAGTGATTGTCTTGGAGCAGGCCGTCTCCACCACGGTGAAGGGAGCGTGGCGGGCGTGGGGGCTGGTGCGCAATGAGATCCCCGAGGCCGTGGGCCAGGTGGTGGTGATGGCATCACTGCTCGGCGCAGATGGTGCGGTTCTCGACATGCCGAGCGCCGAGGTGCCGGTGGACCCGCTCCGGCCGGGCGAGCCAGGGCCGTTCGCCATCACCTCCACGGTGGAGGCAGAGGAGGTTGCCTCCGTCGAATGGGTAGTGGAGTGGGGATCACCAAACCCTCGCGTGCCGCCCGAGGCGACGCAGGTTGTATTGCTGACCTTCTGGGAGCTGCCGTATGGGGATCGCGAACCGATTCACAGCTCCCTCTGCGGCAACGACGAGGGTGAACCACCATACCCATACCTCCTAGCTGGAAGCGTAGAAAACAGGGGGCAGGCGGAACTGCCCAAGCCAGGGGTAGTGGCTGCCTGGCTGGACAAGGGCGGACGCGTCGTGTGGGTGGCGAAGACTGAACTGTATGGGTGCTACAGCTGCCCACCCCTCCGCGCGCTCCGGCAGGATGGCGTCGGCAGCTATGGTGATTTCTGTTTTGTAGTCAGTGACGCGGAGAGTGGACCACGTCTCTATAATTTTTCGCAGATGCTCTGGGGGGTGGGACGATGAGGAAATGGAGATTATGTATCAGCCTGGTTTTTGTTGGCCTGCTGGTCGGTCTGGCGTTCGCCCTACTGAAGCCACTCGCTGCAAGCGCTGACTGGTTCGCGGATGACCCGCCGAACGATGAGCTTTATTCGTTCGGCAGCGGTCCACTGAACCATGTGGTCTACTGGGTAGAATCGTACACGAATACGTGCAGCGCGCTCTCCGAACAAGCAGACCCAGCTAACTATCTGGCGGCGATGGCGCTTGCTCCAACCTTCTTCGAGACCGGCGCGCGTACCCAGGGTGCACCTTCCCCCATGACGCTGAGCCGTTCGAATCACCAGGATGGTCTTTACGCGTTCGAGGATCCAAGTACCACTTATCAAAACGCTTTCTGGCACCCTGGGGTCGGTATGTGGCAGCTTGATTCCGCCGGGCCCGGGGCCCCGTTTGGCGCCCACATGCGCATTATGAGCTACTTCTCCGCCCAGACAGCCGCAGAGTTGATGGCGTCCAGGTGGTGTAGGTCTGAGGCGACCACCCCGGAGGGGAAGCGTGCGTTTGCGTGGGGGCGCTGGCACGCCTGCGATGCGGGCGACTGCGAGGAATGGTTTGGTGCACATTACGACGGCCAAACCGGGGAACTGTCCCTACCCAACCGAGATGAGAGCGTCGGGATATTCGGCGGCATGGATTCACGCTTATGTCGTCTTTCGGAGACCGGCGAGCTGTTCCGCTGCTGGCACGTCGATCCATCTCAGGCAGAGGGTTATACTGGCTGGACGGCGCCGGGCTTCGGACCTTCCCCGCTTACTGCTCCGTTCTACGTCTACAGCAGCAGCGAGGACGACAGGGAGTACCGCCATTGGCTCAAGTACCACACCGCGTACGATACTGGGATTTATGCCTGGCGACCCCTTGGTGATGACGCACGAGATAGTCTGGAGTGGAGAGAGGGGGAAGTACTGTGTGATGAGACAATGGGCTATGGCAACTGCGACTACATGGCCAGCGTCGACGTCGTTCTCATCATCGACAGCTCCGGCAGTATGAGCTGGAACGACCCGCGCGACAAGCGCCTTGATGCCGCAAAGACTTATGTCTGGGGGGCATCCAAACCGACCGACTACGTCGGCGTCGTCGACTTCGACAATAGCGTTCGTCTGGCCAGCCCGCTGCTGCACGTAGGGGGCAACGCGGACAGCCTTCAGGATGCCATAGATACTATCGATTCGTATGGCGGCACGAATATCGGCTTAGGTATACAAGAAGGGTGCAACGCGCTGATCGCTTCAGCCTCTGAAAACACCACCAAGGCCGCCATTTTGCTGACCGATGGCGTGGGGGGTTTCAATGGTGAGGATGCGTGCTTTAGTAGCCGGGGCTGGCCGATCTACACGTTCGGGTTTGGGGATGCCGATGAGACGCTCTTGCAGCAAATCGCGTCAAACACCGGCGGTGAGTTCAAGATGCTCTCCGATGTCTCAAATCTGGTGTGTGAGTTCCAGGCGGTGCGAGCCAGGATCGCCGGCGTTGAGCCGCCTTCTTGCAGCGCCGTCGTCGTGGGACCTGGGGCTACCGTTTCGCTCGCCGCCACCGTTCCCTCAGGTACAGGCCAGGCAAGCTTCGCGACGAGTTGGATGGGCAGCGACGTGGTGATGACGCTGACCGCGCCTTCCGGGCGCGTGATTGGCCGAGATACCCTCGCACCCGACGTCATCCACCATTTGGGAGCCACTTTCGAGACCTATACCATCCTGAACCCGGAGCCAGGTGATTGGGAGGTGACCTTGTTCGGGGCAGACGTTCCGCCTGAGGGCGAAGAGGTCGTCTTCAGCTTCATTGCCCTCCCTTGGGGCGGTCCTGGCCCTCAGCCCTGCGGTGAGCTTTATCCCATTGCCTTGCACATCGACACGATAGCTGGAGCCCAGATGGGCGACGAGTTGGTAGACATCTACAATGGCACTGGCCCCGGTAACTTCGGTTGGCTGAGTTGGACGGGCGATCCGAGCGTGCCCACGCTGGTGCAGAGTCTCACCCCGCCTGGCGACAGTGACACCTACGTGAATCCTGACGATTCTGACGACCACACGCTTTCGACCGGCGACTGGGTACACGGCAAGCCCGGCGTCAGCAACTCGAAGTCGGTGCGCGAGGCTCTGGACACGCTCAAGGATTACGTCATCACCGTGCCAGTGTGGGGCGAGGCGGCCGGTCAGGGTAACAACCTTGAGTACCAGGTGGTCGGGTTCGCCCGTGTACAGATCACCGACTATTACCTGCCGGGTCAGAATCGGATTTCGGCCATCTATCGGGGCTCCGCCACTTGCGGCGATTGACGACGGCGGTCACAGCCCAGAGCGTGAAAAGACAGGTGCGACATGTCCTCGGGGTGTGTCGCACCTGTTTCCGTTACTAGGCCTGCAGTGTCCCGATGGATTTGGGTATCGGCGACCAGCAACTTCTGCTCTCCGACCGCTATGTAGTGTCTTCCGTGCCCTTTTTGCATTTGGGGTTTCTGGGCGCATAACCCCGGCTTGCACCCGACCCGGCTAATCGCGGCTCGAATTCGGAAGTAGCGTCGTTGTTGTTGGGCACATTAGACAGGGCGGTACGCTGCAAACCTGCCGGGCGGGTGAAGCCAACCGTT